>JAEIOD010000061.1 GCA_016342415.1 Clostridiales bacterium
GTTCGTGAACTCACAACCATAAGCAACTGCACTGTAGCGCTCGAGCACATCTCAGATGCGCTTCCGTTAGCTGAAATTGTTTAATCGAAAAAGGAGTCTCATGATAAGAAAATTTAGCTTAGTAATTTTACTTATTTTACTTGTAAGTTGCAAAGAGAATGTCGAGGAAATCAGTATTAAGGGTAATTCCGAAAGCGACGAATCATCAATAATCTTAAATCAAAGAGTTGAAGCTAAAGAAGAACTAAATGCATCTGATACTAGTTTTGATGTAGAGGAATCTGTTGAACTAAATTTAGAAACTGAAGAAGCTGAAAAGCTTGAAGAAGATATTACAGAAGCAAATGTATCAGATAATTTTGAGAAAATAGATTTATATTCTAGTGTAGATACCAGCACTTTTATTGATGAAGTTAGTTTAAATCAAGTTGAGAATATAAAGTTCTTGCATACATTTGAAATTATTGATTCAGAATTAGTTCAATGGTTTGAATGTCTCTATGATAAAAATACTGTGTATATATATAAACCCATTGATTCGACTCAAAAATATAATACAATTTTATCAGAAGATCATAAGTTCATTTTTTATGACAAATCAATTGAAACGGTTTCAAAAAACATTGATATCATTGCAAGTCTAGAAGTTTCAAATGTGTTAGCACCAGTAGGGTATTATGTAAATTATACACTTTATGAAGGAATTTATGGTTCAATCATATCTCATACAACTAAGGAAAAATATTATGTAAATGATTTCATAATTCCTTCACCAACTCTGAAAAGATTTATTGTTCCTTGGATAGTTGGTTATGATAATATGACCGTAATTCAGATTTATGAGATTTCAGAATCTGGAATTAGCTTAGAATATGAGTATGTGACTGAAGAATGGGAACCTTCAAACTTTGAGTGGAATGATGATTCAGAGATACTATTCAACAGAAAATTCTTCTATGATACAAACTCTTCTGAAGATCAAAAAGAAAATGTAAAATTACATCTGCTTAATAAGAAATGGATTATTGATGAAAGTAAAGATTATGATTAAACAACAACAGCTAACACTACATCTGAGCAGAGGTCCACTGATAATGTGAAAGTATGATTTTACTTTAGCCACTAGTACAAAGAGAGTACTAGGGCATCAACATTGTTTTATACTTATGGACATATCCTCTCGCTGACCGAGTCATTTGTTGCATTAGGTGTTCACAGGTTCACAACCATAAGCAACTGCACTGTAGCGCTCAAGCACATCTCAGATGCGCTTCCGTTAGATGAAAGAATTTATTACTACTTACGATACTAATATGACTAGAATAATTAAGTGGGTTTATCCATAACTGAGTTAAGATTTCCTTTTGTTGTGATAAAATTTTATGTAGATAATAATGGAGGTGAAGACTATCAAAAAATATTTTGTAATATTTGTGTTATTCATATTTGTAAGTGTATTAAATATTTCTTGTACGAATGAAGTACTTGTTAGTGATGATCACACTGAAACGAATAAATTGAATGTCATTAAAAAAGACATAAATGAGTATTTTGATAATGCAAATATGTTTACTTCGGATGATATACAAAGCTTAATTAATATTCTAGAAATACTTGATTCTGATATTTATGGTAAGGAAATCATATTTACTGCAGAATCTCATGGTATTAAAGATAATCAAATCTTGGAAATTGAATTTATTAAGTATTTCAAGAAAAAAAATGATTTCAAATATTTGCTATGTGAAATTCCTTATAGTGATTCTCATTATATAAACAAATATCTCGAAACTGAAGATGAGACTATCTTAAATGATTTATATAGTGGCGTAAATTTAACAGATTATTCAAGTAAAGAGCAGTATAACGTTTGGATTCAAATAAATGAGTTAAATAAAACTCTAAGTGACAATGACAAAATAAAAGTAATTGGTGTTGATATTGAAAGTAATATTATAAACGCATACAGGTTTTTAGTCGATATATTACCAGCAAAAGATGCTCCAGAAAAAATAAAACCTCAAATAATGCTAGTTAAAGAGACACTTGATATGGTTGAAACCACTTTCACTAAAGACTATATAGCTGAAAAAAATGCTAAACTAATTTTAGAAGATATCGAAGAAAATCTGGATTTATATGAGGAATATTTTGGAGAGAATCTTGTATATTTTGAACTTGTAAATCAAAATATAGTGAATAGTAAAGAAGCATATAAGTATAACAGTAATTTTATTGAATTCAGTAAATATCGAGACAAAATGATTTACGATAATTTTCTTGTTTTAGATGAAGTATTGCCAAAAGGTAAATACTATGGACAATGGGGTTACTCTCATGCTTTACAAAGTATAGAGGGAGATAAACTGTGGTTTGGGACGTATCTAAACTCAAACGAATCAACATATAAGGGTAAAGTACTTTCTATAGTCTATAATTATGAAGATTGCATAAAAATGGGAACTGGAGGAAGAAAAGATTTTGAATATAATTTTATATACCCTTTCATTAATGAAATAACGGATAAACACACTAGCAAATATACATTGTATAAATTAAATGGGAATGAAGCAGATAGACCTTTTATTCCAATGATAGATAAATTCACAGGAGAAGAACTAGATCAAGATATAAATCAATTCCTACAATATGTCTTGTTAATCAGAGAATCTGTAGCTTCTGAGTCATTAGATTAATTGAGTTGATTCTTTAAAATCAGAATTAAACATTACGGTAGTATCTGATTGTATAGTATTATCTTGTGAGTTCCCATAAATTCAATCATCTAACACTACATCTGAGCAGAGGTCCACAGGTGAGTTAACGGAAGAAATTGGCTTTTAAAACATTTACATGGTTTTACTATCATGGACAAACCCTCTCACTAACCGAGTCACCGGCTCATAAGCTGTTCGCAGGCTCACAAGCATGAGAGCAGGTTGTAAGTTCGAAGGCATCTCAGATGCGCTTCCGTTATGTAAAACTTTCTTGGGAGGATTAACATGGAAATAAATAATTACATTGATGATTTATCATGGTATAAGGATGATGAGATACAATTGAAGGCAATTAATTTCCTTAGTGGTAGGACTGATATTGATTTGAAGAAATTAATCCTTCCTAGACAAAAAAATCATTGGGAGAATGCTGCAACTGTTTTATGTAGCTATAGTGATATTGAATTGCTAGATATAATGAAAGAACTTTTAACTTGGCTACAAGATGCGAATTGGCCTGGATCGAAAAAAATTATTGAGAGAATAGCAGGAATGAATCAAAAGATGACTATGCCAATTATTTTAGATGTACTATCAGATGCAAATGAAATAAGTGACGAAACTTGGATTTGGGGAATAATTGCTTTATTACATGAAATACATCAGCACTCCCAAGAAAGCATCACATAACACTACATCTGAGCAGAGGTCCACAGGTAAGTGATTGTAGGAGTTAGTTAAAAGAAGTAGCTACATGATCTTGTTATCATGGACAAACCTTCTCACTAACCGAGTCACCAGCTCATAAGCTGTTCGCGGGCTCACAAGCATGAGAGCAGGTTGTAAGTTCGAAGGCATCTCAGATGCGCTTCCGTTAGGTGAAATAGTCACTTATTAAATTAATTGTAAATTGAAAGGAAAAAACATGTTATTGCATAAACTTGTAAGTCAATTAGACAAGGAGTTCTTTAACACTCCAGAAAAGGAAAACTTAGCTAATTGGTCGTATACACAAAAAAGTAAGAAGTATATTAACCAAGATTTTCTTGATTTGAAAACGGGTTTGATGATTAAGGGTAGTGAAAATGTCTCAGAAGTATTTACATGTGTATTTATAACTGATGAAATAGTAGAAAAGTTAACTTCATTAAAGAACTGTATGATAATCACTCACCATAACTTTGATTTTTTTGAAGATGGTAGAGGTTTATGTCCAATTAAAGCGGAAGTATTTGAGAAGCTGATTGCTTGTAACATATCTATTTATGTTGCTCATGCTGGTTTAGATACACATGAAATCTATGGAACTTCTAAGACTTTGGCTGAAATACTAGGAGTTCAAATAGAGAATTATTTCTTTGATTACTTTGGTAAACCAACTGCACTAATCGGTAATGTAAAGAATGATAACTTTGATCAATTCATTGAAGAGACAAGAAATACAATAAAAAGAGAGAAATTAACGGTTGAGAAGTATCACAACAAAATATCAAAGATTGCTGTTATTGCAGGTGGTGGTGACGAAGCTGAAATTCTTAGAGCTGCATATGAATTAGGTGCAGATACTTTGATAGGTGGAACAATAGAAAATACATGGAAGGCGCCTTTTGTCCAAGAGGCAAACAAGGAGTTTCATAAACTAAACAAGGAATTAAAACTTAACTTAATTGGTGGTTCTCATTATGCTACAGAAAGGCCAGCAATGATTAAGTTAGTACAATACATCGACTCATTAGGAGTGAAGTGTAGTTATATGGAAGATGAAAAACTACTAAATACATATTAGATTCTGGGTATAACAAAGTGACTAATCACCTAACACTACATCTGAGCAGAGGTCCACGGGTGAGTGATGCGAGAAGCTGTATTAAAAGATGCAGTTACATGTTTATACTATCATGGACAAACCCTCTTACTAACCGAGTCACTTGTCCATAAGACGTTCGCAGGCTCACAGTCATGAGGACAAGCTGTAAGTTCGAGGGCATCTCAGATGCGCTTCCGTTAGGTGCCATTGTTGCTAATGAGATATATTACTTCTTATAGAAAGGTAAGCGTCAATCCTGATACACATGTAATCTCAGGTTTTTTTATTATAATATAAAACGACTGATTTCTTTTATA
>JAEIOD010000062.1 GCA_016342415.1 Clostridiales bacterium
ACCTCACTATTCATATCTGAGATGATTATATCAAGTTATGTTTTAAGTAAATATGTGTGCTGGAATTGGCGCTTACGAATATACTATATAATAATAAATGGAAGAAGTAACGCTTGCTTACAGTTAAGACAAAAGAAAAATCCTTCGTGTAACACTACATCTGAGCAGAGGTCCACTGATAATGTGGTTAAATGAGTTTACTTTAGCCACTAGTACAAAACCCGTACTAGGGCATCAACATAGCTTTATACTTATGGACACACTCGTTTCGCTAACCGAGTCACTGACTCATTAGGCGTTCGCAGGCTCACAGCCATGAGAGTTCAGTTGTAAGCTCAACGGCGTCTCAGATGCGCTTCCGTTATGTGCCATAATCATTGCAAAGTATAATGTGTGTCCTACGAGGTTAAAGTGCAAATGAGATGAGTTATTTATGTTCTTATGGATAGATTTTAGTCTACTATTTTTTAGGGTTAACGGCACATAACGCTCGTTTAGTTTAGATTGTGAGTGCTGCATCAATGACATATTTTGATGAAGTATTATTCTAAGTACACGGAGGTATGAATGAAAGTTATAAAAATACTAACAGTAATTATAGGCCTTTTCTGTATCTTACTAGGTCTATTAACACCACTAAGTTCAGTTTTGCTAAGTGGTATTGGAATAATGATGATATTAATTAGTGCAGCTTTACCAAAGACTTTGGTAAAGATTAAAAGAAAGTTAAATTAGGTTTATGAGTTTACAATAAATGACTCAACTTATAGCAGATATTGAAGATCGATATAGAGTGGATTTAAGGAGAAACTAATGATAAAGAGAAAGGTAAAAATTCTGATTAGGATATTTCGTATAGTAGCTGCAATAATACTCTTCCTATCATTGTATATAAGCGGATATGCTATTTATGGAATCGGATTATTAGTTATAGCAGCCATATTGGGTTTATTTATTGGCATATTTTGTAAGGAGAAACTCAGTACAATAATTGGTCAAGCAATAACAGTTTTGCTCACAAGTTATATTTTATTTGCATTCATTAGTAATGATTTGTACTTACAGTAATTTGTTATGAAGAGATAAATAATATGGAATGATAACAGCACATAACACTACATCTGAGCAGAGGTCCACAGGTAAGTGAACTGATAAGGTAGCTTTGATAGAATTATCTACATGTCTATTCTATCATGGACAAACCTTCTCACTAACAGAGTACCAACTCATTAGCTGTTCGCGGGCTCACAAGCATGAGAGTAGGTTGTAAGTTCGAAGGCATCTCAGATGCGCTTCCGTTAGGTGAAATTCCCAACTACTATAAAACTAGAATTATGATATGAGGCAAATATGAAGATTATTAAAGGAATAGCTATAATAGTTACGATAATTATATTTATGTGCAGCTGCGAAAATAGTAATGAAAAGGAAAGCATTAATATCTTAGCTCCTATGGATATGGATGAAAACGAAGAAGAATTCAAGAGATTTTTAGATTCATATGATACTGATGCTCTATTTAGATTTAGTATTGATGATAGTTATAGTAAATGTAAGATTATTGTTGAAATATATGAAGACGGCGATTTAATTGAGACCACAAACGAAGTTATAATTGATGCAAAAAATTCATTGGATATTGCCATAGGCGTTGATGAATTCGGTAATTTAGAGATTAAATCAAGAAGTAATAATAGCATATCTTCTGGAAAGATAAATACTACAACTGTTATCGATCATGAAGACAAAAAAATTGATGTATGGAAATTCTTGAACTATCAGGTCGATTTGAAATATAGTGAACCTCAAATAATTGGAATCAATTATATTGATGATAGTGGTTCTATTAGTCATAAAACGTCAACCTTTAAGGATAATATTATCGAAAATGTGTATCCATATAGGTACTTGAGAGTTATGAAAGTACTCTTTGAGTAAGTTGTAAATGAAAAGATAATTAATATAATTACCGTTGTGAACCTCACCTAACACTACATCTGAGCAGTGGTCCACTGAGGAGTGGTGTTAGAAGTTAGATTTAAGAAGAGTAGATACATGATCTTGCTATCATGGACAAACCTTCTCACTAACCGAGTCACCAGCTCATTAGCTGTTCGTAGACTCACGAGCATGAGAGCAGGTTGTAAGTTCGAAGGCATCTCAGATGCGCTTCCGTTAGCTGAAATCTTTTATTATAAGGAGGATACGATGTATAAGAGAATAATAATCATAGTGACTTTTCTGTTATTGGTTGGATGCGATTCTCAAAATAATAACCAAATGACGATTGAAGATTATGAAAGCCTTGAGAGTGAAATTCAGACTAAATATACCAAATTAGAAGAAGTGTTAAATCAAATTGAAGGCGAACTAAAGTTTAAGAATGACGAAATTGCACAGCAAAAGAAAGAAATTGATAAACTAAAGAAGAGAATAGTGACTTTAGAATCATCGACTGAAAAGCAGATTAGGGATATAAACTACGTAATGAATCAAGATTCCTATAGAGCTTATATCTCAGAGTTAATGAATGATATCATTACAGAATTAGAAGATTATTCGACTATAAGAGGAATTATCACTAATTATGATGAGGAAAATGGCTTAATTGAGATTGATGTACTTGAATATGTAGCATACTATAATGAAAAAAGAATAGAAGAACTAAGAATAGATACAGATAATGAGCTGATTATATCTGGTGCATATATTTACAATGATCCAAATGATGATAGGAAGTACCATTTGAATGACAGGCTAAAAATCTATTTGTATCAGGATGGGGATCCTGGTGAAATGATAGGAAGTTCGTATGAGGATCTAATCTCCAAAATGTCAAAACAACCTAATTTATCATATACTCTTCATTTGGTAAATGATGTAGTTATAAGAATATCAGAAGACTTCCATAATTAGTGAACTCCAAATAAAAGAAATCAGCTAACACTACATCTGAGCAGAGGTCCACAGGTAAGTGATGTGAGAAGTTGGTATGAGAGAAGCAGTTACATGTTCTAGCTATCATGGACAAACCCTCTCACTAACCGAGTCACCAGCTCATTAGCTGTTCGCAGGCTCACAAGCATGAGAACCGGTTGTAAGTTCGAAGGCATCTCAGATGCGCTTCCGTTAGACGATATTTATTTGCTAGAATAATGGAGAAAACTATGAAAAAATTCACGTATATTATATTAATATGTTTGCTCTTATTTAGTTGTAATACTAGTAATCCTGATGATGATTCAGAAATCAATGTTTTGTTGAGTTCTTTAGAAGAATCTGAAAACTATATTGAAGAACTTCAAGAGAGGATAAAAACTTTAGAGTCAGAAATTGATAATTTAAACATTCAAATGGAAAAGAAAAATGAGGATAATATAAGCTTAACCAGTGTGAAAGAGTTAACAGAAGATCTTTTAGAAGAAAAAGAAAATATAATAGAAGTCTTAAAAACCGAGTTACTATCAATGGAAAAAGAGTTAAATGGACAAAGTGGTTCGAAAAACATAGATGTATTATCAGTTAGTGATAAAATACTTAATTACATTATTACAGATGAGAATAATGCTAACTATACTGTAAATATAATTGGATTCGAGTCTGAACAAGTCCCGATATATATGCAACCTATGAAATTAAGTTTGAATTCTCCAGGAACCGGTGAAGTATTGAAATTGCAAGTGTTGGGTAGTATATATGATTTTCAAGTAGTTGAAGTTGAGTGGGATGAATCACTAAACGAACTGAAGGAAGTACAGATTATAGAAGAAATATCTCAGATTAGTAATGCAATTGTAGAAATAGATACTTACTTGAATTGTGGAATACCAAATGGAAAATTGAAATGGAGAAACAGTGAAGATGAAGAAATAGAATTTTATCTGAGTCAAGATGGCGTTGGATTCTCAGGTTCAATAATTATCAGTAAATAGTAGTACTGATATGTTTTTAGCAACTCAACATCGTCTAACACTACATCTGAGCAGAGGTCCACAAGAGAGTGATAGGATAAGGTAGCTTTGAGAGATGTAGTTACAAATACTTGTTATCATGGACAAACCTTCTCACTAACCGAGTCACCAGCTCATTGGCTGTTCGCTGGCTCACAAGCATGAGAGCAGGTTGTAAGTTCGAAGGCATCTCAGATGCGCTTCCGTTATACGCCATGGCCTTAAGTGCGTGTGCAACGTCCTGTTGCAGATTTTTGTAGACCTTTGATAGTAGAGGCTTCAAGGTCAAAAGAGTGCTTTCTTATTTTTGAGAATTGTACTTTGAGTTTATGGTGAATTAATCGTTATGAGTAAGCATACTCAGATGATCAACTTACTATAGTTTTCAATTCAACGTGAAGCAGTAGAAAACTGTGATCATAGTTGAAGTTGATTTACTATTAATCAAAAGAAAACAGTAGTTAAATGAAAATGGTGCGGCGTCCTGCCGCGAGAGGCCACAGCGTATAACACTGTGTCTGGAGCAAGGTCCACCGATAAAGTGAAAGTATGAATATACTTCAGCCACTAGTACAAAAAACGTACTAGGGCATCAACAGAGCTTTATACTTATGGACACACTCGTTTCGCTAACCGAGTCACCGACTCATTAGCTGTTCGCAGGCTCACAAGCATGAGAGTTCGGTTGTAAGCTCGACGGCGTCTCAGACACTTTCCGTTATCCGAAATCTAATCAAAAAAAGTCAGCCTCGTAGGCTGAGTTAGTCTTTGTTAATACCTAAATAATCCT
>JAEIOD010000063.1 GCA_016342415.1 Clostridiales bacterium
CATTAGGCGTTCGCTGGCTCACAGCCATGAGGACAAGCTGTAAGTTCGAAGGCATCTCAGATGCGCTTCCGTTATATAAAATTGGCAACTTTAATGCAACGTCCTGTTGCAGGTAATATAAAAAATATGGAGCAAGTTTAGCTTTAATTACATATTGAATAAACATGGAGGAATCATGGGACATAAAAAGCATTACTTTTTATTGATCTATATCTGTATGATTTTTGTGTACAATATCATAACAAAGATTCAATTAAAACATAACATAATGATCTTGATAATATTTTATGTTTTGTCATTAGCAATTGTAGAATTCACACTGAAAAAATTTAGAAGGATATTGATGTCACCACTAATTCTGATAAACTTTATTCTGTTATTCATGTATTATACGGTACTAGTTTCAAATGTCCCTTATCATATATATAGTTTTTTTGGAGTTTTTACAGCAGTGATTATTATGGAGTATCTACAGTTAAGAGAAACGAGCAAAAAATAAGTGGCGTCCTGCCACAATTGCCAACATCATATAACACTACATCTGAGCAGAGGTCCACAGGAGAGTGGTGTAAGTCGTTTACTTTAGAGAAGCAGTTACATGTCCTTGCTATTATGGACAAACCCTCTCACTAACCGAGTCACCACTGCATTAGTCCAAGTAAATTGGACATGAGCAGAGGCTGTAAGTTCGAGGGCATCTCAGATGCGCTTCCGTAATGCGCAATAATGATTCACTAAAAAGATATCTTCTTTAATATAGTGATTATTTTAAACTCAAAGCAATTAACACCAAAAAAGTTAGGAGAATTTAGATGAAATTTAGATACTCAGTTAATTTGGATTTGTACAAAGTATGTGTTATTATCTCGAATCATGCTCGTTGGAAGGGATTAGTTGATTTAGCTCTAGTATTAGAGAAATATAAAGAAGAAATTGATTCTATTCAATATGATTTTTTTGAATATGGATTATTGGTGCTACAAAATGGTCAAGATCCAGATACATTAAAGTTCTTCTTAGATGAAGAAATAAAAAGGATAGAATTCGAAAATAAAGACAACTATCTACTACACAAGGATTGTAGAATGATTAGACAAATTATTTCGTGGATGCAAGTTGGAGATATATATTCCAGAAAATTACTATTATCATCTATATATGATAATAGCATGGAAGCTGGAAAATTATTAGGAAATCTTAGACAATGGTCATATTTAAATCAATTTGATTTAAGCTTAACCTATGATGAGTTTTTAGAATTAAGTATAGAGGAACAGAGAAAAATAGAAAATTCAAATGCTTTAATAAGAACATATTATGAAAAGGTATATGGTATCTAATTTAGATTAGAGCAATGAATAATTACAACGCATAACACTACATCTGAGCAGAGGTCCACAGATAAAGTGTAAGTATGGGTTTGCTTTAGCTCCTAGTACAAAGGTCGTACTAGGGCATAAACAAAGTTTTATACTTATGGACATATCCTCTCGCTGACCGAGTCGTTTGTTGCATTAGGTGTTCGCGAGCTCACAACCATAAGCAACTACACTGTAGCGCTCGAAGACATCTCAGATGCGCTTCCGTTAGACGAAATAGTTATTAGCTGGATAACTTCAATGAGGAGAAGAATATGGTATTACATAATTCATCTGAAAAAGATAAGATACTAAATCAAATGAGAGATAGATACACTTCGGCTGCAATATTATTTCATCCATTTGTACAAGTAAATCGCTCAACTAATGCATTTGAAAAAGATGGTGAATTGTATCCTTCTACAAAAGAAATCTTAACTAATACACTTAGATGTAGATGGCAAAGTATTAATGAATATTTGAGATTTAATTCATTTGATGAATTAGAATTAGGGTTGAAATCATCAAATGGTTCTTTGAATAAAAATTATGCTAACTTTGACTTCGCAAATAGATTAGAAAGAAAATTACCAAAAAACATCTTCTTACCAAATAGTGATCAGATAAGTGAATATATTTTACAAGATATTTTCGATTACTTTATAAAGAAAGATAAAGAAAGATTTTTTTGGAAAGATCCACTAACAGGAAACTCTGGATTTAGAAATACTAAAGGTTTAGATTTAGATTCAATATATAATTGTTTTTTAAGCGAAATGTTTATTGAAGATGAAAATAAAGAGTTTGCGTTACTTAGTGTTTATGATTCCTTCTATACCATTCTTTATAGTAGTGAAGACAAGATTGATGAAATATTAAATACCATAAATGTCGATTATAAAAAGTGTGATAATGAAACTACAGACCATTGGTACATTACAAATAACTAAATCGTCTAACACTACATCTGAGCAGAGGTCCACTGGTGAGTGATATTAGAAGTTAGTTTTGAGATGAGTAGATACATGATTTTTCTATCATGGACAAACCCTCTCACTAACCGAGTCGCATGTCCATTAGGTGTTCGCAAGCTCACAACCATGAGGACAAGCTGTAAGTTCGAAGGCATCTCAGATGCGCTTCCGTTAGGTGAAAGAACTTATTATTAGAAAGGAGACTTCGTGAACAATAGAATTAAAGCTTATCTATCGATATGGCTGATGGCTACAACACTGTTTTTATCGATGGACTCCAAATATTCAAGAGCATTAGGTGATTATGTTCTTGAGTTCTTAGGTATTCGATCTTGGACTGGTGATTATACAGGATTACACCTAACAGTGATATATTGTGGTGTTCTATTTTGCATAAGCATACTATTAGTAAAAAAATATGCAGTAAATCAGGGAGAAATTAAAACACGAAAGATATTTATTATTGTTATAGTTTTATTGATTTGCTTCTCGTTTATTACAAATACGACAGCCCAATACATTAAAAGAAATTCAGAGGGATTATCGGCAATTGCATATGAATATGAGGATAGCGAGATAACTTACAATTATAGTGAAAGTAAATTGAAAGAGTTTGAAGCTATCTTCACCTTAAGAAACTATGCTGAGGAAAGACAAATTTTTTCTGTTAGTATCGACAGTCGCTGGTTAAGAAAAGACGATATAGATAAAATAAGCATTTTGAACTCTGATGGGACACTTGCATTGTTCATATTAGAAGCCGGAGAATCTAAAACGTTCAGCCTATCTCATGATAAATATACTATATCAGGTGGTAGAACTTTTAGGGATGGAGGTTCTAGTGGAGACATTCAGGAATTAATACTGTCAAGTTACGATGGGAAATCTGTGAAATTATTAGATGATTCATTTCATGGTTTCGTTATATCTAAATAAGTGTCAAATAAGTTCCTACACCTAACACTACATCTGAGCAGAGGTCCACAGGAAAGTTATTTTAGAAGCTTACTTAAAGGGAAGTAGTTACATGAATTTGCTATCATGGACAAACCCTCTCACTAACCGAGTCACTTGTCCATTAGGCGTTCTCAAGCTCACAGCCATGAGGACAAGCTGTAAGTTCGAAGGCATCTCAGATGCGCTTCCGTTATGTGCCATTATCATTATGAATATAATGGTTGTCTCTTTAGGTTGAAGAGCAGATGAGATGAGTAGTTTGAGTTTTTGTTGGTGGATTGTAATTAGCTAGTTGTTTAGGATTAACAGCACATAACATTAAGTTTGGTCACTGTATGTTTTCTTGATATATTAAGATCTAATTATAGAAAATTCTAAATAAAAAGGGGAATATAATGAGCTTAAGAAGAAAAATGCTTACAGCAGGAGCAGTTTATACAATACATTTAGTTATATCTATTGCAATGTTATTTGTATTTAAGGGTCATGAATATAGTGATAAAATATTTGACTATGGATACTTCATTCCCTTATTTATTATAGCTTTGGTAGTTGGTCTTATATGGAGAAAAGATTTAAAGTTTAATAGATATCAGGTGTTTTGGGTAATTGGGAGTTTCGTTTTATATTTAAATGCTGAGTTAATTATTTTATTTTAGAAATGACTCTTTGTGAGTTTCATGAATTTGTAGCAGTCGAGTATTACATCCTAAAAAAATAGAGTTACTATGCAAAAGGAGAGATATGAAAACAAGAAAATGGATAAAACTTAATATAATAACTTCATTACTATTAACAGTTTCTGATCATTTATATGCAACATTTCAGATGTGGAAACAGCTTGAAAGTCAAATAGGGAAACAGATGGGATATGATTATTTCTTAGACAGATTATTTGGTATAGGAGAATCTGCGTCAATCTATGGTATGAGTATACGCTTTTTTGGAAAGTCATATTCAACTCAAATGAATTTGTATCAGTTTTTACTATTTAGGTTTGTAAGTATTTTTATAATATTAGGTGCAATTATACTAATAGTTACTTTTAGCAAGATGGTAGTTGATATAATAAAAAACAAGTATGTTTAATCAATCATGGTATTGAATATATATAACAGACTATTGTATCTAATGATAACAGCACATAACACTACATCTGAGCCGAGGTCCACAGGTGAGTGAACGGAGGAGGTAGGTTTGAGTGAATATATACATGTTCATATAATCATGGACAAACCCTCTCACTAACCGATTCACCAGCTCATTAGCTGTTCACAGGCTCACAAGCATGAGAGCAGATTGTAAGTTCGAGGGCATCTCAGATGCGCTTCCGTTATGTGCCATAATCATTGTAGATATTTGGCTTCGTATATTTAAGATTTTATCTGG
>JAEIOD010000032.1 GCA_016342415.1 Clostridiales bacterium
CGAAACAACAAATGCAGCAAACGAAACAACAAATGCAGCAAACGAAACAACAAATGCAGCAAACGAAACAACAAATGCAGCAAACGAAACAACAAATGAAACAAACGAAACAAACGAAACAACAAACGAAACAACAAACGAAACAAACAAAACAAACGAAACAACAACTGAAACAACAACTGAAACAACTGAGGAAACAGATGATCAACCTGCATATGAATTCAATCCGATTGATATAACTCAATTAGATGATACCAATAGACCTGTTGTAACAATCACACTTTCAGATGATCAAAAGATTGTTTTAAATATGGTTCCAGAAGTGGCTCCTAATACAATTAACAGTTTTATTACTTTAGCAAATGAAGGGTATTATGATGGTCTTATTTTCCATAGAATCATCAAAGACTTCATGATACAAGGTGGAGATCCTGAAGGCACTGGTGCTGGTGGACCGGGTTATACTCTTAAAGATGAGTTTTTTGTAATTGATGAGTTAATGGTAACTTACTTAAGTCATACAAGAGGTATTATCTCTATGGCTAAGACTCAAGCTCCTAACTCAGCTGGGTCTCAATTCTTTATCACTCATGGTGATAGTTCATTCTTAGATGGACAGTATTCATCATTTGGATATGTTGTAGAAGGTATGGACGTAGTAGATGCATTAGCAACAGTAGAGGTTGACAAAAACGATCGACCATTAGAAGATGTTGTAATTAAAACTATTTCAGTTGAACTGAATGGTTATGAGTTAACGGCACCAGAAACAATCAGTGTACAATAGCTTGGAGTAATCCAAGCTTTTTCTTTGGATTCTATATCAGAATCCATTGACATTATCACATAAAAAACTTATAATATAAAAGTACTTTTTATGCGGATGTGGTGGAACGGCAGACACGCTACCTTGAGGGGGTAGTGCTCTTATGGGCGTGCGGGTTCAAATCCCGCCATCCGCACCAAGTATTAGAACACGTATCTTATGATACGTGTTTTTTAGTGTAATTACTTTGTAATTTTTTGAAGATATATTACATGTTATACTTTTAAAGAGCTTTATAATCTGAGAGGGATTGTTATGATAAATTGTATAGAATCAAATCGATTAGTTATTAGAAGTACAAAAAAAGTAGATGCGGATTTTTGTATTAATATCTGGCAGGATGATGAAATGGGTAAATATATGTCTGACCCACCAAGAAATAAAGCTGGTGATTATTATTTGAGTTGGAAAGAAAGTGTAGAAATATTTGATGGGTGCTGTTATTTTGTTGCTGTTTCAAAGAAAACAGGGAATTATATTGGAACATGTAGTGCTGTTCCCAGTGATGAAGAAAAGTCGTGGAGTTTAGGCTATTCTATCCACAAAAGTTATTGGCTTCAGAGTTATGCTACCGAAATGATAAAAGCGTTAGTTGATTTCTGTTATAATAATGGTGGATGTAAAATTACTGCATCAGTAGCACAACAAAATCCTGGTTCAAATGCTTTATTAAGAAAGCATTTGAACCAGGATTTTATATTGAAAAAGAAGGTTCTTTTAAAAAGCTTGGAACTGATATATCATATGATGAGTATACATATAGAATTGATTTGGACTAATAATAAATCTAAAATATTATCCAATTTGACCATATATAACATAACGAATAATGACAAAATTATCAAGGATACTAAGCACTATACATAATGCATAGTGCTCATTTTTACTTAGCTTATCAATATGAAAATGAGATTTAGCCTATTTAAAAGTTGTGTAAATGAAATATAGTGTTGAATTTAATTTTAGAAGTTTAATTGAGAGTGCCATTTTCATGAATATACTTTTGCCATTTATTTTTGATTGAATATCCACTATTTCTACGATTCATTTCACTTTTACCTGATAAGAAAACATAAAATAGCAGCAATCCTCCTATATATGTTGTAAGTACAGCACAGAGAGCAGCAAAAAATCCAGCAAAAAAACCGTTGGTTTGCGAGTAAATATAAAGAAGAACCAGTGTTGTTATAGATATGAATATTCCAAAATTAATTGTGACGCCATCACCAATATGTAATTTCACGCCTTCTTTTTCTAGCATTCGTATAGCTGTTTCTCTAATGACTTGTTTATCTTGCATAACTCTAACAATTTGATCATTCGATTCAAAAACCCGATACAGATAATACCCATGAATAGCGAATGCTATTAAAGTGATTACTACATTAAGAATTATTACTCTTCTCATTAATTTTGATAATCTTGTGTTCATATTCCCCTCCAGTCTTTTACCTTTGATAGCGACTCAAATAAATTAGTAATAATAGTTAATCTTGATTCATGTGATTTGCTTGAGTTTATAGAAATAAAATAAAACGAGTTAACAATATATGTTGGTGTTCGCTTTCTTCTTTTCAAGAAATCGCTACATCTGTTTTAAGATACATAATAAATAACACTCAATATAGCAAACTCACTTAGTTGGATCTTTTGTTTATACTTTAGTTTTACACTAGAACCTCGTTTATAAAAATGACATTCAATTTCTTCCAATTTAATTATATCATGGCAAAATTATTTTTTGTAACATGTTACAGAAAATTAAGAATAGTCTGAATTTGATGCAAAAATAAATATTCAGGGACTATAGGAATGTATGATTGTGATGAATTGCTCTAAATGTAAAAAAACAGAAAGGTAATCATACTATTACTTTGAGCTTTGAAATGGTAGACACTCTACCTTGAGAGGGGAGTACACTAATGGGTGTGCATATTTAAATACCTACTATCCACACATAATATTGATATAAAAAAATAAATTATATCCACAAAGATTATGAAGTCATTACTTCGGTAATATACTCATGTTCTCTTTTTTCTTTGAGTCTAACCACTAAATGTATATTAGTAATACGTGGTATTGACAATTGCTTAGATCTTGATTAAAATTAGTTTAGAAGTTTTAAATGAATAGAAACCTTTTAAAGATCAAGCAGTATATTTTTAGTATACGTAGCCGGGCCAAATTTGGCAGCATGGAGTAATCCTGTGGGACTATAATTAACAATTATGGTTTCGTAGGATTTTTTTTGCTTAAAAACAGCTGATTATTAGGAGGATTTACAATGGAAAAAAATTTATTAAGAAATCAAGAAGGAAAAAGAATAACTTTAGTAGGATTTTGGCTAAATGCATTGTTAGCCATATTAAAAATAATAGCAGGTTTAGTAGGGAAAAGTGGCGCGATGCTTGCTGATGGTGTTCATTCATTATCAGATTTCCTAACAGATGCTGTTGTGTTAGTTGGTCTGAAACTTACTGACAAACCGGCTGATGATTGTCATAATTATGGACACGATAAATATGAAACACTTGCAACAGTTATTATTAGTGTTTTCCTATTTATAGTAGGATTTGAGATACTTAAATCTGGAGCGGAAAATATTCTCGTTATTATAAGAGGAGGTCAACTATCAAAACCGAGATTGATTGCTTTGGTAGCAGCTATGTTCTCTATCGTTACAAAAGAGTATTTATTCAGATACACTATCAAAGGAGCTCATAAAATTAACAGCCCAGTATTAATAGCTAATGCATGGCATCATAGATCAGATGCTTTTTCATCAATAGGCACTCTTGTAGGAATAGGAGGAGCAATTCTATTAGGAGAAAAATGGACAGTACTTGATCCTCTTGCTTCAGTAGTGGTGAGTATTTTTATTTTTAGGGTAGGGCTAAGTATTTTGAAGCCATCCATTGATGAGCTTATGGAAGCTTCACTAAGTAAAGAAGAAATGGATGCAATTGAAACTATATTGGATCAATCTAAAAATATAATTTCCTACCATAAATTGCGTACTAGAAAAATTGGAATAAAAAAGGCGATAGAAATGCATATTATAGTAGAAAAAAGTCTTACTGTGGAATTAGCTCATGAGATTGCAACATCTATTGAAAATAAATTAATGAAGGTGTGTGGCAATTCATCAATGATAACCATACATGTAGAGCCTGATGTATCGTAAGAAGTATGTTGTTAAAATTTAACTTATAGTTCAAGTAACAGTTTGGATTTAACGACATCAAACATGGATATAGCAATTTATTGTTTGTGATAGTGTCATTTTATAATTGAAAGAAATCATGATGGTGCATTAATATTGAAAAAGTTTTCAATTAACATTTGAATATCAAATGAATATAAGGAAACCAACATTTCTTTAGATCGAGGATATCAGTTTTTGATTAGAAGACTGTTGGATTTTTTTATACCTTATCCAAATTGGATTGCTGATTTATTGTGAAAATATAATTATAAATATGAATAAAACGTAACATGATTTTAATGTGGGATGATACCTTTATTCAAACAGATTTATAATTTTGCATATAGTTTAATAAACAACCAAGATAGGAATAGATGAAAATATATCAAACTATAAAGAAAAAAGATATTTTTAGAAAAATATTGATCATATTTGATCTTAGGAAAGACTATCTCGTTTTAAATGAAATCTATGAAAAATATATAGCTTTTTACATAGGGAAAATGTAAAAAATGCAAGCGTATTCCCGAAATACAACCCAAAATTTATCAATGCTTGTGATTATTCTATGATAAAGGGGATTAAAGAACTTGCAATTTGGAAATGGGAAATAACAGAAAAAAATAATGCTTTTATGCCTTATTGTTGTAAAAATGCAATTTTTAGCTATTTGAGTATTGATACTAAAAGCTTGTATTGAACACTTGAACTTTCACTTGAAAAGTATAACTCGTAAGTGGTTTATCTAACATAAAGTTCTTAGATACCACCCATTGCAACACAATAAAAATTATTACAAAAAAGACACATTATAATGTGAAGTCTGCATTATACGAAACATCCGCTACACATTACAATTTCATTTATTAAGTTCCCTTGACATTAGGTACTATAAAGGTTAAAATTTTGTTAGAATTGAAAGCGAATATTACGGCAATTGCATATTGAATCTAATTTGGTTTGCAATGATCATTAAGCTTGAAAACGTTTTCAAGTAAGTAAAGGTAATTGTAACTTTAGAATAAAAACCGCTTATTTTTAAAGTATTAATGTCTAGCTGTAGTTAACTAGATGTTGAGAATTTGAATTAATGTTTTTTTCTGAATTAACAATAAACAAATCATAAGTAGTTAAATTATAGGGAGGGTATTTATGAAGAAATTTATTACTTTACTGTTGGCTCTAGTATTAGTGTTTTCACTAGTAGCTTGTGGCAATTCTGCATCGAATAACAATAATGCAGTTGAAGCAAACAATGCTACTGAGGCGAATAACAATAATGATACTAATGAGTCTGCAACAGAAGTAGAAGAAGTAGAAGAAGTTAATATGAGACCATTCGTGGCTGCAACGTCAGATTTTAATGGCGACTTCTACCCAGGTTGGACAAACTCAAGTTATGATGTTGACATTCAAAACTTAGTATGGGCATTCGGTTTAATGACTGACAACGCTGCTGGTGAGATCGTTGATTCACCATTAGTAGCAGAAAAGACAGTTAGTGAAGACTTAACAGAGTGGACATTTAAGCTTAATGATGGCATTACATTCCACAACGGTGAAGAATTAACAGTTAGCGATGTTAAATTCACATATGAATTCTTAATGAATAAAGAAGATTTTTCTGCAACAGGTGGATCTACTTCAATGGACGATTATGTTGAATCAATTACTATTGACGAAGCTGCTAACACAATCACTTTCAAATTAAAGAAAGTTATTTTCACTACAGACATGACTGTATTCTATGACACTTGGATTTATGCAGAAGACACTATAACAAATGGTGCTGAAGCAGCAGGTCAAAATGTTCATGAATATGTAAAAACTAACATCAATTACCCAATTGGTTATGGTCCTTACATGTTTACAGAGTACAAAGAATCTGAATTTGTAAGATTAGAAATTTTCCCAAATTACATTGGTAAAGCTCCAAAGCTTCAAGAGATTATTGTTAAAGTTACACCAAGTGAAACTGAATTAGATCAATTATTACAAGGTGATGTTGATTTACTAAGTAGAACTGTTGAAGCAGAGAAAATCGAAGCTGCTTTAGAGTCTGATGACTTAACTACAAATAACTACTTCAGACATGGTGGTGGTACAATGGTACTTCACACTGATTATGAAGCATTCGCTTTAACTGAAGTACGTCAAGCATTTGCTTATGTATTTAACAGACCTAAAGTAATTGAATTATTCTTAGGCGAATACGGTATTGCATCTCAAGGTCCTTACTCTAAGAACCAATGGATGATGTACGATGAAGACGAAATGGATTTATTAGGAACAGCTGCTGTTGGTAAATTTGAGAGTACATTAATTGATTATGATATTCTTGATAATGATGGTAAATTTGATGAAGAAGCAAACATTGCTAAAGCTCACGAGTTATTAGACGCTGCAGTTGCTAAAACTGATGGCGAATATGCTAACTTAACTGGTAATGGTACTGATGGATACATGTGGAAAGGTGAAAGATTAAATATTAAAATCACTTACACTGAATTCTGGTCAGATACTTATAACTTAGTTTGGAATGATGATTATATTTCAAAATTAGGTTTTGATGTTACTTTAAACGGTTTAGACTGGCCTGTAATGTACGGACACTGGACTGGTGACGTTGCTGAAGAAAGACAATATCATGCATTTGTTGGTGGTACTAGTTATAACGTTAAATCTAATCCAAGAGCAAGTTATGCAACTGATAAGATTATGCCATGGGGACAACCTTCAGATAACGGTTCTCGTTTCTCAGGTGGATCTTCTTACTCAGCTGTAGAGTGGGATCAATTATTATTAGATATTGAAAACTGTCATCCAATTACGGGTGCAGAGCAGTACAAAGCGTTATGGAGAGAATTTATTAGAACGTTTAATGCGGAAGTTCCAATTATCCCTGTTTACTCTAATAACTACCATGATTTATACAGTTCAGAATTAGAAAACTTTAAAACAAATGCATTATGGGGTTGGTCAAAAGCTATCCGTAATGCTAACTGGAAATAAATTTAATTAGTATTTATGATTTAGGGTTAAGACCACTATCTATCTTTTGATAGTGGTCTTATTTTCAAGATATGAGGTGAATGAATGAATAACAACGACATTAGAGGGTCTAAAACGTTTCTAGAAGTTATGCTTCCCTATGTGACATATATAGGAAAACGTTTACTTTCACTAATACCGGTCTTAATAATAATAACAATAATTATATTTTTATTAATTAATTTGATGCCTGGTGATCCTGTTATGGCAATGCTAGATCCTGAAAAAACAGCTGCTATGACGATTGAGGAGAGAAACAATTATGTTGAAACAATGAGAGCTTTCTTAGGTTATGATAAGACTCTAGTTGAAAGATACTTTATTTGGTTAAAAGATACATTTATTGATGGTGAATTTGGCTATTCAATTAGATTTAACAAACCAGTTAATGACTTCATTGGAGCTTATATAGGACGTTCCTTTAAAGTCAATATTTTAGGATTTATATTTGCATTTCTTATTTCTATTCCTGTCGGTATAACGGCAGCGGTTAAGAAAAATAAGTTTTTTGACAAGGCTGTTACTGTTCTTACGATTGTTGGAATATCCTTACCTTCGTTTTTCGTAGCGCTTCTGTTAATTTTGTTCTTTGTTGTACAACTCGATGTATTACCATTCTCAGGTATGTCAGATCCTAGAGGCGTGATACCAGATTGGAAATATTTAGTTTTACCGGTAACTGTAATAG
Source organism: Clostridiales bacterium (assembly GCA_016342415.1). Taxonomy (GTDB): domain Bacteria; phylum Bacillota; class Clostridia; order Peptostreptococcales; family Acidaminobacteraceae; genus JABXKX01. The sequence continues at coordinate 7,774 of JAEIOD010000032.1, forward strand.
TATTAACATCTCTTGCAAGTTTAATTAGATATATTAGAGCTGCAATGATAGATGTATTACAATCAGATTACATTAGAACCGCTAGAGCAAAGGGTTTATCAGAAAAAATAGTAATTTATAGACATGCATTTCAAAATGCATTGATCCCTGTTGTAACGCTAATAGGTATGTGGATTCCAGCTCTATTTGGCGGTTCAATTATTGTTGAAAAAATATTTGCATATCCAGGAATGGGTTATTTGTTGAACCAAGCCTATGGATACAAGGATAGAGCAATATTACAAACAGCATTACTATTCTTCGGACTACTGACTTTATTAGGCAATATTTTTATTGATATTGGTTATATGGCTGTTGATCCAAGAATTAGAGAAGGGAGGGTGAAATAATGTCTGAGATTTCTAAAGATGTAAAGGGATTTAATAAGGAAGACGAAGTTATCCTTTCACCTACACAACAGATTATTATTAAATTTAAAAGTAACAGATTGGCTATGTTTGGATTTTGGTTGTTTACTGTAATTGTTGGATTAGTAGTTGCAACACATATATATACTGAAATTACTAGCTATGATTTTTCATACACAGATACATCATTAAAGAATTTGCCACCAAGTTGGGATCATCCATTTGGTACTGATAAGTATGGTAGAAACACAATTTTCAGAGTATTTGAAGGTGGATGGATTTCGTTACAAGTTGGTTTCTTAGCGACTTTTATGGCCGTAACTATCGGTCTTACTATGGGTACTATCGCAGGTTACTTCGGTGGTAAAGTTGACTCAATTATTATGAGATTTATTGAAGTAATCTATTCATTCCCATTTTTAGCGTTAGCATTTATTATTTCTGCAGTATTCAGAGATAAACCTGCTGAGTATAGATTGTTTGTTATCATTGGAATTTTAGGTTTTATCAACTGGACTGGGCTTGCAAGATTGGTTCGTGGTCAAATCTTATCATTGAGAGAACAAGAATTTATTTTAGCAACTAAAGCTTTAGGTATAAAGAAACGAAATCAAATGATTAAACATTTAATACCAAACGTATTGGCTATGGTTGTTGTATCAGCAACACTTTCTTTCGCAGGTGCAATTTTAGCGGAATCTGGTTTGTCATTCTTAGGATTATCTGTTACAGAACCAATTCCTACTTGGGGTGCATTGTTATCAAAAGCTGCATCAAATAGTACAAGTTTAAGAAAGTTCTGGTGGATTTGGATATTCCCAGGTACAATGTTATTCTTATTCATCATGAGTATCAACTTGATTGGTGAAGGTTTAAGAGAAGCAATCGATCCAAAAGCAATATACATTACTAAAGCAGACAGAAAAAATATTAAAAAACGACGTAAAGCTGAAAAGCTAGAAGCAAAATTAGCAAGTAAAGGAGGAGTGTAAATGGCTAAGAAATTACTTGAGGTTAAGAATTTACACACTTACTTTTATACAAATAAAGGTGTAATTAAAGCCGTTCAGGGCGTAGATTTTACTATCGAAGCAGGTAAAACGCTAGGTATTGTTGGAGAGTCTGGTTCTGGTAAATCAGTAACATCATTCAGTATCTTGAACCTAATAGATCATCCAGGAAAAATTGTTGAAGGTGAGATTAATTTTGATGGAAGAAATCTAGTTGATTTCAGCGCAGATGAGATGAGAGGTGTTCGTGGTAACGATATTTCTATGATATTCCAGGAGCCAATGACATCACTTAATCCAGTTCATCGTATAGGTAGACAATTAAGTGAACCAATCATGTTACACCAAGGCAAATCTAAGCACGAGGCTTGGGAAGCAGCTGTAAAGCTTCTAGGAGAAGTTAAAATTCCTAATCCTGAGAGTGTTGTTTATAACTACCCGTTCCAATTATCTGGTGGTATGAGACAACGTGTTATGATTGCTATGGCACTTGCGTGTGAGCCTAAACTGCTTATCGCAGATGAGCCAACAACAGCGTTAGATGTTACGATTCAAGCACAGATATTTAAACTGATGAATGATCTTAAAAAGATTCATAATACAGCTATCATGTTTATCACGCATGATTTAGGCGCTATTGCAGAGTTAGCAGATGATGTTGCTGTTATGTATACAGGTGAAATCGTAGAGCGAGCTACTGTAGATACTATTTTTGATAGAGAAACTAAGTATTCACATCCATATAAGGAAGGATTATTAAAATCGATTCCTCTATTAGATGAGGAAGTTGAATACTTAGACCAAATTGAAGGAAGTGTTCCTCACCCATTAAAACTACCAATTGGCTGTAGATTCTCAACCCGTTGTGAATTCGCTAATGAAAAATGTATTAATGAAAAACCTGAATTGGTTGAAGTTGAAAGAGGACATTTGGTAAGATGTTTTTATCCAGAAACGGGGGGTCGAAATGCCTAATGTTTTATTAGAATCTAAGGGACTTAAACAATATTTCCCAACAGGTAAGAAAAGAAATGAAAAGAAGCATCTAAAGAGATTAAGTTTAGAAGCTGTAAAAATCTACAAAACTACAAATCCAGATGCTGCGTCTGACTTAAAACAAAAAGATTTATTTGATAATATTTATAAGCAGTTTGAAGAAGGTAAAACATTTAATGATGAACTTAAACATGTTCTTATTGAATATTCAGCTCTTTCTAAAGTTCATGGTGAAAGATTATATGTTAAGGCAAATGATGGCATTGACATCCAAATTTTTGAAGGTGAAACTGTTGGTCTAGTTGGGGAATCTGGTTGTGGCAAGTCAACATTCGGAAGATCAATCCTAAAACTATATGAGCCAACTGCAGGGGAAATCTTCTTTGAAGGTGTGAACATTACTGATTACTCAGAAACTAAGATGGTACCGCTAAGACAAGAAATGCAAATTATTTTCCAAGATCCGTACTCTTCATTAAATCCAAGACAAACTGTTGGACAGATTATTGGTGAAGCACTTCTTGAACATGGTATTTACAAGTCAAGAAATGATGAATGGGAAAATTACGTTAAGGAAATAATGCAAACATGTGGATTAGATGATTACATGATCTATAGATATCCTCATGAGTTTTCTGGTGGACAACGTCAAAGAATAGGTATTGCTCGTGCACTTGCATTAAAACCTAAGTTTATTGTTTGTGATGAGGCGGTTTCTGCACTTGACGTTTCAATCCAGTCGCAGGTTATAAACCTACTAAACGACTTACAAAAGAAATTCGGACTTGCTTACCTTTTCATATCTCATGATTTATCTGTTGTTAAGCATATAAGTGATAGAATTGGTGTAATGTATTTAGGTGATATGGTTGAGTTTGCTGATAAAAACAGTTTATATGAAAACCCATTACATCCGTATACAAAAGCATTATTATCAGCTATTCCTGAAACAGATTTAGATAAAATGAGAAAAAAGAAAAGAATTTTATTAGAAGGTGATATTCCATCTAATGTTATTGTACCAACAGGTTGTAAATTCCATACAAGATGTCCTATTAAACAAGACATTTGTACACTGGAGGTACCAGAGTTTAAAGAAGTAGAAAAAGGACATTCTGTAGCTTGTCATTTCTATGGCGCTGATCTATGAAGCACCAAGATGACTTAGATGAGAGTTTAAAATCAAAAAAAAGAAAAGCGTTTGAAGAAACGGAACTCTTGAATAAGCTTAGAGATGAAACTGAATTTGAAAAGGGAGATTATTCCGCTTTAATTATTGCTGCATTGACAACAATATTGCCAATAGTTATTGTAGTATTACTTTTATACTATGGGATTTCAATGTTCTTCTTTGGATAATATTGAACCAAGCTCATTGCCAAGAAGTGTTGGCTAGGGTAATTCAATAAAATATTACAGCCTAGGATCAAATGATCCTAGGCTATTTTATTTACTTGGATTCTTTCTATATACAATCTGTTGTGCTTTAAAATATATGCTAGATTAATTATTGACATTTCAGTCGCATAATGAGATTGACTGTGCTTAATTATCGGAATTTTCAGAATATAATCTCAATATGAGATTAGTAAAAGATGAAACAGTCTCATATTGAGATTGAATGTACCAAAACATTGGGCAAAATGGATGGAAATGCTGAAATCACTATCTTCTGTAATTCATGGAACTTGGTATGAAACTTGCAATACTTATATGCAGATATATTTTGGAGGTGTATTATGAGTATAAGCATTGAAGAGTTAAGAAACGAAATAATTGGGAAAGATACATTTATACAAACACCTTATGGTGAACGAGTAATTACGTATGCTGATTATACAGCATCGGGGAAAACTCTGAAATTCATAGAAAAATATTTATTAAAGCTGCAGGAATTGTACGCAAACTCTCATACAGAGGAGAGCACAACTGGTAAATCGATGACTGAATTGGTTCATTTATCAGAAAAGAAGATTAAAAAATCTTTTAATGCACTAGAGGATGATTATATATTCCCTGTAGGTACAGGAGCAACTGGTGCCATACAAAAGCTTGCAAGCATATTGGGCGTTTATTACTCACCGGTATTTAAAGAACGATACGATAATTACATGAAAGACAAACAATGTCATACTTGTGAGAAAGACTTTGCCTCAAAATTTTTTGATGAAAGTCACATAGAGAAACCTGTTGTTTTTATAAGTTCATACGAACATCACTCAAATGATCTGATTTGGAGAGAAAGTTTAGCTGAAGTTGTAGAAATAGATTTGAATGACGAAGGTTATTTTGATTTAGAAGATTTAAGAGAAAAAGTATCAGATCCTAAATATTCCAATAGACTAAAAATTGGTTCTATATCTGCTGCATCAAATGTTACAGGTATTAAAACTTCCGTTTATGAAGTTGCAAAGATTCTTCATCAAAATGGAGCTTATGCATGTTTTGATTATGCTGCGAGTGGACCTTATGTTGAAATAGATATGAATAAAAATGAGGAGTCCTATTTTGATGCGATCTACCTTTCACCTCATAAATTTATAGGAGGTCCAGGTTCAAGTGGTTTACTTGTAATCAATAAAAACCTTTATGATATAAGTTCAGCTCCAACAGTTGCCGGTGGTGGAACCGTTGATTATGTAAGTTCAAAAGGATATGATTTTGTTCATGATGTTGAAGCAAGAGAGATGGCAGGTACACCCGGTATTTTACAGATTATCAAGGCTTCTTTGGCAATAGAATTAAAAGATAATTTAGGTATTAAGTTTATTGAGGAAAGAGAACATTTCTTTATTGATAAAGTATTTAGGCAATTAAAAGATAATCCTAATATTGAAATATTAGGTCCGAGCAATGCTGACGGTCGTATTAGTATTATGTCTTTTAATATTAAAAGTAAATATGGGTACTTACATCACAAGTTAGTCACTAAACTATTGAATGATTTATTTGGCATTCAGTCAAGAGCTGGCTGTGCTTGCGCTGGACCTTACGGCCACAAGCTTCTTAACGTCGATGGAGAAACTTCGTTGGAATATAGAGATGTTGTAGTGAGTGGGTATAATTCTCTCAAACCGGGGTGGGTAAGAGTGAATTTCCACTATGTTATGTCAGAAAGAGAAGTCGAGTATATTTGTGATGCTCTTGAATTTATAGGAGAAAACGGCTATCTATTTGTAAATGAATATAAAATGAATATCAATAGTGGTATTTGGACGCATAAAAATGGAGATGGTGATAATAAAATAATCTCAACTTATGGCATTGAAGACAGTCTTGATTTCATTGGTCAAAATATTTTCGAAGAAGAAAGTATTAATAATATAGCTGAGTATGAGAAATACTTTGCGTATGCACAAAACTTGGTTGAGAAACTTCGGAAAGATTATATACATGCAAACAAGCAATTTTTAGATGGTAATATAGACAAACTCAGATGGTATGACTTTGCTGATGTAGTAGGTGATTTTGGAAAAGTGAAAAACAAATAATATCAGAAGCATATTTTTGAAAGATTGATTTTTTTTGGTTAGTAAAGACTATTAATAACATTCACTTGTTATTAATAGTCTTTTGTTGTCTCTTTAACAAGTTGTGAAACTAATGATATAGCTTTGTTATGTGAGTTTTCACTATAAATAATCTGAAGAGGCTTTTCCTATAAGTGAAATAATCTTGTAACAAATTCCGTTTTTTCTACATGGTATACTTAACATCAGACGGATCATTAATAGTGATTTTGAGTAGTTATAGTAGTAAAGAAAGGGAAGTATGATTTTGATAGATAATACTTATGATAATGAAATAGAGATACGACCAGCAGACATTCATGATTTAGATAATATCTTAACAATTCTTGATAATGCGGCATTGTGGTTACACGAAATAGGCATAACGAATCAATGGACACCTGGTGAAGCATTCGTTGATGATGGCTATTTTAAAAATTCAATTCTTCAAAATTACTTTTTTGTTGCATTGAATAAGAATGAAATTGTTGGTGCATTTCTTATTAGATGGTCTGATGAAGATCTTTGGGGATTTAATGATGATAATGCAGGTTATATCCATCATCTAGTAATTGACAGGAACTGCTCAGTAAAAAGTTTGGGTAGTAAATTACTGTCTTTTGCTGAAGATAAGATTCGAGATAATGGGAAAAGATACATCAGACTGGATTGTATTGAAAACAATCAAAAATTGAATCAGTATTATCTAGAGAGAAACTATAAGTTTATAAAACATTGTGAGTACTATGATGGTACCACAGGCAACCTATATGAGAAGTAAGGCATGCATTAAAGGCCACGAGCTGTTTTTCAACTAAAAGTAGGTGACTATTATATACTTATGTTTAAATACTTTGCACTTAATCTAGAGAAGTTCTAAAGAGCTGACACCGAGTATTTTAGAAGTAGTATTCATTTTTGTCATCTTGAAACTTTATTTTATAATGTTCACCACTGCAATAAGGTTTATTTATTGAGTGACCGCATCTGCATAATGTCATTTTAACTGGCGATTCTGGTTGATGTCTTATTCGTCCCGATACCTCTAGGTCTCCTTTAACATCATATGGGCCATGAGAGCCAAATCTTTTTCTGATAAGGATATTAAAGTATTGGTTACAAGGATTCCCAACACTTGTCTTTGTCAATTAAGGCCTAACTTAGGGCGCCTGAAGGGCATCTGTCACATATATTAATTATCCTCTCAACTGAATCGCCATCTGGATTGATCCATTCATCATTCTTTTGAAAGACGGATGGTAATTCTCTTTAACAATATCCTCTTTTAGCACAGGTGCTTCTGTTATCATAGATTATGATATGTTTGCCCTCATATGCTATTGTCTTAGCAATTTCATATCCATCTGAATTGTCTGTAAACCCATTTGAATTATGTGTGCCATCACAAAAGGGTTTGTTTTTTGAACCGCCACAACGCTAAAGCCACAATTCTTTATCCTGAGTTAATGTTAGGAAACATTTTACCTCTGAAGGGGATTTCGAGTTTTAAAGGTAAAAAAATGGTTCTTATAAAACTAAAAACCATTTATCTTTTGAGTGGATTAAAATAGAGTTACTTTATTTCTCCCAGTATTTTTAGAATGATACAAACCATCATCTGCACGTTTTAACAAAGTATCAAAATCATCAGTGGAGTCAAATTCAGCAACTCCCATACTGACTGTAAGTTGGTCTAGTTTGGTAAAGTTATATTCAGAAACTGTGTTTCTAATACGTTCAGCTACTTGGTAGGCTGATTCTTTACTAATCTGAGGTAAAATGATTAGAAATTCCTCGCCACCAATTCGTGCCACCATATCACAGGTTCTTATACAGTCGCTGAGTATAGACGACAATGTAATAAGAACTGTGTCTCCGTAATCATGACCATGGCTGTTATTCACTTTTTTAAAATGATCAATGTCTAATATAATGACAGAGAGTTTCTCATCATATCGTTCTGCTCTTTCAATAGTCTGGTGGAGGAATTGATTGGCAGCTCTTCTATTATTAATTTTTGTAAGCTCATCGGTAATGGTAAGAGACTTAAGTTTTTCTTCGGCTACTGTTCTTTTTTCTATTTCTGTAATAAGTTCATTCTTTGACGCCATGGTGGTTTGTAAGTTCTCAACCATCTCATTAAATGAACTTGATAAAATACCAATTTCATCATTTGAAGTGACTTTGATTCTTTCACCTAATGACCCTTCACCAACTTTATGAGTGAAATGAGTTAGTGCTACAAGTGGATCCGATATTTTCTTACCAAGATATAAGGATACAAAAGAAGTGATAAGTGTAATAATGATTCCTATTAATATCAACATTTGAGTTGTGCTTTCTATCATTTTTGAGAAAACAGCTCTTTTTATAGAAACTACAACATGCCAACTTTCACCTGTGTTGCCTTTAATATGATCTATAGACTCATAACTGCCTCCGAATCCTATAACTGATGAACCTTTGGTTATTGGCACTTCTGAGACCCCCATCAATTGCATAACCTCATTTTCTTTCATAGCAAATGCTTGGTTTTCCTTTTGATCTAATACTTCTATTAATCTATCAGGTACAACCTTTGAAAGAGGTGCTGAACCGAGTTCGGATACAATTAATCCACCGGTACGTACAATTCGTACGGTGCTGTCTTCATAAAGATTCTCAAAATTCAACATAACATGATCAAGTATATCAAGGATATTTACATTACATTTCATGATTCCAATAATTTTGTCTTCATATATGATTGGTACTACAACTCCAATAACATAACCATATGCACTGGCGTCAAATCCACGATCGTCTATAAATATACGACCGATACCATCATTGAAACTCGCTTCCCACCAGTATTTATGAGCATGGTTTATCGTGGTAAGTTTATTTGTAGTCGCGATGATAACTCCATAACGGTTTGTTATGAATAGTTCACCATATCTTTCTTTTATGAGTTCTTTTTGCAACCTAAGATGACTTGCTACTGGATTGTTTAAGTACGACTGAAGAAAGGGTGAGTTCAAATCAGTTGTCTCAGTCCATTGTTGAGACAAAGTTTCAATTTTATCTTCTCTTTCTTCTACAGTCAGAAGAGAAAAATGATTGTTACTTTCAATCAGTGTATCACGAATGACCGGTGAAGATGAAAGGGTCAAAACGGTATTTGATATTTCGTATAAATGTGTATTTATTTCGTGAGAAGCAGATAATGATATATCGGTTAGAGTATCCATTTCCTCTTCAATTAAAAGGTGTTGGCTCCAATAGTAATAAAAAATTGAGGTCAATAATATGATGGTGATTCCTAAAATTGTCATTACTGTAGCGATTTTACTTCTGAGTTTCATATTAATTTAACCTCTTACTTATGTGTCAAAATAATAGTATCTCCTTATTGATTATAAATACCCATTTATGAGAATTCTAAAAGAACAATATAACATAACGTAATATATTACAATACAAAAGATATTCATAAGGGAATATCTTTTTACTTATTATCTGATTTAAGGGTCTTTTTATGTGCATACATTTTTTGATCCGCCAATTCAATGTATTCAGTTAGAGAGACCTTGTAGTCGTATTCAATGATTCCAAAACTAATACTGAGAGTATAAGGTACACTACTTTTCATGTTGTAGAGATCAAAATCTGTTACAATTCGCTGCATGGTTTCCTCAGCATGAGTTTGATTGCATAAATGGAAAATTAGAAGAAATTCATCACCACCCAATCTACAAAAAATATCTGATATTCTTGTATTCTGCTCAATTATATTACATACTTCCTTTAAATACTCATCTCCTGTATTGTGACCGAAGGTGTCATTAACAAGTTTTAAATCGTTAACATCGATAAAACAAATAGACAAGTCAAGGTTTTTACTTCTAGCTTCATCCATTAGAACTTGTAATTGTTCGAATCCTCCACGTCTGTTTGTGATACCAGTTAGAGGATCTAATCGAGCGTAGTCTGTCAATTTTTTATTCATATGGGATATTTCATCTAACATATTGTTGATACCATCTTTTAAAATATTAAGTTCGCCTGTACTTTGAATTGAGATGCGTTTGCTCAGGTCTTTTGTTGTACTGATGTAACTGACATCTTTTATTATTGTTTCAATCTTGATAATTATTTTTCTTACCCAAATATAGAGAAAACCGCTGAGAATCAAAAAAGAGATGATAAATAAAATGAGTGTATTACGCACGGTTTCTTCACCGAGTAATAAAATATCACGAGGCAAATTCAGTTTTATTAACATATAACCAACTTCGTTTAAATATGGCAATTTAATAAATGCTGTCGATAATTTTTCGTCTTCAATTGTTTCAACTTCAAAATATGTAGATTCCCCAGGTACAAATGTTTCAAGTATGGATACTTCTTCTTTTATAGTATCTCCAAGTTGTACTACTCGACTTTGTTCAAGAGTGTAGGCAAAAACAAATAATCCTTTTGGTTGAGCTTCAGCAAGGCTATTTGTTACTTTAAGTGCTGTAAAAACAATAGGTTGACCTTCAATAAATAAAATGCCTGATTGATTGGGATATGTTTTCACTTTTTCGATCAAAGACTGAGGTACTTCTCTAAATTTAGATTGGAGATGGTCATATGATGAGGCGTGAAGCAGTTGATTATCATCATTAAAAAAAAGGATATAATCCAGTTCCTGATCTTCGAAAAAATTTTGAGTGATGTTGACCTTCACAAAATTGATGTTGCCATCACTTACATATGTATAAGCATCATCCCATTTGATCCAATCCAGCAATAAACTCTCATGTTTTAGAATGAGTTGATTGATTCCTGTAGTAACACGGTCTATTTCCCATTCATATCTTGCATCTTCAAGGATTCTAAAACCCTTAAGAACCGATTTTGGCAAGAAGAATGCCATGATAACAGTCCAACAAATTATGAAAACTAAAAAGAATATAAATACTTTAACAATTAATTTCATAGTATCCTCCTATTTATATTTACCAAGTATATGATATTTTAATCGTAATGTTCTAAAATGTGAGATATTATAAATTGATGTTCAGGGGAGAAAATTAAAAAACCAAGTCTGATGTCGTTGTCGGACTTAAAGAAAAGTTAAAAAGTATTGTATTGGAAACTCTTTTTTACATGATAGAGTTGTTATATGGATTAACAATACGGGGAGATAATGATGAGTATACTTTTAATTACAACTATGTTGTTATTGGTTTCATGTAATAAGGGTAGAAACGATAAAGAAGGGTGTGTTTCCAAACAGATCAATAACAATGAATGTGGGAGAAACGTCATGTTTGAATCATAAGAAACTACGGAAGTAACAGAAGAAGAGGTGGTTGAAAAAAAGATTCATATAATCTGAAGTTACCTGCAACATTAACATACATCAGACGAGTTATTATACGTATGGAATTTGCCTATGAGAAAGTATTATATATTGAAACTTATTCAGGAACAGACTTGGATTATAAGACACCAGCAGAGTTAGTCTTTGTAACACATCAACACGGAAATCATAACCAAGTACAAAAGGTGACTTTAAAAGAATAAGGGCTAATATTGTAGAAGGTGAAAGCATCGAAATGAATGGCATGGAAATCACCTCTGTTACTTCTTACAATAAAATAAGCTCGAGCAAAGTGTTGTGGATTTCCATAAAAGTAGGAGAAATGGTTCTATATCACTTGGCTGATACATCATCTATTCCTGACAAGGTGCGCTTTCTTATTATGAAATCGACTTTGCATTTGTCGCTAAAGATGGTGTTTGGAATATGGGACAAACAGAAGCTTTTGGTGTTGAAAACAAAGTGTTAGTATTAGCAGTTGAAAGAGTCCTTAAGGGCTTTTTATTTGTATTATCACGCTAAATATATGGAAAATGCAAAAGGGTATATTAGGATATGCAGCTTGAAACACACAACTTATTTTCTGAATGATTCAGTTAATGGAGAAGCATTGTGCTTGATAATACAAGTTATGGGGTACAAATATTAAGAGGTAATATGGAGTTTAAATGAGGATATAAACCTTTATATTTGAAAATGTGATATTTCAGAGTAGGAGGGAATTATATGAGTATCATAAATCGTTCTATCATTAGAAGTTTTAAAAGTGCAGTTAATACGGTTCAAACGTTTCCGGTGTCTATAATTAGTGCTTTTGCTTTTGCTATTGTAACTATTGTTAGGATTCAAATTGATTGGCCAGAACAGGAATCTTATAACTTCTTATTTAATTGTCTACATCTTTCTTTTGCAACCAGTGCTGTTTTTGGATTGGCAACAATAACTGCTGTACAGAGCCGGATAAATCAAAAGAAAGCATTTGTATTTGCAAATTTATTGAGCATTTTTATAGCACTAATAACCTTTTTAGGATTGTATTTTATAGGAAGAGAAACGAGTGATCATAATATTTTCTATGTTTCTGATTTAGCAGGTGCAAGAGTGACAGTTCTGATTGTTGTGAGTTTGATTGCATTTGTATATTTCGCAGGGTATCCAAAGGAACAATCGGATTTTTCAAAATCATTGTTCATGTTTCAAAAGGCACTGGTTATTGCCAGTATCTACGGTCTTGTAATTATGGGTGGTACTTACAGTGTCGCAACTGCCATTCGATTGTTGTTATATAGAGGCATGAGTGGTGATGTTTATTTATACTTAGGTACCATTGCGGGATTTATTGCATTTGCAATATTTGTCGGCTATTTTCCTGATTTCAGAAAAGGAACAGAAGATTCTCATAGGGATGTGGCTCAGAAACAATCAAGGTTCATTGAAATTCTTTTTGAGTTTATTATGATACCTATAGCTTTAGCGCTAACTGTTGTTCTATTGATTTGGGCAGGAAAAGCTATTGTGACTGGCACATGGCCGGAATTTAGTATTATTTCAGGCATCGTCATCAGTTACATGTTTGGTGGTATCTGGCTTCATTTGATGGTAACTCATTTTCATTCAAGTTTACCCGCTTTTTATAAAAGAGTGTACCCGATCGCAAGTTTTGTAATTTTGATGTTTGGATTATGGTCTTTCCTTTTAAGATTAAATGAATCTGGACTTAAAATTCAAGAGTACTTTTTTGCATTAATTTGGCTTACAGCAGTACCTATTGTAAGTTTGTTATTTATAAAAAAAGATAAAGCACATCCGTTATTGGCTTTATTAATATGTCTAATGTCTATTGCAACAATTTTGCCTTTAGTTGGTTATCATCAATTACCAGCAAGATTTCAAGTCACTTATCTAGAAAGTATTTTAGAAGAAGAAGGTATTCTTGTTAACAATCAATTGATACCTGCAGAAGAAGAACTGGATAAAAAAGTACGCATCTCAATAACTGAATCAATTGAATTCTTATCTTATGAGGAATATTTTAAATTACCATCTTGGTTCGATGAAGATCTTGGAGAGTATGAGGTTTTTAAAAAGCGTTTGGGCTTTGAACAAACATGGTCTGATTGGGAGGACCGATATGATGATATTTACGAGGATTCTATTAGTACTTATTTAACGTTACCTAATGGTACAGTTAATATCACCGATTACGATTGGGCTGTCTATTTGACTAGTTTTTCTGGTGATCGTGATGCACAAAAGCCTGTAACAATTGACGGCTTAAATGGAATCTATACGATTAAATGGTCGGTTGATTCACAGGTTGGTATACCTATCGTCAAAATATTATTGGATGATGAAATAATTCTAGAACAGGATTTAAAAACGTACTTAGACCAGAAAGTTGAGCTTGCTCAAGCAAATAAATCAAACGCTCAATCAACCATTGAAGAGATGAGCCTTGATTTAGAGAATGATCAAGTGAAACTTAAATTAGTATTTGACCACCTTGAAGTTCGAGTTGATCCAAAGCGTGATGAGATATACTATTGGACAAATCTAAGAACACTGTATTTGAAAGAAAAATAATAATGAAACCGGATTCTTTTAAAGAGTCCGGTTTATTACCTAGAGGCAGTAGAGATTAAGGGCTGTTTAATGATGAAAGAGTCTGCATTCTGTAAATAACATAGTCATGTCATATTCATTACATGCTTGAATCACATCATCATCTTTTTTTGAGCCACCAGCCTGTACGACATACTTCACACCACTCTGTACCGCTCTATCGATATTGTCTCTAAAAGGAATAAAGGCATCAGATCCTAATGTTACCCCTTTAAGATTAGATAACCATTCTTTCTTTTCTGTAAGTGATAATCTTGTAGGCTGTTCGATAAATAGATTTTGCCAATGATTCATTTCCGCATCGGTAAGTTCATCAAGTAAAAATTGATTAATGGCATTGTCTTTATCAGGTGAGGATATACCTTCTTTGAACTTTAAATTAAGTACCTTCGGGTGCTGTCTTAAAAACCAATTGTCAGCTTTTGAAGCAGCCAGTCTGGTACAATGAATCCGTGATTGCTGTCCGGCACCAACGCCAATTATCTGCCCGTATAAAGCAAAACAGACAGAGTTTGACTGTGTATACTTTAAAGTAATCATGGCTATTAACATGTCAATTCTAGCTTCATCACTCAAGGTCTTGTTATCTGTTACAGGATTGTTTAGAAGCTCAGGTGTTATTTCTAAATTATTTCTTTGCTGTTCAAAAGTGATACCGTAAATGTCCTTTCTTTCAATTGATTTTGGAATGTAATCCCATGACATTTCAATGATATTAAATTGTCCGTTTTTCTTCTTAAGCAGTAACTTTAAAGCTTCTTCTGTATAACCAGGTGCTATAATACCATCAGAAACAGAGCGTTTTATTAGAACAGCTGTAGGCAAGTCAACTATATCACTTATCGCTATCCAATCACCAAATGAAGACATTCTATCAGCACCTCTAGCTCTTGCATAAGCACAGGCCACTGGAGACAGATCTAAGTCTTCAACAAAATAAATTTTCTTAAGGATATCGTTTAATGGAAGGCCAACGGCTGCACCAGCTGGGCTAACATGTTTAAACGACGTTGCAGCAGGCAAGCCAGTTGCTATTTTTAACTCCTTTACCAGTTGCCAGGAGTTCAGGGCATCCATAAGGTTGATATAACCTGGATTGCCATTGATAATATTGAAGGGAAGTAAAGTATTATCAATCGTAATGTTTGCGTGATTTTGGTTGGGATTACAACCATACTTTAAATTAATTTTGTGTACCATAAGAAGCCCCTTTCACTTGGATAGATTAATCAAAAAACAAAAAACTGGGCAAATATATATATATTTACCCAGGCAGTCGATACAGTTCATAATTATACTCCCCATGGTTAAATCCATTTCTGCCAGTTGTATAATTAATGTTTATTTTTTTTTTATTTTAGCATTAAATTTAGAATTGCACAAGATACAACTTAATAAAGAAAATAGCATAAATGAAATACAGAGGAAGATTCCGTTTTATTAACCAGTTTTCATTGAAGACTAAACAAGTCAGAAAAGCACTAATGCAGGTATTATTTATGATAAACTGTAATTAGTGAATTAGGTTAAACATAAGGAGGCTCTCATGAGTATAATTTCCATCGCAATGTGTATATTTATTGTTCTAGAGTTAATGAATGTAACAATGTTGTATTTTAATCCGGGATCAAAATTGGGCAACGGCATAGGAGTTTTTAATGCTTGGGAACAGTCCCAAAAAAATGAAGCAGTTCATGCTCTTGTCAAGTATTTGGTTTATTGGGTTGCTGGAACAAAGTTAATCTTCATTGGATTATTGTTGGTGATCTTATTTACAGGATCAGAACTGACACAAACATTATCTGCTGTAGTATTAATTTTATCAATACTCTCTTTTTATTGGAGACTTTACCCTATAATCAAAGGTTTGGATCAGCAAGAACAAATATCACCCAAAGGTTACTCAAAAACACTGGGTATTATGATTGCCTGTTTTATCTTGATGTTTTCAGTTGCGTTGGTTGTTTCATTATTTTAATATGGATAATAAAATCTCATCTTAGGATGATATATAATTAATGGTATCAAACTTAGTATTGTTTCTTATAAAGAGATGTTATTGATTAGGTAAAAATGGGCATAAACAAATAAAACCTTTTATTGTTTTTGATGACTTACTGTTATTCTGGAAAGGAGTGATGATCTTATGAAAAAAATGGAATTGTCACGTTTGTATCGTTACGATGAAGTCAGCAAGCTATATTATATTGATGTGCAATTAGAAAATTATAGAGATGCTTATAGTGATTGGGATTTTTCTCCCTTCATTAATCGTGATTTAGATGATGACCTTAATGAGTATTTATTGGAATGTTCTTATGAAATAACTAAAAAAGAAAACTTATGCATCGTCTTTCATATTTTGAATCAGTCTAAAAGCATGTTTAGAGAAAAAAAAAGCGTAGAAGGAATGTCTAATTATTTCAGTTATAGAATAAGAAAGATGTCGAATCATAGAATGAGGATGTTCAGGAATACTATATCATTTTTAATCGTTGGTTCAGTATTATTATTTTTGGGTTCAATATTAGGGACCGGTTTTGGTCACTCAATGATTATAAATTTAGTCAGCGAAGGTTTTTTTATAGGTGGTTGGGTAATGATTTGGGAAATGTTTTCTACGTGGTTTTTTAACATTCGAGAATTAACCCAAACAATAAAACACTATACTCGATTAAGAGACACACCAATTATATTTGAATACAACGAAGTCGATATATGAAAATCTTGTCCTTAGATAAGATTTTTATTTTTTTTTGAAAAAACAACTTTGAGCAATATATTTCTCGATTGTTAACGGTAAGAAGTAATCCTTTGCTCAATGCGAAAAATTAACCTCAAAAAGGTGATTTTTTTTGAATGATTCTGAATTATTTTAACGTTTACAAATATAGAATTTTCAGTGTTTTAAGACGATTTTGACAGTTGTAAAATCAATGCTTTTTTATCGCTAAAAAGTATGGTATTATCTTATTACTACTTAGACAAGGACAACGTTTTCATGTCATTATCATATTATTTTATATAGTTTAGTCTGAGCAGTATGATTTAAACTTAAGAGTGTAAGAAGGGGAAAAAAATGAAAAATTTATTGAGTAAGTGGAATCAAATCAGTTTGGTAAAGAGGATCATTATCGGTCTTTTATTAGGTATTGTATTGGCTGTGGCTGTGCCGGAATACGCAAAACCAGTTGCAATATTCGGTTCTTTATTTGTTGGTGCATTAAAATCAGTAGCACCTATTTTAGTATTATTCTTAGTAACTTCAGCTATCTCTCAACATAGAAGTGGCCAAAAAACAAATATGAAATCAGTAGCACTTTTGTATATTGTTGGTACTTTCTTAGCAGGACTAGTAGCAGTTGTTGCAAGTTTTATATTCCCGGTAACATTGGAACTTGGTGCTGGGGCTGAAAACTTTGCACCTCCAGGAAATGTTGTTGAAGTGTTAAAGACGTTACTATTAAATGTTGTTGATAATCCAGTAAAAGCATTGTTCAATGCAAATTATATCGGTATCTTAACATGGGCATTACTATTGGGTCTTGCACTTAAAAATGCAGCTGAAACAACAAAAACAGTGATTAACAATATTTCAGATGCATTAACTCAAATCGTTAGATGGGTAATCAATTTTGCGCCACTTGGCATTATGGGTCTTGTATTTGATACAATTGCAACAAATGGCTTAGATTCATTATTGGACTATGGTAGATTATTACTATTGTTGGTAGGTTGTATGTTGTTTATGGCATTGGTTGTGAATCCATTGATTACATTTATCGGCATCAGACGAAATCCATATCCATTGGTATTCAAATGTTTAAAAGACAGTGGTATTACAGCATTCTTCACAAGAAGCTCTGCAGCTAATATCCCAGTGAATATGACTTTATGTGAGGAATTAGGATTAGATAAAGATACGTACTCTGTATCCATTCCTCTAGGTGCAACGGTTAACATGGCTGGAGCAGCAATCACCATTTCGGTTTTAACTCTAGCAGCTGTTAATACTTTAGGTATTCAAGTTGACTTAGGTACAGCGTTAATCTTAAGTTTGTTATCAGCGGTAAGTGCTTGTGGAGCTTCAGGAGTAGCTGGTGGATCACTTCTTTTAATCCCACTTGCTTGTAGTTTATTTGGTATTCCAAATGATGTTGCAATGCAAGTTGTAGGTGTTGGTTTTGTTGTTGGTGTCATCCAAGATTCATGTGAAACAGCACTTAACTCTTCGACAGATGCACTGTTTACTGCAGTATCTGAATTTGCAGAGTGGAGAAAAGAAGGTAAAGAAATCAAAATTGTTTCAAGAAAAAAAGCAGCATAGTAGCAAACACCTATTTCTTTTGGAGATAGGTGTTTATTTACAATATAATCCTAGCTAGAATGAATTTTAGCTGGGATTTATTTTGTTTAAAATTGACTGAATAGTTTAATTCGTATAAAATGTTTATTAAATTAGTCTAATATCGAAATGTGTAGTATACTAGTACTAAGGCTATAAATCGAACTAAAGAAAGGAGAACTAATGGCATCATGGAAAAGGAAGTGGAAACATTCGGTTAAAGATTTCAAAGTGGTATCATGGCAGAATGATAATCCGGAAATCTTAGAGGATGTTGTGAAAAGACATCCGATGGAGATCCCTAATTACTATTTTAATCTAATTGATTCAAATGATCCGAATGATCCAATTAGAAAACTAAGTTATCCAAATGAATTTGAATTAAACTTAGATGGTAGTTATGATACTTCAGGAGAAAATGAGAATACTAAAATGCCTGGTTTGCAGCATAAGTATAAAACCACAGCACTTGTATTGACAACTAATGCATGTTTTATGTATTGTAGGCATTGTTTTAGAAAAAGAATGGTTGGTATCAGTACTGACGAAATTAACAACAGACTCATAGAAACCGTTGAGTATTTAAAAGAACACAAAGAAATAAATAAT
This sequence comes from Clostridiales bacterium, assembly GCA_016342415.1. GTDB lineage: Bacteria > Bacillota > Clostridia > Peptostreptococcales > Acidaminobacteraceae > JABXKX01. Next base: position 26,622 of record JAEIOD010000032.1, read on the forward strand.
GTGCTCTTATCAGGAGGTGACTCTTTCTGTTTAAGTAATAAACAAATAAATGATTACTTGGAACATTTAACAGAAATTGAACATTTAGATTTTATAAGATTCGGTACTCGAGCGCCTGTCGTATTTCCAGAACGTATTACAAGTGATTCGGAATTGACAGACATGTTAAAATCATACAATAAGAAAAAAAGAATTATGATTGTAACACAGTTTAATCATCCAAGAGAATTGACTGAAGAAGCAGCACAGTCTATTCAGTTATTAAAAGAAGCTGGAATGAGTGTAAACAATCAAACTGTTATATTAAAAGGTGTAAATGATGAGCCTGAAGTATTAGCAGCTTTGTTAAACAATTTAAACCGCTTAGGCGTAGACCCTTACTATGTCTTTCAGTGTAGACCCGTAACAGCAGTTAAAACAGGTTTTCAGAAAACATTAATATCAAGTTATAGACTCGTAGAAGAGACAAGACCTTTATTAAATGGATTATCTAAAAGGTTTAGACTGATAATGTCTCACAAACGTGGGAAGATTGAAATTGTTGGAACCCACGATGAAAATATGATTTTTAAATTTCATCAAGCAAAACATGGAGAAGATCAAGAAAGAATATTCATGGTACCAATATTAAACGAAGGCCAGTGGCTAGATGATGATTTAAATATGATTGAATAAAATGCAGAAGTAAATTGAGTTTGTCAACTTTATAGAATCAGGTTTTTCCTAATTCGAATATAAAGTTTGACAAAGCTTTTTTTATTTTTTTGGAACGAATATATTTTTTTATCGTCCAAAGCTTGGAGGTAAAATATGATACCATTTTCACTAATCATTTTAATGATCATTTCCATGATCACTCAGTAATAAATCTTCTAGGTTTTTATGATAAATACTATCATGAACTATTATTTCTGAGATTTTACTAGTAATCAAGGTGCTGACAAGTATAGGGAATAATAAGTTGTATTGATTGGTAAGTTCAACAACCATAAGAGCACCACTTAAAGGGGCAATCGCAAAACCTGCAAACATACTCGCCATACCTGCAATCGCATAAGTGTTGATATCTAAGACCGGTAAATTAAACACTAGGAATAATTTTGACAGAGCCAATCCAGCACACATCCCTATAAAAAGCCCAGGGGAAAAGATGCCACCGATACCACCACTACCAATAGTGATAGAAGTGAGTATAATACTGACAAGAGCAATTATGAAAAGGTGTGTTGCTGAAAAATTTGCTGATAGAATCTTACTTGGTATTGGATTGTAAATATAATACTTAGATAAGAAATATAGTGCAAACCCAATTATTAAGGCCCCGATAAGGTTTTTTACAAATTGAGGTATTTTTAGATGAACAAAAATTTTCTTTGTATATCTTAAACTGACCATATAGAAAATTGAAAAAATACTCATGACGAAACCTAATATCACAAAATTAAACAGTTCTTTCATATGAAACAAATAATCAGTTTGAAAACCGACGAAGTATGAATCTGTAACAAAAAATCTAACCAGGATTGTTGAGACAATCGCTGATAATAAAATTGTTGAAATCATATCAAAATATCTTTTCTTAAATAGAATTTCTACAACAAATAACGTAGCAAAGATTGGCGAATTAAAAATACCTGCCAAACAACCTGCTACGCCACAGCCGATAAGTACTCTGGTTTCATCTTCTTTTAGTTTTGAATGATAGGCAATATTTGAGCCTATTGCACCACCTAAATGAACAATAGGTCCTTGTCTTCCAGCGCTGAATCCGGAAATCAATGTTAAAAACGTTCCGATTATTTTATGAAAGACAGCAGATGGTTTCATCATCTGCGTTTTTATGTGTTCAATTTCATACATTACTTGCGAAACACCAAATCCTTGATTGTTTACATCTAAAAGATTATGTCTGATGAAACCAATGATTAAAGCAGAGACAACCGGGATAACAAAGAAAAGAAACCTTGTTTCATATATTACTTCAAAGAAATCAAATCCTAAGTTCATCACTTCATTGAAGAGTATTGAAATGACACCGCTGACAATACCTACAATAAGTGCAAGAAACATGACTTTATATTTGGGGTTATAATTAATTACTTTCATAGAATTCTCCTTATCTTACAGTTTCATTATACCCTATTTCATTGAAAAAACACCCTAAGAATGGTAAGATAGTTTAGTACAAAAGGAGATGTCATGGAAGTTTGGAATTTATATAACCTAGAAGGCGTAAAATTAAAACAAACACTGATTAGAGGTCAGAAAATCCCTAAGGGTATGTATCATATGGTTGTCCATATTATAATTAAGAATTCCAATGGTGAATATCTGATACAAAAAAGGGCTGATACAAAAGAATCTTTACCGGGTATATGGGCTTTTACAGGGGGATCGGCAATTATTGGTGAAGTATCAGAAGATGCTGCTCTAAGAGAGCTAGCGGAAGAAACAGGTATACATTTTAATAAAGGTGATCTTACCTTTAGTAGAAGATTAATCAAACATAATCACTTTGCTGATATCTGGTATAGCCATATGGATGTGGATGTATCAAAACTAATATTTCAAAAAGAAGAAGTCAGTGCACTTGACTTTAAAACAAAAGAGGAAGTTTTAGCCATGATTGAGTTAGGTGAATTTCATAGATATGAAACAGAATATTTAAGTGCAGTATTTAATATATAGGAGGTCTTATGAGTGAAGCAATGATGTCTAATTTTATTCATAATGAAATTGACAAAGATTTAAGCGAAAAAAAATATGATATAGTCCATACGCGTTTTCCGCCAGAACCAAACGGTTATATTCATTTAGGGCATGCAAAAGCAATTATTATTAATTTTACTACAGCGATGAAATATGGTGGACAATGTAATCTTAGATTCGATGATACAAATCCAATTAAAGAAGATATCGAATATGAAAATGCAATCCAGGAAGATATCAAATGGTTGGGATTTGATTGGGAAGATCGCCTTTACTATGCAAGTGCTTATTTCCAAAAACTTTATGATTTAGCAGTTAGATTGATTGAACTTGGTAAAGCTTATGTTTGTGATTTATCTGCTGAGGAAATGAGAGATTTAAGAGGTGACTATAACCGTGTTGGAGAAGATAGTCCTTACAGAAATAGAAGTGTTGAAGAAAATTTAGATCTATTTTCTCGTATGAAAAACGGCGAATTTCCAAATGGTGAAAAAGTACTAAGAGCAAAAATTGATATGAAACATCCGAAAGTATTAATGCGTGATCCTGTAATGTATAGAATCAGTCATGTGTCACATCATAAAACTGGTGATGAGTGGTGTATCTATCCTATGTATGACTTTGCTCATCCATTATCAGATGCAATCGAAGGCATATCTCATTCGCTTTGTTCTAAGGAGTTTGAAGAAAGAAGAGAATTATACAACTGGTTTGTTAGAGAAGTAGAAACCTTTGAACATCAACCAAGACAAATTGAATTTGCTCGTTTAAATGTAACAGATACCGTGATGAGTAAAAGACTTTTATTAAAATTGGTTGAAGATAAATTAGTAGAGGGTTGGGATGATCCTAGAATGCCTACTATAAGAGGTATGAAGAGAAGAGGGTATACAGCATCTGCTATTCGCAGTTTTGTTGAAAATGCTGGTGTCTCTAAATCGGACAGTCTTTTGGAATTTGCTAATTTGGAACATTTTGTTAGAGAAGACTTAAAACCGACTTCCCAAAGGGTAATGGCTGTTCTTAATCCATTAAAAGTTGTTATAACGAATTATCCTGAAGGTGAAACAGAAATGCTTGAAATGGAAAACAATCAGGACAATCCAGAGATGGGTACAAGAATGATTCCGTTTGGGCGTGAGATTTATGTTGAAAGAGAAGACTTCATGGAAATTCCTGAAAAGAAATATTTCAGATTATTCCCTGGTAATGAAGTACGACTTAAAGGTGCTTATTTCATAAAGTGTAACGACTTCATAAAAGATGATAGCGGAGAAGTGACAGAAATTCACTGTACTTATGATAAGGAAACCAAATCAGGATCTGGCTTTACAGGTAGAAAAGTAAAAACTACTTTACACTGGGTTTCAAAAGAACATGGTGTACCGTGTCAAATTAGATTATATGATAGTATCTATAAAACTGAAGAAACAGAGATGGTATACAACGAAAAGTCAATGACCATTTTGGATAATTGTATTGTTGAACCTTGTTTGAATGAAGCTCAGCCAGAAGAAAAATTCCAATTTTATCGTCATGGATATTTCTGTAGAGACAATAAATCTGAAGAGTTGGTATTTAACTTAACAGTTTCAATTAAAGCGCCATATAAGAAAAAATAATATTGTGTCCCTATTTATAGGGACATTTTTATACATAAAAATAGCGATTTGACGCAAAAAAAGAAATGAGAACATTTATCCTGATATACTGTGTTTAAAGGAGGATCTCATATGTATAAAAATGAAATGATACTAAAAGAAGTTTGGATAGTTTTAATTGTACCAATTGTGTTCTCGGTGATTTTTAATGTATCATATGAGATACATACAATGATTTATATGATGATTATTGCCTACCTCTCAAGCATAGAAATTAATTATTCACCAAAACAACATGGCGAAATTTTATATAGAAGCAAATCTATTTTAATATGTAGAAATCACTGTTTAATCGCCGTTTGGGCAGTACAGTTATTGATGTATGTACTCTTTTCCATAACAGGTTGGTCAGCTATTTTATTTGCTTGTTTTGAAGCGTTGTGTTTAATTCTCATTATCAAACAACATTTGAGTATGATATTTTATACCAAAGGCTTGTTACATAAAGGAGAGTTTTACTCATGGGAAGCTATTCATAAGGCATATCATGTAAAGAACTATAAAGAGCTTTATGAAATACATCTAGGAAATACTAAAGTCATTAAGTTAACAGCAGAAGAACTGGCATTAACCAAGGAAGTGGGTTAATGCATTTTTTTTTGGATATAAATACTATATAGAGGTGACGAGTATGTATTATCTAGGGATTGCCATGAATGGAGAACTGATTGAGTTTATGCTCATCGACAAGAATTGTCATATTCATGGGATACAAAAAGAACGGCACGTGGATTTAGTACATGATGGTGCAGTGATATTACAAGGCATTATTGAATCAGGCATTGCCAGAGTGTGTTTAAAAGCCAATATAAAATTTGAAGATATTTCTTTTGCGTGCGTTGCAGTACCAGGTTTTGGTGAAAATCAAGTTTATGATGATATGATGAACGATTTATTTGCTACTATCTTTTATAATGATCATTTCATATGTGAAAATGAAATAGAAGCAGCATGGACGGGTGCACTGGGAACTAATGAGGGAATTGTAATACTCGCTGGTGTTGGTTCAATAGCTATTGGAAAAAATAAAATCGGTGAAACGGTTCGAACTGGTGGATGGGGACATATTGCTGGTGATGAAGGCGGGGAATATTGGTTGGCTCGAAAAATTCTTGAGATTTACACCAAAGAAGCTGATGGTAGATACGACGAAAAAATACTGTATAAAATATTGAGAGAAAAAATGAAAATACACGATGATGACGATATTTTTAACTTCTCATTTGAATACATGGATGTTTATGATATAACCTTTGAAGAGTTTGTAGATATTATTTTTGAAGCTAGAAAACAAGGAGATAGTCATGCCGTTGAAGTAATACAAGAATGTGCTGATGAGTATATCATGATGATACAATCAATAATAAAACAAATTACATTTAAAAAAAATGTAAATGTTTCTTTTCTGGGTAGAATATTTTTAAAATCGAATGAACTTCTAGGTTTAATAGTTTCTGCATTTGATGATGATGTTATTTTTACCAAACCACAATTAACTTTGGTAGCGGGTGCGGCATTAAGGGCGTTAATGTTTAGACAAAAAGTTCTCCAATATGATATATATCAGTTGTTACAAGAAGAAGATAGGATACATCAATTACAATGTTGATGTATTTTTTTACAAATCTATTTACAAAATTTTACATATGAAGTAAAATAAGTATGAGGTGAATATGAAATATTTAATATTAAGTGAAGATTTGGATTACATAGAGGCTTTGGAATCATATTATAAAAAGCATTATAAGAGTGAAATTGATATTTTGTTTAATGACTTTGATGTAGTTGGTTATAACATTATCTGTACTAAAGAATATGCTGCAACTTATGACATTGAATGTTGCTTAAGTTTTAGCAATAAAAATCAAATCATATCAAAAGAAATCAATCAATATCAATCGGGTAGGAATTTTATGAATTTCTTATTATCAATAAGAAATGAAGATTTTTCAGATACCAACGTTTTTCGAACGTTTGGTTTTATGAATGCAGTATCGACTGCTGGTACAACAACTTTAAGCCTTAATCTTGCTAAAGCATTGTCTCATAAAGGCAAGACCATATGGTTTTCATTAGAGCAACCACCAAGTACGATGTATTATCTTGATCAAAAAAGTGGTATTTCAATGTTGGATATCCTTTTTTACTTAAAACAGGATATGAGCATATTGGAAGATAGAATTTTAAAATGGGTGACAGATAAGCAGCATTTCTACTTTTTTGATCAAACTGAAGTATATGAGGAGTTGGATCAGTTGGATATCAATTTATTAAATAAATTGCTTGATATTCTAAAACAATCAGGATTTTCAAGCATTGTAATTGATTTTGGGAGAATGGAAAAACTGTTTAAAGATGCTAGACTAGGCAAGAAAGTGATGTTAATCAAACAGGATTTGAATCACTATTATCGACTGAGTACAGTTTTACAATCCTATAAATCAAATGAAACGATAGATTTTCTAATCAATCAACGTTTGACCAATATCTATCTGAATGAAGCTTATTTAAGAATGATATCACAGTTTAGTTATATTGATTTTGATGAGTCTTTAAACCAGGGGGATAGAAAATGGATATCAGAAATGATACAAGGACAATTGATGAAGCATTTAAAACTTTGATAAAAAGCAAAATACTATCCATGAAACAATCGTTAGAAATTACAGACGTCGAAGCGCTTATTTATGAGGAAAGTAAAGAGTATCTGATTGGTATTGAAGCATGTAAGTTATTAGCTAGAGAAATATTTGATGAGATGTACCGTTTGGGTATTATTCAAAAATATCTGGATGATGATACCATTAATGAAATTATGATCAATGGTCTGGACAATATTATTATAGAAAAACAAGGTGTTATGATACGTACTGATGAAACTTTTGATAACCTTGAAAATCTAAATAATATTATTCAGCGTATGGTATCTGCAGTCAATAGACGTGTCAACGCTTCAAGCCCTATTGTTGATTGCAAGTTGAGTGATGGTTCGAGAATCAATATAGTTTTACCACCGATTGCAGTAAATGGTCCTGTTGTGACCATAAGAAAATTTCAAGAAAAAGCTTTTACATTGGATCGATATGAAAAAGAGGGTATTTTAACAGCAGATTCAAATCAATTGATACAGAAACTAATAAGGTGCAAATACAATATATTTGTTAGTGGAGGAACTAGTTCTGGTAAAACGACTTTTTTGAATGCATTATCAGATCATATTCCAGCGATAGAACGTATCATTACGATTGAGGATTCTGCAGAATTGAAATTATCCAATATAATCAATTTAGTATCATTGGAAACACGACATTCTAATCTAGAAGGGTCACTAGAAATCTCCATGGCACATTTAATCAGATGTGCACTTAGAATGAGACCCGACAGGATTATCATTGGAGAAATCAGGGGAGAAGAAGCATTAGATATGATTCATGCAATGAATACTGGTCATGATGGATCACTTTCTACTGGTCATGCCAACTCCTCAAAAGATATGCTCAGTCGGATAGAACTCATGGTGTTGTCTAATATGGAACTACCTATAGACGTGGTTAGAAAATTGATTGGTTCAAGTATTGATATTTTAATTCATTTGGAACGTAATCTTAATGGTAAAAGATATATTAAGGAAATCTATGAGTTATTGGATTATGATGAAAGCTATAAACTCAATTGTCTTTATCAGTTGGATAAGCATAAACTCTTAAAACAAAATGAACTTATAAATAAAAAGAAGATGAGGTTGTATGGCTAGAGTAAAACGCTACAGTATTAAAATAGTTTTGGGCATGTGTTTGGGATATGTTTTTTACAGGTCAACTTTAATGATGTTTATATTTTCGGTGATACTTATAAGCATACCAAATAAAGAAAAAACCTCTCAGGATGGATTGATTTTATTGGAATTCAAAGAATTTCTAAATGGCATACATTCTGAACTGCTGGTGGGACAATCCTTTAGAAACGCTGTGGATTCAACAATCACACTACATCAAGTTCAATCAGTAGATTTGAAGGAGTCACTATCATTTCTTAATAAAAGCCTAAAACATGGTGTATCAGATGTGATAGCTTGGCAGCAACTTTCTAATAAGTTGGATATTAAGTATATTTCAGAGTTTGTTAATGTTCTAGAAGTTACATATGCCTACAGTGGTAACATTGTAGAGATTATAAAAAATACGATTCATACCATTTCGGATGCAATCGACTTGGCTTTGGAACTGCGAGTGATGATAGCAGCTAAGCGTTTAGAGTTTTATATGATGATGTTGTTGCCCATTCTACTGTTAGGATTATTATCATACAGCCAATATGAGTATATGTCTGTTCTTTATCAATCTACTTCAGGCAGAATTGTGATGACTTGTGTACTGATAGGTATGACAGTTTCATTTTATATAGGCAAAGAGATTATTAAGGTAGATCCCATATGATTCTTTTAATGATTTATATATTAAATAGAAAACATATTACATTCGATCAATCATTCGGGTATTTTATTCAGAAAAGATTCAACTTTAAATGGACAGTCAAATCAGTTGGAACACTCCATTTGATTAGAAAAAAGTCTCTGACTGTTGAGTGTTTTGATCAGGTATTTGTCTATCAGAAAATAACATCATTTGGTATAGCTTTTACATTATTTATTGATCTAATATGGTTTCTTGAATTGGAATCGCTAATCTATTTAATCTGCATTTGCATTTTTATAGTTTGGATACCTGATTTGAAGTTAAAAGATGATGTCAAAAAGATTGAAAGAGAAATCATCAGTGACTTACCAGACGTCATCATGTCAGTTAAGTTATTGATTGGCGCTGGTATGACTATCGATAAAGCTTTGATGCAATTAGAAAAACATGAGGGCTTGATGTATGAATTGATAAGAGGTGTTGTATGTGAATTTCAGATTGGTCAATCTGCCAGCAAGGTTTTGATTAACTTATCTAATAAATGTCAGATGCAAAGCGTTACAAGGTTCTCTAGAATTCTTATGACGGATGAAAGAAATGGGAGCAGAAAAACTTTAGTACTATTGAGCCAACTCTGTGATGACTTATGGAAACAAAAGAAAACACTTTTTTTAAAAAGGGGTGAAGAAGCCAGCACAAAACTTCTAATCCCAATGATGATTTCTCTCTTTGGTGTTATTGTTGCTGTAACAATACCAGCAGTGATTCAACTATTTACAGCATTATAGGAGGCAATTATGAAACAAGAAGATGGATTCGGTACAATTGAGGTCGTAATATTATTAGCCATTTTGGTAGGACTTGCATTGCTATTTAAAAATCAGATCACGGTATTTGTAGAAAATATATTAAACGACATTGTGAGCAAAGACTTTAGTTTAGGGCATTTTCATGCATTTTACTAAAAAGGAAGTTGGCCCTTATACTTATTTGTGTTATTCATTGCAAACAGAAGATTGTATTGATTATCAAATGCAAATGATCAACAAAAGTGACCAGACTGTTTTCATTAAATCAGCACCTCAAGCTACTGAAATGGAATTTGATGTCACTTCTTTGGTTCCTATAGAACTGTACTTTAAAAATCATTGTATGACTTATGAAGCACAAAAGCACACATTCAAAAAAGTGATAGACAGTTTATGGATGGCTGAAAAGTACTTGTTGGATACCCAGAGAATTGTCTTAGAAAAAGAGTATATTTTTATCGAACCAACAGGTCTTGATATCAAACTTCTGTATATTCCGAGTAAGAAATATAGTATTTCAATACATAAAGCCGTAAAAGATGTGTTTTTAAGTTTACTTTTTTCTATCCAGTTGAATGTCATGGAAAATGACACAAGAATCAAACGAGTGATTACTTATTTACAAGATCCTGAGTTTGATATTATGATATTTGATTCGATAATGAATACTTTACAAAAATCAATTAGGAAGAATCGAAAAGAGTGGTTTAAAAAACTCTTTGTAAAAGATGAGTTAAAAGAGAACATACCAGCCGAGCCAGTTGAAGGAACCATTTTGCTTTCGCAAGAAAAATCATTTCCTGTACTGGAGTTTAAAGAAAAATCAGTGATTGTCAATAAGGAGTCCTTTCTTATCGGAAGAGCCAAACAACTTGTTGATTATGCAATACCTGAAGCCTTGAGCTTGGGTAGAGTACATGCGGAGTTAATCACTGAAGAAGATGCTTATTATATAGTGGATATCAATACCAAGAACGGGACTTTTCTAAATGGAGAAAGGCTTAAAAGTCAAAAAAAATACCCTTTGTGCAGAGGAGATGCTATCCAGATAGCCAATGAAAAAGTAATTTTCAAATAACGAACATATGTTTGCAATTTTAAAAGCAATGTGTTATTATTTTATTGAGGTGATATGTATGAAAGGATATTGTGACATCGACTGTTCAAATTGTGATTGTTATATTGCAACAAAGAATAATGATGATCTTCTAAGAATGAATGTTGCGATTAAATGGTCTAGACTTTTTAATAGAACTATTTTACCGCGTAAAATCAACTGCACTGGCTGTCAAGAAGAAGGGATTAAATTTGATAATTGCCATAAGTGTAAGATAAGAGAACAGCATCAAAATCAAGATATATTAAAAATAGTTGTCAATGGATAATAGCGCTTATGTGTTATTATTTTTTTTTTGGGTAAGCTCTCATTATATTTATGTTTTAAATATGGTATTATTAGAGTGTTTAGAATGGAGGACATTATGGCGATACATAATAATATATTAAATAAATTTTTTGATTTGGAATCATTACTTAAAACATACAGGATAACAGTTGCCTTAGATGAAATAAAAGCAATATACAATCATCATAGTAAATACTATCATAATTTTTCTCATATAGAAGAATTGTTGTCTATTATTGAAATCGATGATGATCGATTGAGCTTAGCAATATTATTTCACGATATAAAGTTCGATGTCACAAAAACTCATCATGAAAAAGCTTCTGCGGATTACTTTTTAAGTGTGTGTGATGCAGATCAAGGAATAAAAGATACAATTTATAGATTGATTCTAGCAACTGAGAACAATCGTAGTACTGGAGATGATTTAGAAAAAGAAATCATTCGAGTAGACCGTTTGATCTTATATAAGAAGGATATCAACTCATTATTGACTTGGGAAAGAAATATTTTTTCAGAACATCAATACTTGTCAGTGAGTGAATATAAAAAAGGTCGAGTCGCTTTCTTGAATCAAGCTTATGAAGAAACGGGAAACATGACCTTATTAGAATTAAGAGACATTGTTGATAAAAAAGTATACAAATTGGGTTTCTATCCGGGCAGTTTTAATCCATTCCATATTGGACATTACAATATACTAATGAAAGCAGAAAAATCATTTGATAAAGTTGTCATTGGCGTAGGGATTAATTTTGATAAAAAGGATATTGAAAAAGTAGATATTCCTGATACGATCAGAAATAGAGAAATCATTTTTTATGATGGTCTAATTACAACAGAATTACAGAAACTTATGCTTGAAGGAGAAATTTCAGTTGTCCGTGGCTTAAGAAATGCATACGATTTACAACATGAAGAAGGCTTAAGAAATGTCATTAAGGATTTTATTCCTGAGATAGAATTCGTATATTATTTCTGTGACAAGCAATATGAACATGTCAGCTCGAGTTTAATCAGAGATATTATTTCAAGAGGTGCTGGAAACAGTAAGGTTTCTCAAATGATATCACGATACACATTGGAGTAAAAATGAATATTACAATAAATCCGAAAGATAAAATTCTCTTAGGAGATCCGATTCATATACAAGTGAAAACAGAGAGTGAAAGTCCTGTGTCAATTCATTTGAGACGTTATTATTATGATGGAGATATTGATTACTCGGTTGCAGAGTTTAAACCGATTAATGGTTTGGTGGACACCGAAGTATCAAAACCTTGTTCAGGAAGTTATTCAAACAGTGATATTTCAGGACTATTTTGGTCTCAAAAAAACTCAAGCTATGAATTTGATTTAGATATTGATTATTTAAGTGAGTTAACAAAAGAGGACCAAGGGTATTTTATAGCTGATATATTCCAAGATGAAACACATGAATGTTTCAAATGGCTTATTGAACGCGTATCTGAAGATGTTAAAGAATTAGTTGTTGATAATGATTGTATTCAAGGTAAATTATTCTACAAAGAATCTTATGAACCTCAATCTTTGGTCATTCACTTAGCAGGAGAACCTGGTATTGATTATGTTGAAGTCAATGCAAAGTTAATGGCCTCAAAAGGCATTGCTTCATTTGCCTTACCGATTTGCAGTCATAAGAATTTACCGGATTCATTTAAAGAAATTCCTCTCGAGCAAATTATGAATACTATTGATTATGTCGGGACCTTAGAAATTATCGATCCAAGTAGAATTTGTTTGTTTGGGAGTACTAGAGGTGCTGAATTGGCGCTACTGATTGGTAGCAAAAGAAAAGATTTGAAACTTATAATAGCAGCTAACCCATGTGATGTTGTGAATCAAAGTGTTGTAAAACAAATGACTACGTCAAAATCGTCATGGTCATGGGAGGGGAAGGCGCTTCCTTATTCCAAAGTAAAAAAATCAAAGGTGTTCAAATTATATACCAAAAGAATTGCTTCTAATCATAGCAGTCAGATGATGAAAACAGTATACTCCCATGAATCGGCAACACAGTTGATACCTGTTGAGGAAATAACAGCCAAAGTATTGTTACTCGCAGGTGAATCGGATGACCGCTGGGACAGTATGATGATGGCTGCTCGAATTAAAAGTAAAATTAATTGTGAACTTGTTAGTTATAGTAATACGGGTCATGTATTGGGTGGACCGGGTTGTTTATCGACTATGGGATTTGAACAGTTGTCTTTTTCTCTCGGAGGTACACCAGAAGCGAATGGAAACTCACAATATAGGAGTTGGAAAATGATTATAGATTTCATTAAGGGCAGTTTGTAATGGATTATATTGGGTATTAATAACGAAAGTCAAAAAATAAGTACTGGTATACTTATTTTTTTCTTTTCGGAATTTTTGAAATTTTTGTACAATTCATAAAGTATCTAGTGAAGTAATATGTTACAATGAAAAAGTGTTGTAGAGAAGAATATGGAGGGGATAATGAGGAGTATAAAGGCAAAAATTTTGCTTGCGATTATTGCTTGTACTGTAGTTGGTGTTTTAGTTTCCAGTTTTATTATTGCTGATAAGGGTGCAGATGCAATATATGATGAGGCAACAGCAAGACTTGGCTATCAGGCACAGGAAGTAGGACTTCGAATTCAAGAGTTGGTTACTGGTACAGAAGTACTGGTAGATAATACTGTTTCTACTTTTGGTAATTCATTAGAATTGAATAAATATCAGGTTGAAGCAGGTTACAGAAGTTCTACTGACAAGAACTTCAAAAAAATATTGGCAGATGTGGCAACATCTATTCCAGGGACAAAAGAGGCATTCTTTCTCTTTAATCCAGAGTTAGAAATAGATTACCATCAAATGTCTATGACAAATGATGAGGATGAAGTTGTGTTTAATAAAACACCTTTGGACATGTCGTTGTTTGATGTAGCCGAAGGCGAAATTCCATCTGAAACGGTTCAATGGTTTTTTGATGTAAAAGCTCATGGAGATGAGTTACTAGCAGCCGATCTTGACGTGACAGGCATGTGGACGATGCCTTATGTTGATGAGGACGGCGATATGCTTATAGCTTATTTAAAGCCTGTGTATGCTTATGACAATTTGATTGGTGTTATTGGGTTAAAATTAGACTATAGTGTGATACAAGATAAAATATCGTCTGTACAAGTGTATGATAACGGATATGCTTATTTATTGGATGATTCTTATAAAATAATGGTACATCAGGATTATGATTTAGGATATGACCTGAATGATATGTATTCGGATTATGATGATTTCATCAAAGAAATGGAATCAACTGTAGATGGTATTTCTTTGATGAACAGAGATGGTAAAGAGGGAATCCTAGGATATTCTAGACTGAGTAACAACTGGACAGTCGTTATTGTACCGCCAATGGATGAAGTGTTATCAGCAAAAAATCAGATGTATACAATGACCGTATTTATGATGGTTGCCTTAACGATTATTGCTAGTGTTATTGCTATTGTATTAGCATCTGCTTTAGCAAAACCAATCAAAGGCATTACAGACTCATTGGGCAAGATGAGTGAATTGGATTTACAAGAGGATTTCAAACTGGATAAGTTAATGACCTCCAAAGATGAAACTGGTATTATGGCCAATGAACTGAATGGTATGAAAGAATCTTTAAATGAAATTGTATCTTCTTTAAAAACTTTGTCAGGTAATTTATTTGAAAAATCTGAAGGGATGGTTATTGTTACAAATGATTCCTCTGAGTCGATCAATAGAGTTTATGAATCCGTTGAAGATTTAACATTAGGTGCAAATGACCAAGCTGAAGAGGCTCAAAAGAGTAATGAAGCCTTACTTGTATTAAACGATAAAATTGAAAATGTAATAAAAAGTGTTACTAAAGCATTGGAATATTCTCAAGAAACAAAAACAGTTAACGAATCATCTTCTGAAGTTGTAGAGAAATTAGAAGTAATTACTGAAGAGAGTGTTGAGAATACAAACGTGATGGAGGCAAATATCACAGAACTTCTTAAAACCTCAAATCAGATTGATGAAATTGTTATTGTTATTAAAAATATTGCTGAACAAACCAATTTATTAGCCTTAAATGCTTCTATAGAAGCTGCTAGAGCTGGTGAAGCAGGAAGAGGTTTTTCAGTTGTGGCAGATGAAATCAGAAAATTAGCTGTTCAAACATCTGAATCAACCAATCAAATAGAAGCTTTTACCGTTAAAATTGAAGATCAAGTAAAAGTTGTTTCTGATAATATTTCGGTTGCAAGAGATAGAGCAGATGAAACAGATTTGGCAACAAAGGATGTGTCTGAGGCTATTAAAAATACTATTACAAGCGTTCAAGGTATTATTGAACTGATACAACAGTTAACTAGAGAGCTTGATGATGTGACTATATCGAAGGATGTTGTCGTTACTTCGATTGGTAATATTGCCGCGGTAACCGAGGAATCTTCAGCTGCTGCTGACTCAGTTTCTTCAATGATGGCAAAACAAATTCAAAATATGGATGAGATTATGAGTGCTTCTCAATCCATCGGTGTCGTTGCTGAGCAGATAGAAGTAGAAATGCAAAAATTTAAACAAGATGAAAAAAGCCATGAATAATGGCTTTTTTTCTTGCATAACCCTTTGTTTTTCGAGATAATGGTAAAGTATAAGGGAGGCTATATGAGTCCATTTTTAATATTAATATTTTTAGTACCGAGCATCATCATATTTTTCTTAGGAAAATATATTGGAAAAACTCAATATGTTGAAGTATTAAAAAACTATGATGATAAAAAAAATTACGACAAAGAAGCTTTAACAAAATATGTAGAGAAGTTGATGTCACTCACTTCAGTGAGTACTGTCATAGCATGTGTTGTTAGTTTTATATTGGCATGGATTGTTACATCTGTTGATTTTGTAACCGTTTTTTTAGTGATTTATGCAGTAATCACATTACAATATGTGATTCGATTGAGATTTTCATGTAAGAAATTTGAGATTAAGGAGTAATTATGAAAAAGGTTGTTATATGGACTTTCAAAAGATGTCCGTTTTGTGTGAAATCAAAAATATTGTTAGATCAATTAAATGTTGAGTATGAAGAGATTCAAATACCATTTGGTGATAAGAGATTAAATGAATTAGCTTTAAAAACAGGTTGCACAACGTTACCACAAACATTTGTAAATGATGAGTATATTGGAGATAATTCAAGACTTTACGAGTTACAGGCAGAAGGCGTATTAGAGAGTATCCTGAAATAGAGGTCATTATGAAAATACTAGCAATTGAAAATGAATTATGTCCATTGATGTTAGAAGAAAAAGAAGTCTTGCTCAGTGAACAGAGAAAAGCAATGTATGCACTGTATCTACATGGGTACATCCGTGAAATGAACCAAAAGGAAGATTCGAATGAAATGATTTTGGTTATGGATTGTGTTTCAAGAAGAGAAGCTGAGAATTATCTAGCAAAATTACCTTTGGTTCGAAGTGGTAAATCTACTTTTGAAATTCAAGTATTAAGACCTTATGATGGCTTTAAGGACCTGGTGGTATGATGAAAGTAGATATGCATATGCACTCCTATCATTCTGATGGCGTGTTGGATTGTAAACAACTGTTACAAGAGATACAAGAAAAGGAAATTGGTTTGTTTTCACTGACGGACCACGAAACAATTTCTGGTCTTGATGAGATGAAAGAAGCTGTAAGAGGAACAGATATACTTTATATTCCCGGTGTTGAATTGGCGTCGAGATATGAAAATCGGGAATATCATCTAACGATTTATGGTTATGATGAAAAGAATCAAGCCTTTTTAAACTTAATAGAGGAAATTAGTGCTATTAGAAAAAAGTTTGATATTGATGTGATTACTTTTTTAGAACCAAAAGTATCTTTGGAAGACTTTAAAACATATGAGGATGATCCTTATAAAGGCGGTTGGCCATCTCTAAACTATCTAATCATGAAGGGGTTGATCAATAACATATCAGATTATTTTAAACTCACGGAAAATTGTACTGCAGAGATGAAATTCCCTAATCCAAAATGTATTATTGATATCGCACATCAAGCTGGCGCTGCTGTTTTTTTAGCCCATCCGTCTTCTAATCAAAAGGGTGGTTTGTCTGATGGGAGATTAGATTATTTCCGAGAAGCTGGTATTGATGGTCTGGAGTGTTATTCACCCTATTGTTTTTCTCAAGATGAGATTGATAGATATGTTTCTTATTGTAAAAAACACAACCTTAAAATTTCAGGTGGCTCTGATTATCATGGTGGATTTGTAAATAGAACATTAGGGTATCCACATGTCACGATAGAGGAAATATCTTATGATTATTTGAAACAATTTATCTACAAATAAGGAGATGATTAAATGCTGTGTCCAGTAAGTGATGAGTGTATGTTTAAGAAAAAATATGAAAGTGATCAAAACATCCAGTGTAAAGGATTTATTAGAATCTACTGTAGAGGTGGTCGTCATAATGAATGTAAAAGAAGACTCTACTTACGAGAAACCGGAGATTGGCCTGAGGCGAATTATATGCCTAATGGTTATATGGCAAGAGATTAAATTCCAAAACTAAAAAAGCTGCCGAGGCAGCTTCTTTTTTTATGATAAGGTGTCAATATCTTTAATATCTATATTTCTTTGTGAATTACCTTCGTATACATTTGTAAAACTTTGAAGTTTTTTGATAAGTGCAATGGCTTGTTCTCTATTAGACCAATCTAAATGTATTGCATAATTGTTACCGTTTTTATGATAAAACTCTAAATCGCGTCGGTGAACTCGACAACAATCCAAATCCTCTCTTTTGATTTTGTTTCGGAAAATTAAAGCGCTCCTATGGATTGATATTGCTTTGTCTGTTAATTTACAATAACTAATTAATGGCATTGCAAAATAGTAAACTGCAATTAATCCAGGTAATATTACAAGTGTTATTATTCTTACTAATAAGTGTTCTGGATCTGCAGAAGGTATGTACCTTTGATAAATATAAACCGTTATTGCCGTCCAAAGGATAGCCATGATGATCCAAATTATCGAAGGTTTGTATTTTACATTCATTTCTTTTGTCTCCTCTCGAAAAGTTAAAATTGACTTAATATTTCCTCAAATGCAATCCGGTCTTGCAGAAAGTATATAATGACTGCAGTATGGAGTAATATGAGAAAAAAGCTGCCCAACTTAAAATGTAGCTTACGTGTTTTATGATGGAATACTTTCATTCCTAATAGAAAACCATAACTGGAAAAGGGCAGAGCACTTAAAAAAAGGACTTTCTCAGGAATTCTATAATGATTGTGAATGGCTTTATATTTATCGATACCCATTAAAAGTAGGGCAATAAAGTTCACAAGGAGAAAAGAAATCCCTATTATTTTTAACGTCATTTATCCTCCTAGCCTGTAGAATCAGTATAATTAAAAGTCCGATGAAAGTCAAAGAAACTTACGAATTGAATAAAAAAGTTATAATTATGCATTAGGCAGAATCTTCAGAAAATATATTTTCCTGAAGATTCAGACAATTCGGTGAAACCCTTGTTAATAAATTGCTAATTAAGGTTTTAATCTAAACAAATCTATGTTAATATGATATTGAAATGTGAGTTGCAAACGTTTTCAAGTATATTTTACATAATTTAAATTTTGGTTTGTACTCCCGTTTTAAATGTGATTTATTCACATAACATTGGGTTGAAAAGCATAGCTTTTCATGGGTTAGGGGGAAAACTACCCACACTAATTAAGAAAGAGGAGTTGTTAAACATGTCGTATTTACAAAACGCATTAGAAAGAGTTAAGCAAAGAAACTCTAGCGATCCAGAATTTCTACAAGCAGTAGAAGAGGTATTTGAGTCTTTAGAGCCGGTTATGGAGAAACACCCTGAGTATGTTGCTGCTAACATCTTAGAAAGAATTACTGAGCCTGAAAGACAAATTATATTTAGAGTACCATGGGTTGATGATGCTGGTAAGTTACAAGTTAACCGTGGTTTCAGAGTTCAATTTAACGGAGCTATAGGACCTTATAAAGGTGGTTTAAGATTCCATCCATCTGTATATGTTGGTATTGTTAAATTCTTAGGTTTTGAGCAAATATTCAAGAATTCACTAACTGGTTTACCAATCGGTGGTGGTAAAGGTGGAGCAGACTTTGATCCAAAAGGAAAGTCTGACGGAGAAGTAATGAGATTCTGTCAGTCATTTATGACTGAATTACAAAGACATATAGGTCCAGACGTTGATGTTCCAGCTGGTGATATTGGTGTTGGCGGAAGAGAAATCGGATTCATGTATGGTCAATATAGAAGAGTTAGAGGCGCATTTGAGAATGGCGTTTTAACTGGTAAAGGTTTAACTTATGGTGGATCTTTAGCAAGAACTGAAGCAACTGGTTATGGTTTGATGTATTTTGTTGAAGAAATGTTAAAGTACAACAAGATTGAACTTAAAGACAAAGTTTGTGTAGTTTCTGGTTCGGGTAACGTTGCTATCTACGCTACTCAAAAAGCTCATGAATTAGGAGCAAAAGTTGTTGCTGTTTCAGATTCGGGTGGATACGTTTATGATCCAGACGGAATCAAGGTTGAGACTGTTCAAAAAATCAAAGAAGTTGAAAGAAAGAGAATTTCTGAGTACGTTAAGTACCATCCAACTGCAACATATACTGAAGGTAGAGGTATCTGGAGTATTAAGTGTGACATCGCGTTACCGTGTGCTACTCAAAATGATATCACTATGGATGAAGCTAAGTTATTAGTTGCTAACGGCGTTATGGCTGTTGGTGAAGGTGCAAACATGCCTACTACTAACGATGCAATCAAGTACTTCTTAGATAACAAAGTTTTACTTGCTCCTGCTAAAGCTGCAAATGCTGGTGGAGTTGCTACTTCTGCATTAGAAATGTCTCAAAACTCTATGAGATACTCATGGACTTTCGAAGAAGTTAATGCTAAATTACAACAAATTATGATCAATATTCACACTAATGCTGCTAAAGCTGGTGAAGAATATGGATTCGGTTACAACATTGTTGCTGGTGCTAACATTGCTGGTTTCAAAAAAGTTGCTGATGCTATGATCTCTCAAGGTCACTACTAATAATTATTCAAGAGCTGAACGACTGTTCAGCTCTTTTTTGTCTGGAATTGATAGTAATGACAAATGGTGATACAACTTTCTCATAACATTTTTTTCAATTTGACAATCCACTCATCTATCATATTCCAATCTCTTTGATCCTCTTTACCATTCTTGGGAATACCGAACAAATAGTTCATAATAGCTGGCGCGCCTTTAGGAGACAAGCCACCAAAAATGGCTGTTTCAACCGGGCTAACAATTTTACTTGGCTTACAGAGTGTTTTAAATACTTTTTTTTGCCAAAAGTGTCTGCCTTGATATGCCATTGAAGCCAGTGCAATGTAAATGACTTTTTTATCAGTTAATTCGTTTTGATGTTGAGTAATGAAGTCATAAGCAACTTGATGCCACTTCATACCGTGTACCGGCGCAGCAACAATCACTGCTTCAAAAGGGGATAAGTCAGTCACATCACTGATATTCTTCATGGTAATATCATAACCATCCATTTTTGTTTGTATATAGTCGCAGACTTCTTTTGTCGAATTGGTCTCTGTATAATAACTAATGAGTACTGTTGTCATAAGGTCACCTCTCTTTATTTAATATATACGCAAAAAAAATGGATTTAAGCATAAAAAATAAGCCCGAAGGCTTATTCGTTATTGCAATGTTTCATAGAATTCATCGATTAATTCTTCAAATCTATCGAATGCTCTTTGTAAAGGTTCACCAGTTGAAAAATCTACACCAGCATTTTTTAGAAGTGTTAATGGTTCTTCAGAAGAACCAGAAGCCAAATAAACTAAATATTTATCAACATCACTTTGAGAGCCATTAAGAATGTTGTCAGCAAAAGTTAAACCCGCTGAAAGACCTGTCGCATACTTGTAAACATAATATGAGTTATAGAAGTGAGGAATTTCAGACCATTGATAGGCAGCAGTTTCATCAAGCTCATAATCAGGTCCGTAATATTCTACTAAAACCTCTCCCATAATGGTATTGAAAAGTTCAGCATTTATAGGTTGATCAGCCTCATAAGCTTCATAAGCACGTTTTTCGAAGTCTGCGAATATCATTTGAGTGAAAATTGTATTTTCCAATAATTCAATGTAGTTAAGAAGCGCTTTTTGTTTTTCTACTTTTGTGTCGGCATTTATAATTCTATACTCAAATACAAGTGCCTCATTAGTCGTGGAAGCGATTTCAGCACTGAAAATTGGCACATTCGATGTGAAATAACCCTGAGCTTCATTGGTATACTTGAAGTTTAAAGCATGACCCATTTCATGTGCTACAGTAGAAACGTCGGTCATATAATTGTTAAAGTTCAGAAGTACAAATGGATCGGTATCATAAGTTCCCCATTGATAACCACCTTCATACTTTCCACTTGTTGTATACACATCAGCCCATCTGCTTTCAAGACCTTCTTTTAAATCAGCAATGTATTGATCGCCTAATGGTGCTAGTGCATCGTATATGATATCTTTTCCCTGTTCATATTCCACATAAGAATATGGATTTTGAATCAATGGAGTATAAGCATCATAGAAGTGGATTTTATCTTCTATTTCCAATATATCTTTCTTCATTGATATCCACTTGTGAAGTTTATCGAGATTGTCGTGAGTGATATCAAAAATAGTATTGTATTCTGCTACAGTTAACCCGTCGTTGCTTAAAGCACTCTCAAGAGCATTTTCATAGTTTCTAGACTCAGCAAAGAATGTATTTTTCTTGATTTCGGATTCGTAGATTTCGGCTAATAAATTATTACCAATCTTGGTTTTTGTATAATAGTCATTTAAAACTATTAACTTATCTTCTCGTGTACCTTCCCAGAATAAGTTGAAGTCAGGTGCTGGAAGATACTCGCTTAAATCAGTTTGGTAATTATAAGCATCAAAGATTGACTCTGGAATCTCAAATAGGATTTGAGCTTTAGCCAAAAGTGCTTCTTCATTAACACTTAAAATATGATCTTTCTCTTTTAGGATATCTTGTATGTACATCTCATATGGTTTCATCTCTTCATTTGCCATAAAAGTTTTTAATGTTAAAGAGTCCATGTTTGCAATCAGTGGTAGGAAATAAGCTGTAGCTTCACTTAAATCGGTATCCAACTGAGCGGCAATATCTTCTAAGTCAGAGAAATCAGTATTGTTTGTATCTGTGTGGGCTTGAAGAGTGGCAAAGACATAAATGGTATCCGTTGTTCTTCTAATGTCTTCGTACTTCATTAAAGTCGATGAGAAAGTATCATAATCTGAATCGAATGTTTTTTGATTTTTTTCAAAATAACCAAAAGATGATTTAACTTTTTCAACGTCAGTCATAAAAGCATTGGTGTTAACATACACTTTCTTTAAATCCCATTTGTACTTGTCAGGAATTGAGTCTCTTTTAGGTAGACCGTCATCATACGTTTCCGTTGACTCTTCTGAAGTGTCCTCACTTGCATCTTCAGTTGCTTCCGCTATTTCCTCGGTTTGATCGTTTACCCCTTGAGAAGTGTTGTTTTGAGTTTCATCAGCAACAGCATTGTTTTCCGTACTGACCTGTGCGTTAGCCTCGTTATTGGTTGTATTATTTTCTGTGTTACAGCCAGTAAAAGAGAAAACAAATACCAAAGCCATAACTAAAATGATAATGAGTGATTTATTTTTTTGCATAGTGCCTCCTTGTTTTTTCTTTCATTATAATGGAATTGTTTTGAATTAAAAAGTTTAAATCCCTTAAGTTAAGGTAATATTTATATCTAAGATATATAAAATTAATTAAAACAGTAGTCAATTGAGCGATATCATGCTAAATTAGTCAGAGGAGGAAAATGTGATGATAAAAATTAATGAGGCGATAGAACAGATTTTAACGAGTCTGACAACCGATGAATATAAAGACGAAGTCAGTAAAGCTTTTAATATATATAAAAGACCTTTTAGCAACTTTGATGTGGAAATAGATATTGAACGAGGATTCAATCAGTGGTTGATTCACGATTATAAACTGAGTGATGGTACTAAAATTGCAGAAAAAATATTAACGGACAAAACAATGATTGATACTATTCAAAATGCATTGTATTCAGTTTTTAAAGTACATCATGAAAAAAATCATATCATATTAAAAGATGTATTAACCAATAAAGACTATGTGCTAGAGAGTGATCAATTATTTGAAGAGGGTGATTTGGTTTGTATCAGATTATATCCTGTTAATAACAAATACACAGTGATTGATAATCCGGAATTTCATGATATGTCATTAGAAACTACCATTAGAAAAAGTGTCATGTCTAAGTACAATGAGTATTGTTCAAGCAACGAACCTATGAGTATTGAGGTGTTTATAAAAGAACATTCACAATTAATCTATCATTTGACCAATATCATAAAGTACTATGAAAATGAACTGGAAGAAGAAGTTGATTTATCTGTTTTTGTAGCAGAATTTGCTATCAAAGAGAGAGAAGTTTTACTAGATAACCTACTGGCTACAGACCATTTTCAAATTATTGAAACCTACGAAGATGAAATGATTCTTAATGTATTGGATGATGGTATTCAAATCGGTGAAGCTGTGGTGACTCATGATAGAATAGAGATTGAAACCACTTCAAAAGGTATGCTCGATATTGCTAAAGATATACTTGAAAACTGTTCTGAAGAAAGAGCAGTATTCATTAAAGAAGGTAAAATGACAATCGATGATTTGCTACAATAATTGACAGACGATTTAAATGATAGTAAAATGAAAATATTATGAAGTATTGAAAGGAGAAACGCAATGAAAATGGTTTTTTCAGATTTACCTGAAAACGCTGATGATGCCCCCTCCGCCATAAACAAAAATGTAATGTCCATTGGCGTAGACGAGTTGATTAAAGATATTAAAGAGATGATTAAGGATGATGAAAATCATAAACAAAGATTATCCTCTTATTTATCCAGTATTGAAAAGAAAATTGAAACCAAGAATAAGTTAGACTTAGATAGTGTGGATCGTGATCAAGTGAAAAAGATTATTGAAAAACATCCATACTTTAAGAATCCTAATTCATATCATATTCGTATGATTACAATTATGAAGTATCTAAAGAAAAAGGGTATTGATGTATCAATACCAGACTTAGACTTGTTGGTAGATGAGATTATTCAAACAATTGACGGTGTCACAAAAGTCGCTGATGGTAAATATAAAAGAAAAAGCAAATAACCTGACTGATGTCAGGTTTTTTAGTAGGTGAGTATGAAAAAAAATTTAGCACAGATATTTGAAACCAACAATTTGGAAGTAAGTGATGATAACTTTATGAGTATCATTGCTTCTTTATTATGTAAAAAACATCATATATCTATAGAAGATATCAATACTACTCTTGATCAAAATCTGAAATATATTGAATGTGAAGCTGTGAAAACAGAAAGTCTCTATTCAATCTTTGATTCGTTTATGATGTCAGACAGACGTGAAAAGACAGGAAGTTATTACACACCGTATGCACTTGCTGAAAAAATGGTAAGAATGAGTTTTTATGACTATTTTAAAAAAAATGGATTTAAAGAGGAGTTAGACTTTTTTTACATTCCTTTTTACTATGAAGACAATAAGGTTTTTATCAATCAGCTGAGAACTCTTAAAATAGTAGATATTGCTTGTGGAACAGGTGTATTTTTATTGGCGACTATTCATGTGATGATGTCCTATTATGAGACACTTCAAGTCTCATATAATATGACCGATTTAATTGATCAAGTTTATGGCGTAGACATCCAAGAGACACCTTTGGTTTTACTAAATCTATTTTTAAATGATCTATTATTAAGCAACCAATACCCTTTGAAAGAGTGTAATATAACAAGATGTGATTCAATATTGGACTATGCACCCAGTTTACGCTTTGATATAGTTATTGGAAATCCACCTTATGTTGGTGAGAAGGGTAATAAAGCATTGTTTGACAGGTATAAAAAAATAAGTGGTTATGAAGCTCGAATGGATTTGTTCTACTTCTTCATTTATAAAGGTTTTGAATTGTTAGAAGACCATGGAATCTTAAGTTATATCACAACAAATTATTGGGTGACAGCTGATGGTGCGAAGAAGCTAAGATATTTTGTTCAGAATAATACAGCTCTTATGAGACTCATCAATTTGGATGAATGTAAAATGTTTTCTGATGCAAAAGGTATGCATAACTTGATTTTTACATTAGCAAGATTTTCTTTGGATGATGTGATTGTTCAGGTGATTCAACAATCTAAAATATTAGATCTCAATATTTTGTATGATTATCAATACAAAATTGCACATGAGCAATTATTTTCAGAAACGGGTAATATTATTTTGTATGAAAAAATATTGTATTATCCGATAATTCATAAAATACTTTCTCATTCATTTCAGACCTTAAACCAGGTGGTGACTATCAATCAAGGGATTGTAAGTGGCGCTGATAAAGTGACTAAAAAAATAATAGATCAGAAGTTAGAACCTTCAATTATTGAACAATACGATATTAAAGAGACAGATCCGATATTTGTATTTGACACCAAACCTTTTGAGTCGAAGTTTTTTAAACCGTTTTATAAGAATGGTCAAATCACACCTTATCAAATGGCCTTATCAGATCATAGATGGATTTTGTATCTAAACGATGGTGATTTGGATGAATCGCATCAGGAATGGCAGCATCTATTACCTTTTAAACGTATTCTTTCAGAACGACGTGAAGTTAAAAATGGTGTTAGAAACTGGTATGCATTACAATGGGGAAGGGCAGAAAAAATATTTGAGGGGGAGAAAATAGTTGTACCTCAAAGAGCAAATTACAATAATTTTGCTTATACAGATCAGCCGTTTTACAGTAGTGCAGATGTTTATTATTTGACACAAGGTCCTTTGAAGTTTTTATTAGGACTGCTGAATTCTAAATTATATTATTTCTGGTTCTATAATAGAGGCAAACGAAAAGGTAAAAGCTTAGAACTTTATGCAAAGCCATTGTCACAAGTACCGGTGCCTACAATTTCTTATATGCAGATAGAGATGTATGTCGAAGCGCTACTAAACAATGATAAAGAAGCGAAGTCAAAGATTGATGATTTACTATATGAACATTTTGAATTAACAGCAGATGAAATTATTGAAGTTGAAACATTATATAATAGGGGCGGAAATGAAAAAAAAGTTAAATATTAAACATGCAATATTCTTGGTCATAGTAGTACTGTTATTGATAAAACTAATGCAATTGACTGTTCTTGAAGATGTATCTATTACAGATAGAGAAGTCAAAAAGTTTGAAGTCTCACAAGAGAATATCATCAGTTCGGGACAAGAAATAATCATTAAAAGTTTTGATGAGATTGATAGGGTAAAGTGGCTGAACAATGAACAACTCCTAATAGTAGGCAGTATCAAAGGTATACAGAACAAATATATATTTGATATAGCCAATTACGAGTTAATGAGGTATAAAGAAGATGAACATGCACTAGATGATTATGGCGACTATACGGTTATTAAAGAAATACCCAACATAGGTCTTTTAAGTACAGATGGAAAATCTTTAGGGGTGTTAATTGACAGAAAATATCATGAAATCATTGGTGATGTGACTTATGACAATATAATGAGATACAAACTTTCAGATGATTTATCAAAGATGTTATTTTATAATGCATCAAAAGATACCATTGTAACTTATAGTTTTGAAAAAGAATTTTATAGAACGATAAAAGCACCGATCAATTCGTCAATTTTAGGAAATTTTAAAGACTGTGTTCAGATATCGCCAGTTGGTGGTTATGTTTCAATAGAATACAGAAATGATATTTCTGAGGAATCGTATTTTTCTATTTATGGTGCAGACTCTGGAAAACTCTATGCTGAAGATGTATTTGGAATCCAACTGTCATGGGCGCCAGATGATAGCAGAGTATGTTACTTCTACTCTAAGGAAGTCTTACAATTGGAAGAGTCGACTGTGGAAGGTATGGATTTCATGGGTAAAAGAATTGGTTATTATGATGTAGAGAATAAATCGATTGATTATATTGCAACATTATCAGAAGATGATAGACTCATCTCAAAAGTTTATTGGTCAGACAGTATGATTACTACATTGACGGGTGATATCGATGATAAAATTTCTATTCATACATTATTATCATATGATTTTGATTCAGAAATCTACAATGAATGGACATTAAATTTAACCGATTTGGATGTGGATACCAAGGTTGAACTATTAAATGATGTTGATGCTTTTATACTTTTATTGGAGGATTCCAAGACGCAACAAGTCATGAGAATTGAGAAAGATTCTAAAGAAGTATTTAGTTATAATGATATCAAATCTTTTGATACAATAGATGAATCTGATCTGTACTACTACAAAGGTCAGAATAAGTTTATTACTGTTGACGATCAAATGGTGACCGTATCAAATGGTAAGTCCCAAGGCTTCATACAACTGGATGAGACCTCATATTACATCATCCCCAATGAAGCTTTGACACAGATAGGTGTCTGGTTTATTCAGAGCAATGAAATCAAGATACTTAATACAAATTAAATTGTAACCATACAATTCCTTAGAATTTGTATGGTTTTCATATATAAAGTTTTTTTTATTTACATGATTTAAACATCATGATATTCTTGCAATGGAATAATAATTAGGAGGCTATTCATGAAGACAAAAAATTTAGTATTTACATCAATATTCATCGCATTATGCTTTATAGCAACATGGATGATTAAATTTCCAATTTCATTTGGATGGGGTTACATCCACTTTGGTGATTCGGTTGTTATCTTAGCAGGTATGCTACTTGGTCCAGTATATGGTGCGATATCAGCATCAATCGGCTCAGCGCTTGCGGATTATGCCAGTGGGTATGCGTATTATATGCCAGCAACTTTCATTGTAAAAGGTTTATTGGCTTTTTCAATTGGTTTTGCATATAAGAACTTAATCGGTGAAATAAGAAACAATGCTGGAACATTAAGAGTGATATATCATATTGCAGGTGCAATCGTTATAGTTGTGGGTGGATACTTTGTAACTGATTTACTACTGGCAAATCTACTTATTGTTGATGCAGAAGGAGCAACACCATTAGCGTACGCTGCTTTTGGATTACCTTGGAATGCAATACAAGCTGGGTTTGGTGCAGTTGTATCACTATTATTATACGTGCCGCTTAAAAAACCGTTTGAAAGTATGTATGAACAATAATCACAATCACCTTCGGGTGATTTTTTTTTGTTAAAGAAAGTCTATTGATCCTCGTTCGATTTATACTATTGCAAGCATTGGAAACACATGATAAAATCTAGTTG
>JAEIOD010000064.1 GCA_016342415.1 Clostridiales bacterium
TATTAGCCTTAATTCTACGTGTCTCATGTTCGTTTTAATACACTCTTATAGTTTGCTTTGCTTAATTGCCCATAACGGCCTGCCGTATGATGCGTAGCTTGTGTTGCGCCTGCGGCAAGCTATGCATTATGACGGCTTGTTGTGTGCCTGTGCTTTATTTTTTGGGGCTGCTCGTGCGTTGGGGAAGCAAGCTCTTTTGCAATTTTTGGTCGAGGGTCGGCTTGTGCGAATTGCAAATGTGCTTGCTTTGAGCGTGGGGTTTTAGCGAACTAATATTCCTAATTCTTCCAATAATTGAGGAGTGTCTTCTAAGGCTATTGTTGCCAATGTCCTTAATTCGTAACAGTAATCTTCAAGTTCTTCCATCTTCTCATTTCGAAGTCGTGTTGCTTCTTGCGCCTGACCTTTTTCTGACATTGCTTTGTTGCGTAAGTCTTTTAACTCACTAATTTGATTCCTTTCTGCTGTTAGCTTTTCAGGTGTCAGACTAAATTTTGCAATTGAGGTTAGAAAGCTTTGTTCGTTTAGTACAAGGTTGTAAAATTCAATGCTTTGTTTAATCCATTCCTCAATTTTTCTTTCTCTAGGTTCATTTACTTTCAGCCTGTTCTGTAGGTTTTTATCAGAACGAGATGCCATTTTCACAATTTTCAGAGTCTTGCGAAGGTTATTTTCACATTCCTCTTTTGATTCGTAGAAAGTATCATGTGCTTGACTTTCTTCCTGTTGCTCAAGTTTCTGTTTCTCGGTTAAATCCTGAACAACATTATATAACTCTTCACCTTTAGTTAGGTGCTCTTTATCCATACCGTAGCTCTCTAGCGATGGTAATATTTCAGGTTTGCTACTGTTGAAAA
The DNA here is from genome assembly GCA_016342415.1 of Clostridiales bacterium. GTDB lineage: Bacteria > Bacillota > Clostridia > Peptostreptococcales > Acidaminobacteraceae > JABXKX01. The sequence continues at coordinate 858 of JAEIOD010000064.1, forward strand.
TTAGTAATCTGTACTCTTTAAATTTTTCGGCTAAGGTTTTACGTGCCATAGTTTTAGATTTTAGTTAAAATGAATATGTATCTAAGGTATAATTATTTATACAAATAGCAAAGTACCATCAACAGGCGCTAAAGTACACGTTACAATTGGTAAAATACATGTTACAGATGCTATTGTACATACTGCAAATGCAAAAGTACATTGAACAAAGCCTAAAGTACACAAACCAATTGGAGATGTACTTGATTCAAATGCCATAAATTCCAAACAGATTGTAATGTACCTCTAACAAGTATATTTTATTGCTTAACAGTTGTATTGTTCCAGTGCTTTGCGGTAAAGCCCCTTCATTTCATTAATCAATGTGGTTGGTTTTACAACTTTTACATCAGCCCCATGACTTAGTATTTCCATTATAAAATCGTGGGTGATATGCAATTTCAATTGAACGACTAGCGATTGCTCATCATCTTCTATGATGGTTTGAGAGTGATGCAATGGTAAAGATTTTATGTATTTACCTTGCTGGGGCGTAAACTTCAATACAATCTCTTCTGGTGATGTTTCGAGATTGGGGCCAACAATTCCAAAGGAATCTTCGTAGTAATGTTCAACTTCGCTTGCTCGTACTTTTGAAAATGAGGATTTGGTAATTTCTAAATCGGTCAATCTGTCGAGAGCAAAGCTTTTAATATGATTGTCTTTATTATCGATAGCTACGTGGTACCATCTGCCTTTGTACTCTTTCAGCAAGTAGGGTTCAACACTTCTTGTTGAAGACTTACTGTCTTTGAAAGATTGGTAGCTAAAGCGGATTAGAACGCTATTTTTTATAGCATGTAAAAGACCAAACAAATGTTCTGTTCCTAAAGCACTTCTTTTCTCAAAATGGATATGTTCGGCAATGCGGTCACTTAAACTTAAAGCATTAAATGTATCATAGGCTTCAAGAATCCGTTCGTTAATAACTGCACCTTCCTGCTGATTGAGGTAGTACACATTATTGCGCTTGTCGTTGGTGATTTCGATTCCATAAAGTGAGCGAATGTCATTTAAATCGCGCTGAAATGTGCGTTTAGAAACCACATAGTTGTATGACTGTATTTCAGATTCGGCTTTTAGGTAATCAAGTATCTCTTCAAAGGAGGCTGGTCGCCTCCTTAGTTTATTAATGATGAGACTATATCGTGCTATTGCTTCTCGTTTTGACATAGTTAGTTCAGTTTTTCTCGTCCTATGATAACAAATTCATCGTTTAAAGGCGCAAGTACATATTTATAGGCAAGCCTTTTATCGAAGGTCATACTACCACGACCCGCTTTGACTATAAATTGCACATACCAAAATCGACAGAGTTCTTTTTCAGGGTCTTGTGCCATTAATTTATTTACTTGCCCTAAAATGGATTCAATTTGTTCCAATGCTTCTAGGGTTTCATAATCTCCTTTCAACTCCTTTTTCTTCTTTCTCAGTTCATCTTCAAACTGAGTACCAGCCAAGCTGCCCAACGCCGACATAAAACTACCCATGCCCGCAGCTTTTGAATCTTTTAGCAAATCTTCCAACTCCTTTATTTCGTTGGTAAGATTGGCAGCGCTTTCGCGATAAACAAGCCTGATGGCATGAATGACAGAACAAGTGGAGTCAACATAAGTACTCAACTCCATACTATCCTGAACATATCCTTTGTCGGCGATGTGAGAAACAAATCCGCTAAAACGGTTGTATTGTTTCAATAAAACACTTATTGAATCGGAAACAGTATAAATTGAATCCATTTGTAGTTTTTCAAAATCAAAAGTTGCGCTTGGCTCGTCGAAGTAATCTTTTTTAATATGCTCTTTAATCAAACTGTCATTCTGGTTGCAAGCAGATAACACAATAGCTATTAATACCCATACAAATAATTGTTTCATCTTTTATGTTTTTAGATTAATACTACCGCAAGATGAAACGACAAAGCGACAAGGTGTGTCGCGGTAATAAAAAGTTTAATTTTTAATACTGCTCAACCACACCCGATGAATAAACGGTGTAGTATTTTCCTTTTCTTTTATAGGTTTTTACCCAGTGTTGGCCGGAACGTGACGAAGAAATCAGTTTGCCATATTTCTTTTCGTAATCTTTTAACTCCTTTATTTTTCCTTCTACATAGATAGTTTCTTCGTCAGGCAGTTCTTCTTTGTAGCGTGCTTTAAAATTGATGCGTTGAGGATTTGGGGAATGCAAAATATATTCAGCAATGCCATTTTCAGTTTTAATCAAAATACTGCCATTGTTTTTGCCATAACCGGTAGCTAAAAGATTGGGTGCAACAGTGGTTGTAACAATTATATCATCGTCGTTGGCATAAGTACGTACACCATGGTTTGACAACTGCTTAACAACAATCCGACGTTCTTTGTGTCGTGAATAATCCAATATTAAAAACTCGAAAGTGTCGTCATCAATTTGTGATATTCGGGCTTCAAAACGACCGCGCTCCGAAACTGACTGTACATCACCATCTCCGGTTGTTACTTCAATAACATATTCGTATTGATACGAGTGTTCGCACTTGACTTTGTAATGCGATATGCTTTCCCATCCATCATATTCCTGCACGGCGTTTGCATTGGGTGGCAGTGTTACTAATCGACGTTGCGAATCGTATTGTGCCCATGTATTACAATGCAACAGGCAGCAAATGAATAGTGAGAAATATAATTTCATGATTACAATACTTCAAAGGTAAGGTTTCTATTATCAAATGAATGTGTTGACTTATTGTTGTTAATCGTTACCTGATAAGTATAACTGTCAGGCCGTTTACAAGTAGCATTATATCTGAACACAGTTTCGATATATACGTTGTCGCCTTTCAGAATAGCGTTCTTGATTTGTGTTTCTATACCTCGCCATTCCTTACTATGATTGACCTGATAGGCTTGTGGGAAAATGTTAATGCTCTCGGGCAAGCCCCCTGCTGAATCAGCCAATATATGACCGCCTTCATCATTTATTTCTCGTGGTGTATTGGGCTTTGTGTCTTCATCTTTACACATTAGGGCTTTGGTCTGCTCATCATTCAAACGCTGACGATAAATGGCTTTTACCCAATGTTTGGTTTTGATAGTGCGTCCTTGCTCGTCAGTAATAAACCAATGCTCATTAGCTGCATCTGTTATTTTATACATGCAATTGGGAACTAAAGCGGTATGACTAAGAAGGGGGTTACGCCTGCCTTTGGATTCTAAAGCTAATCGTCTGTCAATAGTAATGACTCGATTACTTTCGTCTATTGTACCAAAGACTGTTTTGTTTTTGTGGATAATTTTATCGCCTGATAATGATATATCAGGCGATAAGTTCCATGTTTTTGTGCGACCGGAGGTGAAATAACCATTAGCAGGCTGCTGAAGCTGTCGATATAAATTCATTAAACAATTCGTTTGTTTTTCATCTTACGAAAACAACTCTATAATCCAATTGTAAGTAGTACTTATAATACCAATTACTAATGAAACAAGCCAATATATTAAATATGATACAATAACAATTCCAATAGCCATCCATATAGCCTGTCTGTTAACTTTTTGTATAATCTCCCTATTATCTTCAACAAATCCAATGATTAAATCCATGTTTTTTCGGTAAGACCTATAAAATACATCTAGCAGCCTGTCGGACTTATTGTTTTAACCGGTTTCTACTCCAATTTCAAAAAGCTACATTTGGGTAGTTCTT
>JAEIOD010000065.1 GCA_016342415.1 Clostridiales bacterium
AAAGAAACCCTTGAAACCCACTAATAGCAGTGTGTTCAAGGGTGTTTTTTATCTGTTCTGCTGCAAAACTTAAGATATCACATGACGAAATGTCTGTCAATTAAAATTTTAAACTTGACATCAATTATTAGCTATGATATTGTTTGAACAATAGAACCTTTAAATAAGTACGAGAGACTTGGAAGGTAAGTAAAGATTGAATTCTACGGATTCTACGCCTTCTTATGCCCATAAGAAGGCTTTTTTGTTAGGAGGAATAATGAGTACATTAATTAAAAACGGACATGTGATTAATCCTGCAACACAGTTAAATGAAATTACAGATATTTTGATTACAGATGGTAAAATTGAAAAAATAGAAACACATATTGAAGGTAATTTTGAACATATAATTGATGCAACAGGCAAACTTGTAAGTCCTGGATTTGTTGATTTGCATGTACATTTAAGAGAACCTGGATTTGAAGATAAGGAAACGATTCTAACCGGTACTCAAGCAGCTGCAGCAGGCGGTGTTACAACAGTGGTTTGCATGCCAAACACGAAACCGGCGATACATTCTAGAGAAGTTGTTGAATTAATTCAAGCACAGAATAGAAAAGCTGGTTTTTCAAGAGTGGAAATAGCTGGTGCTATTACAAAAGATATTTCTGGTAATGAGATTACACCCTTAGACGAGTTGATGGATGCTGGTATTGTTTCGGTGTCGGACGATGGTAGAACAACTCCAAGTTTAGAAATAATGAAAGAAGCATTTAGAGAGATTAAGAAAAACGATTTGGTCTTGATGGCTCATACAGAAGATGACGAGTTGGCTAAGTACGGTTGTATGAATGAAGGCGCTAGAAGTAAAGAACTGGGTCTTATCGGCATACCAAACTTGGCAGAGTCTAATATAGTAAAAAGAGATATAGAGTTATGTAAGGAAACGGATTCAAGACTTCACATATGCCATATCAGTACAAAGGAATCGATGGAGTATATTGTTAAGAGTAAAGCGGAAGGTGTAAATGTTACTGTTGAAATATGTCCTCATCACTTTATTTTAACAGATGATATTGTTGAAAAAGAGGATGCTTATACAAAAGTGAATCCGCCTATTAGAAGTGCGGTTGATAGAGATTATATGCTAAAATGTATTAAAGAAGGTCATATTGATTGTATTGTGACAGATCATGCACCTCATGAAGATGCAACTAAAAAAGTTGCTTACGAGAAGGCTGCATTTGGTATTAGTGGTATAGAGACCTCGTTTGCATTGTCTTATACTTATTTGGTTAAATCAAATGTGATTACATTAAATAGATTGATTGAGATGATGAGTACAGCACCAGCAAAAATCATTAGAAAAGATATTGGTGATATTTCTGAAGGTAAATGTGCAGACCTCACAATTATTGATTTAAACAAGAATTATACAATTGATTCAAAAGAGTTTTATTCAAAAGGAAAAAATACACCGTTTAATGGATTTGAAGTAAGTGGTGTAATTGAGTATACATTAGTAAATGGTGAAATAGTATATAGGAGGTAAGTATGTCAATTAACAAGTTAGTAGCAGGTATTATCAAGAAGCAAAGTCCGATTGTTGTAGGGTTAGATCCTAGAATCGAACAAATACCAGAAGAAGTAAAGAATAAGTATTTTGAAAAATATGGTGAAACTCTTGAAGCTGTGAAACATTCTTTCATAGAATTTAATAGAGGAATCATCGATGCGGTTTCTGATTTGGTACCAGCAGTAAAGCCACAAATTGCCTTTTATGAAAAATATGGCATAGAAGGATTGATTGCTTATAAAGATGCTTGTGATTATGCGAAAGAAAAAGGTCTTCATGTTATTGCTGATATCAAAAGAGGTGATATTGGTTCGACATCAAAAGCTTACTCGGATGCCCACCTTGGGTTAACGGATATAAATGGTAAAAAAGTGTCAGCTTTCTTCTCGGATTCTGTGACCGTTAATCCCTATTTAGGAGACGATTGTTTAAAAGAGTTTGTCGAAGATATCAAATCATATGATAAAGGTATGTGGGTGTTGGTTAAAACATCAAACAAAAGTTCTGAACAATTACAAAATCTTACAGTAGATGGTGCAACAATTTATCAGAAGGTTGGAGAATTAGTTGATGCTTGGAGTCAACAAACTGTTGATACTTGCGGATATTCACCAATAGGTGCAGTGGTTGGAGCGACATTCCCGGAAGAAGCAGACTTATTAAGAAAAGTTATGCCTAACTCATACTTCCTTGTACCAGGTTACGGTGCTCAAGGAGCAACAGGAAAAGATATTGTGAATTGTTTTAATAATGATGGACTCGGAGCAATTGTTAATTCATCTAGAGGTATCATATTTGCTTACCTAAAAAGTGATAAAGATTATAAAACAGCAGCTAAAGAAGCTGTAATCAGTATGAAGGATGATATTAATCAAGCATTAATTGACGCTGGTAAGAAGTACTATTAGGAGAATGACATGAAAAAAACTTATGATTTGAAAATAATAAAAAAAGAGATTTTAAACGATGAAATCTTTAAAATAGTATTAGAAATGCCAGAGGATATGCCGGAAATACTTCCAGGGCAATTTTTCGGACTATCAGTTTCGGACAATGGTTATCCGCTTTTGAGAAGACCGATCAGTGTGAGTAAAGTGGAAGATAACAGTTTCGAATTAACTATTAAAGTATTAGGAGAAGGGACTCTTCTTCTATTAAAGAAAGAAGTAAACGAGACGATTAACGTTTTAGGTCCCGTGGGAAATGGTTTTTTTTTAGATGATATGTCTGAAAATAGTATTATCGTAGGTGGTGGTATAGGGGTTTCTCCTATTAAAGAGCTTGCGCGTGTGATGAAAGAAACACTGAAAAAAGATATTCCAGTTTTATTGGGCTTTAGAGATCGGCCGTTTGATATGGATGATTTTAATGAGGTTAGTAGTGATATAGAAATCGCGACAGAATCAGGTGTAGTCGGAGTAAAAGGTTATGTGACTACTTTATTAGAAGAAAGATTAAAATCAAACAAGCCAGAAGTGGTGTATGTTTGTGGTCCGCATATGATGTTAAAAGCTGTAAAAGAATTATGTGAGAGATATGATGTTCCTACTCAATTATTAATGGAGGAACGAATGGCTTGTGGTATAGGAGCCTGTTTAGTATGTACATGCGCCATAAAGGATGGTCATGAGATAACCAATAAGAGAGTCTGTAAAGATGGTCCCGTATTTTATGGAAGTGAGGTAGTGTTTGATGTCTAATCCTAATTTGAAAGTAGATCTAAATGGTTTGGTGATGAATAATCCTATTACTGTGGCTTCAGGTACATTTGGTTTTGGTCGTGAATATGCAGAATACGTTGATCTGAATCAAATAGGTGGGATTATGGTTAAGGGATTAACTTTAAAGCCTAGACTAGGTAATCCATCTCCAAGAGTTGCTGAAACTCCTATGGGCATGTTAAATAGTGTAGGATTACAAAATCCAGGCATCGAGTACTTTATTGAACATGAAATTCCTTTCTTAAGACAATTTGATACAAAGATTATTGCCAATATTAATGGTACCAATATAGAGGAATACTGTGAGATGGCTGAAATCACATCAAAAGCAGATGTTGATTCTTTAGAACTGAATATTTCTTGTCCAAATGTAAAAGCAGGTGGTCTTGCTTTTGGTACGGATCCTAAGATGGTATACAAAGTAACTCAGGCTGTAAGAAAAGCCGCTGGAAATAAACATTTGATTGTTAAGCTTAGTCCAAATGTAACAGATATTAAAGAAATCGCATTAGCTGCAGAAGAAGCGGGCGCTGATTGCTTATCAATGATTAACACATTAACAGGTATGGTGATTGACATAAATAGTAGAAAACCTATTCTAGCTAGAGGTATTGGTGGTTTGTCAGGTCCTGCTGTAAAACCAGTTGCAGTTCGTATGGTTTATGAAACTGCAGGTGTTGTTAATATTCCTATCATAGGCATGGGTGGTATCAGTACTTATAGAGATGCAGTTGAATTTATTTTGGCTGGAGCTGATGCTATTTCTATAGGTACAGCAAATTTTATTGATCCTACAGTTTGCAAGAAAGTTTTGAACGACTTGACTTTATACTTAAAGTCCAATAATATTGAGAGTATAAAGGAACTAGTCGGACAAGTTATTCGTTAATGTGATAATGCCGCTAGTCGGTAAGGTGGCACAGATGAGCATTTTTCAAAAGAAAGTTGATAGCTTAATAAAAAAAGAATTAGAGGCTTTAAAAGAAGCGAAAATGAAAAAAGTAGATGAAGCCAAGGCCATTCATAAACGGGAAACGACTCAATCTAAAATAAATAGGTTATTAGACGAACAAAAAAAAGAAAAAGAAAAAGAAAACAAAAAAAGTGATTGATGCCTAGTACACTGGGTATAGTGAGACTACCTCTAATTATATAGAGGTTTTTTTTATTGCAGTAGTTATCAGAACATTTGGAAATGATAAACTTTAAAAAATGTAAAATACTCTGTTGACTTTTATAGCTCACCTTGATATTATATAAAAGCTGCTAGGGAATAGCGCAGTAAATAATTTCAATTCA
>JAEIOD010000033.1 GCA_016342415.1 Clostridiales bacterium
GAAACCCTTGAAACCCACTAATAGCAGTGTGTTCAAGGGTGTTTTTTATCTGTTTTGCTGCAAAACTTAAGTTATATCATCAATATTTAATACTTTGTTAGCCATTTGAAATCAATTGATCCGGATTCAAACATTTCAATTCATCTAAAACAAACAAACCATCTTTTCTGATTAATACATCATCAAAGAATATGGAACCACCACCATAGTTTTCAGTTTGAATACATACCAAGTCCCAGTGGATTGCCGATGTATTTCCATTATCCGCTTCTTCATAAGCTTCTCCAGGTGTTAAGTGAAACGATCCCATTATCTTTTCATCAAACAATGTATCTTTCATTGCCTTGATGATGTAAGGATTAACCCCTATAGCAAATTCACCAACAAATCTAGCACCTTTATCTGTATCAAACACTTCATTAATACGTTTGGTATCACTAGAGGTTGCATTGACTATTTTGCCATTTTTAAATTCTAATCTAGTATTTTCATAGGTAATCCCTTGGTACACAGCTGGTGTATTATACTGAATCACTCCATTAACCGAATCAATCACAGGTGCTGTGAAAACTTCCCCATCTGGGACATTGTAATTCCCGGCACATTTAATAGCTGGAATATCTTTAATTGAAAAAGTTAAATCAGTCCCTTCTCCAGTAATATGTACTCGATCAGTCCTATTCATCAATGTCACCAGATTATCCATAGCATCTGACATTTTTTGATAGTCCAAATTACATACTTTGAAGTAAAAATCTTCAAATGCTTCTAAAGATAAATCTGCTAATTGGGCCATAGCAGCATTTGGATATCTTAACACAACCCATTTTGTTTCATTAACTCTTTCACTATGGACAAGTTTGTTGTACCGTTCCATATACATCATCATCTTATCCGAAGGCACATCACTAAGTTCTGACACATTATCCGAAGCCCTTATACCAATATAAGCATCCATACCTTCCATCTGTTTCAAATCACAAGCGGCCAAAAAATCTACTGTTTCCTCATTTAAATCCATTAACACTTCTCTTTGAATACTTGAATCTCGTAAGTTAACAAAAGGATGTCCTTTAGCTAAATATACTTCCTTTATAATCGCTCGTACCAATTGTCTTGGACTTTCTCCCGTCACCTCTATTAAAACTTTCTCACCAGGCTTCAAAGCTATTGAATACTGTACTAAATTCTTTGCTAAGGTTAAAATTCTTTGATCCATACCTTCCCCCCTATCATTCTCTATTTCAAGTATATCACTTAATTAAAAGGAGCGCATCTTTCACCCATACAGCACTTTGTATGCGATGATTAGGATCAACCATTGTACATTTTCCAATCAATCTTTTCATTTTTTTTACTTGAATCAAGGTATTGAAGGTTTTGTACTTATGCATTTCCAGATAGTCATTTAACATAGTTCTAAATATCAGTCCCAAGGTATATAAATCCGATCGTTCATCAGGTGGAAATGTATCCATCAGTCTTTCCGGTGCCACCATTTCAAGAGTAAAAGACTTACTATCTCGATCCATAAAACTACTTCCGAAATCAATTAAATAGACATTATTCTGTGGTCCTATCAGTATATTCTCATCTTTAAGATCACCATGTACAACACCATGACAATGTATATGTTCTAGGGTTTGTGTTAATGACAACATGATATCTATATATGATTTAAATGGTAGTTTATATTGTTTCATATAGTCATCTAATGTAATACCCTGGATGTATTCTAAAATATAATACCTACCTTCAGGCAATTTGTAAACATCAATAACTTTTGGTACTCCCCCATAATCCAATAACAACAAATTACTCAGTTCCTCCGATGTATCTTCATATTTCATTGGAATAAATTTAATAAACCATTTTGTCTTCAATTCCAAGTGTAAACAAATACCGGTTATACTATGTTTATGCTCTTTCAATAGTTCTACAACTGTAAAACGACCTACTCGTTGACCGATTTCCATATTTCCTCCTTCATACATCTTTTACAGGGCATCAAATGGTAAACATATTTGGCATCATACAGTGATATTCTTTTTATTTCCGTCTGATCGGTTGTTGATCTTACTAAATAAAAACATCCTACCTGATGATATTTCCCTCCTGTTTTGGTTTGAAAAACAAAATGAAATCTCTCGTCCTCCAACTGCTTCTTAAAAACATCCGTCAGGGTTTTATTTGGATATAACTCTTTTTCATCACCAAATAACCACATTCTTTTTCTTACGGTTATATCAAAAACACTGGATAGACCAAAGAGAAATTCTCGCTTGTATGTCACTTCACAAGATAAGATATCCTCATGTATATCAAAAGATTTTAAGGTAATATCATGAGCATCTAACTCTTGTTCTAAAACCCCTTTCAGATACTCAATTTTTGACTCTTGTTTTATTATTTTTATACTCCTATTTATAAACTGCACGATCTCTTGATGCCCACTTAAATCCATATCAATTTCTTGATCCAATACACCTATCTTTTCATATAAGTACCCATAGTTTTCAAGAGTATAAATTCCGTCAAATACAATTTGAGACATTTTATCTTCTCTAGAAAACATGGATAACATTTGAAACAGGAAACTCATAAACAATATAAATAGCGTGACTGATATCAAAGCCTCTACACTAATATTGCCTTTACGATCAGTCATAATAACCTCTTTCATATCCCCCCAAAACAATGACTTTAGTGTAGTATTGTGATAGGTCAAAGAGTCTATTCGCCTGATACAAATTAAGTTCGATGATATTTACAATCCTTTTTAGTTTGGTCTCGTTACTGACTGTCATTAACATAAATCTTAAATAATCATGATAGGTTAAATCCATCAAACTTAAGTATTTAGGAAGTTCCTTTTTTTCATATATCAATCCTAAATCAAAATACCATTGATCAGGATAAATTTTATAAAACGGTACACCTTCTCCCTTTATCAATTGTCTGACATCATAAAAACTTTCTCCAGTTGCCCAGCAGACTCTAAGTACGTTAGATACAAGGGGGGCACCAAATCCTGTCCAACCTGCTACAGAAATTCCTACACTTTCCGATAAGGCTAACTTCTCCTTATCGGTGTAGATATGGATACCATTCATTACCGTTCGTACGCCTAAAATAATTCCTGTTGTTTCCATCACATTGACACCTTCAGAATTTTCTCCCATTAAAATATATTCAATTTCACCTTTTTGAAAGTAACTTGCGCGTTCGTACTTGGTAAAATAATCAAAATCACTATCAGAAGAGTTCGCATAACTTTTGAAAGTAGATAGAATATACTCATTAATTATAACGGACTCACTTAACATTTTACCGGTATCTAAAAGAGCAGAACTCCAAAAATTACCCTTCTGTTTATCATTGTAGGTTAGTTTTCTGTCGATTGTTATTTTCCCAGTCACTTCATACGTTCTGTCTTGAATGTATTTTTGCTCTTCATAATAAGAGTTCTTTTGTGAATCGATTGCCTTTTTCGGAAATTCTGTCACATCTTGATAAGTATCTAATAAAGTGAAATCCATTATTTCTATCTGATGGTTTCCTTCTAAGTAAGCGTTTATTTCCTTGTGTGATAATTTTTGGTTGAAGGACTTCAATAAAGTCATATTTCTATAAGGAATTTGTATAACAGGATACCACCGCATATCAATAGATACATCTTCAGCCTCCATATAGGATAAGAACTCCTCATCCAATTCCATATCATTCAACTTATCTTTATATAAGGATATTTTGCTTTCTTCTAATGATTCAATCAAAAGATTTTTTACAACTTCAATTCCATCCTGTTCATTTAAAATCAACAACTGTGTTTCTTCAATTAGCTTTTCAGTGCTATATGTTTTTTCTGCCACTCTTATAAGAGTATCAATCAAATCCTCATTTAAATCTTCAAATGATAACAATGTATCTATGATGAGATTATAATGATTCATGAGTAAGCAACCTTCATCAAATACAGCCTTCTTCATCTTATTTGCTGATATTATTTCCATTTCCATTGATAATATCTGTTCATATATTTTAATTTTTTCTGTTGCAGATGCAAGTTCTAAATTTTCATGCAATCGATTTTGATTCTGTTTAAGCAGTTCTACCTTAGACTCCAAAGTTACATACTCTAACTTCAAAGAGTTCAATGACTTTATGAAATTTTCTATATCAATTTCCCACGACTCAAGCAAGTTATGGTTCAACTTATTTACTTCAATACTCAGTTGAACTCTTTTATCGAAAATATGTCCTAGATCATTAACAGCAGTATCTACTATCGTCTTCAACTCAATACTGTCTTGAGTTTTTTTGGCTTTTTTTATAACCTCCAGTTTACTCAGTACCTGATCCATATAATTGGCTGGAAGTCTTAGCATCATAAATGATTGTATCTGCTTTGACAGTATGTCCGTTTCTCCTAAGTCATCACTTAAATTTGCTGACCATTCACGTCTTACTGCTAAAGAATGTTGAAATCTACTCTCTGTATCAATTGAAGTCACACCATATAATCCGTAGTTAATAAACAAATATGTATCATACCCTGCCAATATATGATCGCTAAAAAGCTTTTTACTTCTAAGGTCATGATTGTTATTAAACCCGAGAACAAGAGCTTGAAGTAAAACTGAGAAGACTGCTATTATTGCAACAATCATTATGATTAATTTAACTGTAATGACACCTTTATTGTTCTTGATCATATGTTAGCCCTTTCAGCGCCTTATAGTATGTTTCCATTAAATAAATAATATATTCTACAACCTGTTGCAAGTCTCTAGAATTAATTATAAGTTGTTGATATTCATAACTTATCGGTAACTCATACTTTAATATTTTAAAGGTCATTTGAATGGCTTCAGGAAACTCTTCATTCAGAATCTCTTCATGATGGTTGAGGACTTGTCTGCTGTAATCATAAGTATTTAATAACAGTAACAACATCCCAAAAACCAATAGAAATATTAGCGGTACAATAATAACACTTTCTACTGTAGAAGACCCTTTCAAATTTCCAATCATTTCCATCACCTCTTGAGTAGGATATCATATTTTACAATATTTTACAAATCGTTTTGCAAGTCTGATCGTGATATATTTTAGTGATACAGAATAACCTGTAGCAATGAAGTTATTTTGAGAGGAGTTACAATGGATAAGATATTTTTAAGAAAAACTATTGATTTGGCAATGGAATCTAGGAAAAGTGACAATGAACCGTTTGGTGCAGTTCTAGTCAAAGAAAATGAGATTGACATGATAGGCAGAAATGAAATCAACTCAAGATGCGGAGATTGGTTTATTGAGAGCGTATTGTAGTGAAAACAACATATCCGATTTGAGCAAGTATACACTTTATAGTTCCTGTGAACCATGTGTTATGTGTAGCGGTGCTATGGTTTGGTGTAAACTTGGAAAACTGGTTTATTCAGTATCGCATGACCAGTTGGCAGAAATTGCAGGTAGCAATATTATGATCAGTTCAAAAGAAGTGTTAAACAAGAGCCGGCAGCGTCCCGAATCACTTCAACTTCTTAACGAAGAGGGATTAAATGTTTTTGAGAATTACACTTTCAGATAAGAAAAAACCGTGATGTATGCATCACGGTTTTGTTATAAATCATATTTTTTGCTATTACTTATTACCAATAAAACCAATCCCGAACCAAATCCAAAACTACCAAAGAATAACCTTACTGTATAATGAACAGGTAGAAAATTCAAAGCTATAATAAGAAGTAATGTAAATAATAAAATGAGCTTGGCTGTTTTTTTAAGATTCATTTATTTGCTCCTTTAATAATTCACTCAACTCTTTTTCTAACTTTTCCTTCATAATACGCATTTCGTTATAGAGACCATCGTTATTATATGAACATTTGCTGATCTGCTCTAATGATATCAGTTCTTTTTTGATTGCTTCTATCCTATTGCTCATTTAATATTCCTTTACCTCTAAGTACTTCTATAACCTGATCGAACACCTGCTCAATTGGCTTTTCGGCATTGATTACTTCTATCCTGTCAAATTTCTCTGCTAATATCAAATAGCCTTCACGTACTTTCTGATGGAAGGATTCTTTTTCTAAATCCAAACGATTAACTTCTCGATTTTTATCTTTATTAATTCTTGATAAGCCAACTTGTGGAGATAAGTCAAAATACAACGTGACGTCTGGAAGCAAGTCTTCAATTGCGAATTGATTCAAATCAAACACTTCATCCATACCCATACCTCTTACATAACCTTGGTAGATAAGCGATGAATCAACATATCTATCCATTATTACCAACTTACCGGCCTCTAATGCCGGTATTACCTTTTGTACCAAATGTTGTCTTCTAGCTGCTGCAAATAATAAAGCTTCTGTTCTACCATCCATTTCAGTATGTTCTTTATCAAGAATAATATCTCTGATTTTCTCGGAAATATTTACCCCACCAGGCTCTCTAGTTGAAATATACTCAATGTTATGACCATCTAAATATTTAATTAATAATTCCAGTACAGTTGTTTTTCCTGCACCTTCGCCCCCCTCTAAGGAGATCATATAACCTTTTTTCATAATACCCTCTTTTCCTTTTTCCATTTTAACATATTTCTTGTTTGAAAGGAAAAAAAATCAGTGTTTCCACTGATCATTATTTCTTCACATTGTTGTACATTTCAGTTAAATTTTCTTTGATGTAATCCCTTAACCATATTAGTACATCTAAATTATTAATAGGCAGTTCACCCAAAGTTTTTTTGATTTCCTTAGTACTTAATGTAAACTTTTCATCACCAATCTTATGTGTATACATCAAATCGATTTTAGCACTCGAATTAATAATTGTAATTAAGGTATCTGACATATTTCCAAGTGGCATACGATCAATATGCGAGTATCTAAATTCCGCGACAATATCAGTACCAACACCCGGGCTTGAGGTAATAGAAAAACTACCGTCACACAATTCAGCTGCTTGTTTAAACATCGGAATGCCTAAACCAACTTTTCTGGTGGTTCTTGTTGTATAAAACGGATCAATGACTTTTTTGACTGTCTGCTGATCCATACCTCTACCATCATCTTTTATACAGATTGCCAATCGATCATTGATATAATCTTCAATTATTGCAATTCGTATTTCATCTGCTTCAGCAACAATTGAATTTTGAGCAATATCTAATATGTGTAAAGACAATTCTCTCATCGACTTCTCCTTATATCTCTTTTGCTAAGGTATCAAATATCGCCTCTACGGTCTTTTCTGATACTTCCAAATAGTTTTCTCGTTCTGAAATATTAATCAGCTCATGGGCATCGGAATTTACTAATTCGCGATATTTCTTAAACATACGATTATCATAACTGTCCGCATCTTCTGGTCTTTTCCCATACCATTCAATATTTTTTATATCCAATGATTCATCTATAAAGCCTAAACTCTTAATTATACTAAAAGAATTTCTGTTGATATGAGCCGGAAACACTATGCCTTCATATAGTTTTGCAAACTCAATCATTTTATCAATTGTGATGTTAAAAGGTGTAATCAAATAATTATCTTCATAACCAATCACTTCATCTTCATGGTTGAATATCATCTGTTCACCAAATCGTTCTGGTTTATTCTTTATTAACAATCTTTGCTCTTTTATCTCATCATAGAATTGCTCTAGTTGTTCAATACGTTTAAACAATGCTACTATATGCACATCCTCAATAGTTTGAATCTCTATTCCAGGAATAACAATCAATCCTGAGTTTTTTCCGACTTCAACCATCACTCTCGCATTGGCAATACCATTGTGATCTGTAATAGCTATAACGTCCAATCCTTTTATTATAGACATATTCACAATATTATTAGGTGACATATCCTCAGAGCCACAAGGGGACAATCCTGAATGGATATGAAAGTCGTAATAAAGTTTCATGTTTACACGCCATTCTCATACATGACTTTGAAGATACCATAAGCATCTAGTGATGTTGAAAATATCGCTACACCTTCATCACTTGCTTTTTCCAAAACATCAGAACCAACTTCAATATTCTCTGGTACAATAATACAAGAAAAATCTAAAAGTGTTGCAACAGCAATAATATTTGAATGAATCTGCACAGTTACCCACGCTTCGTCCTCGTTACCATTAGCCATAACCCAACTCAATAAATCACAACACTCAATACCTGATATGTTTCTTTCCAGATCATCTGTTTTTGATATCAGTTTAAAATCTTTATGGTCTACCAATTGTTTAATCTTCATTATTATCTCCTTGAGTCTTTTTTTGTCTACGTCTGTTATATTTTCCAAGTAATAAGCAATCAGCGTACTTTGCCCTATTCATTACAATATCCTCAGCCAATGCACGACATGTAGGCGCACCACAGGCACCACAATCGATTCCTGGTAATTTCTGAGCAATTTCCTCTAATTTAGCCATCTTTTTTAATGATATTTTGAAATCTTTATCTAATTTTAGAATGGTCCGCGGTTCCATCTCAACATCCCACTCCAAGTCCTCTCTTGTTAAATTTGAATCAATCTCATTTGGATCATACGGTCTTAATGTAGAGGATTTCATTCTTATTCTAGCTTTAGCCATAAAAGGATTTTCGACATTAAGCACACCACCTGAACAACCTGTTACACAAGCATATCCTTCAAAAAAGTCGATTTCAGGTAGTTTTCCCAACTCCATTTTATCAAGCACTCTAATAACTTCCTCAATGCCATCTACTGCTAAGTACTTCTCAGTATCCAGTCCAAAAGACTGACCACCAACCATACCCCAACCCACACCATTTCCAGATGCTCTTTGGACCAAATCATGATCTCTACTGTCTTTATCAATTGCTTTTATAAGTCTAGCATAAATGGACTCTAATGAAATACCACCATCTATATAAGACCTTTCCAATCCCAAAGGTTGCATAATACTTGTTATTTTAGCAGGACATTGTGCAATTAAGAAAACACCTATCTCCTCAAATTCTAAATTTTGCTCCTGCATTATTTTCTTTTTAACCTGTCTAGCAGCTATTTCCATTGGTGATTCCAATCGAGTTATATTCTCGATTAAAGATGGGTATCTTATTTGAATCAACCTAGTAATAGCAGGACAGTAAGTCGAAATTACCGGTTTTTCAACCGTAGGTTCTCTCAATAACTCGTTTTGATACTTGGTTAAAATATCAGCTGCATAGGCAACATCATATACCAAATCAAATCCCAATTTATAGATTGCCTGAAATATATCTTCAATATCATATTCAGCAGAAAACTGACCATACATTGAAATGTTTGGCAATGCTACTTTATATTTATAATTGTGAATTTTTTCTAGATTATCAGATAATGTACCCTTTGCATGAAAGTGACAAATCTTAAGACATTCACCACAGTCAATACACCGTTCTTTCATTATCTTAGCTTTACCGTCAATGACTCGTATCGCCTGCGTAGGACAACGACTCAGGCAATTTGTACAACCATTGCAGTAATCATTATCTAGGACAACCGAGTGCCAATACTTATCCATTTTACCTCCATATATTTTTAAAGAGTAAAAGTCATTTTTATTGCCGTGTACTGATCCACTTCAGATTCTATATGAAATTCATCACTACATTTCTCCATATTAGGCAGACCCATACCAGCTCCAAATCCCAATTCTCGAATTTCCTTTGTAGCTGTTGAGTATCCCTTTTGCATTGCCAAATCCACATCAGCGATACCAGGACCTTTGTCTTCTACAAAGATCTCAACTTTATCAGATTTGATATAAACTTCGATTTTGCCACCTTTCGAATGAATCGCAACATTTATTTCTGCTTCATATGTTGCTATAGCAATACGTCTAATGACAGTTGGTTCCAAACCAATCTGTCTCAATATCTTTTTTATCTTACTCGATGCAATACCTGCGGATGAAAAGTCATCAGTTGTTACTTCAAAATCTTTCATCATTGCCACATCATTGTTATCACGCGCTAAAATCATATTGTTCTCCCTATATTGCTGTCCCTTGTAAGCCATGAGAGTATAAAATACCAGAGGCAGAATACATAGTATGCTCTGTTCTTAATATTAAAATATCATCCTCTTTAGCTAGATTTACAATTTCCTCAGTTGGACATTTACCTCTAACAAATACAATTGATTTTAGATCTAACATTTCTGCTGTTCTAATCACTTGATTGTTACATAATCCAGTTAATAATACTGTATCCTCTTCAGTATAAGCAAGTACATCACTCATTAAATCTGAACCAAACGCGTATTTAACTTCTCGGTCTAAAAACTTCTCTCCTACCAAAACGTCACAGTTCAGTAGTTCCGCAATTTCTCTTAATTTCATATGGCCTCCAATTTTAGCATGATAACGTTATTTTTTTAACAATATATATATTCATTATACACGAATCTATACTATTTTCAATAGTTACACACGCATTGATTATATTTTCACATAGTCAAAAGCCGTGTAAACGTTACCTTTTTCACCTCTCACAAAACCGATAAGAACCATGTTGAGTGATTCTGCCATTCTTATAGCCAAGTTCATAGGTGCTGATCGGGATACAATCACTTTTATATCCTGCTTTGCACACTTCAAAACCATTTCCGATGAGATACGCCCACTGATAAACATCATCTTATAATCAGACTGTATTTGATTTATTAACATCAATCCAATGACCTTATCCACTGCATTATGTCGTCCAATATCCTCAATAAGATATATAGGACCTTTAGTATCAAACAAACCAGCAATATGTACACCACCAGTTGACTTAAATAATTCAGAATGCTGATTAAGAATACTCATATTTTTATAAATATCAGACATTTTCACCTGAAAAGGTTCAGAAGTACTTAAAGACCTTAACTTAATTGCGTCAAGGGTATCATAATACATGGCTGAACTTGCACATCCTGATGTGATATAACGATTTTTAAATGACAGATGTTCTTTTATATCTTTATCTATTTCTAGATAAGCAACACCTTTTGATTCATCAATTATCATTGATTGGATATCCTCAAAAGATTCTATTAGGAAATCGTTTTTCAAATGTCCAATAATTAAGGCCTTCAAATTGGATGGTGTGCATAATAATGTTGTATACTCCAACTCATTTATAAAGAGTGTTAAAGGAAATTCTACAACCACGGTATCCATTTCTTCTTGGCTTTGATCATTTTTGAATCTTATAATTAATGTTTCCTGTGTTTTGTCCATAGTTTCCCTTTCTCATCTTTATTATTATACCATATGAAAATAAAGAAAAAAGTTAGAATTATCTAACTTTTTCAACACTTAATATTTTGCCTGCACGAATCAGAAACGTTCCGAAAATCATCAGGATACTTTCATTACCAAGTAGGTTATATCTCAATCGATATCATCAAAAAAAATGCATTCCCGAAGGAATGCATTCAATTATTTTATTTTTCTTTTTTAGCGTAATGAGTATGAAGTAATTCATGCGCTTTGTGACCGTTAGGCTTGCCTAAGAAATCAGTATATAACTTTTGAATCTCTGGATTTTGATGAGATTTTCTAATTGTACTAACTGTATCTTCTTCATAAAGTGCTTTCGCTCTTTCAGTTAATAAATCTACAACGTCTCTAACCTTTTGAGGTTGTTGAGGTTGTCCACCACCATTAACACATCCACCTGGGCAACCCATGATTTCAATGAAGTGGTAATTTGCTTCACCATTTCTTACTTTTTCAAGTAATCTACCAGCCGACTCAGTACCATGAGCGATTGCAATATTAACATCAATACCAGCGATGTTTAAAGTTGCTTCTTTATGCTCTACTAAACCTCTTACTTGCTTGTATTCAAAATCAGCTAAGTCTTCACCAGTTAATACGTCAGCTACAGTTCTTAAAGCAGCTTCCATAACACCACCAGTTGCACCGAAGATAACACCAGCACCTGTATACTCACCCATGATTTCGTCAAATCCTTCGTCTGGTAAGTTGTTGTAGTTAAGACCAGCTTGCTTGATCATTCTAGCAAGTTCTCTAGTCGTAATTACAGCATCTACATCACGAAGTCCGTTAACTTCCATCTCAGGTCTTGCAGCTTCTGTTTTCTTTGAAGTACAAGGCATTACTGATAATACGAACATCTTCTTTGGATCAATACTTTCTTTTTCTGCATAGTAAGTCTTAGCAATTGCACCAAACATTTGGTGAGGTGACTTACATGAAGATAAGTTAGGAATAAAATCTGGGTAATTGAACTCACAGTATCTAACCCATCCTGGAGAACAAGAAGTAATCATCGGTAATACACCACCGTTTTGGATTCTGTGTAATAACTCATGACCCTCTTCCATAATTGTCAAGTCAGCAGCCCAGTTAGTATCAAATACTTTGTTAAATCCTAATCGTCTTAAAGAAGCAGCCATTTTTCCAGTTGCTCTTGTTCCGATTGGATTACCAAATTCTTCACCTAATGCAGCTCTTACAGCAGGAGCTGTTTGAACAACAACATAAGTGTCTGGATCTTCTAATGCATCCCATACTCTATGGATATCTGATTTTTCCATTAAAGCGCCTACTGGACATACATTGATACATTGTCCACAGAATAAACAATCTGTCTCTAACATATTTCTATCAAATGCAGGACCAACTGATGTATTGAATCCTCTGTTTTGGAATCCTAAAATACCAACCCCTTGTTGCTTCTTACATACGTTTACACATTTACCACATAAGATACACTTAGAAGTGTCTCTTACTAGTGAAGCTGAAACGTCATCAAATTTCTTTTCTCTTTTAGCACCTTGGAACTCAAGACCAGTTACACCTAAATCCTCAGAAATAGTTTGTAACTCACAGTTTCCAGATCTAACACATTGTGTACATTCTCTATCATGATTAGCAAGAATTAATTCCACAGTTGTTTTAACTGTTTCTCTTACTTTCTTAGAATTAGTTTTAACTACCATGCCATCTCTAACAGGTAAAACACATGACGCTTGTAATGATCTTGCACCTTCAACTTCTACAACGCAAACTCTACAAGCTCCAACTTCATTAATTTCCTTCATGTAACATAATGTAGGAATATCAAATCCAGCTTCTCTGGCAGCTTCTAAAACGGTATATGACTCAGGTACTTCTACCAAAGTGTTGTTAATCGTTACTTTAACCACTTTAATTTCCTCCTCTTTCAAGTTCGAATACTTATATTAAATTTCAGTCTATTTTTTTACAATACATTTAACTGGACATTTAGAAATACAAGCTTCACACTTAATACAAGCGTCTTGATCAATTGTATGTTGTCCTTTTTTCTCACCATCGATACAGTTTACTGGGCATACTGTTTTACACATAGTACATCCGATACACTTATCAGTGATTGTAATAGCCAATAACTCTTTACAAACACCTGATGGACAAGTTTTGTCAGTAACGTGAGCTTCATATTCATCTCTGAAATATTTCAATGTAGACAATACTGGGTTCGGAGCAGTTTGTCCAAGACCACATAATGAAGCTGACTTAATCGTTTCAGCTAATGACTCTAATTTATCTAAATCCTGAAGATTTCCTTTACCTTCGCAAATTCTATCTAAGATTTCTAACATTCTCTTTGTACCTTCTCTACATGGTGTACATTTACCACATGACTCATCTACAGTAAAATCTAAGAAGAATCTTGCAACGTCAACCATACAGTTGTCTTCGTCCATAACAATCATTCCACCAGAACCCATCATTGAACCTAATTCAATTAAGTTGTCATAATCGATTTCAGTGTCTAAGTAATCTGCAGTGATACAACCACCTGATGGTCCACCAGTTTGTACAGCTTTGAAAGCTTTACCATTAGGGATACCACCACCGATATCAAAGATTACTTCTCTTAAAGTAGTTCCCATTGGAATCTCAAGAAGACCAGTGTTGTTGATCTTTCCACCTAATGCGAATACTTTAGTACCCTTAGATCTTTCAGTACCAATACTTGCAAACCACTCAGCACCATTTAAAATGATTTGAGGAATGTTTGCATAAGTCTCAACGTTGTTAAGAACTGTTGGTTGTCCGAAGATACCTTTGTTAGCTGGGAATGGTGGTCTTGGTCTAGGCATACCTCTTTCGCCTTCGATTGAAGCAATAAGAGCAGTCTCTTCACCACATACGAATGCACCAGCACCTAACTTAATTTTTAAGTCAAAGTTGAATCCTGTTCCGAAGATATTCTCTCCTAAAAGACCCAATTCTCTAGCTTGTTCGATAGCAATTTCTAATCTTTCTACAGCGATTGGATACTCAGCTCTGATATATACATATCCTTCGTCAGCACCAATAGCATATGCAGCGATTGCCATTGCTTCGATAATTACATGAGGGTCACCCTCAAGTACCGATCTATCCATGAATGCACCTGGGTCTCCCTCATCGGCATTACATGCTACATACTTTTTATCTGATTCAGCATTGTAAGCAAAAGTCCACTTAAGTCCAGTAGGGAATCCTCCACCACCACGGCCTCTAAGTCCAGAACCTTTTACAACTTCAATAACTTCTTCTCTTGTCATTTCAGTTAATGCTTGTCCTAATGCTTTGTAACCATCAAAAGCAATATATTCCTCTACTTTTTCAGGATTGATGATACCACAGTTTCGAAGAGCTATTCTTTGTTGTTTTTTAAAGAAATCTACTTCGTTAATTGAAGTGATTTTATCTTCTTCAATTGCTGAACCATGGATTAAATCAGTAACGATTCTACCTTTTAATAAATGTTCTTCAACGATTCTTATGATGTCTTTATCTTCTACTCTTGAGTAGAAAGCACCCTCTGGGTAAACAACAACGATAGGTCCGGCTTCACATAAACCAAAACATCCTGTTTTAACTAATTTTACTTCTTTGTTTAAGTCATGTTTTTCCATTGCAGCAGCAAACTTATCTTCAAAAGTCAATGACCCAGAAGATGAACATCCTGTACCACCACAGATTAATACATGCGATCTATATAACTCCATTTTTTACCTCCTGATAACAGTAAACTATTCTTGAATTGTATACTCTGCAACAATTTGACCATTTACGATATGGTCAACAATAATCTTTCGTGCTTTTTCAGGTGTTACTTCTACATAAGTCACCTTTTTATTGTCTTCATCATAAACTTCAATGATTGGCTCTAATCTACAAACACCAATACATCCAGTTTGTGCTACTTCAACGTCTAATAAGTTTCTTTTAGAAACTTCTTCTACTAAAGCATTTAATACAGGTCTAGCACCTGCTGCAATACCGCAAGTTGCCATTCCAACAACTATTCTCATACCTTTTCTTTCGCCACGAATATTTACTTTCTTAAGTGATTCCTCGCGTAATTTAGCTAAATCTGCTAATGACTTCATATAGCCCTCCTATAATCGTAATAAACAAATACTGTAATTTTCTAAGCGTTCGTATATTTTGCTAAGATATCTGGGATATCAGCTTCTGTTAATCTACCATAAACGTCTTCATTAACAGTAATAACTGGTGCTAATCCACATGCTCCGATACATCTTGTATCAATTAGAGTAAATTTTCCGTCTTCAGATGTAGCTTTTACTGCTAAGTTAAGCTCTCTTGAAATTCTGTCTAAAATTGGTTGTGAATTCTTTACGTAACATGCAGTACCCATACACACTCCAATTACAAATTCGCCATTTGGCTCTAATGTAAATTGAGAATAGAATGTTACTACCCCGTAAATTTCTGCTAAAGGAATCGATAAGTTTTTAGAAATAACTTTTTGAACATCTAGTGGAACTGCTCCAAATAAATGTTGCGCCTCATGAAGAATTGGCATTAATGCACCGTTAGTTCCTTTATGAGTATCGATCGCCAGTTGAAGTTTTGCGAATTGCTCTTCTTGTGTCATGACTTGTTTTGCCATAAGTGACCTCCTTAAAATAACTTTAGAACTTATTTAATTTATATTATTAACATTGTGATACTTTTAACAATTGTATCTTATAAAAACTGCACTTAACCATCTGAGAATCACTATCAATTAAACAGCTGTAAGCCTTTAATATCAATCTCTCTAGCTCTCATGCATAATACAGACAAGTGCATTATAACATAATCCTAACCTCTGTGTATACAATATTCTACATTTTTTTTATTGCAATTATTTACAATTAAAGTTGTCCATTTCCGAGTGTTTTAATGAGGATTGGAAAGTTTCAAATCCTTACGTATCACTAGGGATTTTCAATATAAGTCATACAAAGCGCTTTAAAGCTTTTGGAATATTCAGATATCTTAAGCCAATTAAAATGAGCACAAAAATGCTCATTTTAAGTTCGTTAAAAAATATTCAATTAATCTAAGTTGTATGACTCTAATAGTTTTATAACAGATGTTAATATTGTAAATACCTGGCTATCTATCTGTGTTTAACCAAATATTATAACATCTTAAAATTGATTGTTTACAAAATCTAAATAATGTTATTCTGATTCAAATCCTCTTTAGTATTAATATTATGAAAAAGTCCCCAATCGCTGGTATAGCTTCTAGTTATATCCTCTTCTATATAAGTCACGTCCTGATGTTTTAATAATTCATATATACTACGTCTGCCACTTTTTAAATACCGTTCAATTGTATCTACCATTGATTGATTGTAATATGCATGAAATGGTTCAATCCAATCACCAAATCTTGTTACAACAGCATCCTGATTGTTTAATAGCGATCTTAAATAATCAATGTATTTATGGTTAATTACAGGCATATCACAGGCAATAACATAAACAAACGGATCTTGACTATATTTAAGCGCAGCATGAATACCCCCTAAAGGTCCATAGTTTTTCAGAATATCCTGATAAACAGTAACTTTTGGATACTCCGTATACTTTCGCTTCCCTTTATTGGAAATAATTAAAATATGATCAAACTGTGTACTCAAAGTTTTGATTTGATTTTCCAAGAGCGATTCATTATCAATCAGCAACTCTTTTTTATCAAATCCCATTCTTAAACTTAAGCCACCTGCTAAAATTACTGCTGTACTCATAAACGCTCCTATAGTTTTTCCACTTTCACTGCACAAACCTTGTATTCTGGTATATCGGTTATTGGATCCAGAGCAGCATTCGTTAGTCTATTTGCCGCACCTTCAGCAAAGTGAAACGGTATAAATACAACATGGTCAGAAACGATGTCCGTTATTTTAGCCAACACTTCAATACACCCTCTTCTTGACGAAACTTTTACTCTTTCACCATCAGAAATATTTAAATCCAATGCCTTACCCGGTGAGATTTCTATATAACTCTTACCCACTATTTCATTTAAAGCTTCAGTTTTATCCGTCATAGTTCTCGTGTGATAATGATACAACACACGGCCAGTTGTTAAAGTCAACGGATACTCAGTATCTGCATTTTCCGCTGGGGCTATGTACGTTACAGGATGGAATGTACCAATACCTTTGGCAAACTTGTCTTTATGAAGATAAGGTGTTCCCGGATGTTGTTTATCGGTACATGGCCACTGCAGACCACGGCTTTCAATTCTTTTATAATCAATACCTGCATATTGAGGTGTTACAGCAGTTATTTCTGTCATAATCTCCTCTGGTGATAACATAGAAGAATGATATCCCAGTCGCTTCATCAATTCATCGAATATAACCCAATCCGCCTTTGCTTCTCCAGGTGCTTCTACAGCTTTTCTGACTCTTTGGATACGTCTCTCCGTATTTGTAAAAGTACCTTCTTTTTCAGCAAAACATGCAGCAGGCAGTACAACATCTGCTTTCTGAGCTGTTTCTGAAAGGAAAATGTCCTGTACGACTAAAAATTCCAGTCGATCCAAGGCTTCTTCAATATGATTTAAATCAGGATCAGAAACCATTGGATTTTCACCCATCACATATATCATTCTCACTGAACCGTCATAAGCACCATCCATAATCTTTGGAATCGTTAAACCATTCTTTTGAGATAAATTATCAACATGCCATATTTTTTCAAACTTCTCTTTGGATTTGGGATCAATGACCTTCTGATAACCAGGATACACATTAGGTAATGCCCCCATATCACAAGCGCCTTGTACATTATTTTGACCTCTTAAAGGATTAACACCGCCTGATTCTTTACCGACATTACCACACATCATCGCTAGATTGGCAGTTGCTTTTACATGATCTGTTCCTTGGCTATGTTGCGTCATACCCATAGCGTAATAAATACTTGCCTTATCACCTTCTGCATAAATCCTCGCAGCCAATTCAAGGTCTTCAACCGCTACACCGCATATCAAAGCAGCTTCTTCAGTTGTAAACTTTTCAACTATAGCTTTCGTATGTTCGAAGTTCTCTGTTCTTTCTTCTATATACTCATGATCATATAAATCATGTTTGATGATATAATGCATCATGCCATTTAACATGGCAACATTGGTACCAGGATTAATCTGTAAAAAAACGTCGGCAAACTCAGCGAGTTCTATCCTTCTAGGATCTGCTACAATTAATTTTGCACCGTTTTTAACAGCTCTTTTCATAAAGGTACCAATCACCGGATGGTTTTCCGTTGTGTTGGTTCCTGTAACGAACAACACATCATTATGAAGTGTTTCTTCAATACTGTTTGTCATAGCGCCACTACCAAATGAAGCTGCAAGACCTGCAACTGTCGAGCTATGTCAGAGTCGTGCACAATGATCAACTGTGTTGGTTCCAATAACTGCTCTAAATAACTTTTGCATCATGTAGTTATCTTCTGTAGTACATCTAGCAGATGATAATGCTGCAAAAGCATCTGAACCAGACTCACTTTTAATAGTTTGTATTTTACCGACTATCAAGTCTAACGCCTCATCCCAACTACTTGGTTCTAAAATACCATTTTTGCGAATCAGAGGTGTTTTAAGACGATCTGGATGGTCTATAAAGTTAAAGGCAAACTTACCTTTGACACATAACAGTCCATGATTGATATCACCTTCTACCGGCTCTGTTTTTATAACTTTATTATCTTTGACCACCAAGTTAACTTGACATCCTACACCACAATAGCCACAAGTCGTACGAACTTTCTTTTCAATATCCCAACTTCTGAATTTCACCTTGGTTTTTTCAGTTAAAGCACCTGTAGGACAAACGTTAACACAGTTGCCACAAGAGACGCAATTTGAGTGTTCCATCCCAGCTTCAAACGGATGTGTGACATGTGTAAAGTGGCCTCTTTCACTGAATCCAATGGCACCGGTTCCCTGTAATTCATGACAAACACGAACACATTTACCACATAAAATGCATTTGTCTCGATCTAATATGTAAAACTTATTACTGGCATCCTTTTGATGTGTCAATGTTTTTTTGTAAAAGGAATTTTCAGGATCAATATCATAAAGATAACAGTAATCTTGTAATTTACAATTTCCCGCTTGAGTACATGTCAAACAATCATTATTGTGACCTGCCCAAATTAGTTCTAATATATCTTTTCTAGCTTTTTCTACTTTAGCTGTATGTGTCCAAATCTCCATCCCCTCATAAATTGGGGTTGTACATGCAGTCTGAAGACTTTTAGCCCCTTTGACTTCTACAACACACATACGACAGGCGCCGTTTGGTACCAATCGTTCATCATGACAGAATGTAGGAATGACTATATTCTGTTGTTCACATGCTTGTAGTATAGTCTGATTATTATTAAATTGAATATTCTGATCATTTATTTTAATCGAAATCACATAAGCCTCCTTGATACGTTCCAACATCTATTACACTATTATACACAATACTAATAAAAATTATATACAAACCGAAAACATGTGTATTATGACAACTATACAGAAAATGATGAGTTAGAGCTCATCATTTTTTCTAGCTGTATATGCTCTTGTTTTTTCGTCCAATTCAAGCGCTGCATAATAACCCTGTTTCTTCTGTCTGATATCTACTGCAGCAGTTTCCAAAAGAATTGCCAAGTTTCTACCTGGTTTAACAGGAATCTTTATGATCGGTATTTCAACACCTAAGATGCTTTCATAATTTTGATCAAGTCCCAAACGATCATAAATAGTCTGTGGATCCCAATGTTCAAAGTTTACGATCAAGTCTATTTCCATACTGTCTTTAATTGCAACCATACCAAACAACTTTGCAATATTTATAATCCCAATCCCTCTGATTTCCAAAAAATTCTTTATTAACTCTGGCGCTTGCCCAATCAGAGTATCTTCACCAACCTTAATGATCTCTATGGCATCATCTCCAACCAATCGATGTCCTCTTTTTATCAATTCCAAAGCAACTTCAGATTTACCTATCCCACTTTTTCCCAGAATCAAAGTACCTACACCGTTGATATCCACAAGAACACCGTGTTTCACAATCGTTTTAGCCAGTTTTCTATTTAAGTACTCAATGGCTTTTCTTAAAACAATTGAAGTATTTTCAGGAGTTGTCAGAATAGTTCTGTCATATTTTTCTGCAGCTATAATAAATTCCTCAGGCACTTCATTGCCTCTACATATTACCAAACAAGGAATTGGAGCTTTCATAATTTCATCTGCTCTTTTTAATCTATCTTCTTTTGAAACCAATTGAAAGAAACTATGTTCCGTCATACCGATAAGTTGGATACGTTCTTCAGGGAAATACTCGAAATAGCCCGCCATTTCTAATCCTACTTTGTGTGTCTCATAACTGTCTATGGTTTTTACAGTGGATGATTTTCTAATGACCTCCAGTTTCATATAACTAATAAAGTCATCTAATTGTACATATTTCTTCTTAACCATTTGTTTTCTCCTTTATGTTTGAAAAATAATCAAAGATATCTTGAGCAACTTTTGTATTAATACCTTCTACATGTTCCAGTTCCTCTACAGTTGCCTTTTTTATTCTGTCTATACTTCTAAAATGAGTCAATAACGCATCTCTTCTTTTTTTCCCAACACCCGGTATACCGTCTAAAACCGATTTTGTCATGGCTTTAAGTCTGAGTGTTTTATGATGTTCTATTGCAAAGCGATGTACTTCTTCCTGAATGGCATAAATAAATTTATACAAATCCGGATATTGCGAAATATTGTACTCGATTCCTCGATAGACCAAACCTTTAGTTTTATGTTTATGATCTTTAACCATACCTAGAACTGGAATATCAAGTCCAAAGGCAGCCATTACATCTTCTACAACAGATGCATGTTGTGCACCACCATCAATTAAGAGTGCATCTGGGAAAATATCAAACTTATTATCCAATGACTTTTTCCCTTCCCTCTCTTCCAATCCTCTTTTGAAACGCCTATAAAGAACCTCTTGCATGGAACCGTAATCATTGGCTCCTTCAATAGTTTTTATATTAAATTTACGGAAATCACTCTTTTTCTTTTTACCACCTTCAAATACAACCATCGAACCTACTGAAAAAGCTCCAAATATGTTTGAAATATCATAAGCTTCCACTCTAAATTTTTCCATCTTAATGCCAAAGAGTTCATTAAAGTACCACTTCAATGTTTTGATACGTTCTTTTTCAGCTTCAATCTTCTCACTGAACTTTTCAATATATTCTTGAGCATTCTTTTCAACCAATTTTATCAACTTAGCTTTTTCTCCAATTTTTGGGACAACCAAATTGATTTTTTTATTCGTTTTTTGCTTTAACCAATCTTCTATCAATTCTTGATGTTCAACTTCACAACTGATTAAAATCTCCTTCGGTATAATCATTGCACTGGCATAGAATCTCTCTAAGAATTCAGTCATCACCTTTGCATCACTAACACCTTCCAAATCATCTAAAATATACTGTTCTCTACCCAGTAATTTTCCTTGTCGCACAAAGAACACCATAAAACAAACACGATCTTCAACTCTAGAAAAACCAATGATGTCTCTATTGGATTCATCCAAGGTATACAATTTTTGTGATTTCTCCAGTTTTTCTAATGCGATAATGGTATTTCGTGCTGTTGCCGCTTTTTCAAACTCCAACTGTTCTGCATGAGTCATCATCTTTCCTTTAAGCATTTCAATAGTTGTAGAAACTTTTCCTTCCAAGATATCAACGACTTCTTGAATCATGCCTTTATAAATTTCCTGGTCTACATCTTTAAAACAAGGTGCCAAACATTTTTTAATATCGTAATTCAGACACGGTCTATCTCTACCAGCACCCGGTACTTTGCCACACGTTCTAAGCGGATAATAATCTCTAATTAAATCCAGTATACGAGCCATATAATCACCAGACACATAAGGACCATAGTACCTCGCACTATCTTTCTTTACTTTAAAGACTTTCATGACACGAGGATAAGGTTCATTGATAGTTATTTTAATATACGGATACTGTTTGTCATCTCTTAATAAAATATTGTAATGCGGCTGATATTTACGAATCATGCTGGCTTCCAATATCAATGCTTCTACTTCGCTATCCGTAATAATATATTCAAATTCTACTATCTTAGCGACCAACTCAGTGGTTTTCTTATCATGACCGGTATTTTTTCTAAAATAACTGCGAACTCTATTTTTTAGATTCTTGGCTTTACCAATATAAATAACATTACCGTATTGGTCTTTCATTAAATAGACCCCAGGTTGGGTCGTTAATTTCTTTAATTGAGCTTCTATATCAAACATAATTACCTCACTACAATCATTTTATCATAATCTAGATAAAATTCCGATGTTCCATATGCATGAAAAAGGTTTAAAATGAAATCATTTTAAACCTTCCTACTATTAGATAATACAAATAGACGATCATGGGAATTATCCATACTTTTATAAATGAATATTTCTTCTCCATTTATATTTAATTTACTACCAGACTTTTGTTTTCTTATATATTTTCATAACTTATATAGGTTTAACTAGTCTACCCCCATTAGGATTATCCTTTTGAGTTTTGTCTTTCCTAGGCTTTACAGCATTTTTTTCAAGAATTCACCTGTATATGAAGTTTTATGTTTAGCCACTTTTTCTGGTGTACCTTCTACAACGATTTTACCACCACGATCACCACCATCGGGACCTAAATCCACAATATGATCTGCACATTTGATAATATCCAGGTTATGTTCAATGACAATTACAGTATTACCTGCTTCAACTAATCTATCCAGCACTTTTATTAAATGCTCTACATCTGCCATATGAAGACCTGTAGTCGGCTCATCTAGGATGTAAAGTGTTTTACCAGTACTTCTTTTACTCAATTCAGTTGCGAGTTTAATACGCTGAGCTTCACCACCTGATAGCTGCGTTGAAGGCTGACCTAAACGAATATAACTCAAACCAACATCTGCAAGTGTTACAAGTTTTGATTTTATTTTAGGAATATTTTCAAAGAATACAATCGCTTCTTCAACGGTTAATTCAAGAACCTCTGAAATATTTTTGCCTTTATACTTCACTTCAAGGGTTTCTCTGTTGTATCTTTTACCTTTACAGACATCACATTGAACATAAACATCTGGTAAAAAATGCATTTCTATTTTATTTATACCGTCGCCATTACAACTTTCACATCGACCACCTTTAACGTTAAAACTGAATCGACCTTTTTTGTATCCTCTTGTTTTCGCCTCAGGAACCATGGCAAATATATCTCTAATATGATCAAACATCCCTGTATAGGTAGCAGGATTGGATCTTGGAGTTCTACCAATTGGAGATTGATCAATATCAATGACCTTATCTATATGTTCCAAACCTTCCACTCGATCATGTTTTCCAGCTTTTCTTTTATTTCTTAAAAGGTTGTTTGCCAGGCTCTTGTATAGAATTTCGTTTACAAGAGTACTCTTTCCAGAACCGGATACACCCGTTACACATGTTAGAATGCCAAGTGGAAACTTTACATCAATTTTCTTTAAGTTGTTTTCGGCTGCACCGAATACTGTAATATTATCACCTTTTGATGAACGACGTTTTTTCGGAATCGCAATCGAACGTTTACCAGAGATGTATTGTCCTGTAATTGAATTTTCATGAGCCAGTATATCCTCTATTGTACCTGATGCAATTATTTCACCACCATGTTCTCCTGCTCCAGGGCCTATATCCAAGATATAGTCGGCGCTTTTAATGGTTTCTTCATCATGTTCAACGACAATAACCGTATTACCAATATCGGTTAAATTTCTTAATGTACCGATTAATTTTTCATTGTCCTTTTGATGTAAACCAATACTTGGTTCATCTAAGATATATAAAACCCCAACCAGACTTGATCCGATTTGAGTCGCTAGACGGATACGTTGTGATTCTCCACCTGAAAGTGTTGAAGCTGAACGATTTAGTGATAAGTAATTCAAACCAACATCACTCAAAAATTGCAATCTGTTAATAATTTCTTTTAAAATTTGTTCTGCAATCACAGTGTCATTTGTATCAAACTCTAAATTAGTGAAATACTCTAAAGCATCTTTTACAGAAAAACGTGTTGCATCATCAATATTTTTTCCTGCAATCGTAACTGCCAATGACTCATCTTTAAGTCTTCTACCATCACATTTAGGACAAGGATTTAATGACATATATTCTTGTATTTTATTACGCATGTAATCAGAATTAGTTTCTTTGAATCGTCTTTGAAGATTATTAATAACCCCCTCAAAAGGCGCTTTATAAGTTCTGTAGTCGTCATCAAATTTACTTGCAAATTTAAAAGTAATAATTCTGCCATTCGATCCATACATCAATTCATCTTGACATGTTTTTGACAGTTCTTTATATGGTGTATCTATATCGTGTCCATGATGTTCCAATATACTATTAAACATCTGGATATAGTATGTACCTTCTGCACTTCCAGAAAAAGGTGCAATAGCGCCATCTTTAATACTTATACTTGAATTTTCAACAACTAGATCCGGATCAATTTCCAATTTGTAACCCAACCCTTTACATTCAGGACACGCTCCATAAGGGGCATTGAATGAAAACATTCTTGGTTCCATTTCTGCAATACCTGCACCATGTTCCGGACAGGAGAAGTTAGTATTGAAAATCTCGTCACCGTCATCGGTATGACAAATCAAAACACCTTCTGACAACTTCAAAACAGTCTCAACAGAATCTGTTAAACGTTTTTCAATCCCTGGTTTAACTGTCAATCTATCAACAACCACTTCGATAGTATGTTTCTTATTCTTTTCAAGTTCTATTTCTTCACTGAGTTCACGCATTTCACCATTCACTCGAACTCTTACAAATCCATCTTTACGAATCATACTAAGTTCACGTTTATGCGTTCCTTTTTTACCCACAACAAGGGGTGCCAACAATTGAATTCTTGTTCTTTCTGGAAAAGCAAGCACAATATCGACGATTTCATCAATGCTTTGTTGTGAAATCACTTTACCACAAACAGGGCAATGTGGTGTTCCAACTCTTGCAAATAGCAATCTGAAGTAATCGTAAATTTCGGTCACTGTACCTACCGTTGATCTGGGATTTCTATTGGTCGTCTTTTGATCAATTGAAATGGCAGGTGACAAACCTTCGATGTACTCTACATTCGGCTTTTCCATTTGACCTAGAAACTGCCTTGCGTATGATGATAAACTCTCAACATAACGTCTCTGACCTTCTGCATAAATGGTATCAAAAGCCAGCGATGATTTACCGGAACCACTGAGACCTGTAATAACTACAAACTGATCTCTAGGAATCTTCACATCTATGTTTTTAAGATTATGCTCCTTTGCACCTTTTATATCAATAAATTTTTTTGACATATTTCCTCCGCTATTTCTTCTTTAAGAATTTTTCATACTCATGGATTTTATCTCTCAAGTCAGCTGCTCTTTCAAAGTGTAAATCACCAGCTGCTTGTTTCATTTCATCTCTTATACTTTCAATTAACTCATATAAATCATCTGCATCATATTCTGACATTTCTTGATACAGTGCATCATCTTCTGATATATGAGTTGCTTTTATCTCATCACGGATCGTTTTTTGAATACTCATAGGAACAATATTATGTTTCTTGTTGTACTCGGACTGTATGATACGTCTTCTATCTGTTTCATCTAAGGTCTTTTGCATCGATTTTGTAATTCTATTGGCATACATAATCACTCGACCCTCTGCGTTTCTTGCAGCTCTACCAACCGTTTGAATCAAAGATGTTTCTGATCTTAAAAAACCCTCTTTATCGGCGTCCAGTATAGCTACTAATGAAACCTCAGGTAAATCTAGACCTTCTCTTAACAAGTTGATACCAATTAAAACATCAAACTCACCTTTTCTAAGTTCTTTTATAATTTCAAGTCTTTCAAATGTTGCTATATCCGAATGCATATATTTCACTTTAAGATTTAAGTTCTTAAAGTAATCGGTTAAATCTTCAGACATCTTTTTGGTTAAAGTAGTCACCAAAACACGTTCATTCTTATCAATACATTTTATAATTTCACTGTATAAATCATCTATTTGTCCATCTACTGGCCT
Source organism: Clostridiales bacterium (assembly GCA_016342415.1). Lineage (GTDB taxonomy): Bacteria > Bacillota > Clostridia > Peptostreptococcales > Acidaminobacteraceae > JABXKX01. The sequence goes on from JAEIOD010000033.1 coordinate 26,490, forward strand.
AATTTCGATTGGCGGATCTAAAAGACCAGTCGGTCTAATAATCTGTTCAGCTATCAACGCGCTGTGTTCTTTTTCATAAGGACCAGGAGTCGCTGATACAAAAACAGCTTGTTTTACAAGAGATTCAAACTCACCGAAGTTAAGTGGTCTATTGTCTAAAGCAGAAGGCAATCTAAAGCCATAATCTACAAGTGTTTGCTTTCTTGATTTATCTCCTGCAAACATACCTCTTATCTGAGGAATACTCACATGTGACTCATCTATGATAACCATCCAATCATCACCAAAATAATCCATTAGTGTATATGGCCTAGCCCCGGGTTCTCTACCTGAAATAGCTCTTGAATAGTTTTCTATACCAGAACAGAATCCAACTTCCCTCAACATTTCTATATCGTAGTTCGTACGTTGTTCTATACGTTGCGCTTCTATCAGTTTACCTTGTTCTTTAAACATCTGGACCTGTTCAATCATTTCATCTTCTATTCGCTTTATAGCTGCTTCAATTTTTTCTTTCTGAGAAATATAATGGGATGCAGGTAATATAGCCACATGATCTCTAATCCCAAGTATCTCCCCAGTCACCACTTGTATTTCTGAAATTCTATCAATTTCGTCTCCGAAGAATTCTATTCTATAAGCAACTTTATCATTAGATATAGGGAATATCTCGACAACATCACCACGAACTCTAAACGTACCACGGACAAAGGATATATCATTTCTATTGTATTGAAGTTCTACAAGTTTTTCTATTAGTTCATCTCGGCCTTTTTCCATTCCCGGACGCAAAGAAATGACCATATTTTTATAATCAACAGGATCACCTAAACCGTAAATACAGGATACAGATGCAACAACAATCACATCATCCCTATCAAATAAAGCTAATGTTGCACTATGTCTCAATTTATCGATTTCATCATTGATCGATGAATCTTTTTCTATGAAAACATCCGCACCTGGAATATAAGCTTCTGGTTGGTAATAGTCATAATAACTCACAAAAAATTCAACTGCATTATTTGGAAAGAACTCTTTGAACTCTGCACACAACTGTCCTGCGAGGGTTTTATTATGAGCAATTACCAGTGTTTTCTTTTGAACATTCTGTATAACATTTGCCATCGTAAAAGTTTTTCCGGAACCGGTAACTCCCAGTAAGGTCTGATAATGTTCATTATTATTAATACTCTCAGTAAGTACTTTTATTGCCTCTGGCTGGTCACCAGTTGGTTTATAATCTGATATCAATTCGAATTTACTCATAAGACCCCCTGTAAAAGTAAACGGTTCTTGCAAACACTCATTACAAACGTACGTTCGTTCTTATTATATGCTTTTTCATATAATACGTCAACACTGTATTCATATTGTACCATTTTTGTAGTCTTTCTATAACAAGAAAAATCCTAGAACCCTAGGATTATTCAATGATTAAATCTTTATTTGAAAGTCTTTTTTCAATAAATCTTGTAAAAATCATTTGGAATACCGCAACAATAGGCACTGCTAATAACATACCCAGAACACCCATTAAACTACCACCAACTATAATACCGAGTATAATCCAAAATGGTGATAACCCTACCGAATCGCCTAAGATCTTAGGGCCAAGTATATACCCATCAAACTGCTGTAAAGCAAGAATAAAGATAGCAACCCACAATGCTTTCATTGGACTGACAAACAATGTCAGAATGATTGCTGGCACCATGCCTATAAACGGACCGAAGTACGGAATCATGTTCGTAATGCCCACAATTATTGATAATAAAGCTGCATACGGCGTTTGTAGTACTACCAAACCTATAAAACACAACATGCCAATAATGACAGAGTCTATTGTTTTTCCAATAATATATCTAGAGAAAATGGCATTTACATCACTAAAGAACATCACAGTGATATCTGCTTTTTTTTCTTTTACAACACTGTATAGTATTTTCTTTAATCCCACTTGGAATTTTTCTTTATCTAATAACAAATAAACTGCAATGATAAATCCAACAACAATTTTGAAGGTACCCCCAAATACTGAAGTTACAATTGAAAATAAACTGTCTAATATACCATTGAGCAACTTTGGAATATCCACTATATATTTCGAAAAAGAATCCATATTTAAATAATCCTGCAAACCGAGTTGGTCATACCATACAGATTTCACTATCACATCATTAAAATATCTTATAATTTCCTTTTGATAGGTTTCAAAGTTAGCAATCAGATCAATGACATTTTTTGCTATCATCGGGATAATAATTGTAATCAGAGTCACTATGGCTCCCAATACAAAAATGTAACAAAAAACAATACTCAGAATACGCCTTATCTTTAATTTCTTTTCAAAAAACTTCATCATAGGATTAATAACAAATGCAATACCTATCGCCCAAAGTACAGGTTGTAAAATTCTAAGTATATACAATAACAACAATCCCAATTCATCTATACGATCTAACATCTTAAATAGAACCATACAGATCACGAGCATCGGTAAAAATTCTAGATAAGGTATTTTTTTCTTCATAAAAAAAACCTCCCACACTTGCATTATACCACAAGAGTTGAAGGTCCTACATTAATTTTGTTTAAATGTAAAGTCGTCCTTGATATTTTCCCAAACATAACCGATTGAAACATAATCCACGCCACCGATTTGATCTAAACGCGTCTCTTTAGGTGTGCCACCTAATGCCTCACAGAAACCACATGCCGGATTGTCTTTTAATACCCATACAATCATTCTGTTTATTTCTGATTTGATTAATGTATTTGCAGATTTTTCTAATAAACTATGTCCTATACCTTCACCTTGGTAACGATCCAACACATAAATCATTGAAATCTCACCACGATTTACACCTGAGTCATCTTTTGTCACTTCAGGTACAGCATATCCAATAATTTCACCAATCTTAGATTCTGCTACATAAATCAAGCTTTCTTTGTTAAGCATATTCATAAAGTTTCTTTTTTGCTTGTCATAATTAATGTTTTCTAAGTAATCCTGATCAATAATACCACGATAAGCTGTTTTCCAAGTTTCTACATATACTTTCGTTACACCGATACTATCATAAATACTTGCTTTTCTAATGATCATATACAAACTCCTTCTTAAAATCTTAAAAGATTTCCACGAACACATAGTATAACATACATTCTGCTATTTTGAAAGTATTAATTCTCTTAATACTTCTATACCCTTAATAAGTTGAGTGTCCTCTTCTAAATTAGGTGACTCACCATTTATAATACCCTCATATTCTATAATATAATCTGGTGTTACACCAACTTCATGAATAATGTTGTCATTTGGTGTGTAGTATTGTGAGTAAGTTATTTTATAACCTGAACCATCTCTTAAATTTGTTATGCCTTGAACAATGCCTTTTCCAAATGTTTCAACCCCTATAACCGGGCCAATTTGTGTGTCTTGTACAGCTCCAAGCAAAATTTCAGAAGCACTTGCACTACTCTCATTTGCTAAAAACACTACCGGTATATCCAATTTCGAAGCATCTGATTTATATGTCCTTTTGTTGTCTTTGTTATCAAGTGTATAAATGATTGTGCCTGATCCCATTAGTACATCAGCAATTTCAGTACTTTCATGGACCAAACCACCAGGATTATCTCTAACGTCGATAATCAATCCTTTTATATCTTGACGCTGTAAATCTTTTAAATGTGTATTAAACTCTTTTGAAACATCTGTTCCAAACTGGTAAAGATAAATATAACCAATATCATCAATGACTGTAGATGATACAAATGGAACTTCTACTTTACCTCTTTCAAGGTTAAAAGTTATGATTTCATCATCTCGCTTAACAACGACTTCAATTTCTGTACCTTCTTCACCTAACATCACATTAATCAAGTGTTCATAGCCATATTCTTCCAAAGTATCGCCATCAACTTCGATGATATAATCACCAGCGAGTATACCTGCTTTTTCAGCTGGAGAACCTGGAAAAACTCTAGTGACATGTATATCACCTTCAGAAACATCACTGAGTACACCAATGCCTACATAGTTGCCATTTGTTGAATCATTGTATGCTTTTAACTCTTCTTTTGTAAAATACCTAGAATATTTATCTCCAGTGGCTTCAAACATACCACGATACATGCCAATTTCAATATCCTCTTCAGTAATTTCTAAATAAAAATTATCCAAGAGTTCTTCTTTGATACTTTCGGCTTTTTTATACTTTTCGTCCATTGAAGTCAGTCGCTCATATTTAACAACGGGTACCAACACCACATGTTCGGCGCTTAAAAGAACCATACCAATACCCATTGTCGCCAATACACCAACGACAAATGAGATGATTATATTTCTTATCTTCATCTTTTCTCCTAATTTCCGGTTAGCCATTTTTCTTCTGGATCCACATACTCACCCTCTTCACGTACTTCAAAGTGTAAATGTGGCCCAGTTACATTACCTGTACTTCCAGTTAAAGCGATGTTCTGTCCTCTAGAGACATCTTGACCTTTAGTAACACTCAAAGAAGAATTATGAGCATAAAGTGTGACAATACCACCACCATGATCAATCATAACACATTTACCATAACTGCTTAACCAACCAGCCCAAATCACTTTACCTTCTTGAGCAGCAACAACCTGCAATCCCTCACCGCCACCGATATCAATACCGGTATGAAGTTTGTTTGTATTCAGTATTGGATGTCGCCTCATACCAAAACCTGATGTTATTTTATATGATGACGGTACAGGCCAAGTAAAGGCACCACCAACATATTGTTCACGTAACTTCAAATCGGCAATAATGCTTTTTACTTTCTCAGCATCTTTATTGGTATCATCAATTTGTATTTCAAGAGCTGCAATATCATTTAAAAGTTCTCTTTGCTTAACTTGTAAATTCGCAATTTGCGCTTTTAACTCAGCACGTTTGTTTTGCATATCATTTTCAAGTGCAATCAGCTTCTCTTGTTCTTCTTCAAGTGCTAACTTTTTATCATCAACCAATTGTTTGTCAATTTCCATTTGCTCAATCAAACTTGTATCCGATTCAACAATACGTCTTAACATTTCAATTCTTGATAATAAATCTTCAAAGTTTTTTGACTCCAATACCACTTCAAAATACCCGACCGTCCCATTCATGTACATGATACGAATTCTTTGATCCAATAAATCATTGGTTACAGCTAGCGCTTGTTTGGCAGCTTCAAGTGCCATGGTTGCCTCACCAATCCGAATGTTATTTTCGGTTATTTGGACTTTTAAATTATCTATCTCATTTTCTGTATTTCTAACACTGTCTTCGAGTGAACGAATGTTTCTAACCACTGCATTCTTTTGATTCACAAAATCCGAATGCGAACCATCTAAGGCATCTAATTGTTCTTGAATACTTTCAAGCAACTCTTCCTGTTTGTCTATATCATCAGTAGCATAAACAGTATTCACAGATAAGATCAGCATTAGGACAAGCATTATAATTTTCTTCATGTCTGCCTCCTATACATTCAGATACTTTCTTACACCCCATAGACTTCCTAAAGCACCAATTCCCGCACCAACTGGTATGAACACTTGCAACAAATCACTCATAACACCTGATACAGGTACAATATATGCTGCAATTAACACATAAAAATCTTGAGTCAGCAAATCGTAAGTTTGACTGTAACCTGCATAGATTAAACCGGCAGATATGCCTGCACCAACTAGTCCTAAAATGGTACCCTCAAGAATAAACGGCCATCTGATAAACCAGTGTGTTGCACCCACATATTTCATAATTTGAATCTCGGTTTTTCTAGCTGTTACAGCCAGTTTAATGGTATTACTGATAACAAATGTTGATACAAACAATAGAATCACAATAATACCAAGACCTAAAGTTCTAATAAAAGATGTAATACTTTCAATTTTCTGAATGACATCTCGGTAGTATTTTACCATTTCAATGCCTTCTATTTGATTGAGTTTTCTAACAATGCTATCCGAATATACCAGGTTGTCTATATTCACTATATAAGAATTAGGTAAAGGATTACGTTCTTCCAATCCAATTAGAACCGTTGAATACTCATCCCACTCCTCTTTCATTTTTACCAACGCTTGTTCCTTTGACTCAAATGTTATATTACTTACTTCATCAATGGCTAGAATCTTATCACCAATCGCTTTCATTTCAGCATTCGATTGATCATCATTCAAGAAAACTTGGACCACATCAAATTGATCACTTGCATAGTCTGAAAAGTTTGAGATGTTTACAATCAACAAGAAAATAATCCCAAGAATTAATAACGTTGCTGAAACAGATGTTACTGAAGCAACTGTCATGGTTCTATTGCGCCACAAATTAACCAAGGACTGTTTGATCACATAAAAAATTGATCTAATCATCATAACCGTATACCCCACTTATTTCATCTCGGACAATACGACCATTCTCTATTGCAACAACTCTTTGTTTCATATCGTTTACAATCGTTTTATCATGCGTCACCATAATAATTGTTGTACCAGCTTTATTGATATTCCTTAAAAGTTTCATTATCTCCCATGATGTATCAGGATCTAAGTTTCCAGTTGGCTCATCGCATATCAGTATAGGCGGGTCATTCACAATCGCTCTGGCAATCGAAACTCTCTGTTGCTCACCACCTGATAATTCATTTGGTTTTGATTTTTCTTTATCTTTTAATCCAACCAAGTCCATTATTTTTTTTACTAACGGTTTTACGTCCTTCGATTTTGTTCTTGTAATTTCAAGTGCAAATGCAATGTTTTCATAAGCTGTTTTATTGGGTAGTAATCTGAAATCTTGAAAAACAACCCCTATTTTCTTTCTGATTTTCGGTACTCTTCTGGTGTGTACTTTTGTTATATTTTCACCATCTAACAGGATTTTACCTTTAGTGGGTTCTAATTCCTTAAGTAACAATTTTATAAACGTTGATTTTCCTGCACCACTTGGTCCAACAACAAAGACAAATTCGCCTTCTTCTATCTCTAAATCTAAGCCATTTAAAGCTGTCACACCATTGGGATAGCGCATAAAAACTTTTTTAAAACTAATCATTTTTAGGCTCCTCTATATTAATGTTATCAATTTAAAATACATACAATATTATTATACTATATCTAACACCATAAAACCTTCTTTTTAACATTACAATTCGAATACAAAAAAGAACTGATACAATCAGTCCTTATTCACATATTACTTTTTTCAATCCTTCTACAACCCATGGCGATTTAACCTTATCACCGAATACCAAGAAGCTAAAGTTATCTGCCATGGTTTCTTCAGGATGATAGGTATAATCAGTATTCATGCCAATTTTGTCATAAAAGTCTTCAATTTGATTTTTACTAACAATTAAAAGCTCATCATTAATTCTAATTGGTTTTGCTACCTCATCAACAATGGTTACAGCAAGCATATCGTCATTTAGCGTTTCAAAGAAAGATCTCCCAGAGTTTATTTCGTAAGCTTCACTTGAATAGATAATTGGAATAAAGGCATAATTTTTCCCCTCAAAGAGTCCCTCAATATAGAAATTATTATCTGGAGCATCTGGATTGCTTATCATATAATCAGCTAATTCACTTGGTATCACAAGTTCTTCACAAGCTTGATAACCAATCACCTCATACATGTCTTTTCTGAGGTCTTTATGAGTTCTTGAGTACACATGAAACATTTCATGTACGATGAGTTCCTCTAATCCTTTGCTAGTCTTAGATCCTATGTGTCGAGACTTCAGGACAATTGACGTACCTCTAGTATACGCTGCTCCACCTTCATCAGCATTTGATGTTAAGATAAACGAGATGTTCGGCATATCTACACCCAGCGGATCAAGTTTTTCTTTGATATGCAACATCGCTTCAGCAATGACTTTTTTCTGGTCATCGGAATACTCTAATACAGTCAAGTCATAAGCCCTTTCTAATTCTTCTTTATTAAGCGGTTTGTCTGAATTGTATTTGGAAGCATAATCAAATTGACTTAACTTAACCAAATAATCATCTTCTGTGGATAAGACTTCTATAGCTGCTGCTTTCTCCAAGAAGCTAAAACCCTCTAGATCAACCGCTTGATCAGTTGTTGTTTGAACCTCATTAATGGTGACTGTTTTTATTTCAATATTATCCGGTTCATTTGATTGTGTATTTGTACAAGAAACAGTCCCTAATATAAGTGTTAGTGTTACCCCTATAATCAATAAATATTTTTTCATCATAACCCCCATCTAAGATATAATATCACAATGATTATCAATTAATAGATTGACCTATAATTTTTAAGATTTATACTGAAATTTTAATATTTTTCACATGTTTTTCACATCTGTGGGATATAATTATAACGAAAGGATAACTTATGCATAAAAATATATTAATTATAGAAGATGACAAACGACTAAATGAGATTATTTCTGATTATTTTGAAGCAGAAGGTTTTACTGTTTTTTCGGCCTTCGACGGTCAAGAAGGTTTAAACTTATTTGATAAAGAAACAATCGATTTAGTCGTATTAGACATTATGATGCCCAAATTGGACGGTTGGTCAGTCTGTAGAAGGATTAGACAACATTCTGAAGCCTTTATTCTGATATTAAGCGCTCGTTCAGATGAAGATGACAAACTCATGGGATATGAACTGGGTGCAGATGAGTATATCACCAAACCATTCAGTCCAAAAGTTTTGGTAAAAAGAGTTAATGCAATCTTTAAACGGTTTAAAAATACAACTCACACTCAAGTCATAAAAAAAGAAAACATATCAATTGATCAAGACAGTTATAAAGTTTTTGTGGATGGACATGAGATTAACTTAACCACAAAAGAATTTGAACTTCTTTTAAAGTTGATTGAAAATGAAGGTAAAGTTTTTTCTAGAGATGTTCTCATCAGTGCCATCTGGGGTTACGATTACTTTGGTGACGGTCGTATCATAGACACCAATATAAAAACACTAAGAAAAAAAATCAGCCCTTATGCACATTATATACAGACCGTAATCAATGTAGGTTATAGATTTGAGGTGAAAAAATGAAACGTTCCTTAACTGTAAAAATGTTTATTTTAATATTCTCATCGATAATTATACTCTTTTCATTTATTGCGATGTTCCAATATGTTTATTATCAAAATTTTTATGAAAATAGTAAAATAAAAGAAACTGCTCATAATTTGGAAACCTACGTAACAGATTACACTGATGAACAATGGACACTTGAAGAACAATTGATACAAGCAAAAAACTTCAATATTGAAAACAATGCTTTTTTAGATGTTATGCAATTATCTTCCAATGAGACGATAGCCGCTGAAAGTATCATTACAGCGACACCTTTATTTGAAAACATGGTCATAGTAACTGCTATGGATTCAGATAATGCTTATTTCGATTTTTTGCTAGCTGAAGAGGATTTTGACAAGATATTCAACGACTCAACTTTAACTGATGCTATGAGTATTGTTGTATCAGGGGTTATTGATAACTATCAAACAATCTATCCTTCTGTAATCAATGCCACAGAAATAGTTGGGGCAAGTGTTTTACCTGAAAGTACCGATGTTTTTTCAGGTACATTGTCTCTTGTTGAAATTTATAATCCTGCAAGTCAGGCTATTGTTTTCTCAAGTGAGACAAATAACATAAATATCGGTCCCGTTGATTCAGTATTTGAAGAAGGTCAAATTGGCGATATTGAATATGTGGTTACCACTATGTCAAACACCTCAATCAAACAGGTCAACTTCTACTATCAAAAACAAATTGATGGTGAGGAACATATATTTGTAGTGAATCTTTCTTTACAATCAGTCACTGAATCTATGGCAATCTATCAGGAGTTTTTACCTCTACTTATTGTTACGACTCTGTTAATTGCTTTAGTGGTATCGATTATATATTCGAAACAAGTGTCACGACCAATAGTTGAAATTACACATGTTGCGAACAGCATGTCAAATTTGAATTTCGATAAATCATTGCCTGATCAAAGAGAAGATGAACTAGGAGTTTTATCAAGAAGTATCAACACGCTTTCTGATTCTCTTAACAAGTCATTACAAGAACTGTCAGAAGCCAATATTAAACTTACCGAAGACTATGAGAATGAAGTGAAACAGGAACTGATCAGAAAAAACTTCGTTGCCAACGTCTCTCATGAAATAAAGACACCTCTTGGCATCATTAAAAGTTATGCTGAAGGCATAAAAGATGTGGTCAAAAAAGAAAAACAAGAGTATTACATTGATGTGATTATTGATGAAATCAATCGAATGGATATACTGTTAAACGAGTTATTGGAATTGTCAAAGTTAGATAGTGGTCATGCTGTTTACGATTTAAAACCCACAGATGTAGAAAACATCATCAAAAAATTGGTTAAACACCATGAATACTTATTGGAACAAAACAATCTGAGAATCAAGATTTTTGGTCAATTCGAAACAATACAAGCAGATTACGAAAAAATATATCGAGCCTTTAACAATCTAATTGGTAATGCCATCAAGTATGCAATACCTGGATCAACTATAGAAATAGAAGGTATTCTATCAGATCATTTCACACTGGAATTCAGAAATGATTGCGAACCTCTATCCGAGGAACAAAACGAACAAATATGGCATAGATTTTACAAAGCTGATGAGTCTCATAACAGAGATGTAGAAGGCAACGGACTGGGATTATCTATTATTAAATCAATTATGGAAGGTCATCATTTCAGTTCTTCTAGTGTCCTAACAGATACAGGCATTTCCTTTAAGATTGAAATGCCTCGTCAAATAGAATAAGATGATTGTTTCGTCAGTAGCTATGTAGCTATACAGTTTTAACATCAAATATTATCTAGATTCATTGCTCAATGAATCTAGATTTTTTATTGTCTTACACCATTTATATTATTCGTGTCATGTAATACAAGCATCTAAAAACTTTTATTTTTTTAAGTTGTTCAACACTTTCATTATTTACTCAATTCTAATGTTTATGGATGGAATAACTATGGAATAATAAGAGTGTGTTCTACTATTACTATGTGGTATAATATTACCACTTGATGATAATCATGATTATAATATAATCAAACGTTTTTAACCGACATAACAATAGTCTAACTTAACATCACAAGTCATTGAAAGGGGGTAATCTCATTAATAATTCTATAGAGCAAACTAATGAATCACGTCACCGTAATAGACTTGAATATTTAAGAAACATTTTTTGTTTTAAATACCTAACTTCAGAAGGAGAATTAGTAACAAGAGCTCCTTTTCTACTAAGTCTTCATGATATATCATATGGTGGAATAGGTCTTGATTCCAATGCAAAGTTAGAAATAGACCATATTTTGGTTTTTAACCTTGAATATAAAGGAATCATTCGTGAGTTTAAAGCTCAAATAAAATGGTCTAAATTACTACTCTCAAGTGATAGAAATGCAAACTATAGATTCGGTGCAAGTTTTCTTGAATTAACCTATGAGGATGTCCTCTTTTTAAATAAACTTATAACGCATATTTAAAAAGAGACCGAAGTCTCTTAATTATAATCCTGTATAAACTGTCACTGTGAGTGTGCTAGCTACATCTAAGTGACCAGATGTATGTGACTGTGACGCTATTATATCTTTGCTACCGCCATTTTGAGTAATATAATTCACCTGTATGTTACCATCTTTACTGTTAACTAGTGATAACCATTGTTCAAATTCCGTTTTTGTATTACCAACAAAATTTGACACAGGTACATTTCCAAGAGATTTTTTCACATTAAGAATCTCTCCTTTTGTAATGCCTTTATTTAAATTCTCACCGAAGATATATCCAACTTTAACAGTACTGCTATATACCTCATTGATCTTATAGGTTATTTGATTGCTATTACACCACTTAATAAATTCAGCTTCAGTCATACTATTAAACTCAGACGTCTCTGGTGTTGTTGTTACTTTTGTTGAGCAAATATAAAATACAACTTTACCATCTAGTTCTATCGTTTGATTCTTTGGTGTTTGATTTGTAATCTGCCCTTTTGAATACGTACTACTTCTAGTAGTTCGATACTCAACAGTTATGTTTGCACCTTTATCATTAACTGAGCTTACCCACGCTTCAGCTTCTTCTTTTGTTTGACCAACTAGATTTCCAACTGATACTTTTCCCAATGAACGATATACAATAATAGGTTCTGTCTCAGGTAAAAATATATTTTTGTAGTTTTGATCAAACAATTGATTCTTTTTAATTGTGCTGCTATAAACATCAATCACTCTTAAACTGAATCCTTTTGTTTTTGCCCAAAACTCAGCTTCAGATTTTGTCATAGAAGTTAAATCGATGACTTTAACGCCTTTATTAACAGCTACATCTAACGTGATACGACGACCACTTTCAACAATTTCATCTGCTGAAATATCTTGTTTCACAATTTGATCATTTATTTCATGGACATTAACAACTGGATTAAGCAGTACCTTCAATCCTAAATCTTCTGCTAATGATTCTGCTTTTATTTTACTCATCCCTTTAAAATCAGGCACTTCAATACTACCATCCGAAATTGTTAGTGTTAACACATCATTGACACCAATCTCTTCACCTGCTGAGATACTTTGACTTAGAACAGTGGTTTTCTTTTCTGTACTATCAACCGTTTTATAGACAACTTTGAAGTTATAGGCAATTGCCATCTCAGACACTTCAGTCTTGGTTAGGCCAAGAAAATCAGGCATTATTTTAGATGTTGATTGTGTTGATACATGAAGTGTAATGATATCATTTTTTTTTGCCAAAGCATTCTTTTCAGCACTTTGATACACAATTCTATCAGGTTCTTGTGCACTTGGAACAGACTTAATAAACAATCTTAAGTCATATAATCCAGCTAAATTGTTGGCTTCACCACTGGTCAAATTCATAAAATTCGGAACCGATATAGCTTGTCCCTTGGAAATCTGAATCGTCACTGTATCAGTTCTATTGAATTTATTATCTTTTGGTATATCTTGTGAAATGACATAATCGGCTTCTATATAATCACTGTATGCTTCTTCTAAATTCACTTTAACTTTATTATCCACTGCCCATTTCAAAACCTCTTGTTTCGTTTTACCATACAATTCGGGCATAGACAACGTTTCAGTTAATTCGGCGGTTCCTTTTGATACGATAATCTTAACTCTATTTTTTCTTATAAAATTACTGATATCCCCATCAACGAATGTCACACTAATAACCGTATTTTTTTCGATACTGTTACTATTTTCGTATTTAATATTTACACCCGATAGTTTATTGGTTTTAATCCAGGTTTGAATTTCATCCAATCTCATTGATTTGATTTCAGGAAAGGCAATTGCCTCTTCAGGATCAGCACCTTTTGAAAATGTCACTTCAATAGAACTGTTTTTTTTGACTTTAGAACCTGCTTGAATCCCTTGAGCGAGCACATGATCAGCATCTATCGTCACATCATAACTCTGTTTGCCGATTAAAGTGATCTTATTCTTTTTAGCCCAGGTATTTACTTCAGAGACATCCCATGTTGTCATATCAGGTATTTCTACTCGATTGATTAAACTGAAACCAAAGAATAAAATCAAGACAAATACGAGTATTAAACCTAAATAAATAGGTTTTTTACTCTTACTTTTGACAAACACTTCTTCTTCAAAACTCTCAGGTTTATCATTGTTAAATTCTTCAAAAAAACTTTTTTCCTCTACCATTTTAATCCCACTTAACCTCTTCTAATTTTCCGTTTTTAAGTCTTAATGATATGTCACTATTTGCTGCGACATCATCAGAGTGTGTCACTAGTATGATTGTTTTATTATATTCTTTAACGAGCTTTTTAAACAACGCTATCACTTCTTTTGACGTGGCTGTATCTAAAGCACCAGTTGGCTCATCACCAAGAATCAATGGTACATCTTTAGATAATGCTCTAGCTACAGCAACTCTTTGTTGTTCGCCACCAGATAATTTAGTTACCCGTCTATCCGCTTTAGATTGAACGATACCCATTGAGTTTAATATCTTATAAGCAATATCTTTGTTATTGCCAGGTATTTTTTTATCGACAATCATCATATTGGATTCTACATTTTCGACACCTGTTAAATAATCAGTCAGATTGTACTTTTGGAAAATAATCGCCATATTGTTTCTTCTAAATTTTGTATGACCGATTTTTTTTATATCCTCGCCTTCAAATAAAACATATCCTTTTTCGGGTGCATCCAAAGCACTTGCTATGGCCAATAAGGTTGTTTTACCAGAGCCTGATGGTCCCAATATCGTATAAAACTTTCCTCGTTCAAATTCATAACTCAAATTATTCAATATATTTCTTTTTTTCCCACCATCTATATAACCATATGAGATGTTGTCCAATTCAAATATTATATCTTTCATTGTTGCCTCCTAGTCCTGTAATGCTTGTCTTGGGTTGTAACTGAGTATGATCGCTAAAGGAATCAACGATGCGATAATAACAATTCCAATACTGATGATAAACAAGTTTATCATCACATCAAAAGTGATAGCTACACTAAAATCTTTTGCGACATTTTCCATCTTTACATCACCATTGACATTGTTCATATCATCAAAAAAGAACATTTCATCTCCTGCATCCTCTTTTTCAATCAGTTGATTATCAACGATCCACTCGCTGACCAACTGAGAACTCTGATGGCTCAGTAGCACTGAACAGCCAAAGGCTATAATTGCCACAATGATAATCTCAAGTACAAATTGTGCAATTATTTTATATCTTGCCTCACCACTTGCAAGCAGTAAACCCACTTCAAATTTTCTGTCGCGAACAAAGATTGTTATCAATGAAATGATAATAGCTGCTCCTGCAATAAAAATAACCCATATCAGGATAGATGCAATCATAGACATTAAATCAAGCGGTTTGGTTAAAGTGTTGTATTCAGATGTAGCTGCATCTAACACAGTATACTCAGATGGTAAATTAACACCTTGATCTTTGATAAATTCATCCACTTCTAAAGGATCCTTCAATTGAAAGTAAATACTGCTGATCATGTCCGTTTCGCTTGTTTTAAATATGTTTGATGAAATATACATATCATTACCAGTGATTTGAGAATCATTCACTTTATAAATACCTACGACTCTAAAATGAAGTTCCTTATCGAATGAATATGATTTAAATGTCATGTCATCATTTATTGCCAGTTCGTTTTTCTTCGCAAATTCTTCTGATATTACTATGGGATTCTCATCTGATGTGTCATCACCAGATTCAATATTTCTACCTTCTACGATTTCAACTCTTTTAGCGTCAAATTCAATCGGCGCATTTTTTTCCGTCGCTTTCAGATTGAAATATGCTACACCGTCAAAACCAGTAGCCATTTGAATCATGCCACCACTATCATCATTGTTACTAATGGTTTCATATTCCTTACTCTCAACATAATCTGAGTAATTGATATAAACTTTCTCTACACGGGCATCACTACCGATGGTATCTGCTGTACCCTTTGATAAAGCCATTTGTTCAAACTCATTTTCAGATAAGTTATCTTTATAAGCCTTCATATAATCGGCTTTGTATTCCACCACTGCACCAAGTTCCAATCTAATGAATTCTTTGGATTTTGAAATACTGTTTTGGATAATCACCCCTGTAAATACCATGGAAAAAACGACAAATAATATAACTAATATCATAACTGCTTTTGTTGGTTTTCTTAATAAACTTAAGAAACTATGTTTTAATATTCTCATACGACCTCCTTTTCAAATACAGTTTATAGTTTTCTTGTGAAACTGGTGTGAAAACGAAGTGTTGATTCTATGCAAAAAAATAGCTTCCGAAGAAGCTATTTTTAACGAAACATCTCAAGAGACGGTTCTAAAATATCGTTTATATAAGCGAGTACAATACCATAATTGGTAATCGGTACGCCAATTTCATCACACATTGTAATTCGATTGAGCATTGTTTTTTTATTGATCATACACGAACCACAGTGAATCACCAGATCAAAGTGCTTGATATCATTTGGGAAATCATGTCCCATTTTAAAGTGATAGTCCAAATCAAACCCTAACTTTTTATTTAGAAGCTTCGGGATTTTAACTCTACCGATATCCTCATGAGAGTGATTATGTGTACAGCTCTCAGAAATTAATACCTTTGATCCCGGTTTCAATGTTTCAATTGCCTTAATACCTCTTTCAAATGACCACAAATCCCCTTTGTGTCTTGCAAATACGATGGAGAATGATGTTAATGGAATATGGTCTGGCACCATTTCATTGACCTCTTTAAAAGCTTGAGAGTCCGTAATCACAAGATCCACATCTTTTACATCTTCTAAAGCAGAAACAAGTTCTGTATCTCTTACAACAAAACATTTGATACCATGATCCAAAGCATCTCTGATAATCTGAACTTGCGGTAAAATAATTCTTCCTTTTGGCGCTTCCGAATCTATCGGAACCACTAAGATGACTTTGCCACCGTATGGCACCAAATCACCAATTAAGGTCTCTTCTTCTTTACCATCTTCCAATCTCCTGATAAGATCATTTTTAAGTTCAAGTATATTGGTTTCCTTCAAAGCAGAAACATAATTTGCCTCTGGATACTCTGTTTTATAATGCTCTAGTATCTCATCCGAGGCTTCATCAATCTTGTTAAAAACAATCATATACGGAATACTAAAACGTTTGAACTCCTTTAAAAAGTGTTTGAATGCTATTTCATCCACATCATTGATATCATGGGTATAGATTGCAAAATCAGTACGCTGCAAGATTTTTTTACTACGTTCTACCCTCAAATCACCCAATTCGCCACTGTCATCTAATCCTGCTGTATCAATAAATACAACAGGTCCAAATGGTAACAGTTCCATGGTCTTTGTGACGGGATCCGTTGTTGTACCTTTAACACTTGAAACCAAAGAAATTTCTTGTCCGATGACAGCATTTAAAAGAGATGACTTACCTGCATTTCTATTACCATAGATCGCAATATGCGGTCTGTTTGCTCTTGGTGTGCCTTGCATAAGTCCTCCTAAACGTATAAATCTCTTTCCCCATTTTTAATTTTCTCTAAGTTGGTTTCTGTAAGATTTCTGATGTTCTCTTTTCCTATTGTAACCACTTCTTTATTGATGACATTTTCAACTAATGTTTTTAACTCATCATCACCATAATCAATGGCAAACTCTTGTAAAGTCATCAACGCATTTGGTTGACACACATTATGAATTTGTCCCGACTTGGCAAGTCTCATAAAACGATCACCCGTACGACCACTTCTGTAACATGCCGTACAGTAACTTGGTATGAATCCATCTCTTAAAAGTTCTTTTATGATTTCAAGTGGCGTTCTATGATCAGCTACTTCAAATTGATCCACTTTTTTACCGAACTCTGCTTCCTCTTTGTAACCACCAACACCTGTACAAGATCCAGCACTTACTTGAGATACACCATAATTTAAAACTTCTTTTCTCATCTCAGCTGATTCACGTGTTGATAAGATAATACCTGTAAACGGTACTGAAAGTCTTATAATCGCAACAATTCTCTTAAACTCTTCATCCGTTACAATATTCGGGAACTGGTCGAGTTCCATACCAACTGCCTTTTGTAATCTAGGCACAGAAATTGTATGGAAACCTACACCCCATTTGTCTTCTAAATGATCGTTATGAAGCATCAAAGCCATCAATTCAAACTTGTAATCAGCAAGGCCAAATAGTACACCACCACCAACATCGTCAATTTTGGCTTCCATTGCTCTATCAAAGGCAGTTAAGTGATAATCATAGTCGCCTTTTAGTGATTTTGGATGTGCTTCCAAATATGACGGTTTATGGTATGTTTCTTGGAATAAAATATATGTTCCAATATCTCTTGCTTTTAATTTTTTATAATTTTCAACTGTTGTTGCAGCAATATTGACGTTAATCCTTCTGATGTTACCATTTTTATTTTCAGTTTTGTAAATGGTATCAATAGCATGACATACATAATCAATATCACAGTTTACAGGATCCTCGCCTACTTCTAGAGCTAGACGCTTATGTCCCATACTTTCAAGAAGTTTTACTTCATCTTGTATTTCTTTGTCGTTTAATTTTTTTCTGTGGAATTCATTGTCTCTACCGTAACCACAGTAAGTACATGCATTTACACAGTAATTAGATACATATAGTGGAGCAAAGATAACAACTCTATTGCCGTATATTTCTTGTTTGATTTCACCAGCAATTCTGAATAATTCAGCATTTGCTTCTGGTGTGTCATTTTGAATTAATTTAGAAATCTCTAAATGTGTTAAACCTTTTAACGTTCTAGCCTTTTTTAGAATCTCTTTGATTTCCTCTAAAGAAGTATTTTTACCTTGTTCAAGTACATCCTCTATATAATCGTGTTTAATAAATTGACTCATTTTATTTCCTCCATCCATCATGATCACCACGGCCCATATCGACTTCAAATCCAACTGAATTGATTCTACCTTCAATACATTGTCTACAGTGAGCGGCTTCGTCTCCCGTACAAATTTTATCTTGGTACAGCTCGTACTTCTCTCTTACGTTCGTTGGTGACAAGTTTGGCATTACAACATTAGCACCTACTTTTAAAGCCTTTTCACGCCCTTTACCATCAAGTGTACCCAGTGCTGTTGTTGATGGTAATAACACAGAAGGAATCATTAATCTCGTTAAAGCCAACATCACAAGTGTTTCTTCAACTGTACCGCCAGTAGTACCTGCAAGCGGTGTTTTCTCATGAGGAATAAATGGTCCAATACCAACCATATGAGGATTTAATCCTTTTAAGAAGATCAAATCTTCTGCTAAAATTTCATTGGTTTGTCCTGGAATACCCACCATAAAGCCAGCACCCACTTGGAACCCTATTTCTCTTATATCGTATAAACAAGATTTTCTAGAACTTAGTTTCATATTCTCATGAATCGACTCATATAAAGCTTCATTAGCCGTCTCATGTCTCAGTAAGTATCTATCAGCACCTGCATCTTTTAATTTTTTATAACTGTCTTTTGTACGTTCACCTATAGACATAGTAACTGCTACATCGGGCCATCTGCTCTTGATTGATGAAATTATATCTACCAGTAGATCGTCTGTAAAGAATGGATCTTCACCACCTTGTAAGACAAATGTTCTATACCCTAACCAATACCCTTGATCACAACACTGCATGATCTGTTCTTTTGATAATCTATAACGTTCTGCTTCTTCTTGGTCTCTTCTGATACCGCAGTAGTTGCAATTTCTAACACAATAATTTGTAAATTCTATGAGACCTCTCATATAGACAGTATCACCATAATATTCTTGTTTTGTTTCCAGTGAGTATTTGAACAATACTTCTTTTTCTGTTTCGGTAATATGATCTAGAATATAAATAAGTTCTGTTTTTGTCAGATCATTTTCTCGATGTAATTTATCAATTAAATCAAGTACTTTCAATAGGCACCTCCTACAATGTTTTCTTAGAGATAGCGGTTTTAACAGTAACACCATCTACATTTCCAAGTTTTCCCGTCAGTTCATTAATTTCATCCAGATCGCCGTAAACAGTTAAAGAAACAACTGATATGTGTTCTTCAGAAAAAGGAATCCCCATTCTACCACGAATAATTCCCTGAAAATCAGATACGATATCATTGAATTTTTGATTTGTTCTAAGCGGATCATCTAATACTGCAGAAATAACACCAATTTTTTTCATACTTTCCTCCAAATAAAAAAACTTCCCCAACATAATGAGAAAGAAGCACACAAAAATAAGACAAGCACAATCGTACTTATATATTATGGCGTTCCTTTTGAAAAAGAATCAACTTTCTTCATTAGGTTTGCTATGTTGAAACCACATCTAGAAGATTGCTCTCCTAAAGATGGTATATATCTAGAATACACTAAGATTGTTAAAAAAGCAACAATGTTATTATACTTTTTTAGTGTAATTAAAAAGATGTAGTTAAACTAAACCTACATCTTGCTTCTTTGACCTAACGCTTTTAAAAATCCTATAACATAAACGTCACGACAGTATTTATAACTCTTATGACCTTCTTTTCTAAAGAGTGATGATAATTTATCTTTGGAGATACTAATTTCAACTACTTTAAATAAGTCCAACATATCTTCGCTGCTAAGAGAAAAAGCTATTTTCAACTTCTTAAGCATCACATTATTAATACTCCTTGGATCTTCTACTATCATTGGCTGTCTTTCTGTCTGTCCAGGTTTTAAAGGTTGTTCACCTCTATTAAACACGATTAAACCATTCAGAAAAGCTTCCAGTGTTTCATACTCAAATGGTGTTTCATTTTGACCCAGTAAAAGTTTATTGACCGCTTCTTCACTCATTTCAACATGACCTAACTCAAATACTTCTACTATATCTAAAGCCTCAAAGCCTAATGCATCACTTAATCTCATCAATCGTTCTGTATTATTCATATACCCTCCAAAATTCTTCAAGCATTAATGTCAATCACCAGTACTTTACTCTTTCGAGTTTGAAGATAGATTGATTATATCATCATTTTTAGAAAATAACACTCTAATCAATCGTAATGCTGTTGATATTTTCTAGTACCTTCCAAGACAATCTCTCCTTGGCCTGTTCTGTCCATCCAGATACTTTGTTACTGCTTATCAGATGATCCAGTTTTAAAAACTGTTCTTTGTAGATACCCATCGCTTCACTATCCATAATAGAATAGTTATTGTCATCTGACATCCATTCCAAAAAACCGTCTACATCATATGTAGGTCCTAAAGATGTATTGATTAAAATTTTGCCTGAACCAAATAACTTAAAATGATCTTTTTCCAATACTTTGGTATGACGTGGCAAGTGAGTCGATACCATATCAACCGTTTCAAGAAGTTCCTCTAATGGCAAATATTTTATATGATCGTTTTCAATAGATTCTTTTCTTGTACGACTGTAATAATAGACATCCATACCAAAGGCAGTTGCACGACTTGCTAACATTTGTCCTAAAGCGCCCATACCTATGATGCCTAACTTTTGTTTTGATAATTCCAATATACCATCTTTCCATTGATGTTTTCCAAATCCATGTAGTAATTTGATTAACTCAGCCAAGATGAATTCAACAACACCTTCATCACCATAATCTCTTACACCTAGAACAGGAATATTTCGTTCTCTACACGCTTTGATATCCACATTGGCACTATTTTCATCTATCAAACTGCAGCACATGCCAACATATTTAAGATTCGGACAATTCTCAATTATATCTCTTTCAATTCTCGTATTCCAAGAGACTAAAATCACATCTGCATCTTTTACCCTTGATAATATAACATCTTGATCCGAGGGATAATCATCGTAATACACCACTTCTTTTGCTAATTTACTCAGTGCCTCTTTAACACCAGGCACCATGCCCGTATAATCTACTGATACAATTTTATTAAACATACTTACTCCTTGTAAATGAAATGTTGATTTCGACCATTCATTTTAGCTTGATACATTGCTTCATCACTTTTTTTAATGACTTCTTCTAATGAATGTTTTTCTGGTATCAATGATACCAAACCTATACTAATAGTATACTCGAATCTCTCTTTTAACAAGGAGGTCTTTTTAATTTCTTCTGTTAGTCTTTGAATATAAGCTTCAGCACCATCGACTTTGGTTTCAGATAAGACAACAATAAACTCCTCTCCACCGTAACGACAATACAGGTCATTCATTCTCATCGTTGTCGTTAAAGCATTTCCCAAGTGAATCAAAACTTTATCCCCAAACTGATGTCCGTATGTATCGTTTACCTTTTTAAAATAATCGATATCAATAAACAACATCGATAAAACATGTTTATGTCTCCTATGATTCTCTAGAAGTCCCACTGCTCGATCCATAAAATATCTCCTATTAGGAATCCGGGTTAACACATCATGTGTCGCAAGCTCCACCAACGCCTTATCGGATTCTTCTTTAGCTAACAATAAAAATCCAGGTCCACTAACCACAACCAATAATACGAGAGTAATATAACTAAAATTTTGAATATAGTTCACTGTGAATAGAGACATGTTTTCAAAGTGAGCATCAATACCTCTTAAGACCATAACAGAACAAAAGATTACATATAATAAACCGATATACCTTTTAAATCTCGAACTGGATTTACTGAACATATATAGAACTGTCGGGAAAATAAAAATGGAGAAAATTATAACTGATGATGCAATTACAAAAATCTGATCCTTTGCATCTGCCGATATCAATATAAATCCAATACTTGATATTATTAATATCAGGCTTTCTATCCTAAGACTTAATTTGTTCAAATACTTAACCATTATTAGCATTACAAGGGCTTCCAGATAAAAACCTGTAAATAGAATCACATTACCTATATCTCTAGATACAAAAATAGGTATATCTCCTCTTAAGAATAATAAAAGCCAGGCAATACCTTGATATAATCTGGAATGAGCATATAAAGTAATCATATTCTTTTCATTAAGCTCATTTCGTGTAAATCTATAACCAAAGACCAACAAACTTAACGCAAAGTTACTCCACACTAAGATGCCAATCAAATCCTTACTATCTAATTCTACCAGTCCGAGTAATCCATTCATAAGCATATCTCCTATAGTTTGAAGATACCCCGAAATACAGTGTTCACTCGAAGAAAAATCCAAGCAAGCTTGGATTTTTCTTATTCAATGGACTTATTTTTAAAATCTAGTGCATCTATCTTTATCTGTTCTTCCGTTTCCAAATAACTGATTACAACAGTATCACCTTTTTCGGTTAAAGCGACCAATGGGTATTGGTCTACTGAAACTACAAATAAAGTTTCATTGTCTGTAAATTTTACAATAAAGTACCCTTCTTTTAAATAACCCACCCTAGAAATAGTCCCTTTAATTTCTTCTAAACTACTGTACTGGTCACTTAAGGAATTTGTTGAAGATCCTTCTGAGATCAATATTCTATTGTATTCAGTCTGAGCTTCTCTCAAAGTTTTTCCCCAAGCAACCGCTCTATAATTATCAACTGATGCTAAAGCATACCCTACAACGTTACCACTAT
Source organism: Clostridiales bacterium (assembly GCA_016342415.1). Classification (GTDB taxonomy): domain Bacteria; phylum Bacillota; class Clostridia; order Peptostreptococcales; family Acidaminobacteraceae; genus JABXKX01. The sequence goes on from JAEIOD010000033.1 coordinate 49,644, forward strand.
TACCTTTTAAAGTTGAAAGATATGTTGCTGAACCATTGATGTTAATAAGATATGGATACTTTGCTGTATATCCTGCGTTTTGTACCAACTCTTCCATCAGACCCATTGCCTTATTTTCTGTAGATCCGGAAATTCGATTGTAGTCAGCTTTACAGGTTCTTGGATTGTATATTAAAAACCCGGTTGTTGCTTGATCTCCACCATAAGATGTGATGCCTGTGTAAAAATAGATGTTTCCATCTTTAAAGACGTAACCGATACCATCGGTATTTTTAAGTTTACCTTTATCCGAAGGATTCCACCAGCCATTGATATAACTACCCCAATCGTCAAGGTGTTCTTTGAATATTTCTTTTGATGACACTCTGTCTATCCATTCTGGCTGTTCACCTTTTTCAAAGAATTCAACGTCTTTTGTCACGGGATCCACTACAATCACACCTTCTACTTCCGAGGTAGAAAATCCGGTTTTATGTGTGAAGGCCGTAATGACCCACCTTGGTTCACCAGTTTCATTTTCTTCAAACGAGTAATCTGTAAGCCCTACAGTCTTATACTCTGAGTAAACCACTCGCTTAAGATCATTGCTAAAGCTCGCGGAGGGACAAACAGAGAACTCTGAATCAACAAACTCTGCCTCCCCAGTTGTTGCGTTCACTTTAATATACCCTGGTACCGTTTGATTTTTTAAGTATTTAAACAAACCCGAATGTTCTAAAGGAAATAACCAATGTGGTTTACCATCAACAACCGATAGGGTACCATATTCCGATGAAATCTCATACATCGATCCAAGTGATGGATCCTTTTCTGTAATCAATTTTTCACCAAATCTAATCGCATCGGATTCATCCCAAATAACTAAGTTATCCATATCCACATTAGGCATGGTTTCGTCGAATGTTATTTCTTCTACGTCTAACATTTTTTGTTTGATATCTGATCTGAATATGGCTGTAGAAAACAATATACCTACAATCATAACGCCAACCAGCAGTACTGATAATACACCACCAATTTTACCTGGTAGGTGATTTATGGTTTCCTTCTTCTGAAATGCATAACCAACAGCTGTCATAATGGCAACAAATATAAATCCCAAGATGATAACATGTGCAAATCCAATATTTAATACAGGTAACATAAACCAAGAAACGATAGCTGTTACGATAGCGGCAACCATACCGCCTAATAATGTTTGTTTCATGATGACCTCCCCTCAATCATAAAATAAATATCTCTTATACTTAAAGTATATCGATATTTATCCAACAATTGAATTTCAAAAATGCTACATTCCTAATCCAAAAAAATCATAATTGATAGTTTTAAAGTAAGAATGTAGCATCTATGTTATTCTTTAATTTCATGTTTCAAAGAATGTTTTTCTATTTCAATCTCTATGTCGTTTAAGAGTTTCTGTACCGTTTTAATCTGAGGGATCATATCTCTAAGTTTGACGATTTCATTACTATCCACTATACCGTCAGATAATATATCAAATAATTCTGTTTTAAATACATCTAAAATTTTATTGGCATTAATCAATCCATATCCTGATTCGAATAATGTTTTCGGGACACTATAATGATGATCCGTCTGTCCGATTTGACAACATTCAGAACAATACATCCTTCTTAAATCCGGATTCTCGTATATTTTACTCATTGAATAAACCACATCAGAAGTTGGTTCGCTCTCATCTGTTTCATAACGACCAAGTGATGCCACACTGATATGAAGCAAGTCTGCAGCTTCTTCTCTATTAAGAGGATTTTCGTGTTCCTTGTTATATTTTTCTCGTGCTTCTCTATAAATATTATTCTTCTTCATTTTAACCCCTTACTTAAACTCATATTATCAGTATTTTATCATATCAATTTTATATTAACAATTAGAGATGACTATTACCATTATGAAACCCTTAAATTTCTACTAATAGAAACATAATGAATTTAATTCAATTGAATAGAATAAACATATTCTTTACGAAAAAAACACTCTGATAAAAAATCAGAGTGTCATCATAGTTATTATTTTTTACCTTTAGCTTTTCCATTGTTAGATTTTGCTTTTGATGGAGATGTCTTTTGAACTTTAACTTCTTCTTCTTTAGCTTCATCACTAGCTTCGTCAATCTCATCTAAATCATCAGACTCTACATTAAATTTAGCATCTTTTTTATTGGCTTTGATCGATGCCATAATCTCTTTAACTGATAAGTCAGACCACTCACTATAATCAAATTCTTCAGCATCAGTTGATGCCTTTAATTTTTCCAATAAGTTCATTTTACCGTTTGTAATTTGTAATTTAGCTGCATTAACAAATCTTTCAGCGTTTGGATTTTCACTATCAAGTGCAATAGTATCTACATCTAATAACTCTTCAAATGATTCGTTTAAAGCATCTTCGAGTTCTTCTATCATTAATTTGTTTCCTAATATTTGAACTTCAACAGCTTCAGTAATTTCATTCTCTTCAATAAATGTTCCTACTGCTTCTACAACTGGTAAACCAATATAAGATGCATAAGGTGCATTTAAGATTTCTTCAGCCACTTCTTCATCAACTACTGGTGTTTCATCAGCTGGCTCTTCTGTTGTTTCATCAGCTGGTTCTTCTGTTGTTTCATCAGCTGGTTCTTCTGTTGTTTCATCAGCTGGTTCTTCTGTTGTTTCATCAGCTGGTTCTTCTGTTGTTTCATCAGCTGGTTCTTCTGTTGTTTCATCAGCTGGTTCTTCTGTTGTTTCATCAGCTGGTTCTTCAGTAATTTCTTCAGTTGTATTTGTAATAACATCTACTACAATACCATCTTCAATTACAAAAGTAACTTCTTCTTCTAAATCAAACTTCAAATAAGATAATACTGGCTCTACTACTTCTTCAACTTCTTCAGCAGATAATTCGTCAGTTGCTTCTACAGCTTCTGTAGGCTCTTCTGTTACATCTGTTGCTACTTCAGTTTCAGCAAAAGCTGCAAAACTCATCGTGCTTAATAATAATGCTAATACCGTAATACTCGTTAATAATTTCTTACTCATTCTCAAACCTCCTAGATTGCTATTTCCAAATCCGTAATAAAGGTTGAGTCAAAAAAATTCTACCTCACAAAGGTAGAAGAATCTTTCATATGACTCTTCGGTAACTGGCTACCAACTCATAAGAGTAAGGCCCTTTAGTTTTGCGTCCTATCTTTTCAAATAGTTTGCCCTTATCGGATGTAGTAAAAGTATAACAAACAATTTCACAAAAAGCATCTTTATATTAAAAGTGAGGACAATAGTCCCTAGAAGAAAGTACCTTTGCCTATTCAGCTACATTTGATTGTTGAACAGGCTACACAATCAGAAAATGAATACTGATCAGTTGAATCTGTATCACTATATATTCTCATCGTCTGTTAACAATGAGATATAATTAGTTCTTTAACCAATCATCAATCTCTACAATCCCAATAACTTTAAAAGCCTTAAGCTCTTGAACACTTAAGGCTTTCCTTTTATTCTTCTTTTTTCAATACATAATAGTATGGTTTTTGATTTCTAAAGATATAGTCTCCACTTTTCCATTCATAAAACATATATTTTGCACCATCTATCTCTTTTATAATATATTCTGATGCGGTTTTATCTCCAGAGTGCATTACATATCCCTTTGTCCATTTTAGATATCTTACATTAAATTCACCCTCAGCTTTAAAAACCAACTCCTCTAGATATAAGTCATCTCCCCAGAATTTTGTTTCTGGTTTGAATTGATCGATTTTCTTAACGAAATCAACACTTTTCCAAGTACCTTTCACTTCTTCATCGTTTACAAACGGTAGATCAATATCATCTTCATTAACTCTCTTTTGAGTAACCTTTGGTTGGTTTTCTTTTATATTGTCAATGAGATTATCAGGATTAGTACACGTTATATACATTGCCAACACTTTGTAATCTTTAAAAAACAATCTCGCATTTTCTTCCGGTACCGAGTAATAACAATACCCTAAATCATTATCAATATCTTTATAAAGAACATCATCTATAAATCCATTAGATTCGCCAGTTCTTATCTCATTAGGTTCTCCTAACTTTTCTACAACCTCTTCTACATTCATACCAACTGATACATTGTTCTTTGATTGATAAAAATCACTATAAAATCTTAGTTCTACTATTGAGTTATCAGCCATCCAGATATGAAAATCATTCGAATATACCATAATATAAAATCCATCGAGTTCATCAATTGATAAAATTGCATCTCCCCATACATATGATTCAGGTTCTCCAAACAGGTTAATCAAATCTCCTCGTGAATAAGTATCAATGTCTAATGACTCTATATTTTCAAGTATCTTTTCATTAGAGACTCCTTCTCCCACTATAACCGGTGCTGAACTTGCAAATATACCTTCAAGGTTGAAAGTCAAATACACTCCAGTAAATAATATTAGTACCAGTCCAATCGCAATAATTCTTTTCATTTACATCCTCCTCATCTAGTATGAATTCAAAACAATTCATTGGATTGATATAATGATATCAATTGATTATTTATAAGTCATATAAAAGTTGTCAAGAAGTTGTAAAATCAAAAATTATTTCGGTTCTGGTTCCTTGACCTAATTCACTCTCTATATTGAAAGATGCACCCATCAAATCTATAATTTCAGAACAAATGTTAAGCCCCCCGAGTTTTGCAGCAAGTCAATACGTAGTTAAGTCTGAACTAACCTAGATTGAGTTAGTACAGGCTTTTTTTATTT
>JAEIOD010000066.1 GCA_016342415.1 Clostridiales bacterium
AAATATACGAAGCCAAATATCTATAATGATTATGGCACATAACGGAAGCGCATCTGAGATGCCCTCGAACTTACAGCCTGCTCTAATGCTTGTGAGCCTGTGAACAGCTTATGAGCTGGTGACTCGGTTAGTGAGAGGGTTTGTCCATGATAACTAAATCATGCAACTACTTCTTTAAAACTAACTTCTACAATCACTTACCTGTGGACCTCTGCTCAGATGTAGTGTTATGTGCTGTAATCACTTGAATTGATCTTAGATACTAAGCTCAACTCCTTACATTAGGTTTTGCTTATATTTCTATCCTCTTCTAGTTTTATCAAGAGTTTTAATCTGTATTTTCAAACGTCTTTTTTATACTATCTTTATATCGATTTTCAAATATTTTTAGAACATGTGGTGCATCTTTTTTTAGTTCATCATACTTATCAGGATTAGATATTTTTATTGCTTCTGCTACATTTAATCCATTATCCATTGCCTCATGGAATTTAATTACTTCTTCATCTGTAAAATCTTCTTGAAATTCTATCCATATTTTCTTTTCTGATGGAATAGCATTCTTTCCTGCATCTTCTCTTATCTTATGAACCTCATGTCCACCAATAATAAATATAAAGACTGATAAAAACAGTAATCCAAGTATTAATATACTCTTATGAAATTTCCGCATATACAACCTCCTGATACTTTCAGATCAATAAACCCAGAGATTTAACTCAAAACATCAATTTAGATTAATAGTCGAGTTCTGAAAACATTTCTAAACTTAAAATTAAACTGTCTATATTTCTCATGTTTCTTCAATCACTTGTTCGATATAATCATATAAAACCTTCTTTTAAATCATATATAACTCAGTCAACATAACTCTAAAGTTACCCTTAGCATCCTATTTAAACAATCAAATGTTATGTGCTTTAATCTGTTAACCTATTGATCACACTTCAATCCAAATGAATAGTTAATTGAAAACAACCAAACTAAAATCTAAAATATACGAAGCTATTTTTATAAAATGATTATGGCACATAACGGAAGCGCATCTGAGATGCCTTCGAACTTACAACCTGCTCTCATGCTTGTGAGTCTGCGAACAGCTTATGAGCTGGTGACTCGGTTAGTGAGAGGGTTTGTCCATAATAGCTTGGACATGTAAGTGCTACTTTCAAACCTACCTCATCCTATCACTCACCTGTGGACCGCTGCTCAGATGTAGTGTTATGTGCTGTTATCATTTTATTCAAACCGATTCAATGCTCTATATTGTATTAATATTTGATTCTTTAAGAATATGCTAACTAATATTCACAATTGGCAATAGCTTCGATAATCATCTAAAATTTATTATTAATCTCCCTAGTTACCTAACTCTCAAAACATTCTTTATGATGAATATCTAATGCTAGTAAATACTCTCATAATCCTTTTTAGTTAATGGTACATAAGTATAAAGCAACCTTGAGTTATTCTGAGATTTTAAGAAATAGTATATACTTTCAACTTCCTGATTATTTGAATCTTTATTATAGTTTACTGATTTCTCTATAGTCTCATATCTTTTCCATATACGAAATTCAGTTTTATTAATCCTTCTTTCATCTTCAATAAGTAAAATATCTTCGCCTTTCGTTATCAGTGAGTAAATAACCGGGTCACCATGCGATGAATAAATTATTATTTTAATCTTAGATTTCTTTTTATTGTTACAATCAATTACGAAGTCATCTAGCTTATCTATATTGAATGTTCTTTCAGCAACTTGTACAATATAGCCCTCATCAAGAACTTCTGGAAACGAATATTTTCTTATTGGATTTACTTTCTCAAATACTATAAACGCAAATAATAAACCACATATAATAAAAAATACTTTCAGTGTTCTCATCTTTTTTCCTCAATTATTATGCTAAGTTTTGACATATTGTATCACAACTAATATCGTTATGTGCTTTTATCCAAATAACAGGTTAACTCCAATCCATCCAAATAACTAAGCAATTCATCTCATCTGCTCCTTAACTAAAGAGACACATATTATCTAGTATGATAATGGCACATAACGGAAGCGCATCTGAGATGCCTTCGAACTTACAACCAGCTCACATGCTTGTGAACCTGCGAACAGCTTATGAGCTGGTGACTCGGTTAGTGAGAGGGTTTGTCCATGATAGTAAAATCATGTAAATGGTTTTTTCAAACCAATCTCATCCGTTCACTCACCTGTGGACCTCTGCTCAGATGTAGTGTTAGACGCTGTCACTATCTTAGTTAGTACAATTTCCTCGTTCTAAAGAAACTTTCAAATTCTTCTTGATGAGATTCAATTGTTCTGTATTCTTTTGCAGCTATATACATGTCATCAAATGTAATCCAACCTAAGTGTTTACTAATCATTTCCCATTTATCATCAGATAGTTGTCTATGAGGTAAATCTCTTTTTAAAGCTAAAGGATTTTTATACTCATCCATTACATAACAATAGAATCGTGCTTTCTGTGGTGTAAATATATCTAAGTTCGACTTTTTATTTCCATTAAATTTTTCAGTTCTAAATACTTTTGGAGTTAGCAAAGTGAAATAAACATCAGCTAGATCTATATCCTTATTCTTTTCTTTTTCAGTCAATACAAAATCAATCATTGCATCAATATTACGTATTACTTGATTTCTAACTGGATTGTATGTGGTTTTTGTATCTATATCAGAAAGAAATTTAGCTTCAATGAACATATATTTTTTTCGTCCTTCTACGGAGAATATAATTTGTGCATCGAGATTAGTATTTCCTTCAAGACTTGCTTGTTTCTTATTTTCGCTATCAGTATATTCTTTTAGTCTTTTCTTTAAAGTATTATTCCTATCAGGATATAGATGAATGTCATTCTTCTTTAGAAGTTCATAAAGATAAACTCTATAAGGTTTTATCTCAGGTAATATTTTCTCTATTGATACTCTCTCAACTGAATCGACTTTAATATATTTGTCAAATCCACTCTGATCTAGTATACTTTGGAAAGCTTCAATATGATTTCGATTAAATGTATTTTGATTATTAAATATTGAATACAGACCAACTAATGTTAGCCATGGCTCATCGTGATGTATATTTCCAATTTTTTTCTCATACACACCCTTCCACTTGTCAACTGAATTGTCTTCAAAATATTTCTCCATTGATTCAATAATACTTTTTTCAAAATTCATTTTTCTCTCCTTTCGTTTCTGATAGTTATGGCGTCTAACGGAAGCGCATCTGAGATGCCTTCGAACTTACAACCTGCTCTAATGCTTGTGAGCCCGCGAACAGCTAATGAGCTGGTGACTCGGTTAGTGAGAGGGTTTGTCCATGATAACAAGAACATGTAACTGCTTCTCTCATACCAACTTCTCACATCACTTACCTGTGGACCTCTGCTCAGATGTAGTGTTACATGAAGGTGTTTTGCTTCTTCGTATGTAATTAAATGTTATACAACTTCAAAATATCTATTCGAGTAATCCAAAATCCAACTTCTATTTTCCACTATATCTATACCTAATAATCCACAAATATCTTCTCTTTTGGAAGGAAACAGATTTCTATTAATTACTGATATGTTAGTCAGGGAAACTTTAGAATTATTTATGTCCATTTCGAAAGTTTCTGCTATCTTAACCGTTTCTTTATTTTGACCATCAATTCCTACAAAATCATCACTTTTTGAATCTAAATGTTCATATTTTGGGTATAATAAATTACCAATAACACTTTCAGTATGACCTGAATCAAATCCAAATACACGCTTTTGACCATCCAAAATTACATTTAGGATAGGCATATTATCCCAATCATCTAATATAGAATTCTCATAACTCATATAAGATGGTTCACCAAAACGAAGTTCTAATTTTTCATGATTATACTCCCACCTTAGTTTTGATATTATGTCCCAGCCTAAGAATCCATCAATTATTAATTCGTTTCCTTTTTCATCTTGACCAAAATGTAAAACTTTATCTTCTACAACTATAAAATCTGACTTTGGTATAGTGTAATCGCCTATTTTAACTTCTTCAAAAGTTGATAATTCAATCTCAGATACATTACCTGCAGTTCCACCACCAGTAACCTTTTTTTCTGTTTCTATTGCTTCAAAATTATCGGCAGTAGTTTTGTTAAGTACTGATATTGATGCGCCTGTATCAAAAATTACCGAAGCAAGATTACTACCCTTCATCAAATCTACTACAATTAAATTTTCAATAGATTTATTTGAAACCGAAACTATATTTATATCTTTTATCATATTTATTTCTCCTTTAAAGTAGTATGTAATTACTAGCAAAAACTTTCATGTAACGGAAGCGCATCTGAGACGTCATCATGTAAAATTATCTATTTAACATGATTTGCGGCACGTGTGCCTCCTATACAATTCTCTTCATG
>JAEIOD010000067.1 GCA_016342415.1 Clostridiales bacterium
TGACCTTATGTGATCAATTGGAGCAGGAGATAGAGCAAGGGCAAAGCCAGGTGGAGGATTTGATGCGGAGTTGTTTGCGGGAGGTGGTAGAAGCCTGATTGCATTGAACCATTCTTAAAAAACTATAAAACAATGGAGCCTACTAGTGCCAACAACTTCCTGAAGCAGTTATACATCCTCTACAAAGAGTATAAAATGCTTGCCGACAGAGAGGAAAAATTTAATATATTCACCACCCTGCACAAGGAACACGATGAGCGGCGGTTGCATTCACGTTTTCTTTCTGTTTTGTTGCAAAGATGATGCAAACAATAAACTATTACCTAAAACCAAATTCAGAGATATTACCATTAGCAAAAAGGAAAAGATTAAGGAATATGAATTCAAATCAAAACATTTAAGGGTGTATGCCATAAAAGCCCCCAATGGAAAAGTGATCATAATGGGTGGCTATAAAAGCACTCAGAAAAAGGACATCAAAAAATTCAGAAGCATCAAAAGTAACTACATTAATACCTTAGAGAAATGAAACGCGAAAAACTGATTAGAAGTAAAGGATATAATGTTACTAAAATACAGAATGAATTATACAGACAATTAACATCATATCTTGAAGAAAACAAGATGACTCAAAGTGCTTTTGCAAAGCAACTAGGTGTATCAAAAGGATATGTATCTCAAATATTAAATGGAGATTTTGATTATAAACTCTCCAAACTAGTGGAACTTTCGTTAGCCATTGGTAAAGTTCCTGAAATACACTTTGAATCATTTTCAAATATTTTAGAGAAGAAAAACACCATAAAAATTATTCATTTGGGAGAACAAAAAATTAAAAATACCTCCACAAGCCTTTCAAATAAAAAAATAGAATTCACATCAAATCCATTAAGAGAATTTAACATAGCTCAATAATGAAGGGAAAGAATCTAACAATACAGTTTCCATATAAGATCATCAGCCTTAAAACAAACTCTTTTTCGGAGATTAGTCTATCTGATGAAGAAATTGATGATTTTAATCCTGATGCGATTGAATTCGGTATTAAACCTAGTTTTGGTTTTAACGATGAATTACGTGCGGTAAAGGTTAACTACATTATCACCTATACTTATAATAGTAAGGAATTATTAAAAATTGATGTAGATACCGTATTTGAGTATGCCGACATAGAAGGTTTTGATTCAAAAAGCAAAGCCTTTCTAGCATCAATATTAGGAATTTCATTTTCTACAATACGTGGTATCATACTAAATCGTACGATAGGTAGTTTCTTGAATAATATCTACTTACCTATTATCAATCCGACTGAAATTATTGACGATCAAGTAAAGAATTAATGTTAAATTCGTAGTATAAAGAACATATACAGGACTGCTAACAATATTCATTAATGGCAGTCTTGTTTTATTTTGCACCAACCTCTCTTAAAAATGAAAAACTTGAAAATCAAAAGTCAGTAAGAATTTCAACCATTGAAAATACCCTGCAGGCTTCCCCTATTAAGTATGAAGAATTAAGACATTCTGTTTTAAAAGCTTCTTTTTATTCCCCGCTGATATAATAACCCTATATAACTATCAAATATGCAGCTTTCATTCTACCCGGAAGAAACCGACAAATTTGTATTGTTCGATATCCAAATGCGCTCTCCCCTTCTGTTTTATACCGCTTACTAATCAAAATGCGCCTTTAGTGCGTTTCACTTCTAAACGCCCTTTGATTATGTATCGGCATTATACCAGCGTAATTTGATATTTAATTGGTATTAATTGTATTAAATAACCAATCAGCTTATTTACAATTTTACATCAAACATAAAGATTAACTTTCTTTAACAATGAAAGCAAAAAAGCACTAAGAGCACCACTTTACATTGCTTTTCTCCTAGTTTTACTTCCCTATAAAATCTAATTTAAAACCTCACCGATTGATTTGCACCGGTTCATTGAGTGTTCGTAAATAACAATTGTTATATTTGTTTTTCATACATAGCATAAACTAACATGAAAACCAACCTCCTGATACCCCTGAGCATACTGTATTGTATTTTCTTCTGCCCCATTGGCAATCTCTACGCGCAGACTTCAGTACATTCCAACGTTTGGCTGATTAGTAGCGATTTACCAAATTCAGATGACCAAAACAAATATATTACCGGTACAAATCAATTAAAACAGGTTCTGTCTGATCATTACCAGGTTGAAAAAACGATCCTAATTTCCAATTTCGAAGAATGGAAAAAGGCTTTCTCCACGCTTTTGACGAATAAAAAAAATGGTAAATGTCCATTATTGATTTTTTATGGTCATGCAAATACCACACCCAATGACGTACACTTTCATTTGAAAGGTGATGACATATCCATTAAGGAGGTCGGAAAGTGTCTAAAGGCAACAACTGGCTCAATAAGTATTATTTGGTCGGCGGAAGCAGGCCGTAGTATTATACCAATAATGAAAGGAACAGGGCATGTTATTATGGCTGCGTCTGAACTGGAGGACAAAGATAACGAACCCGTGATGAGTGATCTTCTGGTTGATATTCTAAAAACATTCACTATCCACAGCAATCAAAACAAGCAGGTAACCCTAGCCGACATACATCAAGAGGCCAAACAACAAATCAAAAATTGGTATACGGAAAGACAGTTAATTCAATTAGAAACTATATTGATGGATGGAAATGGTGATGGTATTGGCACAATTACACCTGATGATGCTGATTTGCAAGGGGGAAAACAAGTAATATTAAAGCTTAGATAGACACAATAATTATAATTTTTTAATATAAACCTAATGATTGAAACCTCTCAACAAATTGATACCCGGCTCGATGAATTGGATCTGGTACAGAAATTAAAAGATGCGCACAAACGATTGTTGCAAGAAGCTACAAAAGTTGTTTACGGACAAGAAGAAACCTTAGAGTTTATGCTGATCAGTATGTTGTGTAAAGGACATGTACTATTATTAGGATTGCCAGGACTTGGTAAAACATTAATGGCAAATACGCTGGCTCAAATGTTAAGTCTTGATTTTTGCCGTATTCAGTTTACTCCGGATTTAATGCCTTCGGACATTACAGGTACTGATGTAATAGAAGAAGACGCAGAAACAGGCAGGCGAAAACGACAGTTTCTGCAAGGTCCTATTTTTTCAAATCTAGTACTGGCTGATGAGATTAACCGCACCCCTCCAAAAACACAGGCAGCTTTATTACAAGCTATGCAAGAGCATAACGTATCCATTGGCCGACAAACCTATTCATTGGATGAACCCTTTATGGTATTGGCTACACAAAACCCCATAGAGATGGAAGGTACCTATGTGTTACCTGAGGCTCAGCTAGACCGTTTCATGTTTTGTTTAAAAGTAAAATACCCCAACCAAGAAGATGAAGTAGCTATTGTTAGAGGCACAACTGGCAAAATACAATCACATGTAGATGAAATTATTGGTAAAGAAGAGATTGCTAAGCTTCAATCCGTTGTAAGAAGTGTACCTGTTTCGGATGAGCTTATTCGTTATGCGGTGCAATTAGTTGCCGCTACACGTGTAGAAAATGGTAGCAATTCATCCATCGAAATGGTGCAGAAGTACGTGGCCCATGGAGCTAGTCCAAGAGCATCTCAATATCTTATTTTAGGAGCAAAAGCCAAAGCCTTGCTCAATGGCCGTTTCCATGTCAGTAAAAACGATATACGAGAGGTGGCACAAGCCGTATTGCGTCATCGTTTAATATTAAACTTTAGAAGCAAAGCAGACAAGGTAGATGCCGATCAAATAATCAGTCACATCCTGAACGACATCAAATAGACCATATGCAAAAACCACAAAAGGAAGCCCAACCGCTCATCCAAGATCCAGACCTGTTTATGGCGATGGATGATCTTGAGTTGGTTGCTCAGGGAGTTGTTGAAGGTGCTTTACTTGGCGGGCATAAAAGTAAGTTTATTGGTTTCAGTAATGAGTTCGACTCACATCGAAACTACATTGCTGGTGATGAGCTTCGACATGTCAACTGGAATCTGTGGGCAAAAACGGATCGATTGTATGTAAAACAATATGAATCGGA
>JAEIOD010000068.1 GCA_016342415.1 Clostridiales bacterium
CCTCACTATTCATATCTGAGATGATTATATCAAGTTATGTTTTAAGTAAATATGTGTGCTGGAATTGGCGCTTACGTTAAAGTCAAAGGTTGACAAAGACAGCAGTAACAACTTAATCAGTGAGTATAACTTCACTTTTGATAATGTTGGAAATATAGTTACAGAGAATGGTAACAACAATAATATAACAAATGTTTACAGTGATATATACGAATTAGAGCAACAAGTTAAGAAAGATGATTCTCAAACATTATTACATCAATATACTTACACTTATGATGATGAGGGAAATATCTTAACCAGAAGTGACGAGAATGGTGTCGTTGAGACCATGACTTATGTAGATGGTAATAAACTAGCTACGTATAATGGTGCTAGTGTCATTTATGACAATGATGGCAACATGACTTCAGGTCCACTAAATGGTGTCAATGCAGCTTATACATTTGATTCAAGAAATCAGTTAAACAGTGTTGGAGATCATACTTATAAATATGATGCACAAGGTAGAAGAATTGAAGTTGATGTCAATGGAGATACGACAGAGTTTGTTGTTAATCCATTAGCAGGTTATAACCAAATTCTAATTAAAACGGCACCTTCTGGGGTAGATACTTATTATGTCTATGGAATAGGACTGATTTCAGAAGAAACAGCCAATGTATCATCATACTATCATTTCGATAATAGAGGTAGTACAATAGCATTAACCTCTTCAAATGAAACCATTACAGATACATTTGAGTATGGACCTTATGGTGAAACAATAAGTAGAACTGGCACTTCAGATAATCTATTTAGATTCAATGGGAAATATGGTGTTGTTACAGACCAAAACAATCTTATTTTTATGATGACACGATACTATAATACTGATATGAGAAGATTTATCTCGAAAGACAATTTTTTAGGTTCGATTGAAAGGTCGTTGAATATAAATCAGTTTATTTTTACTGAAAATAATCCTATTAATTTTATTGATCCAAAGGGTTTGTATAAAGAAGAAAACGGATTAGTCGATTTTCTAAATGGTCTTCTTGATATATTTTCTTGGGATAATAAGGAATCTAAGAATAGCAAGTCAGAAATTTCTTATACTTCGAACAGTATAATTGATACAAATAAAAGTGCAGAAGAAAATTTAGGTATGGTAATTGGAGATTTTGCACAAAACAATGACATTGTTTTGGATGCCACGATTGCAGTCTCAATAGCTGGTCATGGTAGTTTTGCAGTTGGTGTTTCATCAATTACAAGTATTAGAAATAATTATCAGGCAACATATTTCCATTTAGGAGGAGGTGTTAGTGCTTCGTTATCACCACTAAACGCAGACTTTGCTATTGGAATTGTAACTGGAGTTGAATCACCAGAGGATTATTCAGGTCCATTCCATGATAATAGTATTGGATCTGGAGTTGGAATTGAAAGGGCTTACTATGGTGAAGTAGAATCTTTTGCTATAACAGTTGGATCTTCAGTTGGAGCTGAGAGAAGATTGGATTTTTATCATTTAACTGGAGTAGAGTATTTTGGAGATTGATTAGGAGAAAATTATGAAGTTGAGAATTAGTTTAATTATACTAGGATTTACAGCTGCATTTATTGGGTATCATATTATGATTTTCTACAACTTTTCAGATTATTTAGTTGCATTTGATCTTAGAGCAACTTCAGGTGTAAAGCCAATGATATCTTTTTATGAAGAGGCTGCGTTTTCCTTTATATTTTCTTTTGTTTTTCATTTTGCCATATTTAAAAAAATGAATGATAAAAAGTACTCTTTATCAGCAACATGTTTAGGTCTTTCGTTTTATATAGTGATTTTACAATATGTACATTTTATATTTAATCATTCAGGTAGAGTGACAATTTCGCGATTTAATATAGATACTTTATCTAATATATTAACTTGGATTACAAACTCATTTATATCGCCGTATTTAACTTGTTTAATAGCAGTATATTTTGCAAAACTAAGTGTTGATTTAGTTGTAAATAAGTCGGTCGAGTAATGAAACCAAATTGCTTGTTGATGTTATGTTAGTAATTTGCACCTCAATAATTGTATAACAATAAATAAGAGTTGCAAAGCAATGTCATTGAGTTAAGAAAAATCGAAAAGTCTTATGTTAGTAAAAAAACTAGCATAGGGCTTTTTTATTAGCTTAACGCCAACAAAGCGGCAACCGAATATAGGGTAGTCATGGTGTTAGAAAGTAACTATATGATAGCAAAAAATACAATTGAAATTGTTAAACAAAGTGTTTCAAACGACTTCGGAGTTAATATGATAATCATAGTTAGAATTTGTTAAAAGCAAGCAAGGTATAATTAATCTCGATTATTTTGAAGTATATGATAAAACGAAGAGAAGAAATGCCTTAATACAATGAGGAGGATTAATTAATATGAACTTACCAGACGTTATCACACTTCAAAAACGATTGTAGAGTTATGTGCGAAATATATGGATTTACTATAAAAAAGGATTATGATTTTGCAACTGGATTTTATAAAAATATAGATGATTTAAAGGATAAATTTTGGTTAACAGAGTTAACTGTAAAATATCATAATACTCTGGAAAAAGATCTAATACAAATTGGATTTGAGTTAGTAAAGTATTATCATAATGATGGGAATCCGGAAATATGTTTCCTAAAAAACATTCAAGGAGCAGAAAATGATTAAGCAATTAATGATTTCTGGTAAGTGAGTACAGATGGCAAGATATAAATACAAACATTCAATTGAAGAAGCAGAAGACTTAGATTTGAATGGGTGTTTTTTTGTTGAAATTGATTAATGCTTGCAATAATCATATACTTCCATATTAATTCAACTCAAAAAATAATGAGTTTTTAAAAGACTCATTATTTTTGATGGTAAGATTTTATCTTACTATATTAAAAATCGAGTAATATTGATTATCTTTCTTCTAATATGTAAATTTCTGAACCGCTAGGGCTAGTTTCTAGTTTGGAAGCATGAACAGTAAGAAATTTATTGTTTTTAACATTTTGAATATAGTATTCATTATTGCTATCTTCTAGTTTAAGAAATCTCCATTTTTGTCCATCATCTTTAACACTATCTGACATTGTAGTTATATGATCTTGATAATATTCGTTATTCTTTTCATTCATAATTGAATATAAACCTTTTTCCTGTTCCGTTAACATAAATTTACAAGTAGGTGATTCATAATTATCCTGCATTTTTGTTGCATGAACATTTCTATATTGATTATTAGCCTTATTTTTTAGTGAAACATATTTATACATATTTCCTCCTGTTATAGATTAGTTTAATTTAGCTAAGCGTTGTTTTATTAAAGAAACATATTTTACCAATCTCCTTCCAGATTATATTTATTTGACTATAATATATCCCATTATTAATTGTTTAATCAGATACATTTTAACTATTAAATCTATGTTATATAACATGTTACAATTGTAAAATTTTTAATACAATGAAGTGAAAAATATTGAAACCCTATTAATATTGTATTTTAATTTGTTAGATGTGTAACAGTATTATCGTATTTCAGTGTATTAAAAATTGTTGATGTTTTTCATAATGGATTCATTATAAAGGCAATAAAAGTAATAATACGTTATCTAAAGATAGTGAAGTTAATGAGCTGTAGCAAGAAACTAACTTCACTATTTGGTGCAAGTTGACCACTAATAGTAAATGGTGTTAAATCTACATTTCAAAAGGGTGCATTAATCATAAGTTCCATAAACACCTTAGAACTCTATTAAATAAAAGTAAGCGCCAATTCCAGCACACATATTTACTTAAAACATAACTTGATATAATCATCTCAGATATGAATAGTGAGGTG
>JAEIOD010000069.1 GCA_016342415.1 Clostridiales bacterium
TTTTCGAGGTATGAACCTAACTGGAGTAAATGAGATCGATCGCAGTCCGTCGAAATATCTCCTGAAACCAGCACATGAGAAAACTGAGGGTAATTGGTGAATACTTTTTCCAGATCATCCCATTCTTCTGGGGTAGTTGGCATAGAAACAATGGTGTAATTCACCATGTGTTTATCGCACAGCTTAATGATCTTTATATTTGTGTCGTCATTACTGATAATGAGTAATTCCTTTTCAAAGGGTACTACAGAGCTGAGCACGGTTTCCAGCGCAAAATCCAGATTGCGATTAAAGGTCATGGTTTCATAACCGGTTAAATAAAAAGTCTCAGCACTTAATTGCTGGCGTGACATTAAAGCCATGAGTCCCTGATCCGGAAGGTCATTTACCATTACGCTCTCCGGAAGTTGTTTGAAAGTTGTTCCTAGTTGTTGCATACCCCACAGTTTTAATCATTAATAAATCCTGTAGCAAATCTAAATCAACAAACACTGTCCTAAATTATGCCGAAATTAGTGTATTGTTAATCTTTCATTAAGTATGACAAACAGATTCGCTCCGACACGCATGTGAATTAGAGAAATTTTTCAATAAAAAAATCATGAAATTGTATTTGTATGATTATCAACCAGACTAGTGGTTATCTCTTGGGGATGGAAATAATGTTAAATGTGATTGTTTGGTTTTAAAATGCGGTAGTCTCTCAATATTGTTTTTTTATTATAGTTTGCCACCATATAAAGCAAGTAGTGTTAATGCGGCCAAAACCGCCGTCCAACCAAATATTTTTCCGCCCACAGAGGCTTTGCGTAAGTGAAATTGGTTGGATGGTTTGTTGATCAGTGCATCCGGAGCATATCCACTTTTGGCCACACTTTCAACCCAAAACTGATTATCAAAATTTATTTCTGAAGAAAAATCATCCTTGGTTGATAAGGTGATATAACTACGGAAGGAAAGCGGACTGGTAGCATCGTCAAATGTGTGATTTGTAAGCTTTATGCTCCCGGTGGTGGTGCCCCAATATTCATCTTTTAGCGCGTCTTCTTTGTTTAATTTAAAAAAGTTGGATCTTAGGTTAATGCGTGTTATACTGGTGAATGATTGAGGTGGTATAAAACTAATTCTTTCGTCTCGGTAGATGGTACCATCTATTTCAGAGTGAGTACTTGAAAAGTCTTTTGTCCATTGGTATTCGTAACCAGAAGAGGAAGCGTTCAATTCTGACTTATCAACCCAATAACTTATTTTCCGCCCATCAAGGATGATGGCTGATTTACTCCAATCAATGTAAATGGCTTTTTGTAGTTTGTTGTAAACTTTAATAGTTACCGGGCAGTTTTGACCAGTGAATGAATAGAGTATTTTGACCGTATCATTTTCGTTTACAAAAGCTCTGTTTTCATCTTTCTCTAATAGAGGCATATTCATAAGTTGAGCATCCTGATTAAAAATTCAGATTATTATACAACGATAATATATTCTTTAGGCCTTCTTGTGAATATTTTTGAAGATTGATGTTATATTCTGATATCATAATTATTCGACCTTTATGACTTAAAATACCTACGGCCATATCTGGAAATATGTTTTGCATTGAATCATTCAACTCAGCAATAGTTTTCTTTATTATTTTAATGCCCTTTTGTTTAAGATATAATTCGACACCTGTCTTATTACTTTTATCTTCAGAGATTAGTATAGCAACTATGCTGCTCCCATTAATTTTTCTATAGGCTAGTTCCCGATCAAAATCCAAGATAAACTTATCAAGACAAGCACCGCATATATCTTCTTTCAACATTACTGTTAAAGTAAAAGGATTTAAAATCTTACTTTTGACATTAAATTCAGTTTGATTCAATAATATAGATTGCTCCATAAGTTTCTGTAATCTTGTGGTATACAATTGCCTTTCATGTGACAATGCCGTTAATTGCTCGTTAAGCAGGCGAGCCATATTATTTTGATTTTCCAATCTATTAATTTTTAAAATCAATAAAATATTAAAAGTAATCAACCCCAATACTGCCAAACTTCTTAAAATCTTCATCTAGTTCAATTTTAATGAATACAATAT
Organism: Clostridiales bacterium; assembly: GCA_016342415.1. Lineage (GTDB taxonomy): Bacteria > Bacillota > Clostridia > Peptostreptococcales > Acidaminobacteraceae > JABXKX01. The sequence goes on from JAEIOD010000069.1 coordinate 2,081, forward strand.
TATTGAAGGCCTAAGAGAAACATCGTCCCAATGTATTTCAGCAATAGAATTATCATTATAGCAAAACAATTTGCTGTTAAAAATTTCAATATCTTCTTTAGTGACTTTATTGAAAATGATACGTTTTTTCTTTGATGTTTTGTCAATCATTAAACAAAGCTCGCCTTTTAGTGAAGAAAAGTATTTGATTAAATAATATCCCTTGGTTTCAACATGCCCATAATACAGAAATGAGTTTCCAGTAAACGTCTTTTTGTCAAAATCTTCCAGCCTTAGAATATCTTTAGAGCATTTTTGCTTTAAATTTATTCTAAAATCCTGTCTGAATTTATCCTTATCAACCATGTACATTATATTATCATAACAGTTATAAAAACTTAAACCATTACCAAATGATGAGTAAACTGGTTCATTTATCCACATCAACTTATAATCTTCTGAAAAACTAACATGATGCTTTATCAGTTTATTATTATTGTTCGTTTCCCATACGCCATCCTTAAAATTATTTATTAAAGCATCAGGAGTAATCCATAATAAATTTCCATTTTTAAGCGGAGCTAAGGATCTCACTATAGTTTTTTCATCGTATTTTATCCTATTAATTTCATTAAAATCAAAATCGTATGTTATTATATTTTTTGACGTGCAATCTAATATAACCACAAGTTTTTCAGCTCTTTTAATAGCAAAGGATGAAATGGATATATATTCATTTGGCCCTCTGCCAATATTGCATAGTTTAGTAAGAAACTTCCCTGTTACATCATATTTAAAAACTGTCTTTTGTTTTTTATCCAAAAGAAAAATCAAACTATCCACATTATAAATATTGTTTACATTTGAAATTAAACATGAATCATTTGTTTCTAAGTAGACAGTATCAATCTTGTTGATAATCTCAGTATAGTTAATGGTTGAATTATTTTGTGTTAAATTAATATCTAAACCCTTGTCTTTTTTTTTGTTATTACACCCAAGAATAACAAACAAGCATATTAAAACGAAGTACGATTTATTCATATCTATTGTAGAATTTGATATTAGCGACTAAGCCAAATACTTAGTCGCCTTATTAGTGAATTTTTAAATCAAATTAATTGCAACTTACTGAATATTTAGAACATTTATCATAGGAGTAGCGATGCCTGCAACAGGCATTGTTATCATCAGCCTTATAACCATCCCATGTTGGGTAAGCCTCACCGCTACTGGCCATTGCATACTTTTGAACACTATTTAAGTTACATTCTACATTGTTTGTCTTCAATGATACTACATTTAAAACGCCAACCGTTGTAACAAAACACGCAACGACAATTTTTACTAAAACTTTTTTCATTTCTTTAAATTTTAATTTTCAATTATTTATTTCTCTTTTTCAAATAAATTACCTTAATACACTTAGATCGCACTTCTATAAGTATATACATTATCCTTATTCAACTCAATTTTGTTTCCTTTATTTCGATTTGTTTGCATCCTACATGATTAACATTTGAATCATTACAGTTGTCCAAGTAAGATAAAACTCATTTAACTCAGCTATTTTTGGGTGTGACAAAAGTGTGACAAATTACATTTAGATGAATTACAGGTGTTAATAAAGAAGTTTTCAGCCATCATGAAATCTTACTTTTTTAACAGCTGAACATTTCCCCCCCCCCCCTCAAGAAAATCATGAACATATATCCACCTTAAAACCATCCTTTAAGAGGAGATCT
>JAEIOD010000034.1 GCA_016342415.1 Clostridiales bacterium
AAAAAGGCTACATAATATAAATTTCTTCATACTACATAACCATTAAATTATACAGTTATCTTAAGTTGGTGACATTGTTCAATTGAACGCCTATTTAACATCTATTATTACCTCTTCTATAGCAGTCGGTGAGTTATTCACTGAAATACCTTTGCCGTTTTCCATCACTATAATATTTTCAACTCTCATGCCAAACTGACCTGAAATATAGATGCCTGGCTCAATACTAAATGCCATACCATCTTCTAAAATCAGATTGTTGTTGGCTTTAATATAGGGAGCTTCATGTACACTGAATCCTATACCATGTCCTGTCCTATTTAGGAAATACTCCGCATAACCTTCACCATCAATAATATCTCTAGCAACTTTATCAATTGACGCAGCTGTTATACCCGTTTTTGATGATTCCTGAGCAGTCATAGTAGATCTTAAACAAATCTCATATATCTTACGTTGAGCTTCTGAAGGTTCCCCTACAAAAAACGTACGCGATGTATCTGAACACATATTATTAACACGACAACCACAATCTACGACAACATTGTCACCTAATTCTATTCGGCTTGTACCTGCATTATAATGTGGCATTGAACTGTTTTTTCCTGTTGCAACAATTGGATCAAAGGAAATACCATCTGCTCCTTTTTTTGCATACAATCGTTTGATTTCATCAATGACTTCATATTCATAAAGTCCAGGTTTTATAAATGATTTGATTTCTTTCATCACTTCATCCGCTATAGCGCCTGCTTTTTTCATATTCTCAATTTCATCTTCCGATTTGATAATCCTGAACTGTTCCAACATCGGATGAGCATTGACAAATGTACATGCCATCATATTCTGAAAATCTATGACATCAATACCTCGAATCGTTTCATTGACACCAATTCTTTTGTCTAAAAGATCATAGGTTTCAAACGATCGTTTGACAGTCTCTAAAAAACCATCTCCATCTGCCCATCTATAAAATACGGCATCTTCTGGGTACTTATTTTTAGCTTCTTCATAATTAAGAAGTGGCGAGATATGAAAATACCTCTTGTCACTTAAGATCACCATACAATTTAATCTCTCATCAGCATGCGCATGATAATCAATTAAGTACTCCATATCTGATGATGGTGCAATCATAACTGCATCTAATTCATACGTTGCCATCAGTTCAAACAATTTATCATATTTTTTTAAATTAAACATAACCTTCCCCCTTATGTCTATTATACATAAACGGTTCAATTTTGCTAATACTTTTTAGTATAATCTCATTAATTATTCTAAAACAATATTTATTCAAAAAAAGAATAGATAAACTATTCTTTAATTAAATGTTTGTTGTCACAGGCGGCTCTACCCACTTTAGATAAATGATAATATACATCACCAACTTTTACCTTAACAATATCTGCTGTGAAGTCGTTGTTAGTGCCTTCACTTGATGAGTTAGAAAGTAAACTTGAACCCACACCATATGAATCGACAGGTGCCCCAGCTTCTTCAAAATATTTTATCTTTTCTACATTAAAACCACCTGTAACTGTTATTTTAATATTTCTACAATAGTCTTTTGCCAATGAAGCATACTTTGCTTGATCTATGTCACTCATACGACTGACAAGAGTATGATAATATGTATCCATGACACGACGCAATGTTCTTACTAATCTTAAATTGACACCATTATCTTGTTTCTTATCAAATAATGGTTCCAAAGAAACATCCATCATATTACCACTTGTATCTGGTCTAACACCAAACAACACATACTTTTTCGCTTCTTCTTCTTCACCCTTTTTCATATGGTCAAAGTATTTTTCCCACATCATATCAATCACTTCATATGTTGTTTTTACACAATCATTATGGAAATCAACCAATGCAATTCTTGGAGTATCAATACCGATGCTTTCAGCAAATGACATCATCGTTACTGCTGTATTACCATAGAAACATGCAATACTGGCATGAGAAATGGTGCCTTTTGCACTACCGAATCCCCACCAATCATTTTGCTCGCCAGTCGAAAAGAATGGATCTAAGGCATGTCTGTGCTCTGCATTAAAACGTTCCAATGCAATACGGTAAGCATAACCACCAACTGCTTGAATTTTATAATGGTCAAATCTTGCCGGAAAGAATAAAACAGACTTACCATTCGCAGCTTCCAAAACATTATAAGTGTTCGTTGCAATACGAGTCGGTAAACTAAGCACACCTAAAATAGGTGTTTCCAAATGTCCAAAGTCTCTATATCTACCACGTACAACCAACACCGGATCCACATCTAATGGATTGCCATCGTAATGTGCCAAAGTACCATCATGAACAGCAAAAACCTCTAATTGATCATAAGTGTTGATAAAAGTATCACCTTCATAATAGCCTGTAGCCACTTTCAAGATTGCCAAAGCTTCATCCACTCCAGCGATTACTGAAAAAGGCTTCCTTCTTGTAAAGAACTGCATCTCAACATGAATATCACCGTTAACTTCATCTTTTACTTCTACAACTTTTTCTAAATCGTGAGTATTATCTCCGAAAGTGATAGATTGTTCTGCTCTTGTTTTTAATACTCTAATTGTATTGTTAAAGTATTCATCAGAATACCAACCAGTTCTTAATTTGCGTACGATATCATCTGTCATTTTAAAAGTTTCAACAGACAATCGTTTTTTGTTATACCAAGTCATTAAATTCTCCCTAATAATATACCATTATCTTTTAACATCTTTAAAGATATCAAATGCATGAAATCTCCTGGATGATTGATTTCATTTACATGATATGTTTCTACAGCATTTTCTACAACCATGATTTCACAGGGTTGATTGATTCGATTATAGTGCGTTTTTAAGGATAAAACAAATTGCATCACACATAGGTCGGTACAACATCCCACTACCAAATAACGTGAATTCTTATTCTCAGACAACCAAGCCTGAAATTCAGGCTCAATAAAACCATTTGTAGAATTCTTCTTGATTATTTTACCATTGTCAGACCATTTTATTAACTCATCTACAATCTCAGTTTCCTCTGTATCGATTGTACAATGCGGTAAAAAAGTATTAAACTCCATAGAGTCGTTTGAATGTGAATCACACAAAAATAAATGTTCACTCTCATCAAAGGTGATCAAAACCTTCTGAGTATTTTCAATTATCCTCTCAACTCGATCAGAATATAGATTGCCTTTTTTGGCAAAGCCATTGATCATATCAATAACGACTACATTAGAATCTTTCCACTTATTTACATCAATCAATTCTGAAGGTGTCTCTAGAAAGGTATCTATGATATATCGGCTCTCATCATACAATTTATTCTTATCCATAATAACCTCTTATTAATATTTTGTTAATATCAGCTTGTTAATATCATTTTAGAACTTGTTTACTTATAAGTCAAGTTGAATTGTTGTAATTTCAAGAGCATTCAGCACTAAATTTGTAGACTAAGCTGGTATACTTCCTATTTATAGAATATAATATTAACAAGGAGGACGATATGGACAAAACACTAAAAGAATTTCAAAAAGAACAGGCCATTAAATGTTTTAATCAAACATGGGACTATATAGACAGCCCTAATAGAACTGAAGAGGATGACCTCAGCATGATTCATTGTGCGCATACTTCTCGTTATTTATGGGGACAAGTCGGTGAACCACTAAACTTTGAACGTGGTGAATGGCAGATTTCTAAAGTTTATCATCTATTAAATAAAGGCCAGCAAGCTTTGTATCATGCAGAAGCGTGTTTAAGAATATGTGAGAAAAATCACATAGAAGATTTTGATATCGTATTTGCTTATGAGGCTATGGCTAATGCCTATAAACTTCTAGGGGATAATGAACAACTTGAAAGCTACAAAAAAAGAGCATACGATGCTTTACCACAAATTGAAGATGAGGGTAATCGCAACTATGCACGGTCAGAACTGGATAAAATTTAAGTTAAATGCCAAAACTTATTATAGGTGTAAAGTTTAGCGGGACGATGTCCTTTTGAACTTTGCATCTTACTTGTTTCTATTACCATATCCTTAATTTTTCTTCTGAAACCAGCAGGTTTCTCTTCTTTGCCTAAGATAACTTGATACACATTCTGAAGCTCTGTTAATGTAAAATACTCTGGTACCAAATTAAAGGCAATTTGAGTATACTCCAATTTATTTTTTAATCTATCTAAAGCCATATCAATTATTTTTCCGTGATCAAATGCCAAATTGACTTGTTCCAAAACATCAACAACTCTGTGAATATTCTTTCCAATCAATGTTTCGGTAATCAGAAGGGTAGCTGAAATATCCAGATCAAGATCTTCATGGCTCAATGTTATTTTTATAGTTTCTGTTCGAATTACTTCATTTTCTGTTTCAATAATAACAGGTTCTATGATTGTTTCTTTTAATATTTCGAACCAAGCAACATCTTTTGCATCATCACCAGCTTTGGGTTTCAAATTGGTTTTGTCTACAAGTGCCATATAAGAAGTACTGATAACTCTCATTCTAGGATCTCTGTCAATTTGACCATAAGTATACAATTGCTCTAAATAAACATGGTCAATATTGGTTTCTTCTTTCAATTCTCTTAAAGCAGCTTCTCTTATGGTTTCATTACCATCAACAAATCCACCTGGTATTGCCCAACTATTAATATATGGATGATTCCGCCTTTTTATCAAGAGCACTTTCAATACTTTCTTATCATTTTTCTTATAATTGTCAGACTGAATAGAATCCATTGTAAATAACAACACATCAGCTGTTACCGATGGCTTTTCATATTTACCTGCATCATAACTCTGTAAAAATTCTTTTTCATTTAAGCCTTGTTCATTTCTATCAACCATTTGCCACCTCTTCTTATTAACATAATGTTAATAACAGTATAAATAAGTATTTTTATTCTGTCAAATACTTAACAAACGTATCTCTTCAATTGAAACTCTAGAAGGTTTATCCGTTTCGGTCCTTACTTCAACAGCATTTTTTTCGATATGATGGTAATCACTAATGATTTCTTTAATAAGAGGTTGACACCTTAATCCTTGGCAATTACCCATACCAGCTCTTACTCTTCTTTTTATGGCATCGGTAGTCGTCAACTTGATAGGTCCATTTAAGGCCTTTAGTATACGATTTTTCCCCTGTATCTCACACTGACAGACAAGTGTATCATTTTCCATCTCAAAATAACTTTTCCTATATGGATTAAAATCCTTCTTTACAGTTAACTGACACTTCTCTTTGATAAGATCAACAACATACTCCGCAATTGCTGGCGAAGATGTTAATCCAGGTGAATCTATACCGCCTACTGTAATGGCAAAATCGTCTACATACTTGATAAAAAAATCCTGATTAGAAGACATTGCTCTTATACCAGAAAAGGTTGTTAAGGCTCTTTTAACATCAAATGATGTCACTGAGTTTTTTGCTTGTTTAACGATTGATTCCAATCGAGTAATTGATGTCTCCGTTTTAGGGTCCTCCAACAAGTCCTCCGCATCAGGTCCTATCATCAGATTGCCATGTACGGTTGGTGTGACTAAAATCCCTTTACCTTTTTCAGTTGGTGTCTGGAAAATGACATGGTTAACCACGTTTTGATCCTTTCCAAGAAGTATATATTGACCACGTCTTGGGTGAATAGTAAGCTCGTTATTTCCAAGCCAACGATTGATTTTGCCAGAATCTAAACCTGCAGCATTAATTAGCCATTTACCTTTAATCATGCCTTTGGATGTTTCTATATGATAACATTCTTCTAAACTGATGTCAGTGACTTCATGTTCTAATAACAATGTCACGCCATTTTCAATCGCATTTTCAATAAGTGCGATTGTCATTTCATAAGGAGATGTTATACCAATAGAAGGTGAAAATAACGCACATAACACATTGGGATTGATGTGAGGTTCTAATTCTAATATCTCATCTCTCGTCAACCACTTAAAATCGGTTTGTCCTATTTTTAGTGCATTTTCATATTGAATCATCAGATTCGTCCTATCTTCTTGTGAAAATCCTATGATAAGACCACCAATTTTTTTATAACCGAATTGGAGTTCCTTATTCAAAGATTCAAACGAGTTATTCCCCTTTATACAGAGTTCACCTTTCAAAGATCCAGCTTTTCCTGCATATCCACCATGAACTATACCACTGTTTGCTTTGGACGCTCCTAAAGAAACATCAGCTTCTTTTTCAACGAGTGCCACCGTCACATCATACCGTGATAATGCTCTGGAAATGCAACAACCAACAACTCCACCACCTACAATTACAAAATCATACATAAAACCTCTCCTCTTCTAGTTTATTGTACCATTCTCTGGGTATTTTTAATAATAGAAACGGAGGTGTTTTTATGAATCAACAAAAAGCAAACAAAATGAGTGTCATCGGATTTACAATTATTATAGCTATTGGTATCTTATTAGCAGGTACACGTTCTATAGTAGAGTTTATTACAAACTATCAATGGTTTAATTTTAATACATATTTGGATACGTTTTTGGTTAAGATCAAAACAGAGATTATTATTTTATTACCTCTGACAATCCTTCTCTCCACAGGATTATATATTTATCTTAAAAAACTAAAACAGAGATATTATCATGTTGCTCATATATTTTATAATGCGACTGCGGATAAAATAATACACCGTATGATGATGGTTTTTTCAATATTCACAGGATTCCTCACTGGCCTAATCATCAGCAATAGTATATGGTTGAAATTGAGACTATTTTTGAGTCAACAAACATTCAGTATAAAGGACCCTATCTTTGACAAAGACATAAGCTTCTATATATTTAAACTGCCCTTTTATGAACAGATATTGGTTAGTTTAATTGTCATGACTTTGTTCTTAGCTGCTATCACTATAGCTTTTTTTGTAATCCTGATGAGCATAAGACACACAGCAGAAAACAAAATACAAGATATTCACTATGTCAATCCACAACAACGACTAGATCAGTTGTTAAAAAATGAAATTGCTAAAACGGCTATTAAACGCATTGCTTATTTAGGATTAATCGTATTATTACTCATCAGTTTCAGATACTTCCTAAAGGGTTATGAATTGATGTACTCAACTAGGGGTGTTGCATATGGTGCCAGTTATACCGATATACATGTGACCTTGATCGTTTATCGTATTTTATGCGCGGTCACCTTTGTCTCATCATTCATCTTTTGTTTTGCATTATTAAAAAACAAAACAAAATTGGCCATAGCAGTACCAGTTACGATTATTTCAATTGCGCTTATTGGTGGAATTATAGCGTTAATGGTACAACAGCTAATTGTTGAACCAGATGAAATAAGTAAGGAAAAAGAATATCTAGAATATAATATCCAACATACACAAGAAGCTTTTGCATTAGTAGATGTCAAGGAAGAGCAATATCTTGTTGAACAGGACTTGGAATGGTCAGATATTCTAGAAAATGAAAATACCATTAAAAATATAAGAATTAACGATGCCAGGCCACTCGAGCAAACTTACAATCAAATACAAGGTATCCGTTTGTATTATACATTTGCCGGGATTGATTTAGATCGTTATATCATTGATGATGAATACAAACAAGTTTTTATTTCAGCTAGAGAGCTCAATCAAGAAAAACTCAGCGATCAAGCTAAAACCTGGATAAACATACATCTAAAATATACTCATGGTTATGGAATGGTTATGTCTCCCGTTAATGAAGTCACAGAAGAAGGACAACCAAAACTACTCTTTAAGAATATACCTCCAATCAGTGATACCAGTTTGATAATCAAACAACCGGAAATATATTTTGGTGAATTATCAGACCGTTATATAATCGTAAATACAAAAGAAGATGAGTTTGACTACCCTTCAGGATCTGATAATGAAACCACACGATACAATGGAGATGCAGGTCTGTCACTGAGTGGTATCAACCGGTTATTGTTTTCTTTTAGAGAAAGCAGTATGAAGTTATTTGTTTCTTCAGTCGTTCATTCAGATAGTAAAATAATATTATATCGAAACATCCAACAGAGAATCAAAACAATTGCTCCATTTTTAGAGTATGATCAAAATCCTTATCTTGTACTGAATCAAGATGATGGTAAGCTGTATTGGATAATCGATGCTTATACAACCAGTAAGTATTACCCATATTCACAAATGTTTTCATTTAAGAAAAAACCGGTTAATTATATCAGAAACTCTGTAAAAGTAGTCATAGATGCGTATAATGGTACCACAGATTATTACATCATTGATCATGAGGATCCTATGATTACAGCATATGATGAAATTTTTACAGATTTATTCAAAGATATTTCTGATATGCCAGCAGGTTTAAGATCACATATCAAATATCCACAGGATTATTTCGACTTGCAAACTCAAGTTTATAGAAGTTATCATGTCATTAATCCTGAAGTCTTCTATAATGGTGAAGACATGTGGGATATTGCAAACGAAAAATATATGGATGGTGTTCAACCTATTGAATCCAATTATGTTATGTTTAAATTACCGGATTCTGATATTGAAGAGTTTGCCTTAATTGTGCCGTATACGCCTAAGGAAAAAGCAAACATGACTTCACTCTTTGTCGCTAGAAATGATAATGAAAATTATGGTAAACTGTATATATATAAATTGCCGAAAGATAAAACCATTCAAGGTCCTATGATGATAGAGTCTAGAATTGATCAAGATTCGACAATTTCTCCTCAATTTACATTATGGGGGCAAGAAGGTTCCGCCGTTTTAAGAGGTAATCTTATTGTTGTACCAGTAGGTGACTCAATTTTATATGTAGAGCCAATTTATCTGCAAGCTGATAATCCAAACAGTCTACCAGAGATGAAACGTGTGATTGTCGCATATCAGGAAACCATTGTCATGGAAGAAAATTTGGATTTAGCACTCAGAAAAATCTTTAATCAAAAATCTGTGTCATTAGATATTGATATAGAAGGTTTGTCACCAGAAATCAAGAGACTGTTACAAGAATTAACCCTACTCTTTAATAATTCAAAAGACAATATGGAAGAAATCGAAAATGTTCTCAATCGACTTAATACGCTATTAGAAGGAAATTAACAAATGTGTGGTAGAGTTATATTAACATTAAGCGCAAAAATGATAAAGCAAATTCTAGCGGAAGAATATGATATCAATGAATTAAATATTGATGACTTTGTTCCAAGATATAATGTTGGTCCTGGTCAAGAACTACTCAGTATTATTTCTCATAATACTGAGTATCGTTCTGGTTATTTGAATTGGCGATTCATCCCTAAATGGGCTAAAGTTCAGAATGAAGGTTATAAATATATCAATGCCCGATCAGAGACCGTTCACGAAAAAGCAACTTATAAAGATTCTTTTAAAAGTCGACGTTGTTTGGTTATTTGTAATGGGTTTTATGAATGGAAAAGAGAAAATCAAGAGAAAAAGCCATTCTTATTTCAAAAGAAAGATGAGAAGCTTATTACCATAGCAGGTATATGGACACCTCAATATTTAGATGACGGGTCCAAAGAGTATGGAGTGAGCTTACTTACTACTGATGCCAATGAACTAATGGCACCTGTTCATCATAGAATGCCTGTGATTATAAAACCTGAGGACTCTAAGAAATGGTTAGATACAGAAACAAAACTAGAAGAACTTCAATCGATGATGATTCCAGTACACAAAGACTTTCTAACGAGTTATGAAGTCTCTAAACAAGTCAATAACATACGAAATCAAGATATATCTTGCATCAAAAAAATAAGCTCGTAAATGAGCTTATTTTAATTATTCAGTCATTGCATTTCTTATAAAGTATGCTAAATCCTTTTCAATTTGATCATAATGATATTTAAATCGTTCATCCTCAAAATACATTGTGACCAAACCTATATGTGCTCCCTTGGAATAAAAATTCCAGTACTGCTTTATCCACTTTTTATGCATACCACAATCTTCTTTTGCCAAACTTCTATTTGGATCTTTTAAATCATATAGACATAAGCAGATTCTGATAACGCGGTCTTAGAATGCAACTCAATTTCATCGTGATATCAAAGTGTGCGTGTACTGATATTAGCGATATCTGCTAACTTTTTAACTGTATACATATTAACCTCCATAATACTAAGTTATGACCTTACGTCAAGGTCAAGACTTTTTTAAAACAACCATTAACTGTGTTGCAGATTCAAAACCAATCTCATCTATTCTGTTTAATAATATATCACCAGTTTTTTGATACTCTCCATATCTTTCATGTCCCTCAATACGCTTTAAAGAATTTGTGACTGAATTCTTTAACATCGTATAATCTTCTGGACCAATAGTTTGTTCTTCTTCAAACTCAAGATTCCAAGAATCTAATAACTCAGTTTTAGGTACTGCTGTTAAAATATCTATTATTTCTTTTTTCTTGTATGTTTCTTTATGAATCACACCATGTATCCTATCAATGCTCGCCCAAAAATGATGCAATCCGACATGGGTCATTTGTTTATCGTTTTGAAAATCTTGATACATTTCGTTGAATATTATATAACCATCATCCTTTGTTAGACTTACCATCAGCTCCAATATTTTATTTGGATCTTCGAAATGATGTAATGAATTAGATAAACAAACGATATCAAATGGTTCTTTATCATAGTCATATACATCCATAATTTCATAAGTGACTCTAGGATCATTTTGCGATTCCTTTGCCCGTTCAATCGCCTTTTCATGGGTATCCACTCCCACGATTGTCTCATAATGGTTACAGGATTCTTGAATCATGTGAATGAATTGTCCTGAACCAGTACCGATATCAAGAATTCTCGGTGCAGGTTTTTGTTTTACTACTTCTGATAATCTCTTCATTAAACATTTCTCCTCTTAACAAACTCTCCAATCTTCATATCAACTTCTAAAATATGATGCAATAACCAATCTTTCATTATCTGATTTATTTTTAACAACTCCTCATTGGTTACTATATCTAATTTATCATCCTTTAGTTCTTTCAGAATACGTCTAAACTCATCATGTTTGGCCTTGTGAGACTCAATCTCATCATACCCTATTTCAGTTTGATATTTTTCCTCATGCATCAAATGATTTTCAACATAGTCATCTAAAAACTTTATAATCTCACTGTATAACTCATGTCCTTCTCCAACGCGCATCTTTTCATACAGTTTCTGAAAGGTTTCAATAATGGAACGATGTTCAGCATCAATCTCTTCAATACCAATTTCTAAATCCTTTTTCCATTCAATAAACATATAACGCCATCCCTTCTTATCTAATATTTACCTCTATTGTATAATATTTTCCTAATATTTGAAATACATTAAGTATTCTTATTATTCACTATTTGAGATACTATAAGCAATAACTTGATAATTTTAATACTTTAATATTAATTATATAATGATTGACAATGCAGTGTTTCAATAATATGATAGTATTAATGTTGGATAACTACAAAAAATTATATATTACTATAATATTTTCGAGTTTTATAACCTAAGGTTTACTATGGGTATAAAACCGATGGGTTTTGTTAGAAATGATGGAGCCTTCCGTGTTTGAGAAGAAAGTATAAAGTTGCTTAGCATATTTTGCTATGCCTTTTTCTGATGCGGACGTTTGTAGCGTCTTTTTTAGTGTAAGAAAGGAAAAAACTATGAGTGGTATTTATAATGTCAACAAACCAGACAATGAGCCGATCTTAGATTATACTCTAGGATCAAGAGAACGAAGTTTAATTGAAGAAGCATTAAGAGAATTACAGGAGGAAATACTTGATATCCCATTGATCATTGGTGGTAAAGAGATTAGAACTGGCATCAAAAAACCATGTTCTCTTCCTCATGATCACAAAAGAATCATAGGATATTATCATGAAGCTTCCGAAAAGGAAGTTCAATTGGCTATTACTTCAGCATTAGAGGCCAAAACAAAATGGGAAGCTCTCCCCTTTCAACACAAAGCATCCATATTCTTAAAAGCAGCCGAGTTGTTGTCAACAACATGGCGTTACAAAATGAATGCTGCAACGATGTTGGCTCAAAGTAAAAATGTCTATCAATCCGAGATAGATTCTGTCTGTGAGTTAATAGATTTTTTCAAATTCAACGTTACGTTTATGGAACAAATCTACCGAGAACAAGGAGTATCAACAAAAGAAACTTGGAATCGTACATCCTATTCAGGATTAGATGGTTTTGTGTATGCTGTGTCACCTTTTAACTTTACATCCATTGGTGGTAATTTGGCCTGCGCTCCAGCACTTGCAGGTAATGTTGTTTTATGGAAGCCAGCATCTTCAGCAGTATACTCAAATTACTTTATTATGAAACTTTTAGAAGAAGCCGGTATGCCTAAAGGTGTTATCAATTTTATCCCTGGTCCTTCTTCAAGGATCACTGATGAAATCTTAAAACATCCTGATTTTTCCGGTTTCCATTATACCGGATCGACTAAGGTATTTTCGGATATTTGGCTTAAGATAGGACAAAATTTACCACGATATAAATCCTATCCTCGTATTGTTGGAGAAACGGGTGGTAAAAATTTTGTCTTCGCTCATAAAAGCGCGGATATTGAAGCATTATCAGTTGCCTTGATCAGAGGTGCCTTTGAGTATCAAGGACAAAAATGTTCTGCAGCATCTAGAGCATATATCCCTATAAGTCTATGGCCGTCTTTAAAGGAAAGATTACTCCACCATGTAACAAAACTTAAGTTGGGTGACGTTACTGAATTCACCAACTTCATGAATGCTGTGATCGATCAAAGAGCTTTTAACAGAATCATAGGTTATATAGATGATGTACAAGCATCAAATGATTCAAGTATCTTATACGGAGGGAACTATGATGATAGCAAAGGTTACTTTATTGAACCAACCTTGATCCAAACTAATAATCCTTTTTCAAAAACAATGGTTGAAGAAATATTTGGACCAGTATTAACTTTATATGTTTATGACGATAATACCTTTGAAGAAACACTTAATATCTGTGAGACCAGTTCTCCCTACGCTTTAACTGGTGCAATATTTGCAAAAGATAGACATATCATCGATTTTATGGAACAACATTTAAAGAAATCAGCTGGTAACTTCTACATTAACGATAAACCAACTGGTGCTGTTGTTGGTCAACAACCTTTTGGCGGTTCAAAAGCTTCTGGTACAAATGATAAAGCTGGAAGTAAACAAAACCTTTTGAGATGGTTAAATACAAGAGTGGTTAAAGAAAACTTTTCACCACCGACTCAAATGGAATATCCATTTATGAGTTAATAAAAAGTCTTCCACATTTGGAAGACTTTTTATAAAATACTATTTATACATTAAACTGATTGACAATATCATGCAGTTTTTTACTCACATCCTGTACTCTATCAGATTGACCTGCAATACTTGACATCATATCATTTTGTGATTCCATTGTCGCTGATATTTCTTCACTACTCGCAGCGTTTTCTTCCGTAATAGCTGAAATACCTTGAATGGCATTTAAAGCATCGCCTTTGTCTCTATCAACATTTTGTATGTTTGCAATCAAGCTTTGTAGATCATCAAAAGTTGCATCGATAGCTGTTTGAATGCCATCAAACGATGCTTGAACTTCATTGACAACACCACTAGAAGATTCAACTGCCTTTTTAGATAAGTCCATATTATTCATCGTTACATCAATTTCAGATGTAATCTCACCAACAATATTTTCAATCTCAGCGGTCGAAGCTGAAGTTTGTTCTGCTAACTTCCTAATTTCCTCAGCAACTACAGCAAAACCTCTACCCGCTTCTCCAGCTCTTGCAGCCTCAATCGCAGCATTCAGAGCCAATAAATTCGTTTGTTCTGCAATGGTTTGAATGGTATTGGTTATATCAGAAATCTTAGAAGAATTCTCAGATAGTTTATCCACATTATCATTTAATTGATTCGTAGATTTCTCTGTAAGCTTAAACTGTCGACTTAATTGTTCAACTAACTCTACACCTGTTTTGTTTTTATCGTTAACTTCATCGACACTTTTCAGTATTTTATCAGATCGTTCAACACCAGCTTTTATTTCTCTAGCTAGAAGATCCATCTTCTCAACTGCAACTTGCGAATCACTGGCTTGCTCTTGAGCACCTTCTGCAAATTCTCCTACAGCTACAGCTACACTTGAAATACTTTCTTGCCCATCATAAACAATACTCTTTAGATCATTAGATGCCGCTTCCAGTATGTTAGAATCTTCTTTAATGATAGATACAATCTCTCTTAAACCTTTTCTAAGTGCCACAACAGATTTGGCCATAACGCCTGTTTCATCTTTATACTCTAAAACATCATCGTACTCCTTTTGATCCTGAATATCCAAGTCGGCTGTTTTATTAATCAGGTCCGTTAACTTTTTGATTGGTGTTGTGATTGTTCGACTCATTAATATTGATACTACAATACCAATTACAATGGCTATCGCAAGTACAACTGCAATCGCAATTACATTCTTAACAAAGCGGTCACCTGCTGCATCTTCTTCAGCTTGAACCAATTCATCAATATCATCAATGTAATTACCAGTACCGATCATCCAATCATATGGCTCAAATAACATAATATAACCACGTTTTCGAAGAGGTTCTCCACCTGTTGTTTTGGGGAAGTAATAATCTAAATAACCTGCACCATCACTCTTAACAATTTTTGCAAACTCTTGAATAATTTTTGTACCGTTTTGATCTTCTAGTCCAATACGATTGCTACCTTCTGTATCTGTATTACCTTTAAAAACTACATTTACACCTTCTACAGTATCTGCCCAAAAATATCCTGATTCTCCATAAGTAGAATTTCTAATGAAGTCGGCCGATACAGCTTCAGCTTCAGATGCAGTAATTAAACCTGAATCAAGTTGATTTTGTATACCGTTTAATCCATTAACAACAATTTCAACCTGATGCATGATATTCTCATCATAGCCATCTCTCAATATGGATTCGATTTCCTCTATGGAATTATTACTCTCAGTATACATCGTAAACAAACTGATACTGGATAGTGCAACTGCTAATATCAGCGTATTTATTATAACCGCCAAAATAATCTTTGAACCTATTTTTTTCATATTTCTCTCCCCTCACATTGCGCCAAACCCAAAACTTCCTCACATAAAATTTCTGTCTGGAGCTACTCCACTATTATACCCCATTTTAGTAAAGTATAATATTTTTTGTAACAAAAGTTATTATATATGAATTTAGTAGTTCATAAGAATAACAATTTCAATAATATACATTAGTCATATTCTCATAATGGAGCTTTCATTTAACACCCTCTTATTACTTTTTAGGAAACCAAGGGAAAAAAATACTGGTTTTCCTAGCATAATCCTGATAATCAGCTCTATCCTTGTAGTGTTTCTCTAACATAGGTACTCCTGATACGAACCTTACCAATAAAGTAATGGTTATTGGACTGAGAATTGTAACCCATGCATAATCAAATGATAACGCCATAATAAAGATCCCCCACCACATAAGAGATTCACCGAAATAGTTTGGATGTCTAGTATATCTGTATAGCCCTGTTACCAATAATTTACCTTTATTATTTTGATTACTTTTAAAAGACTGAAGCTGATGGTCTCCAACTGTTTCAAATAAAAATCCCGTAAACCAAACCACCAGACCCACAAGGCTTAGAGTTGTAATATCCATCATCTTATTTAAGTTGATAAACATAAATCCAGAGGATATCATTAATAGAAAAACCATCTGTAACATATAAACATGGAAAAAAGCTTTAATTCTCGGAAACTTTTTTCCCCATAATTTTCTAAAGTTCACATATCTAAAATCCTCTGGTTTTCCAATATTCCTTTTACCAATATGATAAGTTAGTCTAACTCCCCATATAGTTACAAGTAAAGTAGTTAATAATGCAATCATACCTTTTGACCCAAGTGCGAATGTTGTCCATGCTGTTAAAACGAATCCCATTCCCCAAAAAATATCAACAATAGAATTATTATTTAGTATTTGTCCTATTATAAATAAAATAATAAAGTAACAGAATATTATCATGAACACATATATTAAATTCAACATGACTATTTCCTTTCTGTGATATAACCAATTCCTACTGCACCGGAACCGGCGCCTACTGCAATAATTGATGAACTCTTTGTTATATAAACGGGTTTGAAACCAACTAAAAGTTCGATACTTCCAGAAAATTTCTGGGCTAACTCTATGTCGTCTATATAAGAAATTGCATAACATGTTATGTTCTTGTTTATGTGAATCGTTCTTATATGTTTCAATATTTCATTGTATGATTGTTTGTTATTAAATGCCAATTTATATACAGCGCCTTCACCGGTCTCATTTAAAGTGATAATTGGTTTAATCCCTAAAAACTTTAATAAACCTCCCAACTTTGTGCTTAATCGTCCTGAAGCAATCATAGGATCTAAACTTTTGATTTGAACCAGTATTTTGCTTCTTTTGATTCTGTTATCCAATTTGCTCAACATATCTTTGGTCGAAGTATTACTTTTTAAATCCATCATGGTTTCATATAACAACAGTCCTTGAGCTACAGAATTTTGTTTTGTATCGATAACATGTACCTGATCATATTTTTTCGCAATCTTTTCAAACACCTGATAGGTACCTGAAAGTGCTTTTGCCACAGTAAGGACTATTATTTCATCATAGTAATTTAATAAATAATCATAAGCATTCTCTACCATTTTAATTGTCGGCTGAGAAGAATATGGATGTACATTCTTTTGTTTTGCTAATTTAAAAACATGCTCATTACTTATTGTGAGCTTATCAAAATAACTTACCCTGCCAATTAAAAGGGTTAAAGGAATCATATGAACTTGCTCATCATCTAAATACCCTTTTGGAATATCAGCAATTGAATCTGTTACAATCACACGACTGTATTTTCGTTTGTGAACTCTTTCATATTGAAGAAACATATCATCAACTTTTTGTTCCAATATAATACCTTTTACACTCAAGTATTCAAAAAAATTAACAGGTTCATCTGTATGTATATGAATCCTCATTTTCTTCCCATTCCCTGAAACAATAAGGCTGTCTCCAAAGCACTTAAGCTCTTCTTTTTTTATCTTTTTACAATCCCCAATCAAAGTCTCGGTACAATATCTATAATTAAAATTTTCCTCATGAACATATTTTATTTCAGGTATTTTTTCAACTGGGATGAATATTTGCTTTTTACCTTTCAAACCAAGAATAAATCCTTTAATGAAATAGGCAAATCCTTTTGCTCCTGAGTCTACAACAGATGCTTTTTTCAGAACCCTCAACTGTTTTGTCGTTCTTTCTACTGCTTTTACTACCATTTCATAGGCGGCTTCCAAGGCCGATATAAAATTATTACTTCTCTTCATATAATCCTCTAACGATTCATGAAAGACTTGCATCGTTGTTAGAATTGTTCCTTCAACGGGCTTGTCAACTGCATCATAAGCGTATCTGAAACCATTTGAGCTTGCTAATACAAAGTCCTTCGCTGTCAAGTCATCATCACCTACTGCTTCACTTAATCCACAAAAATATTGTGCAAATATCAGTCCTGAGTTTCCTCGTGCACCTGTTAAAGCGGAATCTGCAATGGATTCCAGAGTATGCTTGATTGTTGATTTTATCTCAGAATTAGTTACAATACTTTGCATAGTTGAAAATAAATTACTACCTGTATCACCATCTGCTACAGGAAAAACATTAATTTTATTCAAATATGTCTTATTTGCCATAACCTCCTGTGCACCTGATATAACACCAAAATATAATTTTTCCTTCTCTATTGTCATAAAGACTCCTTAACTTTATCTACCTTTAATTAATCTACAACAAGAACCTGACTGGTATTTGTTAGTTGTTTTTGCCCTCTAACAACAACCTGCAAGATTTCTTCAAAGCCCTTCACTTCTATCCATACCCCTTTTGTAAGCCCTGTATCAATTTAAATTTTTGTCACTTGATTGTTTCATAGGTATAGACATACTTATCCATCCCGCCTCTAATAACGGATTCTGTTGGTATCAATAAAGCTTCATACCTTTCGATTACAAACTCAAGCTCTGTATAATCACCTATAGTGATAGCTGCTGTATCTTTGACTTGAATGAGCATTTCAAATAGTTTGCTAGACATATCAGGTTATTCGTTAATTTGATAAATGTTACCTTTTAAAATATCTTCTGAATTACCATCAAGTTTAAGTTTTACTGAATCATCAATATTTAGAAGCTTTTTTAAATCACCAGAGATAAACGTTTTAACAAATAGCTGACTGTCATCAATGATACTAATCGTTAATTGATTGTCCTTCTTTTATATAAATGGCTGCTACCTTTCCATCTACTGGACTGGTCAGTAATCAACCATTTACTATCTTATAAGAGTTTTAATATATTCGCATAATTAATGATTGTTTGCTCACCACACCTGAATTATACAATGTCTTTTGATTCATATAATTGTCATTTGCTGCATTGTACTGAGATCTAAGAGTCTCTCCTATGGTTCTAAGCTGACTTTCTGTTGCCGTATATGATAAGATTACGGTATTATTATCTATTTTTCAAAAAAAACAAGAACTATGAAAGTTCTTGTTTCAGATATGGAATAACATCATCTTTATTAATAGGTTTAGAGTACAGATACCCTTGTGCAAAGTCTATTGTCATCTGTTGCATTAGAGATTCCATATTAGAATCTTCAATCCCTTCAGCTACGACTTTTAAATCAATTGCATGGGCAAACTCCACTATACCTTGTATCAGTTTATAGACTGTTCTGTCTTTTACAGCTTCTTCAATAATCAAACGATCTATCTTCAAATGGGTTAAATTCATACTTAACAGATGATTAAGCGAAGAATACCCTGATCCAAAATCATCTAATGACAAGTTGATTCCAGCTTTTCTTAACAATTCCAGTTTTTTATGAATTTTTTCATTTGATTCCAGAGCAACTGATTCTGTAATTTCAATATTTAAATGTTCCGGAGGATAATTATACTCTTTCAGAAGGAGCAATACCCTCGGAATAAATTCCTCCAGATGTAATTGAATCAATGATACATTTACATTAATTTCATAGTATCTGCCCAACTCCTGCTTTAATGTGGCACCAAATTTAATGGCTTCTTCTAAAACAAAATACCCCATCGTATTAATAAACAGATTTTTTTCCGCAATTGGAATAAATACATCTGGCGGTACAAATCCAAACTTGTTATTTTCCCATCTCGCTAATGCCTCAAATCCCTTAACTTGTTTTGTCTTAAAATCAATCAATGGCTGATAACATAAGTATATTTCATTATAGACTAGAGCTTGCGTCAACTGTCTTTCCAAAGTGACTCTATGAATCAATTCCTCTCTAAGATCATGACTGAACTGAAGATATTGATTTTTGGAATTTCCTTTAGCCTCATACATGGCTATGTCAGCATTTGATAATAAATCCTCAAAACTGTTACCGTCTTGTGGGAATACACTGATGCCAATAGAACCGGTTATAGAGAATTCTAAATCTCTGTAATAGATGGGCTTACTGGCAAGTTCTAATAATTTAGTTGCTATAGAAACAACCCTTTCTTCGGATGGTTCTAAAATCAGCATACCAAATTCATCTCCACTTAATCTGGAGCAAAAATACTTACCACTACAACATTCTGTAAATCTTTGACTGATTATTTTTAATACCACATCACCATAATTATGACCATAAGTATCATTTATATATTTAAAATTATCCAAATCAATATAAAATAATGCAAAGGGATTTTTATCAGCAATATGAATTTTAGCTTGTTGTTCGAATTTAAGTCGATTTGGTAAACCCGTTAAGTAATCCTTATAAGCCAGTTCAGAAGCTTTATCATATTGTTTTTGCAACGCATGCTCAGAGGACAATAACTCCTCAGATAAACTTTTCAATTCCTCATTTTGAGTATTAACATTTTGTGCTAAAGTATTGTAGCCTTGAATTAAATCATCTATTTCATCATTGGTTTTTAAATCTAACAAAATCAATGTTTCAGAAGCTTCTGATGCTTTCATTGTATTTTTCAATAAAATAATAGGTTTCATAGTCTTTTTAATAACATAATACGATAATATTCCAGCAATAATCACAGCAAAGATTGAAATCCACCCTGCTTCTTTATTAATTTCAGAGGCTCTATTGGAGATATCTTCTATCGGTAGATAGGCAATTAGTCTCATATTCCCTTGATTTAAACGCCTTAAATAATAGTATCCCTTATCCGTTTTCAGATTACCGGAGATCAAACGGCTTTCAATTAAAAATTTGTCATTTAAGTCTTCTAATGATTTATTAATATAAGAAACTTCAGAAGCTGAGATAATCTGGTTGTCATCATTAACCAATAACATCAATCCTGTATCTCCAATTTCAGATAACTTTAGAATTTCAGGTATTTCATCTAGATTGATATCCACACCAATCACGCCATCTATTTCTTTAAACTGTACATATAATGAGCTGGTAATGACCAAATTTCCAGTTGCAATATCAATATAAGGGGCACTCCAATTCACTTCGCGCGACTCATAAGCCGCCTTATAATAGTCTCTGGTTCTAGGATCAAAATCTGATGGTATAACCGCATAAGGTTCCAAAATGAAAGTACCATCATTGAAAGTGACAAAAGCATTTTTGATATATCTCTTCATTTCAGTCAATAACCTCAAGTCATCTTGTATGCTCTCATCATCTCTGTTTGCATCAACATAGTTTTTCTGGATAAATAGCAAACTATCAAAAGCATCACTGAAAATAATATCCAAGTTTTTCTGTAATAGAACAGAAGTATTAATTGCACTTAATTCAACATTTTTTTGAGTATTACTTTCAACAAAACTTGAAACCGATAGTTGTAATATCACAAAAACAATGATAAGAGTCATCAGAATTATAATTTGAATTTTTCGATACAGCGTCAACTTAATTTTCATAATGCTCCTACCTTAATCAAATATTCAATAAGAAAGTGTCTTTTTACAGAAATTTCTATTACATCTTTTTCTATTACGGTCAGATCAATTAATTCATTATCTACCCTAATTTTGTTGTTTTTATCAATCAACATATTTATATTGTTATATCTAATATCAACATAAGAAAAGAATCCCTTATCTAATATCAAGCTATCATGATTGGGCATACCAGCACCACCTTGGTCATAATATTCTATCTTATTGAGTCGAATATCATACCATGATACGACATAATATTCTTTAATTGATGTTAAACTCACAGAATGTACCTGCTCGGTTTCAACTATTATCGGAATTAAAGGGATTTTCATAAATAAGACCATATCATCAGATGCAACCGTAAAAACGGGTATTCTTATTATCAAAAGCATTAAAAGTAAAAAACTAATCTTGTACTTCAAGTCCATGCTCCTTATAATATTTTACTGCACCAGGATGCAAAGGTATGCTCATACCTTTCAGTGCATCATTTATAGATAGCTCTTTGGTACTCTGATGTACATCGCTTAACCGATTATAATTGGTCCAAAAAATATTTAACATGTCATAAACAATCTCTTCATCCAACGAGTCATGACAAATCCATAACGCTCTAGTAGAAAGAGTCATTTTATCTTCTGAGAGACCAATATAGGTGTTCATTGGTACTACTTCTCTCGTATAAAATGGATAATCGCTAATCATCTTATTTAAGATGGCATCCTCTATACTTAACATGTTGATCTTAACCTTACTACTCATCAACGAAACACTAGAGGTCGGGATACCACTGGTTATGAATACAGCGTCAAGTTCACCTTTATCCATAGCATCAATGGATTCACTAAAAGTCAAATAATATGGTTCAACTAAATCTAAACTCATCTTATGAGCCTCGAATAAATTAACCGCATCAAAGTAGTTACCACTATCTTTTTTCCCAAGACCGACTTTTTTTTCTTCTAAATCATAGAAAGTCTCTATATCAGCCTCTTCTCTTACTATAATCTGAATCACTTCAGAATACAAACTTGCAATGCCTGTGATCGAATCAACAGGTTCATTTTCGAAGGATCCAATGCCTTCAACAGCCCATGCTGCTACATTACTTTGAACCAAAGCCATATCAATTAGCTCCTCATCCAACATCAGCGTATTGGAAACCGAAGCATTGCCAGTATAAGCGTTCACCGTCAGGTCACTTTCATCAGTCAATAGCTCAGCTATGGCACTGCCAAGAGGATAATATGTACCACCAGCAGCTCCAGTAGCTAATTTAAGGTTGTCTCTACTTTCTGAACATCCCGTTATGACAATAAAACAGATCAAAGCCAAAATTATTTTTTTCATATAACCCTCCAATCGTTCTACTATTCTTTTACCCATTCATTGCAAGTTTATGCATACTGAAATAGTTTAAGTCTATAGCCAAACTTCACACCTTCTAAAATCTTTTAGATCAAAAATGATTTAATGATTTTCCTTAAGTATTTAAAACACTATCAATCAGTTGTTTCAAACCGGTATTTAATGATATTTTTTTCATTTTAAATTCTGATAGATATTTTTTATCATCAACCAAATAACAGTAATCATGGCCAGGTCGATCTTTTACAAACTGAAGTTGCCCATGATAATCATGTCCGGCTTCTTTAAACAAACATATTATCATTTGAATCAAATCAATGTTACTGATCAAACCTGTACCAGCAATATTATATGACTCCTGTATTTTTGATTTTAAAGTCACTTGATATATTGCCTCACATGTATTTGTGACATGAAGCCAATCTCTGTAATATTCTCCATTTCCGTAAATAGGAATATCTCTTTGATTTAAAACAGCTTGTATCACTTTTGGTATTAACTTTTCTTCATTCTGTAGCCCACCATAATTATTGGTACTTCTAATAATTATACTGGGAAAATCATAGGTGTTATTGTACGAATTTATCAATAATTCAGCACTCGCTTTTGTTGCAGCATACGGATTCATCGGATTAAGCAGTGACGTTTCGTTATTCTTGTTGAGATTGATTTCTTTTGATGATCCAAATACTTCATCGGTGGATATTTGGATGAATCGTCCTTCATTTTGCCAATTGGATTTAAAAGTATCCATCAGAATTTGTACACCAATGTAATTGGTTTGTATAAAAGGGAACACATCTTCTATGCTACGATCCACATGGCTTTCTGCTGCAAAATTAACAACCGTTTTAACTTGATATGACTTAAATATTTCCTCAAGAACAGCTCTATTGCATATATCGCCATGAATGAAAATGAAATCATCATCCAATACACTTCGGATTCTATCAAGATTGCCTGCATAAGTTAACTTATCCAAGACAATCACCTTGTCGTAAGGGTGGTTTTGCTGCTTCAAATACTCTACAAAATGCGATCCAATAAAACCTGCTCCACCTGTTATCAATATATTATTCATAAAAAGCCTTCACTTTCTCACAAATATAATAAACGTCTTCTTCTGTCAGATTGGCATGGACTGGTAGTCTAAGCAACCTGAAAGCATCTTTCGTATGAATGTTTTCTCCAATAAAATCACCATGAACTTTTCCCGCATCGGATAAATGAAGTGGTTCATAATGACTGACACTTTCAATGCCATTGTCGTATAGGTGTTGTTTTAACAAATCTCTTTCCTTTTTATGCTTCGTTTTAATATAAAAGAGATGACCATTGTGTTTTTCTTGTTTAAATATCTCAAATGCACTCAATTGTTTTTGATACAGACATACCAACTTCTGTCTTTTTGATATAATCTGTTCCCATTTCAAAAGTTGAGCATATAAAAAAGCACATCTTATACCATCCATACTGTATGAAGATCCAAGTGTTTTCCATGTATATTTTTCGACTTCTTTATTTTGAAAAGCAGAACGATTTGTTCCTTTTTCTATAATCATGGCAACTTTATCATCAAAGGTACTATTGTTAACAACCAAAATACCACCTTCACCACCGGAAGTGATGTTTTTGGTACTGTGTAAACTGATACATGAAAAGTCACTGTATGTTTCTACACCTGTATTAAATATACTTTGTGCTGCGTCTTCAATTAGATAAATGCCTTCTTTACAAAGTGCCTTTAACGCTTTCATATCACATAAACTACCTGCATAATGTACAGGTACAATCGCTTTTGTTTTATCAGAAATTGCATTTTTCACACAATTGATATCAATCATCATATGTTCATCTACATCCACAAATACAATCTTGGCACCTCTAAGAGCAAAAGCATTGGCAGTTGATACATAAGTATATGATGGCATAATAACCTCATCACCGACTTGAATATCGATTGCAAGTGCTGCTATTTCCAATGCTGCCGTACATGTATGTACCAAGTGACTTTTTTTGTAATGCTTGTCTAAGATCTCTTTAATTTTCAGATGATAATACGTATCACCCGTTAAAGTGCCTTTTGATATGGCATCCGTCATCATTTCAATTTCTTGGTTTGTTGTATATATTTCATTGAATTTTATCATGGTTACCTCTTTATAAATTTTAACACAAAAAAGCTCGTAGTTTCCTACGAGCTGATTAATTATCAAGAACCATCTTGTGATGTTACTGGTGCAGAATCTTCTGCATAATTGCTATCGCCACCCATAGCTTCCCATTCAAGCCATGCACCATCATATATTTTGATGTTTTCATAGCCCGCTTCTTGTAATAAAGCCATAGTTTGAGTCGCTCTGAATGATGATTTACAGTATAAAACAAGCTCATCTTCTTTTTTAATACCTTTATCGCTGTAGAACAATGACATATCTCGACCTGACATAAATGTGCCATCTGAGTATAGATTATTGGAATGTGAATATAAGATAGCTCCTGGGATACTACCTGCATCATATTCAGCAATCGATCTAACATCTATGATCTTTACAGTGGACTCATCATCTTCTGTAATAGCCTGTAGACTTTCAAAATCAATAATCATTGATACATCTGCATCATGAGCTACATAGTCAGTAGCAGCTAATTCTGTTGCTTTTTTTGATCCTTCCAACTTAGCTTCTTTGATTGCTTCAAAACCACCATTGATGACTTTTACATCTTGGTGACCATAAAGTTTCATTGTCCACCAGATTCTAAATGCACTGACACCACTGTTATCATCGTAGATGTAAACTGTCGAGTCATTTGAAATTCCTTTAGCACTTAATACCCGTTCAAATTTCGCCTTTGGTGCTACTGTTGCTGCAACGGGTTTGTCTACAACCAAATCGCTTGGTGATAAACAAATCGCATTTTTTAGATGTGCTTCACCATAAGCTTCTTCACCTCTAGCATCTACAATAATAACACTATTATCTAAGTAGACCTTTTCTACAGCTTCTACTTCTACAACATTTAATGCATCATCAAAGGTTGTATCATTACAAGAAAACAAACTTGTTATAAGAAGCAAAACTATTAATAATACACTAATTTTCTTAACTTTCATTCTAAACCTCCATAACTGAATTGTGTGAGATTGTTAATAAGGTTTATTATTTTGCTGCTATTTCAAATCCTTGATTAGACCATCCAAGAGGTGCATTGGCTCCAACACCCATACCACCATTAAGTGATACTGCATCGAATCCTAATAATCTTAAAGAGGCAACTGTTTGACCAGCTGTTTGTCCTGAGTAGCAGTAAACTACAATTGTTTTATCAGTTGGAAGTGTAGCGAATGACTGTGCCATTTCATTTCCAAATGGTAACAAAGAAGCACCTTCAATATGACCAGCATCAAATGCATCTTGTTGTCTGATTGAAAGAATATAAATTGATTCATCCTTCTCATCAATTAAAGCCTTAAGATTTGCTTCAGAAATTTTATAGTTTTTAAACATAGTTGAACTTACATCAGCTAAACCTGCATAATATGCATCCATAGCAGCTTGAATTGTCGGATCAATATCATTTCCTAAAGCTTCAATAGCCAAAGCTTCTGTAGTTGTTACATCAGCAACACCTTCAACTTTTGAAATACCAAAATTCCAACCCAAGTTAACACTTCTTGCAGGGATTCCTGCAATGTTTAAAGTTGCTACTGCTTGACCAGCTGTTTGTCCTGAATAACAGTAGATAAATACTTCTTTATCAGTTGGAATATTCATTAAGTTATCGCTCATCATCGTATTCCAGTTGATGTTTACAGCACCTTCAACATGGCCTTTTGCATAATCCTCTGCAGAACGCATGTCAATGATAAACATATCATCCCCATTAACTACTTTTTCAACAAAATCAGCTTGACCAATTTTGTAGATATGATCTGGCATATTAGCAAAATAATCATTTACTGCAATTGTTGTAGGCGATTCAACCATAAATCCATTGTTCATCCAACCTAACGGTGCATTGGCGCCAACACCCATACCACCTTTAAGTGATACAGCATCATAACCTAATAATCTTAAAGACGCAACTGTTTGTCCAGCTGTTTGTCCTGAATAACAGTATACCACAACTTTTTTATCCTTTGGAAT
Organism: Clostridiales bacterium; assembly: GCA_016342415.1. Taxonomy (GTDB): domain Bacteria; phylum Bacillota; class Clostridia; order Peptostreptococcales; family Acidaminobacteraceae; genus JABXKX01. Next base: position 26,577 of record JAEIOD010000034.1, read on the forward strand.
CATAGAGAAACCTTCTTGCATATTTTTACCGTATGGTAATAATTCTGCACCTGGAATATGAGCTGCGTTATAAGCATCTTCTTTTCTAATTGATAATAAATAGTAATCTTCGTTATTGTCCATCATTGCTTTGAAGTTGGCTTCAGAAACAATATTTGCTCCAAAGTTAGTACCTTTAGCATCTGCTAAACCAGCATAGAATCCTTCTACTGCTGTCATAACTTCAGAATCAATATCATTACCTAATGCAACCAGTTCAGTTGCATCAGTAGTTGTTACATCAGCAACACCATCAACTTTAGATAAACCGAAGTTCCAGCCTAAGTTAACACTTCTTGCATTGATACCAGCGATATTCAAAGTTGCTACAGCTTGACCAGCTGTTTGTCCTGAATAACAATAAATAAATACTGGTTTGTCTTGAGGAATATCAGCTAAAGAATCACTCATGTTAGTGTTAAATGTAATATTTACAGCACCTTGAATATGTCCTTTGTTATAATCATCAGCTGCACGCATATCGATGATAAACATATCTTCATTATTTTTAACCATCTCTACAAAGTCAGCTTGACCAATTTTATATATATGATCTGGCATATTTGCAAAATAACCATTAACTGCATCCTCTAAAGATGAAGTCTCTGTTTGTTCAGTATCTGTTGTGTCATTTGTATTGTTTTCTACAGCATTATTAGCTGACTCATCCATTTGTAATCCTGCGTTGTCGTTCGAATTGTCCGAACACGCAACAAAAGAGAAGACCAAAACGAATACTAGTAATAAACTTAGAATTCTTTGTTTCACTTTCATATATTCCTCCTATTAAATTAACATATTAACTTACAATAATGTGTGAGATTGCAGTAAGTCGTATACATTGTTAAAAAATAAACAACGTTCTAACAGTATTATATCGTATAGTCAGCTTCATTTGATATCAGATTTCCTTATACACTATATATGTTTTCGTTAACAGACGTCTATTTTCTTGCTAAAAATAGTTTATAATGTATATAGTAACTTACGAAAGGACGGTTCTTTACCAAATGAAACATTTAGCTATAAGAAAAATTGATTTAAGAAACAGCAAATGGTTAATTCTCATCTTTTTTATATTATATTTGATAATCAATCTTTGTTTTCTAGTGGATTTTCCTTTTATTCATTCGGATGAATCATGGTTAAGCGGCTTCACTAGACACGTTATAGAAACAGGTTCTTTCAAGGTCAGCGAGCCCTTTTTCATCGAATACCCCCGCGCTGTACACGGTCTTAGAATCATCTTTGTTGGCTTGCAATCACTTTTTATTAGTTTGATTGGATACACACCATTTGCTGTCAGATTGTTATCGTTGGTCGCATCACTGGTCACTCTATGGTTTGTGAATTTAATATTAAAGTTTTTTAAGTGGCCTTCACTCTATAGAGTGTTATCACTTTTACTTATATCACTTCAAATTCAGTTTATTTACGCTAGTCATCTCGCAAGACAGGATGCTTTAATACTACTGATGATGACAGTAACTTTTTACACCACTTTGAAGAAAAAAAATCCAATATTAACAGGTGCTTTAATCGGAATATCTGTGGGTATTCATCCCAACAGCTTTTTAATTGCATGCGGTATTGGCATAATTTATTTTGTTAATGTCCTAAAAGAGGAAAGCTCAATCAAAGAATTGTTATTACTAGTCATGACAACCGCTTTATGGGCAGCACTTTTTATCGGCATCAGTTTCTCACTCAATCCGAACTTTGTACAGGATTACCTATCCTTTGGAGAAAGCTTAGGGGTTGTTAATTATGACATCAACCGTTTCGAAGGCTTTTATTATTACTATTATAAACTGTTTCATCAGATTGGTGGTACATATTTACTCTTACCAATAAAATTCGAAATACTCTTACTCCCCATTACCTTGATGATTGGAGTTTATCATCTTATTTTATTTAAAAACAAACCCTTGGTATTATTTTTCTTGATGATACTCGGTATAAACGTGGGCTATCTTATCATCGGGAGATACAATCAAACAGCCATCGTATTTACATTATTTTTCTTGATGCTTTTTTGGATTGTATTTTTAAAAACACTCATACCAGATAAGGTATTTTGGATCGTATTGCTAACCATTGCTTTATTTAATGGCTATAACAGTTATCCTATGGTGACTGTGGAAAATGACGCTTATCAGGATTTAGGAGAACATCTTCAATTAGAAGGTCGTGTTCTTTGTAACCTTAATATGGACTATCATTTAAAAGAGGGTCAATTAATCGATTACAGAAATCTATGGTACGAGACTGACTTTGAAGCTTATATTAAAAAACATGATATTAAATATATTGTCATACCAGAGGAACTGTCATATATAAAAAAGACATCTCCTAAATGGGATATCTTATACGGGCCATTACCTTACTATGATAGTATGATGCGTTATCTAGAAACCTGTGAATTAATAGATACTTTTGACTCTAAGACTTATGGCATGCGTATTGCCAGATATATCAATACCTATCCATGGACCATAAATATATATAAGGTAAGCGATTAAGCTTACCTTATTTTATGCCCATTTCTTAATGGTCTTCTTTTCTATTGTGTTAAAAACATATCTTTCAACAACCAAACTGCATAAAATAATCGCTAGAATACCTGCGAATAACCCCGGCGTATCCGAACTGTATCTTTTTTCAGCAATCAGCCAACCAACACCATTGCTTTTTCCAACAATACTAAATATCATCTCAGCACTGATAAAACCTCTCCAGCCTCTGCTCCAACCAATTTTTGAACCACTGATGATACCAGGTAAACTGCCTGGCATATATATTCTTAACCATCTCTGTGATCTAGGAATTGAAAACACATGAATCAATTGTCCATAGTCATGGTGAATTCTCTGAACCTCTTGTTTCACATTGATAAGAAGCGGCCATAATATGGCATGTACAACGATGACTAAAATGGTTCCTCGTCCAGCACCAACCCATAACAAGATTAATGGTAACAAAGCAACACCTGGAAGCGGGTGAAAAATTGTAATCAAAAACTCTATTAAGTCATTTAAAATAGGATGTCTGCTCATCACAACCAGTATCAAGGCTAACACTGCCGAGATAACAAAACCCTCTCCTATGACCAAAAAACTATTCAATACAGCAACTAAAATATCGTCTATATCAAAGATAAATGCTTTGATTATCGTCATAAGTGATGGCATCGCAATCACCGAAAACAGTTCTAACTTTACAACAGTTTCCCAGACAATCAATAGGATCATAACAAATATGATTCTATATCGGTTTTTTACCATAACAGATCTTTTTCTTCTATTTGTTTTTCAATATAACCGTTTCTATACATAAACTCAACAAAAGTTTCAACACCTTTTACAGCGGTCTCATAGACAATACCTGAGTCATACACATATGTTTTAAGTGTCTCGCGATCAAAATCATAATAATTTTCCAATATGTCCATAGTTTCTTCAGGATACTCTCTCATAAACTCCAAGGTTTCTGATAAAGCGTCGTTAAGTGCTTGATAAGCCACTTCATCTTCGTAGAAGTCAGGTGTAGTTATACCGACAATAAATGTGAAATCATCTCCAAAACATGATTCTCCAGAAATGATCTCAGTCATACCCTGGTTTTTTTCTTCAAATAAATAAGGTGGTGATGTAAAATGATAGTCTATATCATTCCCTGTTAAAAGAACTTGCATCCCATCTGGATGTTTCATGGTAACCAATTGATCATCAAAGTAAGTGGCATCATTTAATTCTCTCTCTGCAGCCATTGATAATAAAATATGCTGGATACTCCCTGGTTGTGGCAGTGCAATTCTTTCATCCGATTGAATATCCTTAAGACTTGTGATATTTTCTTTTCCCATTAATCCAAGTGGCGCTCTAGAGAGTCCTGTAAAGATTCTCCAGTCCATGCCTTTATCAGAGCCCATGATAAATGGTGGTATACCTAAAAAACCTACATCTAAACGATCAGCAACCATAGCTTCTCTAATAGCTGTCGTGTTTCCGAATTTCACCCATTCTATTGAATGATCTTCCAACTTTGAATTTAAAAATCCTTTTTCTTTCATAACTTGTATCGGTGCATAAGCCAGTCCATATTGTTCTGCAATAATTATTGTTTTTTCTTCTTGACGACAACCGACTAAAGTCAACATCAAGAGTATCAGCAACCATTTCTTCATCTGTAATATCTCTTTCCTCTTATTAATAAATTCTCAGTGTCATCCATTACTTTAAATTGGTCATAAACCATTTCAATATTTCTTCTTAAATCAAGTTCATCTTCACCTGTTATTATGATATAACCCGCTCGTTGTGAAGCATTCTCTGTCAAACCAATCGTATCCCCTATTTCATAATGACATGCTATGTCAAGTATACAGTCAAGTGATTTCATTTCATTCAAATCTGTTATATCAGTTACTTTCCCAGGTTTACAGAAATAAAGTTGAGTGGAATATACTTGTTTTGTATCATAGACATATTGATTTAGAACACTTGTATCATATGCTTCCTTTAATGAACCTTCTATCACCATATCCAGTATATCAACACCTGTCACGTAAGGAATGGTTATATCTTCATAAGCACCGCCAATTCTACAGGCAATCTCATTGACATAAACACCATCACTGCCCACTAAGTATTGGAAGTAGATGGGACCTTCATTGATTTCAAACCCTGAACAAATTTGGTAAGTCATCTCCATAATATCTTTTTCATAACGCTCCAAATGAATAGACGGATATTCATGTGCAATACAGACACCTATGTGTTCATCTGAATGAAATGTCACTCGATCAGTAATCGCTAACACAGTCACTTTTCCACCTGATACCCAACCGTTGACAGTCACTTCCTTGTTCTCATAAAAAGATTCAACAATGATTTCATCCAGCGCTGAGTACTTGATCACCTCATCAAAGTGTACTCTAACGTCCTCTTTACTATACAACTTAAAGATGCCTCTTTGTCCCTGTGAATCAAGGGGTTTAACCACATACGGTGGTTCAAAATTCAATTCCTCATCTTTAAATGACTGTTTAATAAAAGCATAAGGTGCCGTTTTTATATCACTTCTTGTAAACTGTTCTTTCATAGCTTTTTTATTGGTTACTAGAAAAGCAGTTTCTGGCGACAAAAAAGTATTCAACTTCATGGCCTCTGCTATCTTACTCACCGTATAAACAGGTTGATCGGTCCCACTGGTCATAATGCCATGAATGCCATGTTTTTTTGCTTCAACAAATGATGCTTCATAAGAAAAAGTATCTGCTAAAACGGAAATATCCGCTAATGCCTTACCAGGTGAGTCTATACGATTGTCACTGACAACGACATCATAACCAAGGCTTTTAATTCTTTTGATTGCATTTAATTGACAATTACCAGCACCAAGTATCATTAATTTTGTCATATTATGCCCTCATTTAATTCAGTAGTTATTATCGATTTATGTTTGGGTTTCATCCACTCAGGCAAATTACCATAATAATAGTTTAATTTTATAAATAACTTTAGTAATTTAAAGAAACTATATCCGGACTGACCATAAGGTCTCTTCATTTTTACAATTTCTAATTGGCCAACACGACTCGTATGATTAAGAAGAACCCCACTAAGATAAACAAATTTATAATTGCAGTTCAGGATTTTTTGATTCAACTGACTCGAAAATATCCTAAAGCTACTCACCCTTTTATCTCCCATGTGTTTATAATGGTATTTAAAGAACATGGCTGTTAACTTCGATCCCAAATGTCTATGAAAGCCATAATCATCTTTACCAACACCATATACCAGATCATATCCTTCTTCTATTTTTTTTATCAATAGATTGATATCGGTTGCCTTATGTTGCAAGTCATCATCCATGGTTACAATATAATCACCAGATGCATGTTTCAAACCGCAAAACAAAGCCATTTGTTGTCCTATATTCCTCTTGATATGAAGGACCTTAACATTTTTATGATGACTTAGTTCTGTTAAGATAGTTTTACTGTTATCGGTACTGGCATCATCTATAAAAATGATTTCATGGCTGTATATAACGGATTGAGTGATACGATCATATAGTATATCAAGTGATGACTCACTATTGTATACTGGAATAACAATTGATAATTTCATAACAACTCCATTTTACTCTTAAACGATAGTTTATAATCCATAGGCTTGTAGACAAGCCTCAAATTACTTTGTATAATGAAATCAAGTTAGGTGGTGACTCATGGATAAAATTGATTGTTTCGGGGATATATGTCCCATCCCATTACTGAAATTACAAAATTCACTAAAAACCTTAAAATCTGGTCACTCTATTATGTTGGTAGTAGACCATAGCTGTGTTGTCGAGTCTATTTCGGATTATTATAATTCCAGCAAACATCAAGTATCAATAGACGAAATCATTAATGGTGTCTGGGAAATCACTGTTACCAAATCTGTTTAACAGAATTCACTTGTCCCGCTTTTAACAAAATAATTAATAATCGGATTCAAAGATTCTACATGAGTGGAATCTTTTTTTGATGCCAGATAGATGTCATAATCCAAAGAGAAGTCTACAATTTCAATTGTTTTAAATTCTTCTTCATAAAGTTCTTTCTTTATTGATAAATAAGGTAGAAAGCTCAAACCTAAGTTGTTCGTTATTGAAGACTTAGCAGCACCAATAGAATCAACTTCAAAAACAACTTTTAAATCATCCATTTTTAAATTCACATCTCTAAATTTCTTTCTTAAGAATTTGTTGATCGGATACGAATCGTCTAAAGTTACAAACTCATACTTCATCAAGTCTTCAACAGTAATCGTCTCAGGTATGTTATTATTTTTACAAGCTGCCAACACAATTTTTTCTTTTCCGATAAAATCATAATTTAAACCATCATCACAAGGTTCTTCACTGACAAAAGCCAAATCTGTAATTTCATTTGATAAATCATTGAAAGATTCTTCATTGGATTTAGAGTGAACTTCGAACTTATATCCAGGAAATTTCTTTTTAATCTTATACAGAATACAAGGTAATGAATAATTGATAAATGAAGAGTAACCATTGATTCTTACATTTTCTAATTTTTGCTTTCTGGAATACAGTTCGTCTTCCATCTTTTGATAGATCCGAAGCATTGTACCAGAATATTTGTAGACGATTTTCCCCATTTCCGTAGGATGAACACCTTTATTGCTTCTATCAAGTAATTTATACCCTAATTCAGCTTCCAGTTTTTGAATTATTTGACTCAGTGCCGATTGAGAAATATGACTGTTTTGCGCTACCTTTGAAATACTTTGTGTCTCAACTATTTCTTTAAAGTATTTAAGTGTTCCAATATTCATCATTTCCACCTCTCTATAAGTAAGTTTTACTTACATTCTCTATTATATTTCCTAGTATAACATTTTTGCTATAAGTATTTCTAATATAGCTTTTTAAATATAGTTAATTATTTATCAGACTTGGATGTTATATTATAGAGGTGAGATTGTTAAGTTCGTATCAATATTGTAATCATGTAAGGAGTGATTTAATGGCAGAGCAAAGTTCAATTGCAAGTAGAAGAAGTTCTACACGTGCAAAGAGAAAGCCTAAGAAAAATCAGATTCCTTTCGGTTTGATTCTAGTTGCAATTATAGTTGCAATTGGAATATGGCTTGGCACAAGTAGTGGTAAATTAGTTTTATTTTGGACCACGGGAATATGCTTTGGTGTCATTTTACAAAAAGGAAGATTCTGTTTTACAGCATCAATGAGAGACCCATACCTAACTGGAAGCACATCTATAACAAGAGCTGTATTAATTGCTTTTGGAGTCGCTACAGTTGGATTCGCAGCAATCAAATATGGTTACTATGTCATGGGATTACCGATGCCTGGTATGAGTTATGTAGTACCGGTAAGTTTCGGTACTGTTATTGGCGCTTTTATGTTTGGTGTCGGAATGGTTATTGCAGGAGGTTGTGCATCAGGTACACTGATGAGAGTCGGAGAAGGCTTCCATATGCAAATTATATCACTACTATTCTTTATTGCGGGTTCACTACTAGGAGCTCAACACTTTGGATGGTGGAAAGAAAATGTCATATCAAAAGGAAAAGCAATTTTCCTTCCAGATGTTTTTGGAGGGGCAGGTGCACTATTCATACAATTACTAATCATTGGATTATTGTATGTAGCAGCTGAAAAATATGAAGAAAAAAGAAAAGAAAACTAATGGAGGTTATTATGAACGAAGTAATTATTGATTGTTTAGGTGAAGCATGTCCAGTGCCTTTAGTGAAGGCTCAAAATAAATTAAAAGAATTAGATCTTGGTGATATTCTTATCGTGCAAATCGATCATAGTTGTGCTATGAAAAATCTACCTGAGTGGGCTAGAAAAGATGGTCACAATGTAGAAGTTGAAGAAGTAGATGACGGAGAATGGGAAGTAATCATCGAAAAAATCAAATAATTTCCTCACTTTAGGAGGTGTCTACTTTGGAAAAAAACGCAGAGAAAAAGGTAAAGTTTTTTGATCGAGTTAAGAAAAATGAATACTATTTAAAATGGATAAAAAGTCCTTTTACATATTTGACAGCTGCAATTTTATTGGCTTTATTTCAAATAATCACATTGGCTGCAACGGGTAATCCTTGGGGAGTCTCAGGTGTATTTGCCTATTGGGGTGCGTGGATTGTTGAATTATTTGGTGGATCAGTTGATAAGTGGTATTATTTTGCAAGTCCTGGTGCTCAAGCAACATTAGATGCTGGTATCCTTGAACATGCTGGTACATGGAGAAATCTTGGTATCATCTTTGGTGCATTGGCAACAGCACTTTTAGCCTCAGGCTTTAAGATCAAAAAAATCAAATCAAAGAAACAAATTATTGCTGCAATTGTTGGTGGTACTCTAATGGGTTACGGCGCTAGAATTGCATATGGATGTAATATTGGTGCATTATTTAGTGGTATTGCTTCACTGTCTTTATCTGGTTGGGTATTTGCAGTAGCAATGTTTATTGGTGCAATAGTGGGTAGTAAACTACTTGTTAAGTTCTTTATGTAAGGAGACTATTTTGGCTAGAGAAAAGAAAGTCGAACATTATGACGTTGTTATTATCGGCGGCGGTCCTGGTGGCTTATCTGCTGCTATATACACTGGCCGTGCTCGATTAAAAACTATTCTAATAGAAAAAGCCTTAGTGGGTGGTTTGGCAACATATACAAACGAAATTGCTAACTATCCGGGGTTCCCAGATGAACCTAAAGGTGAAACCATTACTAATTTAATGAAGAAACAAGCTGAAAACATGGGTGTTGATTTCAAATTAACAGCAGTAAAATCAGTAGATTTAATGGGTGATGAAAAAGTTGTAGAGACTTTTAGAAACAAATACATCGCAAAAACAGTTATCATTGCAACTGGTGGTCGACCAAGAGTAACTGGTGGATTAAACGAAGAAGACTTCTTATTTGATAAAGGTATTTCATTCTGTGCAACTTGTGATGCTGCTGCCAATACTGATAAACATGTAGTTGTTATCGGTTCTGGTGATGCTGCTATCGAAGAAGGTATGTTCTTAACAAAGTTTGCTAAGAAAGTTACTGTTTCTGTCATGCACGATGAAGGCATTATGGATTGTAATGAAATTGCTAAGAACGCTGCACTTTCAAATCCCAAAATGGAGTTTGTCTGGAATTCAGTCGTTCATAGTTTTGAAGGTGACAGTTACCTTGATACAGTAGTTCTAAAGAACGTAAAAACTGAGGAACTTATTCCAGTGTCTTGTGACAATTGTTTTGAATTCATAGGATATATTCCAAACACTGAATTATTTGAAGGTCAAGTGACATTAACTGACAGAAAATATGTCCCAGTAAATGAGAAAAAAGAAACCAATATACCAGGTGTATTTGCCGTTGGTGATGTAACTGATAAATGGTTAAAGCAAATTGCTACTGCTGTAGGTGATGGTGCTATCGCAGGTACTGCTGCTGAAAAGCATATTGCAGAGGAAGAAATTTTCAATGATAAAATAATGCAAAGTGACAAACTTGGTTTGATCTACCTTTACAATGCAATTGATCAAGATTCAAGAGAGTTCCTTGGAAACATTGAAAATATTGAAAGTAGATTCAAAGATGAGTTGGTTGTAAATCGTGTTGATATCTATAAATCTACTGGTATTGCAGATAAATTAGGAATTGAAAGATTCCCTTCTATCGTTCTTACTAAGAATGGTGAGGTTGTTGAAAATCATACTATTTTATGTTGTGAAACCATTACTGAAGCTATACAAAAATTAAACTAAAAAGCACATATGTGCTTTTTTTTTTTTGTTACAGAAGGCTAATATTGGGTAATATAGAAACGATAGTTATTAACAAGGAGTCTTTATGAAAATACAATGGAATTCTTTGGTTATTAAAATATTATTTCTGGTAATTAGCTTAAATCTAATATTTGGCTTAGTTATAGTGGGATTAACTTCAAAAGAATCGATAGATCAGTACAACTCTCTTCTAAACGATGGAAAGTCAGCACAACTAGATAACATCAAGTCTGAATTTGAGTTAGAATTGTATAAAGTCGAATCATCAGTCACTTCTCTTGGTCAGGTTGTAGAAGAAATGTATAAGGAAAATATGTCTTCAACCAAAACTCTAAATGACTTAGAAGAAAATATTGCCTTATTGTTTTCTGACTATTTAAATTCAGAAAAAGTGGCATCATTTAGTATCTATACATATCTTGAACCCAACAATGAAAAAGACATACATGATGTATGGATTACTAAAGACGATCAAAATTTGATTCGTCATGACAAAATACCATATGAAAGATATCAATCAAAAGACAATATGGATTGGTTTTTTGATGCAAAGGAAACGGAGAATTCCAATTGGATCTCTCCTTATAATACTCAAGATATCAGTTCTTATATTATGCCTTTATATTACAATGATGAGTTTATTGGCATTATTGGCATGCACTTGAATATGAATCATATAAAAAATCAATTGTCACAATACAATGAATCAGAGGATGATTATTATTGGATTATGAATCAAAACAATGAAATTGTCTATCATCCTGAATATGGTGAGAATACGATTTCAGAGATTACAATTGATACATCGCAATCCATACCATTATTTTTTGATGTTCCAGTTGATGGTGAGCGTCATCGACATTATTTGTCACCTACACACAACGGCTGGACAATCATCAACTCGATTAAATACAAAACTCTAATCGAATTCAGGACTATAATGTTTAAGAAAATCTTTATTAGTCTTATCTTCTTTAGTTTTACTTATATTTCTTTAATTTGTTTTTTTGTAATGAAATATACCAACACTATCAACAAGATGGTACATGCTTTAAAGAAAGCTCAAACAGGCAATTTTTCTGAAGTTGTACCAATTGAGTTTAACGACGAAATTGGAACTCTGTCTCATGTCATCAATGACACTTTAGAGACAATAAGCAACGAGCAGAACAAATTAAAAAGACTCAGTTATTTCAGCATACAATCTCATTTGCCAAATCTCGAAAAATTAAAACACGATTTACAGCTCCATAACAATACTGAGATGATACTGTATTTATTAGATCTTGATAACTATAGAACCATTAATGAATTACTAGGCAAAGAAAAGTCCAATACACTGATGCATGAAATAAGTAATAAATTATTGGAAATCGAAGAAACTGACTTAAAGTTGTACCATATTTCAGGAGATGAATTTGCCTTTCTGGATACATCACCTGAGTTATCTAAGATAACCAGCCATGCAAATTATATATTGGAATCATTAAGAAAATTCACATTCAGTACAGAGTACAATATTACGATTTCAGGTACTATCGGTATTGCAAGATATCCAGATGACGTCTCAATAAGCGGGGGATTAATTGAGTGTGCAGGTATTGCTTTGTCGTTAGCCAAACAAGAAGGTAAAAACAAGTATAAGATATTTTCTCGTTTTTTACCGAATAGTCGTACTACAAGACTTTCTCTGATAGAAGATTTTAAGCAAGCGGTTGAGAATAATGATTTTATAATACATTATCAACCAATGGTTGATAAAGATAATCAACGCATTTGCTTAGAAGCTCTAACAAGATGGGTACATCCAACTGAAGGTCTCTTACATCCTGAACAGTTTTTAGAGATTGCTGAATCTACTGGATTGTTAAGTAGATTAAGCACTTTAATTTTAACAAAAGTCTGTAGAGATTATCATCAGCTCAAACAAGATGATAATCAGCCTTTAAAAATAGTTGTCAATCTGGCGCACAGACAGCTTTTGAATCCTTTGTTTATTTCGAATATATTATCTGTTTTCAAGCAGGAGAACATCAATCCTGAAGTCTTTTCCTTTGATATAACAGAAGACATTGTTACATATGATCTCGAACAATCTATAAATAAATTAAAAGCATTAAACGTAATTGGTATCGGTGTTATTTTAGCTGATTTTGGTAAAGGTTCTTCTTCTATTAGAACACTCAAAGAATTGCCTATTCAAAAATTAAAAATTGATAGCAGCTTAATCCGGGATTTACATGATGATGATGTAAAATCACTTGTGAAAGGTATCATACAATTAGGACATCAACTAGATTTGATAATTGTAGCAGAATGTGTTGAATCCTTTGAACAATATCAAACATTGTTGTCTATGAACTGTGATGAATTTCAAGGTTATTATTTTCAAGAGCCGCTTGAGAAAAATCTACTCATACAAAAAAACAAAGAAAAATCTATTCGATAATAGATTTTTCTTTACGTGAACAACTTTACTATCATGGTCTATTTTGGTATGGTGATGACAAATTTTATGCCTTCATCTATAGAACTCGTAAAAGTAAGATTTCCCTTCAATTTTTGGTAAATCAAATTATTTACGATATTTAATCCCAGGCCTGTACCACCATCACTTCTTCTTGTTGTATAGAAGGGTTCAAATATTTTTTTTGTTTGATCCTCATCTATACCCACACCATTGTCTTGATAAATAATTTCAAAAGACTCCTCTTTATCGATCAGTTCAATCTCTATAACCCCAGATTCTTGATCCATAAAGCCATGTTTTAATGAGTTCATCAAAAGATTTGTCAAGATTTGATAAAACGTACCTGGATAGCTATCAATGAAAATCACATTCTCACATGTAACTTTGATTTTTATGTTAGCACGTTCGAATTTTGATCCCAGACTGTTCAAAATCTCTTGTATGTATTCACATAATTCAAACTGCCTTTTACTCTCAACACTCTGATCAACTGCGACCAATTTGAAACTCTGTACTAGATCCGCTGATTGTTTCATTGTACGATACAACATTTTCGAACTTTCACTTACTACTTGAACAAAATCTATTACTTCGTTTCTAGTAAGTTTACCCTCTTCTAATTTTTTTATAAACTTATCAGATCTATCTTCTAGGTTTGATGCTAAAGTAATACTGATTCCAACAGGTGTGTTGATTTCATGAGCAACACCAGCAACTAAGGATCCCAAAAGAGCCATTTTTTCTGATTCAATCAACTGATTTTGTGTTTCCTGAATTGTTTTTACCGACTCTTCCAGCTTTATGGTCCTTTCGTTTACCATATCTTCTAAATGTTCTTCATGCGTAATCAAGTTCTTAACAGCACGTTTAAGTTCTTCAGTTCTTTCTTTTAGCTTTTTCTCCATATCTTTTTTACTCGTTATATCAGTAGCCATCCCTAGATAACCTGTAATATTGTTTTTTTCATCAACAATCTTGGTAACAATCAAATTAGCAGTTAAATGAGTACCATCTTTTCTAACATACGTCCATTCACTCTCTTCATATCCCATTTCATCAGGGATTGTTCTAAACACATCAAAACCTGATATATTTTTTTGATACAACTCACTGAGAACTCGACTCCTCTCTATTAATTCCGACTGTAAGTGAAATATTTCAGGTGTTTTAATATCAATCAATTCCTCAGCTTTATAACCAAGCATATTTTCAGAACCTATATTGAATATTTGAATCAAGCCGTTTGGATCAGTTGATACCACGGATAATTTCGTTGCTGAGTCCAGTATATTTTGTAATTTATTATGAGATGATTTAATCTCGGCTTGGCTCTCTCTGATGGAAGAAATCATATGATTCATCGTTTCACTTAACACTTGAACTTCAGTCGTTCCAGAAATTTCAATGTGATTTGGTATACCCTCTTTATCTGTCTTAAGTATTTTTTCAACCAATAAACTTAGCGGATTTGTAATACTACTGCTGATCAGTATTGCCAAAACAATGGATACAATCAATAGAATAATAAATACGCTTATAATAATTCTTATCATATCATAGATTCTTTTGTTGATTTCATCTTCATAATATGATGAGGCAATATACCAATCCAAGGGTTCAAAATAAGTAACATATGCACGTTTTGTGTATACAAAATTATCAGGATCATCTGGTTTATCCCATAAATATTCCAAGTACTCATTATTGAAATCAGAAACTCCCATCAACTCTCTTGTGATTGGATTACCTGTTAAAGGATTGATTAATGACAAAGTATTTTGACCAGCTAAATTTGGATGTACCAGCATATTATGATTGCTGTCAAATACGAAAAAATAACCTTTTATTGTTCTGCTTTCATTGTTGATCTTGTTTAACTCTATAGTCGCAGTGTCATAAGCCTCTAATCCCTGTTCTTCTATTTCATCATACACCAAATCGGTTCCTATAACCCACTGCCACGGTTCAAAGAGCCTAACATAAGCCATTTTATCTTTTTGATCACCTTTTTTTTCATACCAATAGTATTCAAAATAACCTTCAGAATTTTCCTGTACCATGTCTCTTGAATGCTTGAAAACATTTTCATTGGTAGCTTTAAGTGCATTAAATCTAGAATCATCTAATACCTTCCCATTCAAAGAAGGTTCTTGAGTATTTAAAATCATTCTTGGATAGGGTTTTTCCATCGAATGTATCCAAAAAAAGCCATCTCCATATTGAGCTCGAGATATGGTTTCTATTGCTAATTTCTTAGCTTGAGACTCTGAATAAGTGCCTGTTTCATAAGCTTTATATATTTCTTCTAATTGAACAAACACCAGATCGGTTGTATCAGTCAATTGTTTTTTCTTAGTCTCTAATATGATTTCATCAGTTCTAAGTATATTATTATATTGTACTTCAATATATCGCTTTGTGAATTCAATACTAGAAATAGCTTCTTCATCTAGAGTCAACTTCATTTGTGAAGTAACATTTTGTAGAACTATTAAAAATGTAATGAGTATTGAAATACTAACCAAACCTGCAATACTCAATATCATACGAGTTTTAAGTGAATTTAACATAGAGTTCTCCTTTGACATATACATACCCATATAAAACAAAAAAAATCCTATTGCTGCATAGGACTTTTAATCATTATGAATCAAATATGAATTTAGTTGGATTGCTTTCAGATATTCTAGTAAATTCCTCACCAAAGGCTTCTCTAAACAATTCAATATAGTCTTTTAAATCTGTATTGAATAACGAGATCATAAAATAATCAGAACCGTAGAGTACTCTACTCTTAATATGTTCAGGTAAAGGTTTGTACAACTTTTCGTAAACTTCAACCATGTAATCCGGTTTGTTTTCATAATTATATAAACAGCTTAAATCAGTATACACATTTGGAAACTCTGACATCAAATCTATAATATACTCTGAGTAGAAGCCTGTTTGATTGTTGTTAAGAAATTTACTGATCTGAATACTGCCTCCAAAATGAGCCATATTTATTTTTAGCTTCGGATATTTTTTTAATACTTTTTTCCATATAAAAGGATGGTTTAAAATCAGCAACCTTTCAGCTGTTAATTCAGCAAAATCTAACCGCCCTATATTATTTTTGTATGTAACAATACCCTCTTCATAAACATCTTCTGATGGTACTGCTCTTCCAGCCGAAGCATAATAGACGTCTCCCTCCACATAGTTTTTATCCAACATATGAGAAAAGCCTTCTAAAGAAGCATGAACTGTAATCGGGATTTGATGTTTCTCACAATACTCGTAGACACTTTCTTTTCCAGCATTATCATATAAAACCGGATGTGTTGGTGAGTAACCCAACGATGTATATAATTTTAAACCTATAAAAGGTTTATCTTTTCCTATATATTTCTTAATCTCTCCTAAAACCCCCTCTTCAAATTCATCATCTCTTCTTGGGTCTATCGAAAAGAATGGAAATATATATTCCGGGTATTGTTTTTTTACAGTCGTCAAATCGTTGATTTGTTCTTCATATGAGTTTTTAAATACATCCATCAACATCACTGAACGGTCATAAACATCTAATTTTTTCTCTATAGACAAGGATAGATTGTTCATCCAATCCGAAACACCTTCATTCCGTTTTTTTTCAGCTATATTCTTCATGGATCTTATAAGCGATTTTTTATTTTCTATCATTTTATCCTGAGGTGCGATAAATGCATAGGATAAGTCAAGCATTAGAGGTACGGCTATAAAGGGTTCCCCATATGACTTTTTCATTTCTTCATACATCTCTAGAGGTGTTAATTGTATGGCTTTATTTACGAACTCAAAAGTATTCGTTCCAAGCTGTACCAACTCAGCTGAACCGACTTTTGCAGCAGGCTTGGACATTCTTTCCAGTCTTTCCATATGATTTTCCAATTTTGATAAACTCTGAGTTAAAACATTTTTAGTAAAAAAATGACAATGTGCATCTATTAACATAATGACTCCTTTCTTACTTATTATACCTTCAAAAAATAAAATTATAGGACAATGTCCTATAATTTTTTAACAAATTCAGATTTTAAACTCATTTGACCAAAGCCATCAATTTTACAATCAATGTCATGGTCCCCTTCTACAAGACGAATGTTTTTAACCCTCGTACCTCTTTTAACAACAGAAGAAGAACCTTTGACTTTTAGATCTTTAATCACGGTAATCGTATCACCATCTGACAATACATTACCATTAGAATCCTTAACCACTTTTTCTTCTTGTGCCGACTCTAAAGTCCATTCATAAGCACATTCTGGACATACCAACATCGTGCCATCTTCATATGTGTATTCAGAATTGCATTTCGGACAATTCGGTAATTCATGCATATTATGCCTCCTTTATACTCCGTACATTATGGTATCATAGGTCGCATAATATTACAATCAGGCATTGCTATTTTTCGATGATAGGGATCCAGACCTCACATTTATAATCATCCTTAGTTATATCACCTGGAAGATATATTTCCAATTCTGGTAACATGGCATGTTCATAATGAGTCCCCGGAAAGAACTCTTGATAAATTCTTTTCCATACATCTTGAATAGCTTCAGGTATACTGCCAACTGATGTAAAGACAGCCCATGTTGATTCAGGTATCTCCAATACATCCACTGTTTCTCCCTTAATGTCGTCACTGGCTTCTACACCAATCATGTAATCAAACGTTTCAGTGGATTCATCATTGTTGTAACATGCGCCAATATAGCCTAAAGGTCCAACATGCTTGTCGAACATATCTGCTGTTTTAAGTTTAAAAAACTCATTCCAAAACTTTGGAATAGTTTTGAAGTTTTCACCATCAACAGATGAAACGGTTCTTTTTATCCCTTTAAAACTCATTGTTTCTTTCTTTTCAATTCTATAATCCATAGGTAGTGCTCCTTTCAAAGTAACTTGTATGTGTAATGGCAAAAGAGCCTGGAAGGTTTGACCACCTTTTTTAGCCACTGAGGGTGAAACACCATGATACCTTTTAAATGCCTTTGTAAAGGATTCAGGTGTTTCATAACCATATTTTAAAGCAATGTCTATGACTTTTTTCTTGTCCTGAGCTAAATCGGAAACCGCCAGTGTTAATCTACGTTTTCTGATATATTCAGTAATAGTCATATCGGTTAACATTCTAAACATGGTTTGAAAATGATATGTAGAACTGTAGGCCACTTGGCTGACTTTATCTAAATTAATCTCATCAGTCAAATGATTTTCTACATATGTTATGGCGTTATTTAAGCTTGTTATCCAGTCCATCTTGCCTCCTATAACAATCATACTGCTTATCAGAACAAAAAACCTGTCAATACCTTTCTTGTTATGACAGGTTTACCCATTTCTAAAAGATTCCATTCATTATAATGCTTCTGCTTCTCTTCTGATTTTTTCTTTTGTTTCTTTAGGTGTAACAGTATCTAAAATATATGCCATTACTATAATCCCTATAAGATCAACAACCATCCTGGTAACAGCAAATCTAGGTCCCAATGAACTCAGTTCAAACATAAACATAGGAATTTTAGTGGTGGACCACGCACCGATGAAGATTAAAATATTAGAAAACTTTACGCCCTTTTTCATAAAAATCGCTGCAATAGGAAAAGCACCATATAACGGTCCGGCGGCGGCTGAACCTAATATAATGGATATGACAATACCCCCTACGCCTGAATGTTCTCCAAGATATTTCATCATGACTTCTCTGGGTATCCAAACATCAAGAAGACCTAATAATATAAAAACGGGTGGAATTATGGTTAACATCTCCATTAAAGAGCTTCCAGTAATACTGAGGGCTTTTTTCCCAAGCTCCAGATTGATGACAGAAAGTAGAATCATGCCCGTCATCGAAATGATTGCAAATCTATATTTTTTTATTAAAACCATATGCCACCTGCAACTTTCCCTATAACAAACGCAACAATAAAAGAGAATCCATACGCCAATAGATTACGTTGAATGGTTAATCGCTTGCCAAAATATTTTATCTCTATCGGAATAGTCATAACACCGACCATCATGAGTGTTGAGACAAAAACACCAATCTGTGTATATCCTGCACCATTTTCCAAAAGCATTGCCGCTGTTGGAAAAGCGACAAATCCAGGAATCAAGGTAATGGATCCAATCACAGATGCAGCTATCATTCCTAAAACACCAGATTTTTCACCAATAATCTTTGATATGACTTCTGCATCAAAAATAGCTAACATGATGCCTACAAGTATTATGACACCTATAAATTGAGGTAATATTTTATTAAATGATTTCCATGCTTTTTTAAGTGCTTTTCTTGTCTTTGATCTACTCTTAAAAAATGAGATAGTCAATAAAATAATGGTTATGATATACAGTAAATAATTCATGATTACTCCTTTTCCATGCAACATATATGGGTCGCTTTTCTATTACATAAAGACTCATCTTTAAAATCTGAGAGAGTAATCATATAGTCACCAATCTCTTTCAATGTATCTCTATTGACTTCATAATGCATAAAATAACTTTCTTTTTTACCGGTTACCAAGCCAGCATGACGAAGTACTTTCATATGTTGTGACACTGCAGATTCAGATATCCCCAGATGCATTGCCAATGCTTTTACACAGTATTTTTTATGCAATAGCAGTTCGATGATCATAAATCTCTTTTCATCACTTATTGCCTTTAATTTATCTAACATCACTGCTCCTTTGATTAAGTGGTTACTTCATTAGTTTATCCAACACATCCAATTAAGTCAACACAAAATGTGTCTTCGAGACTTTCTGAACAGTATAAAGTCATATATAAAAAATGAGCTAAAAAATCAAAATATACATTATAAGCCAATAAAAGAAGAACAATCTAATCTGTTTTCGGACTAGACTGCTCTTTACTTATAATTGCCATTCTCACCTGAAGCTTTCAATAGAAGGGTAGATAACCATGGCAAGTTGTTACGACATGTTACAACTAAATTTATCAAAATAGCTATCTAGATATATTATAATAATAAGTCTGATCGGTTATGCAAAGGCTGTACAATCCTATCTTTCTTTTATTCTTCAATATCATACACATTGGTTAACGATATGACTCCTGCTTTAATCTCTTTATTTATCACTTTATCCAAATATTGATCTACAACCGAATTTTCCTTTAGAGACTTTATCATAAAAGCATCATATACTGAATATCTATTTTCTATATCAAATATTTTATCTTGGCCAACTAATCTTTCAATTTTTTCCATATCCATTAAAAGGTTGACACTATCAATTTTTTTTCCCTTTGAAATATTCAAAGTAGCATTAAGCATATTTATAAACTCACCTTCTACTGCCATTAATTCTTTTACTTCAAGTCCATTAAATATTTGATAACGTATGTAGCCTATAGGATTTTCATTGACCTCTACTATTTTCACTTCACATTTCTCATTATAATTCACCCAGTCACTTAGATTGCCTCCTGGACATACTGCTAAGACATCATCTTTATGCCACTCTAACCATAAAGGTTTAAGAAAACTTTCATCAGCTTCTTCAAGGTTTCTTAGTTTATAATCTAACCCTTTACTATCTTTACTTTTATCAGAAACTTTCACTCCTCCTAAAGAAAACATGGCGTTTTTATAACCAAACTTTGGATAATACTTATCATGTCCACAGCACAGTGAAATCTGAATTCCAAGGTCTTCTGCTTTTTTATGACCTGTTTCTATTAACGCTTTTCCAACTCCTAATTTTTGGAATTCTGGTTTTACTGCAACAGGTCCTAATATCATCCCTTGTATAACTTCACCCATAACAATAAAATCGAATTGAAGAAAGAGAACATGCCCCACAATTTTCCCCTCCACTTCGGCAACAAGAGAAAGTTCTGGATTAAATCCAGAATGTTGTCGTAATACATCTACCATAATACTTTCTCTTACAAAAGGATTATCTGGCTTCCAATTGTGAAAAGCTAAGTAATTCACATTAGCAATCTTACTATAATCTTTTACTTCTTCACTTCTAATTATTATCTTCAATATACGCTCCTATTTCTATCATTATTAATTAATCTTCAATTATTGTAACATTTAGAATTTATGCTGACAAACGAAAGTTATTTCACTATAGTTTCATTTATCCATACAAATCAGAAAATGCCAGCTATGCATCACTTTCTCCCGGTTCCCATCCAGTTCGTCCAGCCCATCTATCAGCCCTATATATTATCTCCCAAAATATCTTGTTTTTCCCCTCTACATAGGCAATTCTATTATCCCTATATAATTCTGATAACCTAATCTTTTCTCTTTCGTATAATGTTGCCTCAAAGGAATGAGTTCGTAAATAATCTCTGAATAATAGAGCAAACTGTTGATGCCAACTCCCAAATTTTCTAACATGTATATGTATTCTCTTGTTTCCTGGCTGCTCTCTGAAATATCTCTTTGTTTTTTCAGGATTGTTCTCTCTATAAACGTAACCTAATTCTTCTAATGGCTGCTTGAATAATTCCAATGGTTCTAGTGAATTTACAGAAATCTGTATATCAATAATGGGCTTTGCTGCAAGATCCTGAATTGATGTAGAACCAATATGGTCTATTCTAATTGCTACATCTCCTAATCCCCTTCTAATTTCTTCAGCTATTTGCTCAAACATTTGTGGCCATTTGTATGAGTATTCTTCTATTATTATCTCATTCATAGTCATTCTCCTTTATAGATTCGTATAGATTTACATTTCAAAACTATAATACTGGTTCCTAGACCTACTAACCATGCTCATATTATATGATACAATATAGTTCCAGTTATTAACATCACTAGAATATCAAATCATCCACACTTATCAGAATATCTTAAAGTCAGCTGCATGTAACTGACTTTAAGATCTGTTTCAATTTGTATTAGAAAGTTTCAGCAAAGAGATATTCTCACCATTAACAACTTCACCACTGTCAATATTATATATCCAAAACTTTCGTACAATTTTCTAGCTGTTGTATTTTCATGTTTATAGGGTAACCAACAATATTCTGCTCTCCCAGCAGGAAATGTTCTTATGAACTCTATTATTTTTTTCATAGCATTTGTTCCATAACCTTGACCTTGAAACTTCTCATCAATCATTAATCTCAACAGACAATAATTATTTATTGCATAGCCTGGTTGTTCATATCCTGTATTACCATATACAATCATTACGAATCCAATCATCTTACCATCAGCATAAATGTTAAGCAACAATAATACCAAAGCCCAAAATCATTCCCAATAGACTAACAAGAATCAACATTACTGTAAAAACTCTAATAAAGACACTTGAAATCTTTATATTTAACTTATTCATCACATTCTCCTATTAGAGTCTTCAATATCTACTACTAGAGTCTTCAATATCTACTACTTAAGATCATTGCCATAATAGATCGTAGACTCACTTCTCTTAAAACCAACAAGTTCTATAACATCCGGTCTTACTTTCATGTTCTCTACCTCAATGATACATTATAATCCCATATAATTACATTATCAAAGCATTAA
>JAEIOD010000035.1 GCA_016342415.1 Clostridiales bacterium
TTAGAGGAAAATAGGTTAATAACTCTTGCACACATGCAAATACCGATGAAGGTGACAATGAGTTTTGCAATCAACCAGAACCTTGCACAAGCAAGGTTCTAGAGGGTGTTTTATAAATAATAACATCAGACTTAGACTAGCTATGTCATTCCAAACGTTATCTGAACTCCAACAAATTAGCACGAACATAATCTATCAGCAACTTATCGAAATTTTCATCTATTTTTTTGAATTTAGTTTCTAGTGGTGTCCATAATTTTGTACAGTCATCTTGGTGTTTTGTAATAAAAAGTGTTCTTTCCTCTTGAGCTTTAGGGACTATACCTTCATAAACCTTCATCGACTCATAAAATAACGCCTTGTATTGACTCGCACCTATTGTTTCTAATGCTTCATATATTTCATATGAATAGTTACCGGATTCATCTTTATAAAAGCCATCAAAACCTTTTGTTTCAGTAAGAAACTTAAATGCACCCAAGAAGCAAAAAACTCTTTCAGACGGTCTTAATTTATTTAACTTTTTATAAAATACAGGTTCCAATACCTTGTAAATCTCAACAACTGATTTATCATCATCATATCTTCCTAATATTCTCGATACTTTTTGTCCTCTTGAAAGCATAATTCCTCCTTATTTCTATGACTAATTCCATCATACATGAAAGAAATGAATTCAGCCATATAAAATAGCTTATTTCCATACGAGCAAAGGCTATCTCCAATTCATCAACTGGATATAAATTATCCATATGAAAAAGATCACCCTTACTCATACTATATCGGAGTTGGATGATCTATTTTTATAAATCCTTATATAAAGGCACTTCTTCAGTTTTAAGAAGGTCACCTAATATATCAAATGTTTTTATGCGGAGTTTCCAATCTGGATCATTCAGATTATGCTCACAATCTGCTAAATAATAGAAGTAACCTTCTTCAGTATCTAAATCTACAGAGTAAGTAAGTGTTTCCTTATAAAACTCGAGTTCTATTTTAGAAGTATTGCTATCTACCTGTCCCCAAATGATGTTATCAATCTCAGCTCGTTCAGAAACGGCAACAAAGATATCGTCTTTTGGTTTCACGTGACCATAATCGTCTTTTACAGTGTAGAAATTTATAAACCTCGTATAACGAGTGATTCCAATACTGTCATCCATGCTAAATAAAACCAGTTGATGTGCATCATCAACAATCTCTACTTCTGCAATTGGTGTACCGTACTGATACCTCAAATTGTCTTCTATGGATGTAAAACGGCTCATCAGATTGACGACTATTAGAACCATTGCTATTGGAATTATTATCAATAATTTTCTTTTCTTCATAAGCCCTCTTTTAACTATAATGGTATGTTAAGTGTATCATACAGAAATATGAATGTCACATCACAACGTACCTTTATCAACAAGAAAATACCGTCACAAATGACGGTTTCCTAATCAAATGGCTATGACCTTTGCTGACCAAGTATCATCAGATTTTGTATAAATCACAAGTGTTTCCTGATCTGAAGAAGCTTCTGAAACACATTTTCCGTGTTTTGAATACAATAAACTCATGCCTCCAGCTTTGTTTTCCCATACATCACCTACAAAATTAGAAATCCCGATATCCAATTTATATGTTTGACTATAAGTCTTAATTTTTTCTTTTAATCCAACCATACCCTTTGGAGAGTAAAAAATACTTGAGATATAAAGCGTTGCTTCATTTGCCAAGCTTTTGAAGTGTGTTTCCACTTCTATATCATAACAAATACTCAAGGCGATTTTTTCTTCTTTGACTTTTAGTATCAGAGCTTCTGAGCCGCTAGTAAAATACAATTCCTCGCCTTCATGAAGATTGTTTTTATAATATACTTTTCTTGTACCATCAGGCATCAGTACAAGAGAGCCAATATATAGTCCATCATCTTTAATGGGAGCGCCAACCACAACAACCATATTGTGAAGCCTACTGATATCAACCAGTCCTTGAAGCCTTTGATCATTTATTGAAAAGGCTTGAGAACTTGCGAGTTTTCGTTCATATCCAGTCAATGAAAGTTCAGGAAACACGAGTATATCTGCTCGATTATTTGCAGCTTCTGTAGCAATCCTTATATGTTTCTCCATATTTGAAGCACTCTTGTTTCGGAGCGAATGAAGTTGTGCAATTGCCAATTTAAATGCCATTTAAACTTCCTTTATATCCAAATTCAAAAAAAAGATTATGTAATCTTCTTAACAATCAATTGAGTTATACCTCTCTTGGAGTACTCATTTTTTTCTTGCAATTCCTCTTTCATCGACAAGATTTCCCAACCTTTATAATACTCTACCAAAACTTCAGTATCTATTGTAGATATGCCCCACTTCGCCATACTGTTCACTTGATTTTTAGATGTTTTATGATTGAAAAATTCCAAAGAATGCACACCATTTACATTTGTATTATCTTGTAATGTTCTTATAAACGGTTTAATTTGATCATTCTTCAGAAAATGTATACTGCCTTCTGCTAATACAAAATCATATTGTTTATCAAATTTAAATGTTTTAATATCCGAGTGTACAACATCAAGCTCTACATTATAATCCTTTGCCAGTTCCAATAAATTGTCTAACGCCACTTTAGAAGTATCTATAGCAGTAACGTTAAATCCTGATTGTTTCAAAAAAATTGAATCCTGTCCTTCTCCACACCCTAAATCCAAGGCTTCTCCTTTAGTAATGTGTTTAACGGATTGAACGGCTAAATCGTTTGGCCGTATATCTCTACTGTCTTTTTCTTTTGAATAAAATCTATCGTATAATCTCATTTGTATCTCCTTGTTGATATTCATACAGTCAATATAAATCAAGTCATTTACATGACCTTTGGAAATGCTTATTTAATTCACTATGTTTTAATTAAAGTATTGTTCCATTTCAAGATCATCATAAAAACCACAATTATCTAGTTTGATGGTTTCCGATAACTCATAGATTCTATAGAAGGGTTTGATATTATATAAATCATTTAACTTCACTTTACCTTTTACAAGAAGTTCCAAGTTACCATCTTGATCATAATCAAGGAATCTATAATCTATACTATCACCTAACGAGCAATTAATATAGGATAAATCTATTAACTGTTTTGTGAATACATTATTGTATAAGCCTTCATCTAATTTTACATGATGTACAAAAGACTCATGACTGATAACGACCTCATTTTGATTGTCTGTTTTTGACTCCACGATCAGACCTAAAGGATTTCTAGAAGTCCAAATTTCTTCTATCAAATTCTGTTCATATGAGTAACATGTAATATGAATATCATCATAATTAAATTCTTTGTTATAATAGTCGTTGATGACAAAAATTTTGTTTTCAATGGCTTTCAAAACATACTCAGATCTTTTATCCGGATTTTCGCTATTTAAAATATATGAAATATCATTGCCGACCATAAATTCTTGATCATCTACTTTTAAAACAATTTTTGATCCTGATTTAAAAACCAGCTGTACATGTTCATTTATAGTATCGTTATCTAAATCCGAAACCAATTCCGCTAAAATCCTATCTTGCACTTTTGTTATAACAACAGTTTGTTTAACAGTGGCATTTGATACAGTGTCAACTTCAGGTGCGCAACTCTGCAAAAAAAATACAAGAATTATATTTATTGTTAATATGAGTTTTTTCATCCACACCACACCCCTCTTTATAAGTGGATATTTGTTATAGTTGCTAATAAATGGATATCGTATTTTTATTATATCATCTACATTTTTCAGACTCAATGCATTTTTAAAAATAGATTTATTAAAACTAAAAAGATACACGAACATTATCTGCAAAGCAGTTTATCGAGTATCTTTTACATTCCTTTTTTTGTTTTCTTAATCCTATGATTACGAGGTATTGTTACTTCAATTGCAAATCCCTTTCCAGGTGAACTGAAACACTTGATATTACCAGCTAAATTTGCCACCAAATTATAAGCTGCAAACAACCCCAATCCAGGTGTGTTGCTGCTCATGTTAGTTGAAAAGAATGGCTCAAAGACGTGAGTTAACAAAGAAACCTCCATCCCTTTGCCATCATCACTGTATTTAAAGTAATATGAGCTTTCATCCTCATAAAAATCTATGGTTATTATACCACCTGATTGTGAGAAACCATGGACAAAAGTATTGTTTAAAAAAGTGGTTAACAATTGAGAATAGATTCCTGGATAACTGTCAATGATAAGTTCTTTATTACAATTATTACGGATTAGCACTTTATCAAAAGCAGCTATGTTTGTTTGCATACTTTTGATGACCATTTGGAAATACTCATAAACCGAGAAATCAAATTTTCGATAATGGTCCTGAACCACTGAAATTTTTTTGAAGTTTCTTGTCAGCTCCGTCATTTGTTTTATACTCTCTAACAACATACCAGAACTTTTATCCAGTTGCTCAAGTGTATTTAATAGTTCACTTCTCTTTAGATTTTTTTCGTTTAGTTTCAAAAGCGTGTTTTTAACCAAATCTGTTACAAACGATGCGGTTGTTAAACTCACTCCGATTGGCGTATTTAACTCATGAGATATACCGTTAACCAAATGATTAAGTGAAGCCAACTTCTCTGCTTCAATCAAGTAATCATATGATTTTTCTAAATTACTTATTGTCATTTTTAGTTTTTGATTTGATTCATCTAGTTCCATCGTTCTTTCAGAAATACGTTCTTCTAACTCCTCATTCAGCTGACTTAATTTTTTTTCAGCTTCTTTTCTTAAGTTAACCTCAATTTTCAGTTCAACATTCTTTTGCTCTAATGCTTTTTGCTTCTCAACTAATGAACGGTAATAATTTTTTCTAATAGAATTCTTACCTAATCCAATAATCTCATTTCTCAACTTCTCATCAGAAGATTTGTTCATAAATTTTCACCACATCCTCAATTGATGCTGTTTTTGGATTTGTTACTATACATGGATCATTTAACACATATTTGGCGACATCATATAAATCAACCGCTTCTGAACTCATTTCAGGAATGCTACGATTGTGTCTGATGTTTGCTATAAACTCATGTAAAACATCGGTTATCTTACCCGATTTAATATTTGAATTCTGTTGAATTAAAGTGCTTATTTCATCATATCGTTCTTTTGAAGCATCGTAATTAAAGTCTACCACCGCTTCTAACAAAATACCATTTAGTTCTCCATGAACTAAATCCAGTCGACCACCAAGTGCATGAGCCATGGCATGAACCAATCCCAAACTGGCATTAGAAAAAGCTAATCCCGCATTCAAACAGGCTTGCATGACATAACCACGTTCCTCTAAGTTCTCTAAATCATTCGCTAGTTTTGGTAAATGAATGATTATCATTTTAATCGCTTCAATGGCATGTATATCAGTAATAAATGAAGAAGCATTGGAAACGTATGCTTCAATGGCATGAACCATTGTATCTAAACCGACATCAACCGTTAGATTAAAATCACAAGTTAAAGTTACAACTGGATCTACCAAAGCCATGTCTGGTACCAGTGTTTTACTGGCCAAAGCCATCTTATACTCACAAACCTGATTGGATATGATCGCAAACTGAGACACATCCGCAGCGGAACCCGATGTTGTAGGAATACATATTAACGGCGGAATGGGATAATCAACTTGGTCAACTCCTTCATAGTCATAAATAGTACCTCCGTTTGAAACCAATATGCCAATGCCTTTTGCACAGTCTATAACACTGCCTCCACCGATTGCTACGATGATGTCTGCATCACATGCTTCATAGAAAATCGCACCAAGTTCTACCTCAAAGTCCCTTGGATTTACAGTCACTTCGTCAAAAATGTCAAACTGGATATTCTGTTCTTTTATTCTTTTAATAATATCGTTAAACCAAGCATATTTTCTTAGATTCTTATCTGTAACAATCAACGTTTTCTCTATTCCAAAATTAATCAGATACTGACCTAAAAGCAATCTTGAATCATTTCCAAATATGAATTCAGGGCATAAAAACTTTCTAAGTTCGCCTACCATAATATCACCACTTTCCTTTTGGTTTGATACCCGTAAAAAGCAAAGCTAACCGTTTAATTCTCATAGTACAATGCCGTTTTAAGGAAATAAAATCCTAAGTGGGCTTTAAGATACTAGCAGAATTTAACCTCTTAAACAAGCTGCTACCCATGATTACATTGAGGTGTTATTAGTCATTACAAATCATTTATATTTTTTATGTTCTGATTTCATAATATACATTTTTCGATCTGCCAATTTCACAAGTGACTCGGGTGTTAAAAGACTGTCATTTATAGTAGATACACCATATGAAACACCAACAACTTCCGATATGATATGCATCTTTTTTAATACAATCGGACTTAGTTTATCTATAAGGACTTTTACTCCCTCACGATCTGTACCAGGGCAAATCAACAAAAACTCATCACCACCAAATCTACCAAAAGTATCAATTATTCGAATATTGGATTTAACGGATTCGGCAAAAGCAACAAGTACTTGATCACCCGCTTCATGTCCTAAGGTATCATTTACCTTTTTAAAATTATCCAAATCAAAAAGAACGATAGAAAAAGTGGTTTTAAGTCGATTGTACCTGTCCACCTCTTCCTTTAAAACCGTTTCAACTTTTCTTCTATTGTAAACACCTGTAAGGGCATCATAATTTGCCAGATACTCAAATTCACTACTGTTTGTCAACAGCTCAAGATCATTTTCAAGTGTACCTTTAAACTCGTTAATCAATTCACGATAAGTTTCATTAAAGGAGTTCTCTTTATCATCTAAAACACAAATAGTACCAAAAAAACTTTTATCGGGCCACTGTAAGGGCAGTCCATAATAGGCAACCATATTCAACTTAACATCTGGATTGTTCTCCCACTTCTTATACTTCAGTGCATTATCTATCAGTAATGCTTTATTCTTACCAATAACGGTCTCACAATAGAGCCCATGTCCTAACGTGTCAGAACCCCCTACTGGATAAGGATTTTCAACGTTTTCGCTTTTCAAAAAAACTTCCATGGAATCACTTGTAATTTTCATAATAAGACCACTGGGCACATTCAGTAGTTTAGCAATGATGTTTATGATTCTTTGCCATTTCAATTGCATGATCCCAGTTATTCTGGGCTTATTGATATCTGTAATATTAACTGTTACAAACTTTTCTTCTTCCCTTAAAAAAACTTTTGTATCCATATGATCACCCCTTAACAATATATACCCAAATACATATGAACTATTCATTATTAAAGGCAAGCTCACATCTACCAACACTTTGATATGATTTTCTAGTTTAAATTTTATCTTCATACCAAGAGGCATATTTTATTTCAAAACAGCAAAACACACTGTTCTAATGAACAGATAATAAACTTTCCAAATGAACACCAAAAAAACTGCATCATCAGATGCAGCTTCATTTATGGTGTTAATCTATTTCTATCTCTAGGAAACAAGGTTGTTCGTCTTATATTCTCCATATTAAGGATTTTAGCAGTTAAGCGTTCTAATCCTATCGCTAAACCACCATGTGGTGGTACACCGTATTTAAAGGCCTCTAAATAAGACTCATACTGGACTGGGTTTAATCCCTTTTCTATCATACTGTCAACGAGTTGTTGATAGTGATGAATCCTAAGACCACCTGTCGTTATTTCCAGTCCTCTAAACAACAAGTCAAAACTTCTAGTTTCATTTCCATCAGGCATGGCATACATGGGTCTCTTTTTCTTAGGATAATGGGTTAAGAATAAAAACTCCGAACCTGTCAATTCAAACATATGCTGATAAATCAGGATTTCCGATTCCGGATCCAAATCTCCCTCTAATTCTTTATCATGTATTCTATTCAGAAGTGCAGTGGCTTCATCTAATCTCATGGTTGGAATGACTTCAGGTATAATCGGTAATTCGATTTCCAGACACGCCAACTCCTTTGAACAGCGATGAGTAATCTCTGAGAAAATATGTCTCAAGAGCTCTGTCTCGAGTATCATCAACTCTTCTTCACTTTCAATAAAGCCCATCTCTAAATCCATACTCACATACTCATTTAAATGTCTAACCGTACTATGCGATTCTGCTCTAAAAACAGATCCGACTTCAAAAACTCTCTCCAGTCCTGAGATGACCATCATCTGCTTGTAAAATTGTGGACTCTGCGCTAAATAGGCAACGTCTCCAAAGTAATCCAGACTAAAAACATTCGAGCCACCTTCAGCACCTTCTTTTACCAGTTTGGGACTGTGAATTTCTGTGAAGTCCCTTGTTATTAAAAAGGATTTGAAACTCTGTGAAATAACGGCTTGAATCTTAAATATAGCAGATTCCTGTTCATGACGAAGTGATAAAACTCTGTTGTTTAACATGGTATCAAGACCAATATCCAAAGTCTTGCCATTTATTTTAATAGGCAAATCCTCTGTTACTTCTGATAACACAGATAAACTTTTTACTTGAATTTCAAATTGTCCGTATTTGTTGGCACCTGAGACAACCGTACCGGTTGCTGAAATAACCGTTTCCAGTTTCAAATGTCCAAAAGTATTGGGATCCATTGCCAACTGAATATACCCTGTTCGATCTTTTAGGATGACAAATACGACTGCTTTGAGTTTCTTGATTCTATGAATCCAGCCACTCACGGTTACTTCTTTTTCTTCATTGATTTCTTGAATCATGGTTCTCATAATACACCTCCATAAGTCGGATTTGATTAACAAATCCAGTAGCAAGGGGCGAGTAATCGCGGTGCCACCCTTCTTTTAACTTCGTGTCAGGTATGATCCGTACATGAAATGTAAATCACTTTCCAATCTGTATTGATATAACTAAGCTATATCAATAC
Organism: Clostridiales bacterium; assembly: GCA_016342415.1. GTDB lineage: Bacteria > Bacillota > Clostridia > Peptostreptococcales > Acidaminobacteraceae > JABXKX01. Next base: position 8,871 of record JAEIOD010000035.1, read on the forward strand.
TATAATAAAGTTACAGATACAAATCCATATAAACAAAAAACACCCACTCCATTTAGGAGTGAATGTCATATCCACGGTACCATCCTAGTTGACTAAAAGTCCTCTTATGACCCTATAACGCGGGCATACGATCTGTGCTAATAGACATTCACACAGACACCTCAAAGACGTCTTTCATCATAATCGCCCACACAGGTTTTCACCATCTCCTGCTCTCTAAAGTGTTCTCATATAACTACTCTTCCAATCATCGGTTTTACATAGTGTACAATAAAAATTTATACCCGTCAATACTCAAGATTGTATGAATCCAACCAATGAATTTATTCAATTGTAAATCTTGCTACCAAGTTTGTGAGTTCATCGGCCATAGCACTTGTTTCTTCTGAGGCTTGTGACAGACTCTCTGTAATGGCAGCTTGTTCCTCAGCTGAAGCTGAAATCTCCTGCGCCATCGAAGTATTCGATGATGATTTACCTGAAATATCTACAATTGATTTATTGATGTCATCCGATATTACAACTTGACTTGACGAAATATCATTCAGTTCTGAAATATGCGAATTGATGTTTTCAAATCCTTCTATGATACTCAAGAACTTGCCATCTAACGACTGTATGGTTGCTTCACCTTTATCTACATTAATTTTGGCACTATCTGCATTTTTATTGGCTTCTGTGATGAGTTTAATAATGGTATTTAAAACATTGTAAACATTTGCAGATTCTTGTGTTGTTTGCTCTGCCAGTTTCCTAACTTCTTCAGCAACAACCGTAAATCCTCTTCCCGCATCACCGGCTCTTGCAGCTTCTATGGAAGCGTTTAATGCCAACAAGTTAATTTGCTCTGCAATTGATTTAATGGTTTCGCTGATACCAGTCACTTTTTTTGCATGAGTATTTAAAACTTCAAAAGCATCCATCAACTCATCTGTTGCATTTGAAATATTGGTAATTGAGAGGATTGACGATTCCACACCCAACCTGCCTTCATTGGCCGTTTCAAGAGTCTCAATACAGGCTATCTGTGATTTTTTTGTCAGCATGTTTGAGGTCTCCACAAATTCGTTTAATTTTTCCATTTCTCCCTCAACCGAACTTATTGCCGTATTTTCAGATAAGATGTTTTCCATCATACCGTTGATGTTTTCACTGACTTCATCGGCACTGCCATTTACCTCTTCTGCTGAAGCGGTTAATTCTTCTGCTGAAGCAGATAAATCCTGAGAAATATAGATGATTCTGTTGAGTATTTCTTTCTGATTGTCCAACATCATATTATAGGACTCACCCAGTTGTTGAATCTCATCTTTTGTACGAATCTCTACATGATGTGTTAAATCACCTTCACCTGCTTTTGACATCGAACGTTCCAAAATACCAATCGGTTTTATGATCAATCGGTTTATCACTATATATCCTACTAAACTGGCAATAACAATAGCTACTAGTATTGTAACAATAACCATATTTCTTATGCTAAGAGCGGTCGCATTTAAATCCGACTGGTTTGCAGTAATGGCAATCGCCCAATTTTCAAACTGCTGATATTTTACATACTTTTTTTCACCATCGAACGTGTAATAGCCTTCACCGGTTTCAACCGTTTTCATTTGGTCCACTAAATCGGTAAGTTCAGGAATATCGTATTCATACAGATTTTTCTTCATAATCATATCTGGATTTACATGTTGTACAACCAATCCTGCATTATCACCTTTTATATCTACCATATAAGCATAACCTTTTTCGGCTATTTTTGTTTCTTTAATCAGATCTGTTATTAAAGTAAATTTAACGGTTGATACGATGGACCCAATATATTTGCCATTGTCATAAATAGGTTTGCAGATCGCTATAGATTGACTATTATCAGCTTTTGATAGAATCACTTCACTGATAACTGTTTCTTTTGATGAAATTGCGTCTTTAAGATAGTCTCTTTCACTCACATCAATGTTTTTGATATCATTCTTACTATCTGAAAAAAGTACAGTACCCTCTTCATCAATCAGTGCAATCAATGTGATCAGGTCACTGTAATTTTCAAGCGTTGTTGTAAATGTTGCTTTCAGATCAGCATTTTCTGTTTTTGTTTTTAAACTATTCATCACTTTTTTATCTAAACTCAGTGTCTCAATCAATCTAACTGTACTGATCATTTTTTCTTCCACAAGTGCTGTTCGAAGTGATAATTGATCTGTTACTTTTGACATCATCAAATCATTTGTTGATGTATATGATTTGATAAGTGCCAAACCTCCTATAGAAATGCTCGTAAGGATTATTAACAGTATAATGCGAATCAACAATTTTCTCAGTAATTTCATAACTTCCTCCATTCATAAACTCTTATTAGTGTGTCTTTTGATATTTTTCTTAGGTAAACTCATTCAACGAATATACTTTTATATTCTATTAAAGTAATCTATTTCCAATTGTCCTGATACGTAAATACTGACCTTCCAAAGTGAGAGAACACTTTAGTTGGTCAGTATTAGTATTTATGTCTTTTTGCTTATACTATAAGGAATAGTGATGTCTCTTGTTTTATACCTTTGGTGTGATGACTTCCGTTTCTATACCAGTATCTGCCAGGTATGTTCTAGGAATATCCTTTTAATCATCTGCAAAAGTCAATGAAGACATTACATTTATCATTACAACCAAATAATATAAGTGTTGTTTTTCTCTTCATTGATAAACTCCTTTTCTCAATCTTCTACAACTGTAGTATAATTAAGACAAAATGTGTACCCAATTAAAATGGGTGTAAAAGGAGTTGATTTTTTTGTTCGAAACATTCGACACTCAAGAATTTGGAAATTACCTGAAAAATTTAAGAGAATCACTTAAAATAACTCAAAACAATGTCAAGGAGTTAACAGGACTCAGTCTGGAAACCATCAGGAAGTTGGAACGCGGCATTTCAATTCCTAGATATGATACATTGGAATTATTATCTAAAGTATATAAAGTGGATGTACTTCAAATATTTTCACTTTATCGCTCATCTTCAGATCTCTATAGTTTTTATAATAATCTGGACCATTTGATAGTGGAGTACAATCAAGAGAAGTTAACCAATCTCCTAGAAGATTTCCAAAACAGAATCAGTGAGGAAACTGCAGAGAAGGTATTTGAAAAAAAAGAACTGAAACAATTCATTCTAATATTAAAAGGTATTGAAGCATACAGCACTGAAGAAAGAAAAGAAGCGTGTTATGATTATTTCATAGAAGCTATGAAGATTGGCAATTCCTCTTTTGAACTGAAAAATATCAATAGATTTAAGTACACTCAATTGGAGCATAGAATTCTTTTATTGATAGCACTTGCACTCAGTTTTAAGAGAGAATTAAAACTAGCCAATAAAATTCTAATCCTGTCACTAGAGACCAATCAACTGAAGTGCCGATTAGATTTTAACGATATACGTCTGATGATTAAAATATACTTTAATTTATCATATAACTTCTTTGGAGATGAGGACTATCAAAACTCTTTAAAATATGCCGATGAAGGCATTAAGTATTGTCAAAAGCATCACTCAATGTATGCACTTTCCGGTCTATTTTATAGAAGAGGTATTGCAAAGTTTTTTATGGAAGTTGATGATTACATGACAGACTTAACTTATGCCATGCAGTTGTTTTACATCAATGATCAGTTTGATCTAGCCAAACTTTATCAAGACATCACTTTTGAGAAGTATGGAATCAAAATTAAAATATAACAAAAAAAACTAGTGACAACAATTGCCACTAGTTTTTTTGAATGTTGATAGGATACATAAATCAATAGTTATCCACATTTTCAACAAGACTTTGTGGATAACTTGTGGATTGGTCGTGGATATCTCTATATAAAACAGTTGTACTGATATGGATATGCGGCGTGACAACACAGTTATTCAAAACTTTATAGGTCAATCGCAATAAAGTAAAGATTGTCATATTCTACATGCAATCAAAAGCAAAAGAATAAAATCACTAAGAGTTGTTTTACCTTTTACATCTTGCTATCATCCACTTGGTCAAAATAAGCATTAAGTTCTGGCATTAAGTTCTTTATGGTCTCTTTATTAAACGGGCTTTCAACATTTGAACGTCTTAGTAATTCTAAGAATGAATGTTTACCTCCCAATTGACATAAATCCATATACCGGTCCCAAGTTCCCTTAAAATCATTTCTCGAATCTCTCCAAAATTGATAAGCACATATTTTTGCTAATGCATATTCAATGTAATAGAAGGGAATAGTAAATATATGAGACTGTCTAAAGAAGGTACCACCTCTGTTATAGAAGTCAAAGTCTTCATATTCTTTATAAGGCATATACTTCATTTCAATTTCACGCCACTTTTGTTTTCTTTCTGTTGGAGAGACATTGGGATTTTCATATACAAAATGCTGGAACTCATCAACAGTTACGATATAGGGTATAAATCCAATTGAAGTTGAAAGATGTGTAAATCTATATTTGTCAGCATCTTCATTAAAAAACAGATTCATTGTTGGCCAGGTCAAATATTCCATTGCAGTCGAATGTACTTCACACGCTTCGGAAGTAGGCCAGTGGTAATCCGTCACCGCAAACTCTCTCGTTTGATAGACCTGGAAGGCATGACCGAACTCATGAGTCAAGATATCTATATCACCACTAGTTCCATTAAAATTCGAAAATATAAATGGCATTTGATGTGTATTCAAGTACTCACAATAACCACCACCTGATTTACCCTTCCTTGCCACCAAGTCGAGTAATCCCTGATCATTCATCTTTTTGTAACAGTCACTTGTTTCGCTACCCAACGCTGAAAAGACTTTATCTCCTTGTGATATGATCCACTCCGGACTCCCTTTTGGCTTTGCATTACCTGTTTTGAATAACAATGGTTCATCAATAAATGACAGTTTGTTTAAACCCAATCTGCTTTGTTGTCTTAAAGCCAGTTTTTCAGCTACAGGAACAATATGTTCGTGAACTGCATCTCTAAACTTTGCAACCATTGTATGATCATAATCTGATCTTGCATAACGATCATATCCCAACTGAACATAATTGTCATACCCGAGTTGATGAGCAATTTCAGTTCTTACTTTAACCAATTCATCGTATATTCTATCGTATTTTGACTCATTCTTTTCATAGAATCCCATCACCAAACGTCTAGACTCCAATCTTACTTCCCGGTTGTCATCACTTAAGTAAGAACCCATTTGTGACATACTCAGTTTTTTACCTTTGTAATCAAATTCAGCTGAACCAGATAATTTCTGATAAGCGCTACAAAGCTGATTTTCAGTCATCAGATTCGGAATAATATCTTCTTTAAACGTTTTAAGCTGAAGTATCGCTAGTGTCATCAATTGCTGTCCGTGCTCATTAATGAGTTCATCCTTAAACTGATTTTTTACAAGCAATCCAAAATACTCATGAACAATGCCATCATATATTGGCGAAACTTCATCGATATAATTGTTTTCTTTAGAGTAGAATTCATCTTTTGTGTTTTGAGAAAATCTAATTCTAACCAGATTCATTGTTGTTTCAATCTCATCTCTTAGTGTATTAATCCTAAGAAATGCACGGTTTGATTCATTAAACGTTTTACTCGCACTAAATAAATCGAATAATTCCTCGAACTGTTTTTTTACATATGTCATATTGAAGCGTATATACTGAATATCTTCTAATTTCATGATTTCCCCCTTATTACAATTACCAACGAATATTGTATTACATCAACAGTATAAATGTAATACAATAATTATTCCACCTTTATTATAATATAATTATCTTTTTTTTAGTATATGTTCATTTGTTTCAATACAGACATTTTATTAAACTTATAGTAAACACCGAACTGTTCTATGAATAATAAGCTAATTCATCAAGAATCCTGAATACATACATCAAAAGACACCCCCTTTTGGAGGTGTCAATCAATTTGGCAATTTTCAGATGCTTTATTTAATTCGATTCTTGAAAGCGATTCTTTAAGCTTTACCTCTTTCCAACATATAATAAATGGTCGGAATGACAGTTAAGGTCAACAACGTTGATAAAAATAAGCCACCGATTAATGCTATTGCCATTGGTGTAAAGAATGAACTTTGCGCCAATACAAGAGGAATTAATCCAAAGATTGTTGTAATGGAACTGAGAAGTATAGGTCTCATTCTTTTCTCAACCGAGTCTTCACATGCTTCTCTGACGCCTAGTCCATCTTTTCTAGCTCTATTGATATATTCAATGAGTAAGATGGCATTGTTTACGACAATACCAAATAGACTTGCAATACCCAGTCCTACAGTAAATGTAAACGGTGTGCCAGAGATCAACAGCGCTAATGCAACACCAATAAACGACAGCGGAATACTTGCCAGTATCACAACAGGTTGTATCAATGAGTTGAATTGAATCAACAAGATGACATAAACAATGATCAATGCTGCAATACCTGCAGACGCTAATCCAGCCAGATATTTTGTAATGGTATCACTCTCACCACCATATTTTATTTTGATATCAGAAGTATCCAGTTCGGTATCAATAAATTCTTCAATAGCCGATTGTATGGTAGAGGCACTAACTTCTGGTCTGACATCTGCTGTAACTGATACCAAAGTATCTCTATCATACCTCTTGATTGAAGTTAACTCTTCTTTTAATGAAACCTTTGCAAATTGTTTGACCAATATTTTTTCATTTGTATATTGAGACTTGATGGGTAGATTTTTTATATCTTCTATATCTCTGATATTGGATTTGACCTTGATATCATATTCTTTACCCTCTACCTTCATCACACTGGCACTGCTACCATTTAGAGCTAAATTAATTTGATATTGGATATCGTACTTTGTTAAGCCAAAAGTGCTCGCTAGATCTTGATCCACTTCTAGAGAATATTCATATTTATAGGTACTCTTGTCATTTTGAACATTTATTGTACCATCCAAACTGCTAAGTTCTTCAAATACTGCTTCGGCAATCCTGTTGACTTCTTCTATATTCCCACCCGATAGACGGACATCTATGGATGGTCCTGGCATATTAATTTCAAGTAGATTAACCGTACAATAACCACCGATCAACTCTGTATCAAACTTATCCTGAAGGTATATTGCCAGTGCTTCTTTATTGTTGAATCGACTGTTCTTTTCAATCTCAAATCGACTCAATATTTGTCCTTTGTCATCTGATGGTGTTATCATATCAGCGGTCATATAAAATCTTGGCAAACCGCCACCGATCGAACTGGTGATACTTTTTATCTCAGGCTCTTCTAATAACATTTGTTCCACCGACTTGATAAACTCTTCATTTTTTTCTAGATCACCACTGACTTCACTGGTTAAATTGAAATAAATAATATCTTTATCTACATAAGGGAACATTTTAATTTCAACCAACAGCATGGAAGCCAATGAAACACCAAAGATAACCACAACAATAAATAATGCTGTTTTGGGTTTATCCAGGTTTATTTTCAACAGTTTGTGATACTGTGTTTTAACAAAAGCCAAGCTGTCTTTTTTTGAATCCGTTTTATGGAAGAACTTGCTTGCCAGCGCTGGTGTCACCAACATAGCTACCATATAAGACGCGACCAAAGAGATCATGACAACTTGTGGTAATGATTTGGCAAATATGCCAGCTTCACCTGGTAGTACCATCAAGGGTGCAAATGACGCTATGGTTGTAAGTGTAGATGCTAGTACAGGTATCGACTGCTCTTTGGCACCTTGAAAAGAAGCATCTAACTTACTAAGTCCTTCATTTATTTTTATTTGTATCGCATCACTTATTACGATTGAATTGTCTACTAATATTCCCAAGGCAATTATGAGCGCCGCAATGGATACCTGCTGTATGTCTATCCCCATGAAAGACATGCAAATAAAGGTTGCTGCAATGGAGAGTGGTATTGTAATTGAAACTATAACAGCATTTCTTAATCCCATCCCAATCAATACAACAAGAATTACAAAGACAATTCCTTGAAGTAGGTTGGTTATAAAATCAGATACTGCAACGTCTACATCCTCAGGTAGGAACAATACTTCATTAATTTCCAGTCCTTCAGGCATTGAATCTATTAGATCGTTTAATGTTGATCTTACCTCTTTACCTACTAGAACAACATTTTCATTGTCCTTGAAGTATCCTGTTAGTAAAATAGATTTTTTACCGTTATCTCTAAACTTCAAGTCGTCCTCATTGTATGCAAAGTAAATGTCAGCAACATCTTTTAATCTCACAACGCTTCCGGTCTCTTCAGAAATATAAACGATGATATCTTCAATATCTCTTTGGCTGCTGATACTTTGAGGGGCTTTTAAGTTAATCTTTCCCTGATCTGTTTTAATGGAACCGGACGGTATCACAACATTTTGTGCTCTTATTAAGTCATAAATATCGTTTATTGAAATATTGTAAGGCATGAGTTTATCATTATCAATTTCAACAATGATTTCCTTTTCCAGATCACCTTCGATTTCCATTTTTTTTATACCTGGAATGACTTCTAACTTTTCTTTGAATTGTTCTGCGAAACTCGTCAACTGACCATTTGTATAGTCCTCGCCACTAACCGATAAAATGATACCTGCGGATTCCGTTAAATCGGTTTCAATTTCAGGTGCCCACGAACCACTAGGAAGATCCGGTTTAATTTCGTCCATATTGATTCGAAGAGTATCCCACTGTTCTTCATATACAACATCATAATTCAACATGACAATTACAATTGATGCATTGTCATAAGAAAAAGATTTGATGTATTCAATGCCATCGAGTTCTGCGACCGCATCTTCTACGGGTTTAGTAATCAGTTCTTCCACATCACTTGCGGATGCACCTGGATAAACCGTAACTATTTGAGCAACCGGACTTGATGTGTCTGGATTTTCCTGTTTGGGTATAAAGTAATATGAGTATACGCCAAATAACAATACCAATACGGAAAGAAGTATGGTTACTTTTCTTTCTTTAATAGTTGCTAAAATAATTTTACTCATTTGCTTCACCTTCAACTTTTACCTTATAACCTTCTGACAAGACGTTTGTATTGGTTGTAATAATCTCTACACCATCTTCTAGGTTGGTTACTCTAACAAGAGATCCATTAATTTCATGAAGCTCAATATCTATTCTAGTTGCACGTCCATTATCCACTGCGAAAACATAATCAATACCATCATTTTTTACATCTGTGATATTGATCCATATGCCTTCAATGTCTTCTAAATCAATATATACTTTGCATGACTCTCCAATTAGAAAATCGCCATTTTCAATTAAAATTTCCACATCATATGTTTTGGACAATCTATCAGGCATCAAGTTGATGTTACTGACAGTTCCCTTATAGGTCTGATCACCTGCAACAACATCGGCATGATCACCAACAACAATTCGTTTGACATCTTCTTGTGACATACCCACTTTTACAATATTGGTTTCACTTCTTGCAATCACAACAGGATAGCCTTGGCTAAGCAGTTCGCCTTCCGAACCTAGAACATCGACTACATAACCATTCATGTCTGAAAACAAGGCAGTATCACTAAGGGTCGAACTTTTATAGTCAGAATCCAACTTCGCCTGATTGAGTACTTTAGAAGCCTGTTCTACTTCTTTTACTTTTATATCATATTGAAGTTTGATTTCGTCCACTTTTATACTTGATACAACACCACTATTGAATAGAGTCAGAGTATCCTCATAAGTCTTTTTATAAAAATCTCTTGCTTCAACCGCTTTGGACAAATCGAGTTGTGCTAATTTTACTTGTTCAGACGATGCTTGAAGACCTAAGTCATATTCATATGAATCCAGTGTCACCAGCATGTCTCCAACAGCAACTTTATCCCCTGATTTAACTGTTACCGTATCAATCAAACCGCTGGTTTTTAGGGCATAGGTTTTTACTTCTTCCGGCTCAACAAAACCCAAATACGAAATGGTCTCAGGCAAAGCACTCATTGTCAGAATTCTCGTTTGTACAACTCTTTCTTTTTCTGTATAGGTTTGTTCTTCCCTGCTACATCCTGTAAAACTTAAAAATGCCAATGCCGCTAATACCAAAATCCCCATACTCTTCTTATTCATTGTCTTTCAGTCCTCTCATATAGAAAAATTGAACAAATGCTTCTAATCTTTCTCTTAATCTATCACTTTCATCCATACCTATTTTTATCAAGCCTTCTGTAAAACTATAGGCTAAGTCCTTAGCCAATTCTTCATTGCCATAGATCATTGTAAACTGGCTTTTAAACCAATCCAATAACCCAAATCTCGTATTCATGACAAAGTCAGCTCTGTCGTCTTTTAAAAGTATGAGTAATGCCATTCTATTATCACCAAATACTTCAATAACTTCCTGTATAACACGATTTGCTATCTTCCCTTGATTTATTGATCTTAAATCATCTAGGATTTCTGGTGAAGGAACATCATTTATCATAATTTTATTGTCACTGTTTTTCATTAGAATGTGATTTAGTTTTCTATAGGATTCTCCTACGATAGATTCATACAATGCTTCCTTGTTATCAAAGTACCTATATAGGTTCCCTGGTGTTATACCAGATTCTCTAGCAATTTGTCTTAATGAACTACCCTCAAATCCTTTTTCAAAGAATTCCAGTGTAGCCGCTTTTTCAATACGTTCCCTAACTTCTTCTTTTAGTACTTGTGCCATAAGCCCTCCATTTTCATATAATACACAGGTGTTTATTATTAGAACAAAAAAATATCTAGAATTGTTTCGACATTTCAATAAATGAACACCTAGTCATTTATCAGTTAAAAAAAATGATATCTACAAAATGTAGTGTACCATAATTCCTAAATTATTTGAATTATTAAATGAGTTTTTATATTTTTATAATATTTGATTCTTTTGAATCAAATTAAAAGTACAGTTCCAAGGATTTATCATCCATGAAACTGTACTCATTGTTTATTCTTTATGAACCTCTGCTGTAATTAAAGAGGTTGTGTATTGGTTCGATGGATCGATAATGCCGTATGCTGTAATCGTATAACTCTCGTTCGGTATATTTGAGAAGCTAAGTACAGCGGTTTTAGAGTCAATGTAATTGATTGAATCGGCTGTAATACTCACATCATGCCCTGCATCGTTTTTATATTGCAACTTGTATTGAGATGCTGCATTACTTGCAGATACTTCTGATGAGAACTCTATTTTTACTTTGTTCTCGGAAACAAACCTAGCATCAGCAATCTGAAGATCAGGTTCTATCACCGTAACACCTTGGAAGGTGTAGATCAAAGTACTTACTTGTGTCTGTCCATCACTTTCAATAATACCCGAAGCTATTTGTATTGTATAACTGGTACCTTCTTTGATAGGGTGATCCTTATCTAAGTATACTGTTAATCTATTGTTATAACCCGGAGAATAAAGCGCTAATACATCATTCACACCAATAATATTTGCAGCTGCAGAAGCTGGATGAATTGGTTTATCAAAATAGAAGTATAGTTTAGTACTTGATACCGGCTGTACATACTCCAATTTAACTTTCGAACTGGTAAATATTTCACCTTCGACTGTATATGTAGAGTTGGTAATTGTTGAAGATTTGAAGGCATCTCTAGCGTTTAAAATCTTTAACTCATAACTTGTATTTGACGACATATTGAGTACTCTTAAATCAACCGTACGATTTTTCGCTTCGCCTGTTTCGCTCATTGAAGCACTTAATACCGCTGAATTAGAATTAGTTGATATATTTTTAAATGCATAATTTGTTATATTGGTAGCAATACTTCTATCCACATCCTGACTAAAAACTATACGTACCGTATCGTTCGAAATAGCTCTGATATCATCTACACCTAAAGTGCTATTTGAAGAACCTTTTCCAATAAAATCAGCTGACATATCCAATCCGTTGTTTAGGTTTGAATCATATGCACTGACTAAACTGCCACGTACTTTAACCGTATATTGAACACCTGTCTCAAATACATCATTTTTTATCCAAAGAGAAACACCATTATCCACATCTCCCATTACTGCAGCTTCCATATCATTATATGTACCTGCTACAAATGGTTGACCATTCTTTAAAATCTCATAATGCAGTACCAAAGTTGCATTAATATTAACGGGTTGAGTGAAGTAAACATTCACTTTGTTTTTACTGACACCTTCTACAGTTTTAATTTTAAAGTAGTCTGAAGTCACATCAGGTTGTTCAAACGATGAAACATTGGCAGTTAGAGATTTAGTAACATAACTCTCTAAGTCTTTTACGTTTAATAAAGTCAGATTAAACGTTTGACCGGCTAAAGATGTATCTACTTGTACCGTTATAGTTTTCCCGTTTTGAGAAATACCAGTAACTGCAACAGCTTGCGAGTTAGACGTTTTGATAACAGACACCTGACTTGTTAACAAAGAAGCAACACTTTCATTCAGTGTTACGGTAATCTCTTTTGCCCCTGTTGCTACAGCACTTACAATGGTCGTTTTTGTTGCATCCTTTTTAACCAATCCAAGAGACTGTGCTTTAGTTTGAGTCACAACGCCATTGGTGATTAAACCATCTAATAATGTCATTGTACCGTTTTTATCATAAAGACTAAGAGAATCATACATTATCTTCAACACTTTACCACGGTCTAAAGTATCATCTTCAACACGCATCATATAACTTAGATCCGTTACAACACCTTTTCCATATGCTGTACTGAATACGGAATCCCAATTGTAATCTGCATCAGTATATTTTAAAGACTTTAGAACCATTGATAAAAATGCTTTTTCAGTTAATGGTTCATTGGCTCTAAAAGTATTGTCTGGAAATCCTGAGATGATTTTATTCATTGAACAGTAGCCAACAAACGGTGCATACCATTCATCACTACTTACATCTGTAAATGGTGTCATACCATAAAAAGACGGGCTTTCTAATACAGTTTCTTCACGACCTAAAAGTTTAACAATAAATGTTGCTGCTTCAGCTCTAGTGAGTTGACCATCTAAGTTATATCCATTACCATCACCAGTTAATAGACCAATTTGATTTAGCACAACTGCAATTTCTTGCTCTGTTGGTTCTGCTGCAAAACTGATCATACCAAATAGCATAGTAAAAGCCAAAATTAGACTTAATATTTTAAATTTCTTCATTTTACGCCTCCTATTACGCCGCTTATTAATATCTATTGTGAGCGTATCAGTAGTCCTTTGTAATGTAAACATTTTTATTACCAATGTAATACATTCTTAAGGTTCTGAATCCCTGAGTTTTCAACACTAAATACAAATATGCCCCTAGAAAAACCAGGGGCAATATCTATTTCAATCCATTGAATACTTTGTATATTACAATAATGGCTTGTTCTTTTGTTGTATTGCCTTTAGGCGAAAATGCATTCCCACCAACACCGGATAAAATATCATATGTATTGGTCATCTTATCAACAGCTGCTTTCGCCCAAGTAGAGACACTTCCAATGTCTGTAAAAGTTTTGTATGTTGTTTTGATTTCAAGTTCTCTATTCATCACTTTAATGGCCTTATCTAAAATCACACACATCTCTTCACGTGTCACATTGTCTTGAGGTGCAAATATACCAGGACCTCTACCACTAATAATACCAAGCGAATGTGCTTTCAATACAGAAACATTTGTTGTATCAGTAAATGAATACGATGCGTAGTTCACTTCAGGGAATCCTAAAACGACGTCATAGTAATTCATTACAAGTTCCATAAATTCTTCTCTTGTGATATAGGCGTTGTATTCATCTATAACACTCCCCACTAAAAGACCTTTACTATTGGCCAATTTTATTATATCAACAGCCCATGACGATGGATTGTTTTGGAATAATACTGCGTCGGTATAATGTGTTAATATATGTTCTACTGAAGCTGTAATCACTTCTCCGTTTTCATCAAAAATAACAATCGATGACACATTATCTTCTACCGATACGGTGATTTCAGTAAATACTTTAGGATCTAACGATTCTACTTTTAAATCTATTTCACTTACGATATATGCATAGAGTATATTTTTGCTAATCTTGGCTACTTCAAGTTTGTTATAATTTCTATCGGTTAAATCATGTCCAAGTGAACTGATATCACAGTAATCACCACTTTTATTTTTGTAGATTAATTCATAATCGAATAGTCTTTGATGACACTTCTGTAACTCGGTTAAATTTTCATTCAAGTCTCCTGAACGGTTATCAACCAATGCATTCAATTCCGCTTTTCGATTTTTTGAATACTCTATCTCAGCTTCAACAAATTTTGATGAAATTTTTATTTTATCAATACTTAGTGTATAATCGGTAGCCAATACACTGTTTATATCATATAGTGGATTGTCTATACTCACAAAGTTAACACTTGGCTGATAAGGCATGCCAATACCAATACGTGCTGATTTTTCGGTTTCCAAAGCTTTGATATTTGAAATCACTTTTAGATTAATAGAGTGCTCTAATCCATTATCAGCTGTCACACCTTTGACTACAAAATTTCCAAGTGTTAACGCTTCAACTGTATCACTCTCTACAATTTTTGCAATCTTTGTATCTGATGAGGTATATTTAACTTCATCCAATAACGGATAATCTCCTATCGCCATATCAAAGTTAGGTTCTAAAGTCAGCTTTTGCCCTAAATAGATGACATTCATACCATATTCTTTTTCCATATTGGATTCAGAAATTGTAAATCCATTCAGCATAGACTTTGCAAAGAATACTGTTTCATCGTATTTGTTGCTACCATTATAAGCATCAACAAATACAGCACCTTCTTTTAAAGCTCTATAGTAATAAAAATCTCCTTCTTTAATAATCTCGCCAAAACCACTCGATCTCACAGTAAATTTCAAGCTGCTTCTATCAGCATTAGAAGGTGTCACTGTAAAATCCAATAATGTTTTTTCACCAACATTAACTCTGACGTTATCCATATTGAACTGAATGTTGGTAACCTGTACTTTTGGATCTGTTGTAACGGTAGTTGGTAACGACACTTTAACAGAACAGTAAGCTTTTTCACCACCGTCTTTTGCTGTAGCTGTAATGGTTGCACTACCAGTTCTTTTAGCAGTCAATATGCCACTCGAACTGATTGATACGACATTTGAATCTGAAGAGTTCCACGTCACTCCTTTTTCAAAGGCTTCTGATAAGCCCGTTACAGGAATAATCGTCGGTACCAGCTGATGTGTTTTATAACTACTTGACAAGTTTACAACCTTATCTGACAATGTAATATCTTTAACGCCTGTCAATACGGCTACAGATACGGTTGATATTTTACTATTGTCTTTAGAAGTTGCTCGAACTGCAGCTGTTCCAGCTTTAATGCCTTTAACAATTCCTTCACTTGTTACTGTCACAACCGACTTATCAAAACTTTCCCATATACTTTCTTTTGAATATATTGTTTCACCAGTGATTGGTGTATACGTTACAGTTAACGGTCTTGTTTCACCAACATATATTTTTTCACTTTTCTGATCAATTGACACTTGTGAAACGGTTGGTCTAACGGTAACTTTTATATGATCCTTTTTACCTGCTTCTGTACTTTCTATGATGACATAAGCTTCACCAACACCCACTAATGTGACAACACCACTAGAACTAACTGTCAATACATCCTTATCTGTTGTATTAAATTTTACGCCTTTATTCATAGCCACCGGTAATAACTCTACAGGTACCAACGTATAAGTAGCAGTAAACGATTCACCAACTCTTAAATTCTGATCTGGTATGGCTGTTTCAATTGATTTAACCGTATTTTTTACCAAAACATCAAACTTCACTTCAAGTATTGTACTACCTTGATTTAAATTACCTGTTACAGTTACTTTCCCAGCTTTTTTTCCAGTAACAGTATCACTACTACTGATGGTACAGATGCCTTCTTCACTGTAACTCCATACAATTCCACTTTGATCCTTGATGATTTCACCACTAACTACTTTTGTATCCAGTGGTATGCTTTCACCGACGTAGAGTTCAATTATCTCTTCCTCAGCAAATGCAAAACTGCTCAAAAGTGATAATGACATAACAACAATCATTATATAAATCATTTTTTTCATACAACACCTCCACAAAATGTATTTTCTTCTCTTACATTATATCATTTAATACTTAGTTTCTGTTAAATTAATACGATATCTCTGCTTCAATATCATGGGTTGTATAAAGCCCTGTAATATCTTTTAAACTCATAATATTTAGTTTACACGATTCTATAACATGACTGTTTCTAAATTCCAAAATAACGGTTTTAGTATCTATTATAAGATAATCCGAAACATATAATAATTCGGTCTTATCATCTGAAGTTGTATACTCTAAAAACATGTTTTTAAAAGAGTTCTGTGATGAAATGGCATCTGAAAACTCAACTTTTATTTCATGATTGCCTATCCATTTTGCATCTGCTACTTCAAGCTCAGGCCTTTTAAGAAAATTGGCCGCTACACTGTAACGAACAGTATGACTGATATCATAAGTATCGTATACACCATTGATTGTGATGGAAGTATCAACAGTTACCGGTCTGTCCAAATACAAAGTGAGTTCATTAGGCGACTTCTCATCAAACACTATTTCCTTTACAGAGATACCTGACACCAATGCCTCTTCAGACTTTTTTGATAACGCTCTGTCAAATGATACAACAATCTTTTGTTCGTTCTGTGACCATGTACTTTGTATGGATAAATCGGAAAACACTGTAGCTTCTCTGTAAACCGAATACCTGCCATCTACAATTTTAGATCCACCTATAGCATCTTTTTTGATAGGGAAGATCAATTCATACTCTCGACCCTCTATCATGTCAGGGAAATGGACATCGACTTGTCTTCTCTTTAAATCGTTTGTTCCAGTTAAGAGACATTTAGACGATACTAGCTTTTCACCAGTCTTCATGTCTACTAACTCATACTTATAATTGGAATACCCTTCGGTTATTAAATAATAATCATTAGCATTTCGGTTAAAAACGACTCTAATATAGTCATTAGCCATTAATTTGACTAACTCTACCTGATAAGGAAATTCTCTGTTGGATCCAATGAAATTCACTTGTTGGTCAGATCCTTGATTCAAAGATGTACCATAATCACTTTTTAAATCATCTTTAATTTTTAAAGTGTACATCTCACCTTCAATGAGGTCTACATCTTCTAAATAGGCAAGTATTGTTTTGTCATTGCCTTCATAAAAACTTACTGAGATATCAGTTCTCAACGGTTTATTATCCTTGTACAGACTCATATAAAGACCTGTGTTAGATGTTATTGGTTGAGTAAACTCCACTTTTAAGTAGTCCTTACTCATTGAAGTGACTTTACTGATAATAAAGAAGTCTGATTCGAGTGCTGTTTCGTAGTAACCTATAAAACTTCCTTCTAAAGTTATTAAATGATTAGACAGATCAGAAATATCTTTTATTTTGACAGTATAACTCGTATTTTCATTTTGAACTCCTGTTGTAATCGTCACAGTATTTCCAACAGTGATTACTCTTTTAACTTCTAATGCACCTGAGTCTGTTGTTATTTCAATTTGAGACGGCTCTAAAGATAGTATCTCTTCATTTAATTTAATCACGATTTGATTTGATTTATTAGCTACAAGAGACTTGATTGAAGTTATCATATCATCTTCAGGCAATAGGTCTAAATCATTGAGCTTTTCTCGAGTCACAAGATTTTTCTGAACAAGGTGTTCCAAATAAGTCAAATCGTCATGTCTTTTCATATTAAGTGTTTTATGTAAAAGGCTGACAACTTGACCTCTATTCATATGTTTATTCTGATTACCATGATGATTATTATGTTTGGATTCTATCAATCCAAGATCTATTGATGTGTCGTAAACACTTTCCCATGATATATCAGATTTCCCCATAGACTTTAGAATCATCACTAAAAAAGCTTGTTCACTTAATGTTTCTTCCGCTCGAACAGTACCGTCTGGATAACCCGATAAAATATGATTTCTTTCACAGTACCCTACATAAGGCGCATACCATTCATCCCCATTTACATCAGAAAAATTGCTATTGGCATACAATACCGCTTTTTCTTTTACATGAGCTTCTTCTCCTAATAGCTTTACAATAAATGTGGCTGCTTCAGCTCGAGTTAACTCCCCATTTAAATTATATCCAGTTTGATCACCACAAATTAATCCTAATTCAGATAAATCCTCAACTTCATGGTCTGCAAAAGCAGATAAAGTAAATATCATCATCATCAAAATAATACATATCAGTCTCTTCATCTCAGTTCCTCCCAATATATTTGACTTTCTAATAATGCATAATGTTCCATCCATTTAGAAGTTCTTCAACCAACCGCTTCTAAATATTGGTAATTCAATGTCAGGCTATCATATAGGTATATTAAATACAATGTATTGAATGGATGTGAAATAGAAAAGAAAAGAAGCTTAATACAATATAAAGAAACACAAACAAAAGCCTGTGTTTTCTGTTGATATAAGCCACAACTAAAAAGTTATCCACAACTTTATACATAATATGTGGATAACTTGTGGATTGGTTGTGTATATCTCAATTCCCTTTTTTACCAAACACCACAATTTTTCTGACTTATAAGCTACACTACTAAATGGTTTCCAATAGAACCGGTATATCATAATCAGTAATAATGGTTATTGGTTTTTCGGTTTTTTTACCATTGTGGGTAATGATAATCGCATCTATCTGTTTTGAATTATAGGCATTGTCTTTATACAGCTCTAATATCTCGTATATATTGGTATCTCTTGAATGAAATAACGTTACTCTGTAGTCGCTTTTAAAACACAATACATCACTTACCTTTGTTTCTTGTATACTGACTGTATCCTGTTCAATATTATGAGCCATCCAAGATGAAACAGTTTCTGTATTTAACATCTCTACAAAATCGTCTCCATTATAAACGGGTAACTGAGAAAAATCATTTTCCTTCATAACAGTAAGAGCGGTTGATAAACTATCCTTATGGTTCAATTTTATAATGTTGTGTTTGCAAACATCACAGATGCTTCTTGGAGATGAAATTTTCATATAAATTGAATTTAAATCATTTACAGCATAGTCATTTGGTTCTGCTATAACTTTTCCGTCCATTCTCTCATGAACAATTGCATTTCTAAGATTATTGTAACTTTTTAATTTCTTTTCATAATGACTGACAACTTTATTCGATTCTTTTAACCTATTTAAAACAGATGAAAAACTTCTATAGTGATCAGAGGGATCCAACCCTTTTAAATAGTGATCCAATTTATTATATGTGCTTAAAAAGCTTTCCGAGTTTTTCATGGTGTGCTCCCTTTTTATTAAACTCTCTTTAAAGTATTTTTGTACTTTTCTCATGAGGTATTTAAATCACTATGATATTGTTAAGTACACACCAGTTCCAATAAACATTAAACCAAATACGCCATATAATATCCTTGTACCTTTTCGCCCAAATATCATTGTCAGAAACCTAACTTTTCTGCTTTCAAACCACCAATTCCAATCAAGTATTGAAGCGACGATACACAAAACTCCTAATAATATAACTGCTATTATTTCAAACATTACTGCCTCCCTCTGTCGAATGACACTAGTATCTTTAAACTGTTAACTCCTAATAGTATATCACATATGACATTTGTTGGTATTGGAAATTATTTTTTATCCAATAATGAAAGAAGTGATTCATATGAATCACTTCCAGTGTTTACTTCTGAATGTTAACATTGATCGTATAGACCCTATCTAAAAACTCAACTTCAATAATTGTCTCACCATTTTTTAAGGGTATAATTGTATGGCCATCAACAGCTGCAACATCAGGGTTGCTACTAGTTATGTTTAAATCTGTTATTGAATAATATCCAAGTTCTATATCCTCAAATAGAGCGATCAGTTGAACTGTAGTTTTTTCACTGATTTGATCTTCAAGATCCAGTTTAAAAGTTAAATTACTTTTTAGTTCAGACAAAGTTTGAAATGATTTCTCAATAAGAACAAATGCCATTTCATGAGTTGCAAGATCCTTTGGATTAAACAGATCATCACTACCTCTTAAAATACCCATAGCATTGGTAAACCGCACACCTTGAATGGCCCAACCAGAAATCGATTCTTGATCAACAAAAGCATCTCGCCATTTCATCTCATTTAAGTTGATGAGTTCACCATACATGGCATTGTATGTATTTAATAACATCGTCGCCATTTGTTCTCGTGTTATTGGTGCATCTGGATTAACTGTCGTATCGGATTCTCCACTGATAATGCCAAGTGCATAAGCTTTTAAAATTACATCTGCTTGTCTCTTAGGTAAATGATTCATATCTGTAAATGGATTGGATACAACTGAATCTACTTCTATAACAGGATTTTCAAATCCTTCATACAGTTTAATTAATATCTCGCAAAATTCTGCTCGTGTTAACTCGGATTTTGGATGATTTATCAATTCTTCTAAAATCTCTTTACCAAGTAACTCTTTTTCAGTAACACTTCTGGCAAATGGTTTTGCCCAATAACTGATATCTTTTAAGACATCTTCTTTTGATATCACTACTTCTTCTTCTGCAACCATAAATTTAATGGTTTCCCATACCACTTCAGCGTTTCTGATTGTTGATACCAAAACCTCATAAGTATGACCTGACTTAAGGTCTGATTTTGGTACGGTATAAACGGAGTTTTCAAGTTTCAAATCATCATATAGTAAAGTACCATCCGATATATCTTTTAAAGTAAACAGGTAATGATCGATTTCGTCACTCCCTTGCCAATCTACTTTTAGATCTTCAAAAGGTACTATGGTATTTTCTTTTGGTGTTAAAAAGTTAGGGGGCTTTATATCTGGATACTTGATATAAAAGAACGATTCATTCCATTTCTCTTCGCCTCCTGCTACAGCAGCAAATGCTATTTTGTATTGATGACCTGATACCATATCATTTCTTTCAAAATCATAATATGAAACATTTGTTTTTAAACGATCCACAACATAAGTGTTACTCGTCAGATCCTTTAACGTTACTAAGAAGTATTCAGCATTAGCACTAGAGGTAAAATCCAGTCTATATCTTGTACGTGACAGTTCTTGATTTAAAAATGGTTTAATAATATCTGGTTTTAATAAAACGGTACTTTTTACTCTAAAATAAGATATATCGGTAGTCGTTTCTCTATCTTTTACTGCAGAAACTTCTATTTTATATTGATGTTCTGGTAACAAAAACATATCTCCTAATATATAGGAATCTTCTAAGACTTTTTCTTTATCAACAATCGTCGTATGAGTAGTTTCATTTATAATCGTTATTAGATAATGGTCTCTTCCAGTAACAGCTTGCCATTCAACTGTAAGTTGTTCTTTTTTTATTGTTTGATTGGCATCAGGATATTGAATCTCTGGACGGTTTTCTTTAATGTCATCATTGATAACAAATAATCTATCAACCCATTTTGTATCGCCGTTATTAACGGATGCTACAGAAACTTTATAGGTGTGACCTGACTTTAAAAGATCCTTCATAATAAGATACTCTGTACTTAAGGTATCTTTCATATTGAGAATGGTTTCATTCGTTGTTTCATCGACTAATGTCACTAAATAGTACTCCGCATTATGAGCGCTTTTCCAAGCCACATGAACATTTTCATCAGAAAATGATTGCCCGTAATAGGGTTTGGTCATGACCGGGACATTGAATGTTTCAACAATAATATCTATTACTGAAAAATATGAAATTTCTGTTTTGTCAGTATTTGTTGTTATCATCACTTGATATCTATGACCGTTTACAAGTTTAGAACTGTCTATAGTATATGATGTTGATGTGGTTTGAACTTGATCTATAACGATCGTATTTAAATCAATATCTTTAAGTGTAACAAAGTAATAGCCAACACTACTAAACCCCGACCATTTCAGCTCAATACTTTCGCCTGATACAACTTCTCCATCTTGAGGTGTTATGACATCAGGACTTTCCAAGACCTCACCGAAGCTTATTATACTTAAACAAAAGACCATAAAACAAATAAATATTAACTTCTTCATTTGTACCTCCACATCATCTCGGGAACTTCACAATTTACACCGCATATGTCATATACAATATAATATCTCTTCATCAGTTTTTCATATACTTTTAATATTTTCAAGTATTTGGAATATGACTGTAATGTGATATTAACAATTAAAATAGATTGTTAATCTAATGATTAAAAAGGTAATTTAACATGATACATACTAATAAGCAAAAAAAAGAAGCAAAGCTTCTTTTTATGATTCTCTTCTAAGAGATATTCGGATTTTTAAGCGACTCATCCTAATCAACTTCTAAAAATTAAAAATCAAACTCAGACACATCATTATAGAAAATAGAGTAACCGGTACTTTTATTACTTGATAAAAACATTTTTTTAATGCTTCAGAATAAGAATATCCCCTATAATTGTAAAATGTGAGTAAAGCAAAACAAACTACAGAAAATCCTAATAACGCACTACCATTTATTAACTTATCTTTCAGTACACCTTCTGGACCTTGTACTGCTACAAACAATAATATTGAAGTAAATGTAACCCATAGAATTGTATGTCGTTTTGTGTCTTTTAATGAATATTTTTTGTTTAATCTATCTTGCCAAAGTATGTTCTCCATATAAGGTTTATAATTCTTAATCGAACGACCATTATACTTGTATAAGAAATAGTCAAAACGATTCATTGAATATCCTTCAAACTCATCACATAATTCGAGGAATTTCTTATATAATCTCTTCTCCAAATAAATGATCTTTTCTTTATATTTAATGACAAAAACTGCTGTACGGTTACTATTTATATACAATTCAACACAATCTATCTCATCTAGTGTAATTTCCTTATTTTTAAGAGCATATTGAAATTGAATAACATGATTCTCTATTGTAATCAACTTTGGAGACCTAATCATACATCTGATATGTTTGTATATTCTTAATACTGCAAGAAGTACCATTATGCAGACAAAAAATGTCATGTCATCTTCAAATTCCAGAATACAAAATAATGATATTAGGACACAGTTAAACAGTGTGATTACCATACTTATTCTTTCTTTTAACATTGATCGTTTCAGTTCCATATAACACCTTTCTATATCATCTCAATAACTTCATTTTTAAGTTTTTGTTTCACATTCACACAAAACTCTTCTAATGTGAAATGTTCATCAAACAGATCATTCATTCGAGTTCCTGAAATACTTGTCGTTTTAAGCGAAGTGGTTTCTTCCCATAATTTTTTAGTTTCTAATTTATCTAAATGATTATTAATATCCAAAGTCTCAAAGTCTTGATTCAAGAGATCATAGCACCTTGTTTCAAAGTCTTTAAATAATGAGATGGAAAAGGATTCATGATACTCCAGAAGAAGCTCTTGTCCCATTAACAGAAATACAAATTCACATCGTTGATCTACTGAAGTTACAACGATAATCGGTGGTTTTGCTTGAATGTTAAAACCTTGAACTGCAGAAGCCATTCTAGAGAGTAACACCGACTCAAATCCTAGTCCTGATGCAACATGCATCATATATTGTACTTCTGTTTCTTTTATATCAGAATGTGACATCAATAGTAAAACTGGTTGTACGTTATCTTTTTTCGTAATCCAACCAAATTCTTTTTCAAAACAAGACGCTATAAAACTCCCTAAATACATCTTTCTTGGTACTTTCGATTTACCAAGTGAAGTTACATAATCATCAAAATGATACAAACTGCCACTTTCTTTATGGCTGTATACTATGTCATCCGTTATTATTAGTGCAATCTCCGGATGAAAGACAAACTCTTTTTTCTTAGACAAAAAAACCTCCTAAATAAAACAACAGCTGTTCATGTTTTCAACAGCTGCTTAACAATACTTTATTAGTTTATTACATTTCATAGTATTTTCCAATATATATCTGACAATAAAACGAAATACTCCTAATTACGACTCAAATATATCGTAATCATTTGAAAGTGCAAATCTGGATAGATGATGAGTTATAAGGTCATTGCCTGCTTTTAATGAGATACCTCGTCCAAACTCCTTAAGCATATCCTCATATTCAAACCGAATAAAATATTCAGTGATTTCTGATTTAAAAAGACTATTACGGTGTAATCTTCTTTTTTGTTTCCTATTTTGGACATACATGTTTTTGACTTTTGATACATCATAGACCTGTTCGTAAAAAACAATAAACACCTTCTTTTGTATCTTTAAATAATCTTGATCCAATATAATGATTTCTTTGTAAAATGGTCTCCAAACCGCTCCTGATACTGCTGAAAGAAAAATGATGCACCATTCTATTGAAAAAAGATCTAACTCCAATTTGAAGCCGCTCCTGAATACTTCACCAGGATTTAGAAATAATAGAACAACAAATAACATACCTAGTGAAATTAGGTATTGAAGATTTGTCTTATCCATTATAATCACTTTTGTGTTTTCTTCTGCAGACTTTATAATTATCTTCTTTGTTCGCAATATAGTCCCCTTTCAATTTATTAATTATGATATGCTTATTTTATAATCATTCATAGATTGAATAAAATCAATCAGTTCAACACCTTCCGCATCGGTTAGACTTAACCCGAATCTTACATTTTTACTTTCATATTCAAATGTCATCACGCCAAGAAATGATTTGAAAGTATCCAAAACAGACTTGTTTCTACTTGAGGTTTCATCAAGTATAACACTCATATGGCTTATCTTTTCCAAGTCATATTCATTTTTGATATTGATCATCATAAAATGGGTTTCTATAGTGAGACGATTAGCTACCAGTGTTAATATTTGGTTTGAAAATGCATGCCATAAAAAAGTTACAACCATTGTCAAGGTGTAAAAAATAACAGCAAATGCAAGAAAAGTAGTCACCTTTTGTCCAGCATTCTTAAACAACTGATTGTACATGAAGTAAAATACTAAACCCAAACCACAACACGCAATCAGAATTCGTAACAGACCTTTAATGACATCTTTTCTACGTATCATAAATTCAGTGCCTTTATCAATATGATTTACCTGTACGTTGCCATTACATATTAACTCATTCATAAATAACTCCTTTTATCCCATTGATATAAGTTTATTAATCATGCCATTCAATTTCTCGCCTTTTAACATAAACTCCTGCTATTTCATCTTAAGCTAATACAAATCAGTTCAATAAATCAATTAACTTAAAGAGGTCACTCGCCGTACCTAGGTCCCCATACGATTTATTTATTGCTTCTTTTAAACTATCAATCAAACTATATATTTCAGGACTGTTCAAACCTTGCTCTTCTATTATCATTTCAGCAACCCCGATGGCTAAAGTAATATCATTACTCATTGTCAGCGAACGCTGTAAACTGTCAAAAACACCGTGTCCATTCGCCATCAACAAATAGAAAGCAACAATTGAATATCTATATACGAAAGAAAGAATAATGAGAAGTATAACTATTGAAATTAAAAGGAAAATTCTCTTGTGTTTCATTACCCATCTTATATTTAAATTGCAGTATTTTACTGCTAAGAAAAATACGATTACGATTAGAATAGCTATGACGTTTGACATAAATAAAATCCTTTCAGCAGTTGAATTGTGTCTTTCTTGACCATACCAGAAACATATCTGAGATGATGCCTCTTTATATACTGGATGATGTAACTATGTTAACACTATTTTACTCACCAAATCAGTTACAATACATTTTACTTCATCAGTTCAAATTGACTTCCAAGTTTTCTAGATACTTTAAAATCTCATCATCATTGAGCTCCTCATCAACTAAAACCACATCGTCAAATCTCATACCATCCTTATTGAAATCTACAAATGACCTTTGTGATTTAAAAATAAGTGTGCCATCAAGAGCTTGAATAATTGATATATAACCTGATTGTTTATCTAAAGGTTCATGGCCAATCACATAAGTATCCATATTATCCTTTACAACGTTTGCAAAAGATATTGATGCGCTTGCAGAATGCTCGTTCAGAAGCAGTATAACATCGTACTCTTTGGAACTGGGTTCTATTTTTTTCATGTTAAAAGTATGAGTACTGTAAACATTGTCGTTGTATAAAAAACCTATACTGTATGAGTAAGTATCACCTGCTATTTTATTAAACAACTTCATTGCATTGACACCATTGCCACCACTATTGTATCTTAAATCAATAATGAGTGTTGAGTAATTGTTTGAACTTAATTCCTTCTCCAATTGGTTCAATTTCATCTTATAAAGAAAGTCGTTGATAAAAAACGTATCACAGTCAAGGTACAATATGTCGTCATTGACAACTTCCCATCTTAGTGGGTTTTCCATATCGACCGGATTATCAATTTCAGCTTTATCCTTATAACGGTTATACATGAAACTGTTATTAATTTTTTGTCGATCAACTACAGAAAGCCTACTAGAATGAAACTCTGAATTGTCTCCTAAAATATTGTAGTGATAATCCTCTAGGTAAGTAGAAATTTCAATTAAGTGTGCCATGTAACTTGTATAAGAGGTAATTTGGTCATACCCTATCTTTTCAGTTATTGCACCTGTTGATTTAAAGTACTCTAGTAAAGCCACATAACTTTTTTCATAATCATTGTTAAACAGGTTTACATCATCATATACAAATTTCTCATCAAAATCATCTGTAATGTTAATCTGATGATTCTCATAAGCATGTTCATCTAATCTTTTAATTTTGACACTGTCTTTATACATTTCATAGTTTATTATCTGAAGTGGTAAGTAAATATCATCTTTTACTAAAATAGAATGAAATAATTCCTCATTCAGATCTATAACAATATCCAAGTCATCACCTTCAATTGTGTGTTTTTCAACTGCATATAACTCGGAATACATCTCACTCTTTGTCCTCTCCAAATAATGTCTATTTGATTTTTGTAACGTGACGTGAAGTGTATTAGTTGCTCTATCATAACTTTCTGTTGTTAAGTCAATAATGGCTTTATTTCTTAGATTAATATCATCAACAATTTCTATAAAATCCTCGATCGTAACATAATGCTGATTCTCATAAAATACTGCCGAGTATTCATATGCCTTTCCATAGATATCAGAATAAGACATGGTTATCGGCTCAATATCTAAAGACATAATCTCTATAGCCATACTTGTTTCTTTCACTTCTTTTTCTTGATGTCCAGATTCAGGTTCTATGGTATCAACATTACACGACATGAGTAACATCAATAGTATTAAAAGCTGTATAGAATTTCTTATCCATTTATTTTGCATTTCTACTCCTTAGTATCCAGTTCACTCTTAGAGTTTTTCAAATTTATTCTCGTTTATAACTCTACAGATATTCCAAACAAAATTTACTGGGAATCATGCTTATATATCATGAGCATTTGATATTTTCATCTGTTCTCTTTTGTCCCAATATCGGTGAATCTGTTGTTTAATAATATCACTCACCAGATATTTAGCTTCTTCTTCATCAATGGTCATGCCAATCTTAATGGTTTTATTGTTATACTCAAACCGTATGATGCCATTGTATAATTGAAAATTGTAGTAAATATTAAACTGTAACAGTCTCTTTCGATCAACAATAAATTTCTTTTGTTGTTCTTTATAAACCCTAACATCAAACATATCATAATAAGAGTACGTATTTTTAATACTGACAAACCAGATCTTCTTTTCTACTGTGAGTTTGTCTCTATCACATCGAATGATTTCTCTACCATGATACAACCAACCTAAAAGTAGTATGTCAAAAAAACTGAAACTGCCAATTATGCATGATGCCATTATGAAATCTATATCAAAAATTGAAAGATCATTGGTTACAATAAAAACAATAGGTACAATCAAATAGCACCATAATGACACCATCATTATTTTATTTCTATGGCTTGGAATGGTAATTGTATAAGATTCTCCTGTATATTCTATCATCGCTTGATTTTCTTTTTTCATCATATTACCCTCATTTATTATATAGATTGAAAGAGTTGATTGAATGTAGGCTCAAATTTAGCGTAAACATTAAATAAAAGCGGTCCGATTATCAATACAACAGGTACCACTAACGTCAAGTTGACAAAGACGTTTTGTTTTCCGATATAAATTGGATCCTCAGAATCATATAAACTCCATTTGAAGTCCTTTACAAAGTTATTGAAGTAAAATAGTGTTGTCATATATACCAGTATAAATAACCAACCGATGGTCTTAAACACTTCAAACTCTCTTGAAATTATATAAAAAGGATTAGTGTGTCCTCCTAACTGTTGCAAGATACCCAATACAATAAATGGCACTATCATAATAAGTACAAATCCGATGATTGATTTTTTTCTATCGGCTTTCATCTTTGGCATCAAAACAACTAAGTTCATCTTTTCCTCCTCTTATGATATCTTGATATTATCGACTCTTACATTCTACACCATATGTGAAAAAAGTTTTATTGACAAATACGTCCGGATTCAAAAGAAAGGCACAACATGAGATGTTATGCCTTCTTACTATTATTCTACTAATTCATTGTTTTCCCAGTTACCTGATTTAACGTCTCCATTTGAGTAAGTATATGTACCAAAACCTGCTCTTAAGCCGTTTGACCAGCCACCGACATATGAACCGCCATTACTGTAATTTAATGAGCCTTGACCGTTGTATTCGTCATCTTTAAAGCCACCTTCATACACATCTCCATTAGCAAGTGTGTATTTCCCAGTTCCTTCTTTCGTACCATCTACAAAATCGCCCAAGTAAACCGATCCGTCACTTTCAATTAATTTACCCTTACCGTGGAAATCCCAGTCCTTCATCGGTCCTGTATAAATGACATTACCTTCTTTGTCGTTGTAGTAGGTATAAGTTCCATACTCAGGATCATCATTTACAAACGAACCACTGAAGATACTGCCACTTGCATAATAGAAAGTTCCTTTTCCTTCTAATTTACTGTCTTTAAACTCTCCAATATAAATGTGTCCATTAATATCAGCAAATTCACCATTACCATTAAATTCTTTATTCTTTGTTTCACCGATATATAAACCATCTTCAGTTTCAATGACGTCTAAATTCTTAACATAAGTATAGAATTCTTTTATTGTGAAATTGGATTTTTTATTTAAATTAATTACCATTCTACTTGGTATAGCCATGCCGATGTTTTCACCGTCTTTGATTCCAGCAACTATAACACCAACACATTCTCCATATTCATTTAATAGCGGTCCTCCACTACTACCAGGACTTACTGCTGCTGTTACTTGAATACTTCGTTTGTCAATTGCACTTACTATACCTTCTGATAACGTATTGGTCAATCCATAAGGACTTCCAATTGCATAAATATCGTTACCAATTTTTAAAGTCTCATCAACCATTTTTAGATGACTCGAGTTTTCTATCTTTGTATCGATGATTGCCAAGTCCTGATACAGACTATAACCTTTCACATTGATATCAGTGGTATATTTCTTTCCATTGTTATCAATAATTGTGATTTTTTCTGCACCTAATATGACATGACTATTGGTTACAATGCCACCTTCATTATTATAGAAGAAACCACTTCCAGATGCAGTCTCACCTTTTGAATTTGAAACTTCGATTTTTACTACCGCATCCGTTAATTCACCGATTTCAGTTGTTGTTAATTTTTTTCTTTCATTAACAACTTCCTTAACGATGTTGATACCGAATCCTTCAGTGTTTGACCAAGTTGTTTTCCAGCCAAACTCTGTTACAGCAAAACGCCAAGTCATTGGGAAATATGTAATGTTTTTATAACTGAGTATCGGATACTCTTCTGTAGAGTTGTCTATGACTTTTCCATTTACCCCGATACCAAATGCTGGAATTTGTGCTTTTACATGACTACCTAATTCATTGTCTGCTCCTAAGAACATCTGAACCAAATCAGACAAATCGTTTTTCTTTGAAATCTTTAATCCCTCTGCATTAGAAAACTTTAAATCCAAACCTATTCCAGACAAGTAATCTGATGTCATTGGAAAATATGTTACACCTTTATAAACCAATACTGGATACTGGCTGTGAGCTGTATCAATCTTAACACCATTAACTTTAACATCATAACTTGGAATCATTACATCTACATCAGTATTTTCACCGAAACCAACTGATGGGATAGCTAATAAAATAGCAATTAAAACAATAATTATTTTCTTCATCTTTTCCTCCCACTTACACACTCAACCTATAAGTTTATTCACATATATATTTCAAAACACAATCTCATTACAAACAATTTTTCAAAATATTGGAATAACACACATTTATAAGTTTAGCACAAGCTTTCATAATAAACAACATAATATGACATAATTAACTATTTAATACATGGAATATACTAACAAAACTCAAGGAGAACATCCCTGAGTTTCATAATTTCAATTTATATCATCATAGTGATACCGACATGATAATAAAACAAACAAATGCCTGTAACCTTAACATCAATTTTTCTTTTTCAAGCAATTTGTATGTATTCATAATAATCTCATCTTCCTCATGACATACTCTAAAGTACTCCGATTTCATGAAGTAATAAATATATTGGTGGGCCATGGAATATATCTTGTGATTTTTTTGAAATTCTCTTAAATCACTTAAGTGATGCGTTCTAACATACTTTTCTATCGGTCTTTTGATTTTATACGTTGATCCAATCATCATCAGAAAAGCAATGAGAATACCTACATACAAAAAAAGAGGATGTAATAAAACCAATAGACACGTTATCAGTTGAAAGTACCTAATACTTCTTATTTTGTTTGATGTCTGAAGTAATAAATCAACCATATCTAATCACAACCCTCTCTTACTCAACAGTTAAGCCATTCGTATCTATTTCTTAATGAATTTTTTCATGGACTTTTCCAATAAGACAAATCCCATTTCATGTGTGGCTAAGTCTTTTGGATTGAAATTCGTTCCATCGCCATTTAGGATGTCCAAACTATTAATGAATCGTACGCTCTCTACAGCCCAGGGTGATATAAGTGATTTATCAGCAAATGAATCTTTCCACAAACCATTATCCATTTCAGTAGATGAACCAACAATGGCTGTATATGCATTTTTAAGCATTACAGACATCTCTTGTCTTGTTACAAAACCATCTGGATTGAAAGTTGTCTCAGAAGTACCACTGATAATACCTAAAGCATTGGCCTTTTTTATATTTGTTTGCTCTTGAGATGTTAAATGAGAAATATCCAAAAACTGCTTTGCTTTATTCATATCCACTGAAATAGCATGTTGATCAAAACTGTCATAAAGCGCAACCAGCATCTCACAGAATTCCACTCTTGTTAGTGAAGCCTGTGGATCTTCTAAAAGAGTATTTAGAAGCACGGATTCCAGTACTTCTTTCTCTTTGACCGCCTCTACGTAACTTTGAGCCCATGAACTGATATCAGTAGTTGCCTCAGGTGATAAAACAGGATCTGACGATACCGTAAAGTCATGTTTCATAGACTTTTGAGAGGTAGCATTTAAAGCTGTTAAAACAAGTCTATATCGATGTCCATCAGTCAGTATATTTTGATCAACTATATATGATGAATCTACAAATTCAACATTATTGAGTATAATCTTTCTCGTATCCAAATCTTGTATTGTTAAGGAGTATTTATCGACCCCATAGATGTCTTTCCAATGTAACTTAACATCATTTATAGCATAATACGCTTTAAGCCCTATGGCTTCTGGCGCAGTTAATTCTATAGCTTCTACTGAAAAATCTATTTCTCGCATTTTTGATTTATCATCTCTTACAGTTGTAACAACTAATTTATATTCATGCCCAAAAGATAATTGGGTCTGAAGTATATCATAGTACGGTTTCTGTATGGTTTCCTGAATAATAATCTGATCCGTCGTTGTATCTCTTAATACCAATTCGTAGTTATCAATGTATTCAGACGGTTGCCATCTGATACGATGTCCTTCTTTAGAAACAACCTCACCTTTACTGATACCTTCTATACTTGGATACTCAATTGCAGGTAATCTAACAGAGAATCTTGATTGATTCCACTTTTCCAAGCCGTTGATAACCGAACAAAATGAAACTTCATACTGATGACCTGGAATTATGAAAGATCCTTGGATCTCATATTTGGGTTGATTGGTCTGATACTTATGTACTATATACATGTTGTCAGTTAAATCTGCAACTGATACAAGATAATAATCTGCATTATGTATATAATTCCATGATACTTTCAGATCCCCAGCAGAAACTATACTGCTATCCATTGGGTATCTTATCACAGGACGTTCAACGTCTACCGCATTAATATAGAACACTCTCTGATCACTACTCGTAAGCGGACCTTTTACTGCTGTAACAATAAATCTATATTGTTTGTTTTGACTCAAATATTTCTTATCAATAGTATAGTAATTACTAGATACTTTTTCTTCATAAATAATGAATTTACCATCTGTTTCATCTTTAACAGATACCAAGTAAGTATCTATACCTTCACCAAAAGTAAAATCCCAAATGAAGTATTGATCCACTAACGCAGAAGTATACAGACTATTGTCCCTTCTAATACTAGGTTTGGTTATAGTAGAAAAATCCCTTAATGTAATAATGTTAATAAATCCCCAAACTTCTTCACTCCCTCTTACAGCAGCAACAGAAACTTCATACATATGTCTTGGTTCTATTAATGATTTTGGTATTGTGTACTCTGTTGTATCAACCCTTACATTATCAACGATCGTAACATTACCAACTGTATCAACTACTTTAAGCAAGTAGTATTCAGAACCAACACACGACTGCCACTTTATAGTAACATCTGCAAAATCAACTCCCTGCATATTCTCATGAGAGTTTATCACTGGTGTTTCTAAACTTTCCTCACCAAATGACACAGAACTTATTAACATCAAACAAATACAGATAATCATTATTACTTTCTTCATTGTTCCTCCTCCAACCAATAAATTAAAATTATGATAACTTAATCGCCACTTATTTTATATAATACAAAAACCTTCCAAAATTAATGCTAGCATATATTTCCATGTTATACAATTAATCAGGTTATTTTTAAGTAAATTGCAATAACTGTTTTAATCAAAAAAAGCATAACACCGAAGTGTTATGCCAGTAGTTATTTTCCCTATTCTGTTTCTTCTAATACAAAATCCTTAGTATAGTAATTGAAGTTCTCTACCGCTTTATACAATGCTAGTTCTTTAGATTGAATAGTAATCTTTGCTGCTTCTACATCATTTTGAGCTTTGGTTACATCAACAAATACAATCATTCCTAGATCATACTTCACTTGATTTGTATTTAATGTTCTTTCAGCTATCTCCAATTTAAGTTTCGCTATTTCTACATCTAATTGTGCATTTAAGATACCATTGTAATCTGATCTTATTTTTACTTCTTCAGTTACTTTAGCATCTGCTAGAACTTTTTCTAAATCAGCAATAGACTTGTCATAGTCCTCTGCACCATCAGGTCTTTTATATATAGTGTATCTGTATTCAACATCTTTTTCTAATTTTTTCATTTCCAGGTCTTTTTCAGCTTTTGTTACACTAGAACCGCTTTCTTTTGCAAAAGTAGATAACGCTTCTATGTCATATGAAAATACTACATTCAAATCAATATCATCTGCTAAATTGAACTGAGTATTTAGATCAACACCCAATTTCTTTGCTAAGTCCATTTGAGACATTTCGATAGACCATTCTGCTTTTCTAATATTCAGTTCAGCAGAAGCAATATTGTTTTCCAAGTCTAAAATTGTATTCTTAGTAGTTAAACCAAGTGCCAATTCCTGCTTTTTAGATTCCAACTCTGTCTTTTGAACTTCTAAGTTAGCTTTACTGGAACCTATAGACAACAATTCATTCTTAAGAGATACATAAGCACTTGTCACATCCATGCGAATACTATTTAAGGTATCTTCTTTTTCTAGTTTTAAGTCATCTACGATTCTTTGTTTTTGAACAGGTACTAATTCTTTAATAATACCGTTAGCTAAATATACTGAATCCGTTAAGCTAAGATCTAACTTCATTATTTCAGATTGATACTTTGCTGACTTTAAATTTCTTTCAGCAATGTAAATATTACTGTCATAATTCTTAATGACAATACTATTATCTTGTGCTAATTTTATAGCTTGTTCCAATGTAATGTTCATCGTGCCACTATCTTCGGCAAATGCAGGTACTACCGCACTTAAAAGTAAAACACTTATT
The DNA here is from genome assembly GCA_016342415.1 of Clostridiales bacterium. Classification (GTDB taxonomy): domain Bacteria; phylum Bacillota; class Clostridia; order Peptostreptococcales; family Acidaminobacteraceae; genus JABXKX01. The sequence continues at coordinate 43,243 of JAEIOD010000035.1, forward strand.
AATAATAATGATATAAATCTTTTCATTTGTTTCCCTCCTAGTATGCAGGTCCAATACCTGTCGCTTTTTCCATCTTATCAATTGAATTCAAATAATTTCTTAGATTTGTTTTAACCGCATCTTCAGCCATAGTCACTTGATATTTTACAAGAGCTAAATCCGAATCAATCACTTGACCAAGTTCATTTCTCTTAAGCATATCCTCATAGTTATTTTGTTTTATCTTTAATGATTCAATTGAAAACTGATAATCATTCCAATAAGTCAAAGTTTGAATATAACCATCTGAAACATTGTCTTTAACACTTGCCTCAGCAACCTCTAAATCATTCTGAGCTTTAATAAGAGCTATGTCAGCATTTACTCTATCAGTCAAAAGTTCGTTGGTTAAGTACATCTTAATAATACTGTCTTCTCTTTCTTTCACACCTAGAGAAATACGAGCATTTTTTACCTCTGAACGATTTTGAATGGCATCAGCAAGATAAACATCAAGTTCATTATGAAGAGGTTCTACAGCATAGATATCTTCTACAGAATCAATCGTATCTTCTAGAACATATTTCATTGTTACTTCTGCATCAATTAGCTGATTGAAGTTCATTTCCAAAGTATCAAGATTAATTTGTAATTGCTCAATTTGTTTTTCTAATACATTTAGATTCAATTCACTTATCTTCACATCATAAGCCGATACTTGACCAACATCATACTTCATCTGTGTAGCTTCATGTTTTTCTTTGCTAATAGCTAAATATTCCTCTTGAAGTTTTAAAGTATTTTGTAGTCCTATAACTTGATTGTATAGATTACGAACACCAGCTTCCATAGATGGATTGATTGTTTTTCTAGTATTCTTTAATTTCTGAATCTCAGCATATAAAGAATAATAACCAAAATCTCTAGCTTTAATAAAGTTATCCAACATTTCTTGTCCAGAATATACTGGTGGTAACTTGCCAAATATATTAGTATATGCTTTAAGTTCAATTTCTTCTTCTAATGTTAATATTTCCTTTTCGTCGTATTTCTTTTCATATAACTCTCTAAATTTCTCAATAGTATTTAAACTCTCTTGAATTTTATTCTTACCTTCAATCGCAGCACGATAATTTTTCCATAATTTTTCAATGGAATCGTCAATTTTATCAATATTTGATGAATCTTCTGTGGCCATTTCTATTGCTTTTTCTACTGTTATTATGGTATTTTCATCTGCAAAGGCAAAAGAACCTGTAAATATTATACTTAATAATAACAAAGAGACAACTCTTCTAAACATTTAATTCTCCTCTCATCTTATCTTTATATCAATATAGCATAGAATTGTATCCAAATTGTATCATAAGCTTCTCTTTAATGATTTTTTAATCCTATTTAAATAAAAAAGCTTCACCCCGAAGGGTGAAGTTAATTATTAATATTTAATTACAGTATTTATAGTTTTATTTGTAGTAAATTGATTTGAATAGTCTGTTAAATTAGTGATCACCAACGTATATGATTCAACTAAATCACTTCCGAATGTTAATATTGCAGTTTTTGTATCTATATAATTTACACTACTTGGTGTAATCGAAGCTTTATTACCACTATTATTAGTATATTCCAATGAATACTTAGATGTACCATTACTTGCCGCTACAGGTTGATCAAATTCGACTAATACTTTTCTAGCAGAAATTTGCTTAACACTCATTGCTACTGTATCAGGATAAGCATATGTTATACCTTCCATGTTATAAGTTAAATTCGTATAGCTAGTACCATATACATCTGTGATACCATTCACTATTTGTATATTATATGTGTTACCAGACACAATACCACTACCAGAATTAAGATAAACAAGTAACATATTAGGTGTATTGGCATCAAATAGTATAGTATGATCATTTACACCAACAATATTGGCACTCACAGAAGAGCTCTTTAACGGTTCTGTAAAGTATATCGCAATTAAATTACTATTAAATGGTGCAATATACTCAATCTTAAACGGATTAGTTGAAAAATCTTTGCCTATAAATCCAAATTTAGATTCGTCCAATTCAGTACTATTCAAACTGTCTTTAATACCTTTAATGGTCATCTCATATTCACGATCTTTAACAAGAGCTGGCCACTTTATATCGTATTGTCTATTTTTTAACTCACCTTGACCAGTCATAGTAACACCAAAAGCGTTATTATAAGGATTACTAAGAGTAGTATCTTGTAGACTATAATTACTAATACTGTTAACAGAAGATTGACTTACTTCTTTATCAAAGATTATTCTAACATGATTACTGTTAATTTGATCTATTGATTCTATACCAATCGATTCATTTGGTAAATTATTAGCAATAAATGTATCTTCAATATCAGAGTTTTCATTAATATATACACCATATGCACTCTGAGCAGTTCCCTTAATTTTTAAAGTATACTCTGCTTCATTAAGAAATTGACCTTCTTTTAGCTTAATACTAATAGCATTAGTTTTACCACTAATCGCTGCAACATCCAAAGTGTCAAAAGAACCCTTTATAAATTCCTTACCATCAAGGTATAAAGAATAATATAACGGAACAGCTATATTAGAATTTACTGGATGTGTGAAATATACATCAATTCTGTCTTTGCTCACTGCTGAAATTTTACTAATTGTAAAATAACTTGATTCTTTTGCAGCAACAGTATATCCTTTATATTCACCTTGTAATAATTCGACTACAAAATTATCAGAATCCATTATATTTGCAACAGTAAAATAGTATACTTGATTTTCAGCTTGTTTATCAGTAGTAAGAGTAAGTAATTTGTCTTTATAAACAGAAGAGACAACATTAACAGGATTACTTAATGCTTTGTCAGAGTATAATCTGATTTGCTCATCACTAATATTTCTTACATCTTCATTTAAAGTAATTTCAACACTAGTAGGAGATGTCACTTTTACGGACTTAATTTCAGTTAGTATAGTATCTTCTTTTACTAGTTTTAGTTCTTCTATTTTTTCAATTGTAGTAATTTTATTTTCAACCAAACCATCTAAAATAGTTTTTTCAGTTTGGTTATTTTTCATATTTAAAGATCTAAACATTAATTGTACTACTTCATTTCTCTTAAACTCAACTTTATCTGCAGTTTTTGTTAAGTATGTTACATCATCAACTAATCCAGTATTATACGAAAACGCATAAACTGTATCCCAAGAAAAATCAGTATTTGTGTATCCCAATGCTTTTAATACCATCGTTAAGAAAGCTTTCTCACTTAAAGTATTATTTGCCTTAACTGTACCATCTGGATAACCAGATAGAATATAATTTCTCTCACAATATCCTATATAAGCTGCATACCATTCCGTACCGTCAATATCAGGAAAATTGCTTTTAGTATACATAGCCTTTTTACTTATAACATCTTGTTCTTTTCCTAATAACTTTACAATAAATGTCGCTGCTTCAGCTCTTGTTAGGTTACCATTCAAATTAAAACCTGTATCGTCACCGGAAATCAAGCCAATTTTATTTAACAATGTTGCTTTTTCCAGATCCGTTTTTTCTTCAGCAAATGCTGCTAAAGAAGTAATAGTTAATAGTACTACTAAAACAAAGCATAAAACTCTTTTCAACTTCATATTAAACCTCCTAGTTTTTATCCTACTATGAGGCTATCAAGAAAACCACGAAATGTAAAGTTTTTCAAATTGAATGTAATAAATCTTTAAGAAAAGAAAATTGCTAAACATGATCTAAATAAGTGTGAATTTTAACTTCATATACTTATATTAGCATTATCGAACATTTACTCACTATATCATAAAACAGCAGTAATATAAAAAATGCGGTCAATGACCGCTTCTTTCCTTTGTTGTTATTTATCTTTCCATTCATAAGTTCTACCATGCACTG
>JAEIOD010000036.1 GCA_016342415.1 Clostridiales bacterium
AAGGCTACATAATATAAATTTCTTCATACTACATAACCATTAAATTATACAGTTATCTTAAGTTGGTGACATTGCTCACAAAGAGGTAGTTTATCTATTTACAGTGTAATACTAAAATGATTCTGTACCTGAAACTTAATATGTTACAGTGATACTATTACTAACACCACAATTATTACATTTCAAAAATCCTCTATTCTAATACTTAACTATATGATCACGATAATTCATCTAGATATTCAGTGCTAACTAAATCACTGTATTCTAAAATATTCTCATCGAAGATCTGTACATGACTGCATACTTTTACTTCAAGTTGATTGTCCTGGTATATCTTTCCTCGAATATTACCATAGGTAAAGTCAAAAGTAGAATTCTCAATATTAACATTGTCTCTTATTCTTACACTAGACATTGCCTCACCGAATGAACAACCACTTAACTTCCTCTTAAGTTGTCTGTAGTCTTGGAGACCATTCTTTATTGTTTGCTCACTAATATTATGCATAACCCCTCCTATACTACGCCGCTTTGCTACGGTTCATTAATTCAACCAATGCAAAATATAAATGATTGATATGCTCATCATCTAGTTTTTTTCTAGATAGTGTATTCTCTATAGAGGTCATATCCATTTCTACGTTAGATAGAAAAGCTTCTTTACGTTTATACGTTTGTTCAATTTGAATTAAGCTATCTTCCTCATAGTACTCTCTCTCACGTCTAATGAAACATTCGAAATCGGGATGTAGATCATTATCGAATACAATTAAAGTGAAACCATCTTCTACAGTTAGGTTGCCTTCTTCATATTTAATCTCATCTTCCTCATCGATGAACATTTCATCAGAACCAAAGGTATCCATTTCTAAGAATACTAAACCTACATACGACTTGAACATTACTTTCAAATATTCATTCGAAGCGTACTCTGGTTTCATTATGTTGTGCTTATCAGCAATGCTTCTAATATAATCAAAGTTAATTGATCTAGAATTTGAAGTATCGCATTCCTCTATAACTTTGTTTGTGGCAAATGTAACTAATAATCTCTCTAAGTTTTTCATAATATCCTCCTAAAAAAAGTACAACTACCTCTATGAGATAGTTATACTTCCTTAACATCTAATTTCTATACAGCCTCTTTAAAACATTCATTAATCTGCTCTACTGAGTAGAATGGAATGTATTTATCACTAAAACCATCAAGTACATAGAGAAAATCATTGATTTGCATATTCCCTTGTTTATCTTGATAGATTGTACCCTTCAAGCTTTTATACTCAAAGTAATAACATCTATCCTTGATGCTTGTATAGTTCACATAACCTGCATTAGCGACTGCTTTTCTTGATCCACCAAAGGTTTTACCTGTAATAACTCTTATTAGTGAGTAATAATCAGCAATAGCCTTTTTCAATATATAACTAGATAACATAAATCCTCCTTAAAATTAAAGAAGTAGATGTACTTTGCTTTTCCAAGTTATCGATAAGTATTCACGATAAGCAAAGTGAGTCTAACTTCTATATATTATTCCATAAAAATAGAGGTCCACCTAAGTTTCCCCCTAACCTCAAAAACGACAAAAGCACATAATCAACAAATTTGATTAGTGCTTAGTCAACTCTAAAACCATCTTTTACTTTTACACCATTTCTCGACCATAATCTAAGAATAGATTTGTGGAAACTTGGACTTCTTTTAAACATATTCTTAATTCTATTATCAGCCCAGTCATTTAACAGTTTTTCTCTTTCTTCTCGAGTGGCTCCATCTGGTATCTTAATTGCAGTACTCATAGTTGCTCCTCCTCTTGAATGCATTATATTATCCCCTTAGTTTCATTACATTCTTTTTCCTTTGATTAAATAATACTATTCGATTCAAAGTCATGAAAGAAGACAAATATAAATAGGCTGCATAGATACCAGCCCATACACCAGTTGAGTAATGATCTTGGTAATTCAAGAGATCCAATGAATCATCAATTAACATAGAGGTAAAGAGTGATGTTAAAATCACAATCAAACAAGCGGTGATAAGTAACAATCCAATAATAATTAATATCATCGTAAATAAAATTCCTCCTATAAATCAGACAATAAAAAAAAGCCCATCCGCAATTGGATAGACTTATACTGTCTCTAAATGTAGTGCCACTCATATTGGTGGGCTTAAAATAAACTAAAAAAACATAACTTGGATTAATGTAATTATATCAAAAGCGATAAATAACTACAATCCTATTAAACGATTATTTTAATATTATGCACTAAGAGCATTTTTTTAAAGTGTATAGCCCAACAAGGACATCAACTTTAGTGATACTACCTTTTACTGCCACTTTCTTATCAACTGATGTATAAGTAAAGTGATGTCTATAAATATGATCCACAACGATACGCTTAGGTAAATATGCTTCTTTCTCTTTTACCTTTTTTTCATACTCTAATTGATACTCAACACCTTCTATAATATTGAACTGTCTAAAATAGTTTGATTTCCATTTTGTTTTAAGCATATAGCCTCCCTATATATATAAGATGAACAACATATTTGTTATTTCCAAATCAATTATATATGACAAGTGACAAATCTCGTCACAGATTATGACACATTTTATTTAAAATAAAAAAGCCCACAAAGTGGACTTAATTAGATTTCTCTAGAATGGAATATCATCATCTCCATCGATAGCTTGGAAACCACTCATATCATTTTGATTATTAGATTGATTTGGTTGATTGTTATATGGCTTGTTATTACCTTGATAGCCTGGGTTTTGCTGACCGTTACTATCACCCCATTCTAGAAATTCAACTCGGTTAGCATTTACTTCTACATTATAATGCTTAACACCATTCTTGTCTTCATAATTATTGTTTCTTAGATTACCATTAACCGCACATAATCTACCTTTTTTAAGGTAGTTTGCGCAATTCTCTGCTGACTTCCCCCAGACTACTACATTGAAAAAATCTGCATCTGGTTGGCCTTCACGCTTAAACTCTCTATTAACTGCTATGGAAAATCTTGTTACAGCAGTACCCGAGTTAGGAATAAATCTAAGTTCTGGATCTCCCGTTAAACGTCCTATTAAAACTACAGTATTCATAAAGTCCTCCATAAAATATCATCTATGTTTATTATAACCCAAATGAGTTTGCTTTCGTCACAGATTTATATACTTTTCTAAATATCTAAGTACAATTGATTTATTCATATACCAATAATTATTCTCTGTTACTTCATCGATAAAAGATTGCACATTCAATTGTATCAAATTGATCATCAACTCACATCATATGATAAACAGTTTATGCTAATGCAACTTTAAAGTGGGTTATATTTATAATTGAAATGAATTACTATATAAACTGAATCAACATAAATGGATACTGTCAATACAATTTGAATTGTATTTCTTTTTTACTTAAAACAATTTATTATACATTGTAGATACTGGATAGGAGGAGTAAATATGAGAATAAAAGAATAAAAGAATATAAGAATCAACTAAAAGAACTAAAGGAAGAGTTAACACACCTTGAGAAAACTAGTCCTGAGTTTACCGAAGTATATCGAAATGTAATTTCATTAGAAAATAAAATTAACGATCACATAATCCATACCAAAAATAATCTATATAAAAGAGCAAAGTTGTACAATTAAGTTATATAGTAGTGAAAGATTACAATGAACTCAGGTCAGATAGTCACAAGTGATAATACCATAACTATTTATGAGGTTTACTTGCATATTCTTTTATGGTCTTATAATACGTCAATTATATTGACTAATAAAGTACACTGAAACAAAAAAAAAACCCCGATTAAATCGGGGATGAAAATCATCAGTATACTTACTCATTGTATTGAACTCCTGATCACTTCATCTTCAAGAGTTTCTATATATTGCTTTAATGCTCGAACACGTTTATCTCCAATACCTCTATATGACTTAACTCTTCCACTATATATAGTATTTTTTATTTCAGCCATATTACCCTCTGAAGAAAACCTTTGAAACTTATTAAGCGTTTGATATAGATAGCCTTTTGGTTCTATCAGTATTTCCATAGCATCCTTAATTGTAATCTCATTTAAATTACTAAATTCTAAATCACAGCTAATTCTATTTAAAACAGAGCAATGAGTTTTATCATATTCTTTGGTTCCTTCTCTAAGTATTTTGAATGAATTAAGAATCACTTGAAATGAATCATTCGGCAATGTCTGTAACTCAGATAATGAGTAGTATGAGTCTTGATGTCTAATGTCATTATCCTCTCTTATTTCATTCGCGAAATATAACATCACATTTTGATTATGATTTAAAGGTAAGTGAGATAACTCCTTCGGATCGTAATTATTTTCTGTAAGTACAACATATTCTGCAATATCACATAAATAGTCAGAAGAAAGTATGAAATTGGATGCATCTATTCGATTGCTAGTTTTATTATAAATCTCATCAGTTAATTTTCTTAATTTTCTAAAGTTACTATAATGTTTGTCTGATTGAAACATGTCTACTCCTTCTATGCTAGTTCAAGTAATTATATCATTAATTTAGCAAAATATGTAATAAAAAATGCCTAATTTCAGATTTATAATTAATTCACCTCTCAGATGAGTAATTCGTAAATGATTAAATCATTTACTCACTTTTGATTACATACGAACTCAACTAGTTCTAACTCGTTGTAGTGACATAAATATATCTTCATGTATTAGATTCCCATCAATCTATCAAATACCATAAGATAAACAGAACACTCAAACCGCATGTTTCTTAACATAATCAATTCTATGATTTGATTGATTAATCTTGTACAGCATATAAAAGAAATGAATCGTCCATACACTTGACACAATAAAACTAATTACAATACCCATTATTAACATTAAGATAATGGCAAATAACTTTATTGATAGAAAATATTGATCTCGACGATGCCACAAATGAGTAATGATTTTGATATAAGCATAACCACTAAGTACTAAACTTGCAGATAGATGGCATATCACTAGAGTAATTGGTAGTATGGATTTCTTAAATGATTCGGACTTTGTCTTCTCAAACTTCTCAAGAGTTGCACTATTACCATTACTATCAACATACTCTTTATTCCATGTGCCGAATGGTATTGATTCTAAATATGATTTATGTAAGTATATTACAGTTCCACTTAGAATGACTCCTAGAATAATAAAACTTATGTACAATTTAACCATAATTCTATATGATTTGATCTTATTTGATTCTTTAAGACGTAATTCTGTAGCTTGATTATCAGCAAATTCATAACATTTTGGACATAGTCCATTTCTCATATTAAGAAAACATGCATTACATAAGCCACTATGGCATTTCTTGCATTCGATTACAGCAAGAATGCTGTCATGATAAGAACAATTCACTTTATATCACCTTTCAAAATAATGCTTCATAAGTACTTGGGTGTTAATCACTAAAAATATAGAGGGATTTTATTCCCTCTATATCCCTTATTTTATTTATGTCGAAAATAAAAGTGGGGTTGCAACCAATCATTTATTGAATAAGTAATTAGAGAGATTACTTATTTAGAAATAATAGTTGCTTTCTTCATCTGTCTGAAAGCAATCTCCAATAGTTATATACTAGTGCAAATAGTTTACAAGACTTAGAATTCGTAGCTGCATGTAACATGTACTCTTCATCAACTGTCATTAATAATCAAATACTCTAGAGCTTCTGTAACTCTCTTAATATCTCTGCATTTTCATATATCATATATTCAGCTAATATTTTTATCATAGAAATCATGAATGTCTCACAAAAACCAGCACAATTCGAACTAACTATCAGCTGAATTAGTAGTTTCTTCATCAACAGTCTCTGTTACAGTTGGTTCACTTGATCTAACGACAGGTACATCCTTATCGTGTCCAAATGCACTAATTGAAATCAGCGTAATTAGCATCGCTAATGAAATAAATATTTTCTTCTTCATTGTCATCACCTCCTTCTTATCATTCAGCAACCTCGAAAACTCTGAGGTCTGCTCTTTCAAGTATGTTCATCCATACTTGTTTTTTTATTCCCCTCCACAAATTTGACATTTTTTAACAAAACACTTGACAAAGTAAAACTGCCCCAAGAATGGCTAAGAACAAATCTTTTAGACCATCTAGAAAGGGGAACTCATATGTTAGGTAAATGGTTATCTCACGATGAATATCGTAATTTTTTAGTCAAAAAAATGGCTATTTTATCTTCTGTTAATCCTTGGATCATCTTCGAGTATGAAGCGATTATCTCTAAACTACACATTCTCAATCTTGATCCATTAAAAACTATTCTTGAACCATATTATTCACTTACTGGTAGACCTTCAAAGCATCAAGCGGAAATCTTCAGATCCTTCATTATCATGAATCATCTACAAATCTCGTTAGACCAATGGATCTCTAAGGTGGAGCATAACTATCTTCTTAGAGTTATCGCTGGATTTGACGACCAAATTCCTGGTGTTGCCTCGTACTATGATTTCATTGATCGACTCATTAAATTTGATGATAAAGCTAGAGTGAAAAATAAGAAACGAAAGCCTTCTAAAAAACTCAAGCAAGGTCAAAAGCTACCTCATAAAAAGAGTGGTACTGTACAGAAATTAGTTGATCAAATCATTAAAGATCGCAGATTAAACGCTAGACCCGAAAAACTCATACAAGAGATCTTTGCATCTGTTTGCGTAAAGCCATCTCTTGATCTCGGTCTTATTGATAATGAAATTATTATTTCTGGTGATGGCACTTGTATTAGAACAAACGCCTCTCATTTTGGAAAGAAAACTTGCGAGTGCGAAAGCTTCACATGCGATTGTCCTCGCAAGTTTTCAGACCCCAATGCTACTTGGGGATGGGATAGCCACAACAAACAATGGTTCTATGGCTACACCGGTTATTTTATCTCTACATACAACAAGAAATTGAAGTTAGATCTTCCCATCTATCTAAGACTTGTTGATGCGAAACGACATGATAGTATCTCCGCGGTTGTCGCTATTGCAGAGTTTATTGATCTTTATCCTAATTTATCAGTAAAAACATTTTTATCTGATAGTGCAAGTGATAATTATCCTACTTATGAACTCCTAGAACACTTTAACATCAATGCTGTTATTGCTTTGAACTCAAAGAACAAAGGTAATTGGAAGTATCCTGAATACTTAACTCTTACTGATCACGGTGTACCAATATGTCCAGCAAAACACGGAATGATTAACTGGGGATTTTGTGGTAAAGATCGCTGTAGAATCAAATGGCGATGCCCTAAAGTCTTAGGTAAAGTTGAACATTCTGAAGCTTGCGAGGATTGCTCTCCATCTAATTATGGGAGAGTTATCTATACAAAACCAGAATGGGATCTAAGGCTATATACAAGAATTGCACGTGGAACTTTAGCTTGGAAAAATACCATGAAGCAACGTACAGCAGCAGAACGAGTGAATAACAGAATACTTCACAACTATGGTGTCGAACAATGTAAGCATCGAGGTAAAAAGAAGCTGTCATTTATAACGATGATAGCAGGTTTAAATGTTCACCTTGATGCACAAGTTAAGCATTTAACTGCAAATAATCTTTTTGACTTTAAATCTATTTTCTGTCTAAAGTCTGTCGCTTAAAATAATTTAAATACATTGATAGGCTTGCTTCAGTGCGTCCAAAATTATGAAATCATTTAATTTATGCATAAGCTCATATCAATAATCAAAATGTACACATTTAACTCACTTAGTTTTCGAGGTTACTCTTCTCATTAATTAAAGGCAAAAATAATTACTGTTTATTGCAGAATTAATAAATTTTTATTTCATAATTTTGAATTGATAAATCACATGCAAATCAGGACTTGAAAATAATCATTTTCTCAATTCGTTCTTAAATAGACAAAACCTCTTTAGATTCTACTTTGTTTATAATAGACCAAGTAAAATGAAAAGAGGTATTTTGAGAACACTATTTTTGATTAAGCAACTATTGAAAGATTCTGACCTGTCTGCAGTTTCTTTTCAATTAGACCCTGATGTAATACCATAGTTAAAACAGATCCGGTAGATATAGATTTACATGACAAGATTCATTTATAATATGGTTCACCAAAATTAATATGGACTGTGGTTAATCACTACAATACTTGGGGAATTCTTAGTTCGTTCTACAGTTATTATAATTTAATAATATAATCCAAACTCTACCCATGTAGCTTCTTCAAAATTACTCTGAGTCTTCCAAAATTCCCAAAAGGCTTCTTCTTCTACTTGATCTAGTCCGATAAAGAATATTGGTTTATAGTTCCCCTCTGTATCTTTCTCGTCGCACATTCTCACAATCTCTATTTGGTCATAGCTATCTTCTTTGAATGACAATTGATAATATCCATTATGTGCTGCACCACCCGAAGCATGATATGAACCATTACTTTTTATGTCACTCATTTGTCTATGACTGAATTCATGTCCAATTATATGGCCATTAAATTCTCTTAATATAAAAACAAATCCTGAAAGTTTGCTGACTTCTCCCTGAATAACTAGTTCAGGAACTTTATCGTTATTCATATCTAATAAGCAAAAATTGTTCATTGTAAGTTTAACATCATCAAAAGAAATATCATTAATCACATATTCACCTGTCAAGATATCATACTCATCTTTCCATGTAAACGGAATTTCGCTTAATAAAAGTTGCTTGTATTGATTTCTTAACTCATCACTAAACACCCACTCCGGTTCCACGACACTTAGAAAGTACTCATCGATTCTTTCAGAAAGACTTTTCTCATATTCAACATTTACATTTACAACTGGTTTAATGACAAAATTGTCAATTTCCTCAACACCATCATCGTTAATTCTATATATTTGAATAATCAAATCTTGGTTATTATCTGGATCCATATCAAAGTGAAGATAAGTAGCTTTAATGAAATAAACATTATCCTCTTCATCTTTTATAATATCAAATCCATACAGTACTTTACTATTTTCATCAACTTCTTTAATCTTTAATAGCTCCTCAACACCCGGGAAACTTTCAGTCCAAACATCAGCAGCTTTAACATCCCATTTGGTTGGTGCGTAACCTACAGATGTGTAATCTAAAAAAATATCAAATACAAGTGGCTTTTCATCTTTATTACTTTGAATCACTATTTGATCAAACTTCCCGTCAGTCATTTTAACGAAATTCATGGTATTTTCTGTTAACTCATAATTTTTTAGTTTTGAAAATAAATCTTCTTTTATCAAATCATTCAAATATATATCGTAGTAATTGTAATCTGCAATAAAACTTTTATAACGAGCAAATTCTTTTCCTATGAATTTGAATTCTGTTATATTCTCAAAATGTTTGCTGTGGTAATCTTGATTGTAATCAATAAAATATATTTCCTCATCATATATAACAGGCTCGATGTTGCCCCAATGAGAAGATACATATTTATAATGATTATCTTCTAACTTATAAATATCTGTAGTCTCTTCCCTTACGGATCCTTCAACTCTATGAACTAAAACTTCATTAATTTCGTCACCATCTAAATCTATTTCATACACTTGCTCCCATTCATATTGATACTCATGATTTAATTTGTAACCCGATTCATCAGACCATACTTTATAATGCTTTGAAGTTATTGTATTAGCATTAATCATATCAAAATCAAGTTTTCTAATTTGCTTTTTAACAAACTCATCCCAAGAATCTGTGCATCTCTGAGAAATAATTGTCCACTTCTCATCTCTAACTTCCAGAACATATTCAACTTCATATTCTTTGGAATATCTATTAGTAGAACTTGTTTTTATTACGGCTTTATCATCTGATATTTCAGTTGAAAAATCTAACATAGGATCGATTGCCAATGCTGTTTTATAAAGTACATCATACTCATATATAATTGCACTGCTCTTTCCATTAATATGTAATTCATTAATGCGTTCATCTATTGTAGGGATATCAACATTTTCGATAGATTTAATAAATGATAACTCTAAATACTCTTTAACAACTTCGTCCGGTTTTTGTGGATATGCAAACAAGTCAATATCCACTGCAGTCTTCACACTAAAGCCATAATTAAATGAATAATATCTTCTAGTAGGATAATACAGTACATCATAACCACTTCTATCTTGAATGTATCCATCATATCTTCCATCATTATCATAATCTACTAACTCATCATGTCCAGTACCGATATCCGAAGCAGAATATTCAAATTGACACAGTGTATCATTTCCAATTTTGTATAGTTCAAACCCTGTTAAATTACTATAATTAGTCTTTTTACAATGAAGAAATGGTTTTTTATAGCCATTAATATTAACTAATTCGACTTCATAAATCCCATATCCACTCTGTTCTACTAGCTTTCGTAAAATAAACTCATTATCTTTTAACTCTAAATAATAAATCACATCAACATCATCATAATCTGATCCGTTGCTTTTTCCTAATGCAATTATAATTTCTGTATTGCCATCTTCATCAAAGTCTTGATATGTATCAAAAATGATATCCAATTCAACATCATATTCATTTTGCTTAAGAAAGTTTAAAACACCCTCTTGAATAGATTCGGTTTCTTGAGAATTTTCTTCTAACTCTATCGTAATACCTATATCCTCAGACACTTGTTCTTCAATTCTGTTATTGTCGATATTATTTTCTTCGCTTTTATTTACTAAATCATTTTTTTTATCATCTATATTCTTACAACCAGTTAAAATCATAACCATTATTATTAGTATTATATATTTCTTCAACGCTATCTCCATCTATGTTATGTTTAATTTTTACATTTAATTTATGATAACATAAAAACCACCTTTCAATGTCGAATTGCTTAACATTAATAGGTGGTAATCAAATTAAATTATAATATTTATTCTTTCAGCTAGTCCTTGAAATTTCAACTTTAAAAAGTTCATTCTTTTAATAGATTTAATTCACAATTAAGTAATTATTTCTCTACCTTATATTGGTATCATTCACTTCCACATCAGTTAATTTCAAGCATCACTTTATTCGCTTTTTTTGATTGTCGAACTATGCAATATGTCTCACTATACCTCACTAAACTGTGTTATCATCACTAATTTTCTTTTCCTTATTGAAATGTAGAATTAAACCAGTCTTTATAAAACTCTGATTCAACAATCAAATCATCCGTTCTTATTAATACACTTTCTCGCTCATGTATAATATCTGTATCCTCATACTTCAGAAACAATGATAATTGCATTGTCAAATCTTTAAAACTATAATCAAATTTGTATTCATTTTTAACTGATCCATTTAAAGAATTTTCTACAACCCTAATTATATCCTCTTTTGTTTTAATTGAATATGCCTCAATATTTCCAAATTCAGTATGACTTTCATATAATGCTTGTGCAATTTCTTCAACTGAATAATAGTCCAAAATTTCAAGTTCTTTTAAATTATCCAAGTCGATGTTTACATATAGCTTATCATGGTAATATGAGTTATATTCATTGGCCATAATGTCCTTCGAATAGTCATTATAGTGTCCACTAACATAGATACTACAAGACACTACTTTATCATTTTTAATTTGATTGTAAGCATTAATCTCAAATTCACCCTCGACATTCATATTTCTTATCTGATCAATTAATTGATTTTTGTATTTTCCAATTGTCTCGTTGACAAATGCTTCTTCCGCGTTCCTTGATTGAACTTGCTCTTCATATGATATTGTAAACTTATTTTCTGCAATCATTATCGTATCAATAGCATGATCATCATATGATGGAATATTATCTAAAATATCATAGTCTTTCTCATATTTTATTGTATTAGTTGTAAGAGTATCTTGTACTGGACGAACATTATGATAACTACTAAATTCAACTGAATCTAAATACAACTTTTCATCTAACTCATCATATCTATATTGTGATAAGATATTGTTCCTCCATGCTGAACCGCCATATTGATTTATGGATACTAAACCATCATCTATCTCTACTGATACAATGGGTGGTCCAAATGCACCTGTATTCGAATCAATCAATCCTATGACTTCGCCATACTTAATGTACCCATTACTGTTTCCTAAGAGAATCATAGTGACCCTTTGATTATAAGAATCGAATTCATTTTGACTAGAATCTTCAATAACTGAAGTAATAATGATATCTTCAAAATTGTCATTGTTCAGGTTCCCTTTTGTATAGAAAATAGGTGCGCAGTTAATATCACTATGACTTGTTACAAGGTCATCAATCTGCTTATAATCATTTTCAATAAAGTTCCAACCTATACTGCTAATATAAATACTCCATACCTCTTCATCAATACCATTAGAATTTAATGAATAAACATAATCGTCAATTTCAACTTCAATATAAAATCGGTTATAATCCTCAAATTCTGTCCAATACTGCTTAATAGCAAATGAATCATCTAATTCTAGTACATCGTTTAGTGACATACCATGATTAAAGCCTATCTCTCTTAATGCCTCAATTTCATATTTTGATGTTACCATAATGTAACTAGGAGAAGTATTGACTGCATCTTCATCAAAGTAAACTGCAAAATTATAATCAAAATAAATCATTGGATACTGTGTTGTGTATTTGTAAAAACTCTCACTATAAATCCTTGTATTATCATCTTTAATCACCTCATAATCCTCATAACTCATATCAAAAAGATTATTTATATAATTGGTGGTAAACATACTAGGAAAAGGGATTGGTACTTCATCAATCTTCTCACTTGTTTCATGAGTTATATCCTCTATTGTCGTTCTATCCTGAGATGTTTGTTCTTTATCCTCTGAATTCAACTCAACATACTGAATTGGATTATTACTTTCAAGGTTCTTATTAATATTTTCACTTTGATTAATTTCCACAGGATCAGTACTTGCACATGAAATCAGTACATTGATTAGTAGTACAAGCAAAACAATTATTTTAAATTTATATTTCATTCTCTTTTCCTTATCATAAATTATTTCATTTCAGAGGAACTCATCTAAGTATGATGTTATCCATCAGTTATTGAATTGTTTTACATAATTACACTTAATTTATGATAACATAAAAACTTTCTTTTTTATAATTCCATAGGCTATTTGTTGTAACATTTAATCACCTACTCCATATACCAGTAGACTTTCATCAACAGCTCTAGTAAATGCTTTCTTTAACTCTAACAAAATAAAAGATAAATCCTCTTCAATACCTTCTACTAAATCTGTAGTAAGAAGTGCTAACATTATTGTTCTATTATCTTCAGGTGTCAACTCTGTAATCTTGAACACATCAAGTTCAGATAAAATTTTTAGACTTGCTGGAAGCAAACCATAGTTAATATGACCTTTAATAATTAATAAGAGGTCATTTTCTATTTCTATTTCTAATTTTGGATTTTCAAAATCTCCCACTAGTATTAACATAAAACATCCTTTCTATTTAAGTTTAAGTGTTGATCCACGTCTCTTACTAGCAAATAACAAACTAATAATGTTTTTAATTTTGAACAATGACCATATTATTGAAAACAATATAACGATTAACGAAACACCGATATATACAGGTGTTACAGAAAAATTTATTAGGTTATATACGATATTAAATACATAGCGAATCAAACAGAGTTAAATGTAATCTCATTTCAGAAGATACAAAAGAGTAATAATTTAGTTATCGAAAGCTATAAAATAGAAATGACATCATAATAAGATTATTTTGAATTTCCATTTTTGAACGATAAAATTTATTGAATTCAACTTCCATTTTTGAATATATATTTACATAAATAATGATAACCGTTGAAATTCCAACAGTTATCATTATTTTAGTTATATTTCAACTATTCCGCAAATTGGAGTTTAGGGAATAGTTGTGTAATTACTCTCACTATTACATAAAAAAAACTGTTACAGGGAATTTCCCTAAACAGTTCTCTTTTTTTGGGTTATGTAAAAATTGCAATCTGATTCTTACATGAAACTCATTAATGCACATCCCAACCAATTGAACCATAGTTACCATCAAACGTTGTCACCGATTCACCAGGAACAACAATATTTTTTGGTTGCCCAAATTCTTGTTGCATCCATGGTGCAGAATATACATACCCCGATCCGTCTCTTGCTACATACAGAAATTCAAAGCAATATATACATTGATACACTGAAGCAATGTATACTTTACAAACACAATGTTGTTCTTCGTCACTGAAGTCCGGCGTGGTATAATGCCATATTGGTCCAATACCATGTACCTCAGCAGCACCCCTATAATTTCCATAATGAGTTCCAGAAGCAGGACAAGCTCCTACTGATCGTGTTCCTATTGTCCCATCAGTATCACCAAATTCATTTGTTTCTACGCACTCAACTACACTCTCACCTTCATGAGCAAAAACACTCATCGGAACCATTAAAACTAATAACACTAATACAATACAAATTAATTTTTTCACAATTACTCCTTTTCACTAGATAATATCGTCCGTATATAGCTATATATATTTATATTATAAGTGTAAAGTCGTCCACAAAGGAGATTGTTAATAAATTGTAATGGTAAAATTATCAAATTGTAATAAAGTATCCCAGTATAATACATTTTTTAACAATTAAATGCTCTGAAAATAATTTAGTGTCACTAAAACTGTAAATGCCAATAAAAACACTACCAAATAACTAGCCATTAATTCAAATGAAAGTTTATACTTCAATTTTTGATCATCAGTTTTTTTGATCTTTTCAACCTTACTGGTCCAAATTTTCTTCAGCAAATAAGCTACTATTAACAGTATCAATATAGGCATAATTCCTGATGGTGTTACGAAAAAAAATCTTGTATTCATGAGACCTCCTTTAGTTATAACTTTTTAATATGATTAGTATATCATATAATTTTGCATTCATTTCTATGCTTATTGGCTCTAGTTTATTTTTTTCTAACCTCAACTTAAATTGATATTATATTTTTTTCCTCGTAAACTATCTTTAAAATAGATCCTTATTTTTGTATAACGACCTCTTAAGTGCAAGCTTAGGGATTAGTTATCATATATCTGACATTTTAAATGTATATGCTCCTGTTCTCGAACCATTAGCATCTAACTCATAGTAGCTAGAGTTATCCTTTTCAATTAAAGATGAATCAAACATCTTATTAGCCTTTTCAGGATTTTCATCTAAATAAAAGACAAATTTCACAAACTCATCATCAATAGCACATTCAAACTCATGGTCATCTTGGTCAGGAATTAGCTTCAACAGTTCACACACTTTTTTTCTTATATTAATCGGCTCTTGTTTATCCTCAACTAGTGTATCCACATAATCATCAGGAAATATATCTATTAAAGTGTCACATGCTATCTTTAAAGCAGATAATCGTTTTCTTATAGTTTTGATGGTTTTCTGATTTCTAGCTTTCGTATGAGGATTTTCCTTTATGTATTCCTTATGGTTATTCAATGCATCTTGATAAGCGAACTGAAACGAAGTTAACTCAACTAACTTATTAATGCAATCACGTTCAATTTTTTTCCCAACATCCCAACGTACATTCCTACGCTCTGTTTTATCGCAAAGTCTTAAGTAATGTTGTTCTAAAGTGATCTCAATTAATTTTTTAACTTCCGTTATATTATGAAGAATATTTGATATATAAAAGTCTTCATCTTTTAAATTAAACATATTTACCTCCGTTCGGTTTATCATCAATATAATAAGCTACCATTACGGGGAAATCATCCCTGATCATAGTAGTCTGTATCAGCAAATTTCTTCCTATGAGCGATAATTTTATGATAATATTTATCCTCATTTTCTCTCAAAATGTCTTCCTCAGATTTAGTAAACTCTCTCAAACCTAAATCATAACAAAGTTTCTTTAATATCCACAAAATCTTTTTTCTCCTTTTCTAACCATCAATATAATAAGCTACAGTTTGAACGGGGAAATTTTCCCCGTTCAGAGTTAATCCTCATCTAAAGATTATAAAATCATATCATCATCCCCTGGATCGGGTCTTTTAACATCATCAACATATTCATCCAGTGTTGGTTCATATACCACACTACAGTTAAAACACTCTGGAATAGTAAAGTAAAACAATTCGCCTGATTCATTCTTTACGATATGGGTTACATCTTGAACAGAAAATTCATTTTCGCAGCTGTTACATTTGGTTTCTCTAGTCACTCCATGAAAGTTGATTATTTCGTATTTGTCATTTTCAAATACAATATAATCATCAACTCTATACATATTTATCAAGAAATCTCCCTCAATTCCTTCACTGTAAATATGTCCTTCTTTAGTTTCAATGATACGATGCATTGTTTTGCATTGGTTACAAGCTATACTCTTGTGAGTATTTTCCTGAAGTTCATCACTAGCAATTACTTTTGAAATTACATCTACACAACATTCGTTTATATCTAACATATAATCCCCCTTTTACTCAATATAGGTACACCATTTAAGACAGTGCCAACACTTGTAAACTGCAAAGTCTACAATCTCAAAATCCTCTTCGTTGTCAGACTCATCTAAAGTATCTTTGAAACCATCTACAGAGAAAAATACTTCCTCATTGCGATACACAGACATACCTTGACGATTGCATGCATCACACTCTATAGTAGTCGAATCTGTATGGTTGCTTACAGCGTGATTTTTCATGTAACTAAGAATTTGATCTAATGAATATTCGTTAGCATTATGACCATCAAATAGTTTTGGGTCCAAATAGGCATCTCTAGCATTTGCCAATTTCCTATATAATGAAATTACCTTTGGATGTTCTTCGTTGAAATCTATATCGTTCAATGCTGGAATTTTATAGATTAGTTCCATTTCATCCATCAATTCAGTTGGATTCTTTTTATTAATTTTTAGCTCATATGCAATACGCTCTAAAGCATAATAATAACTATTGGGTTTGTTCTCAGTACATCTTTTGTGATAAAATTTGTCACCCTCTCCAACGGTTACACCATCTTCGGTTTTTATTGGTTCAAAGCATATACTACAGATACCACAATATCCGTTCATTTTCATAATCCCCCCCTTAGTAGTAACTTATATCAACAGTTCCATCCTTTAGTATCTTGACGGTCTTGTTACAGATTAATCTCAATACTGTTTCTACTAACTCCTGATCAAGATGTTTCGATACAGCAAAATAATGGTTATTCAATTGCATTGATCCTAAATTGAACTTGCTCTTTAACATTTTGTAAATGAGATATGTATTTATCTTTATAATTAATATTTTTGTTTGTCATTTGTATTCACTCCTTTAGTAAAAGCTCTAACCTTATTTTATAGTTAATGTAAGGAACTATCAAGCTTTGATAGCAATATCAAAACTTGATAGTATGTATTATTGAATTGATAGAATTGTTGAAGTTAACTGTTCCTTTATTTGTTCAATATCTGCATTATCAGAACACATAAATATGATTAGTGCTAACTCATGAGCAGTTGCACCACAACCAGCTAACAGAAAAAATTTTCTGTACTGACTAGGAGTTCCCCCGGTAAAATAGTTATGTTTAATACAAAATTGATTCAGTAATTCAGTCATAGTGACCTCCTTTTAATATGTACAGCAACCTCGAAAACTCTGAGGTCTGCTCTTTCAAGTATGTTCATCCATACTTGTTTTTTTATTCCCCTCCACAAATTTGACATTTTTTAACAAAACACTTGACAAAGTAAAACTGCCCCAAGAATGGCTAAGAACAAATCTTTTAGACCATCTAGAAAGGGGAACTCATATGTTAGGTAAATGGTTATCTCACGATGAATATCGTAATTTTTTAGTCAAAAAAATGGCTATTTTATCTTCTGTTAATCCTTGGATCATCTTCGAGTATGAAGCGATTATCTCTAAACTACACATTCTCAATCTTGATCCATTAAAAACTATTCTTGAACCATATTATTCACTTACTGGTAGACCTTCAAAGCATCAAGCGGAAATCTTCAGATCCTTCATTATCATGAATCATCTACAAATCTCGTTAGACCAATGGATCTCTAAGGTGGAGCATAACTATCTTCTTAGAGTTATCGCTGGATTTGACGACCAAATTCCTGGTGTTGCCTCGTACTATGATTTCATTGATCGACTCATTAAATTTGATGATAAAGCTAGAGTGAAAAATAAGAAACGAAAGCCTTCTAAAAAACTCAAGCAAGGTCAAAAGCTACCTCATAAAAAGAGTGGTACTGTACAGAAATTAGTTGATCAAATCATTAAAGATCGCAGATTAAACGCTAGACCCGAAAAACTCATACAAGAGATCTTTGCATCTGTTTGCGTAAAGCCATCTCTTGATCTCGGTCTTATTGATAATGAAATTATTATTTCTGGTGATGGCACTTGTATTAGAACAAACGCCTCTCATTTTGGAAAGAAAACTTGCGAGTGCGAAAGCTTCACATGCGATTGTCCTCGCAAGTTTTCAGACCCCAATGCTACTTGGGGATGGGATAGCCACAACAAACAATGGTTCTATGGCTACACCGGTTATTTTATCTCTACATACAACAAGAAATTGAAGTTAGATCTTCCCATCTATCTAAGACTTGTTGATGCGAAACGACATGATAGTATCTCCGCGGTTGTCGCTATTGCAGAGTTTATTGATCTTTATCCTAATTTATCAGTAAAAACATTTTTATCTGATAGTGCAAGTGATAATTATCCTACTTATGAACTCCTAGAACACTTTAACATCAATGCTGTTATTGCTTTGAACTCAAAGAACAA
Source organism: Clostridiales bacterium (assembly GCA_016342415.1). Taxonomy (GTDB): domain Bacteria; phylum Bacillota; class Clostridia; order Peptostreptococcales; family Acidaminobacteraceae; genus JABXKX01. The sequence goes on from JAEIOD010000036.1 coordinate 18,846, forward strand.
AGGTAATTGGAAGTATCCTGAATACTTAACTCTTACTGATCACGGTGTACCAATATGTCCAGCAAAACACGGAATGATTAACTGGGGATTTTGTGGTAAAGATCGCTGTAGAATCAAATGGCGATGCCCTAAAGTCTTAGGTAAAGTTGAACATTCTGAAGCTTGCGAGGATTGCTCTCCATCTAATTATGGGAGAGTTATCTATACAAAACCAGAATGGGATCTAAGGCTATATACAAGAATTGCACGTGGAACTTTAGCTTGGAAAAATACCATGAAGCAACGTACAGCAGCAGAACGAGTGAATAACAGAATACTTCACAACTATGGTGTCGAACAATGTAAGCATCGAGGTAAAAAGAAGCTGTCATTTATAACGATGATAGCAGGTTTAAATGTTCACCTTGATGCACAAGTTAAGCATTTAACTGCAAATAATCTTTTTGACTTTAAATCTATTTTCTGTCTAAAGTCTGTCGCTTAAAATAATTTAAATACATTGATAGGCTTGCTTCAGTGCGTCCAAAATTATGAAATCATTTAATTTATGCATAAGCTCATATCAATAATCAAAATGTACACATTTAACTCACTTAGTTTTCGAGGTTACTCTCATTATCTTAATATGATATCCAGACAGGGTAAACCAACATTCGTGTTGGTTTTTACAGTATTTGGATACTCTGTAATTAATGTAATGGTGAGGTGTAATATTCATTTCAATATACTCATGATGAGATGTCAAATTTATAACTTTTTCTAAAGTAAAAAATATCTCAATTCTATGATAATCGCTTACTTTTTAATCGTAATATGATATAGTTGCATAGTAAACCAACATTTGTGTTGGGCGAGGAGGCTTATGTTTAAGAGAATAAACAACAAGAATTTCGGAAGTTACTTAACTAGGTTAAGAACCACTCATAATCACACTAAGATTAATTTAGCAAAAGAGGCAGGTGTCACAGATGAAACGATAAGAAGAATTGAAAGCGGTCAAAACACACCATCATTTAGTACACTAAATAACCTCTCTAGAGTGTTGAAAGTAGATCTTGTTAAAGTTTATACATCCATGATAGATGATAACGTCTTGAACGATTTTTATACGAGATTAGATGGATTTATAATTAGTAATGACGTCGAAAAACTCACATCAATAACAGAAGATTTTATTCTCTATGAAAAGAAAGTATATAATAATGATATTGACGAGATCAAAGAGGTAAGGCAATTCAAAACTATTTTACAGGGATTAGAATTAAGTCTAAAAGCTGAAAATGGCTCTATAGAAGCTTACAATTTATACTTTAATGCAATAAAGTTATCAATACCAAAATTTTCTGTATCATCAATTGAGGATTTTGAGTACTCATACTTAGAGTTAAAATGTATTTTACTACTAGCTTTAGAGGAGAATACATTAAATAATTATGAGGAATCAAATAGGTTATCTCTTATATTATTAAAGTGCATTGATAAGTCGAATATCTTCGATTATTCAGAAAAACTTATATATTTTCGAAGTAAAACGTTATTAAATATTGCTTATAATTATCATGGTTTAGACGATGATAGAGGCGCTTATGAATATGCTGATAAGGGAATCAAATATTGCTTAGATAAACATTCATTGTACTTATTACATGCATTGTTTTACAGAAGAGCAGTTGCATCATATTACTTAAAAATCGATGAAAAGCAAATGATGAAGGACTTTTCAAATTCAGTTGCGATCCTTGATTCATATAACATGGATTCATTAAAGAAAACTTACATCGATGCAACAAAAGAAAAGTACAATATTGACCTTTCTATAGATTAGATAAATCATGATAAAAGTAAAATCTCGTAGTTAACTTAAATAATAGATATTCTCATCTAATCTGATTTAAGTGACATTTACAAGCTAGATTTTATATCACAGTAGGTTATTGCTAAGCTAATGTTTTCACAGCATTCAATTTGTAATGAGAACAACAGAAGAAGGTATCTAGGTGATACCTTCTCTTCTATGAAATAACGATTTTGAGGTTACTCTATAAGTCTAGTCAATATAAAACAATATCTTCACGCAACCAACATTTATGTAGTTTACTCGTTTCAGAGACAAGTTTTACAACTTATTGAAGTGTGACTGTTAGAATAGAGGTAAATTTTTTTCAACCAGGTTAAGTTACACTAACAACATATCTTATTTAATATAGTACAATTAAACATTATAAAAAAACAATCCTAGGGTGAATTTTGTCATTCACTTTAGGATTGTTTTAATGTATCATTATTATTCAGGTATATCCATAAACATATTCATAACAGCTTCCTCAGAAGGCACATATATCTTCCTTCCATCTTCGAAGTCAAAATACATAACTTTGAAATCTTTTGATAAGAGGACAGTACCAAGAAGTTGATTTTCCCATAATAAATATTTACCTCTTGATTCCATTATCGCCTTACCATCATGTGCAGTTTGATAATACCATGACTCCTCACCTAATGAAACTGAAAGTGTTATTGAATTATATTCAGTCAAAGAACGTCTATGTCTAATCTTTGCAGATATTTGATTTTCTGACATAACTAAATTTTCTTCAATCACGCAAGCAAACTCGCCTTCAACTTTCCGATCATAAGAAAAGAAAATAATAATACCCATAATTATAAATATTATTAAAAAGATATTCCTTTTATTCTTCAATTTTATTCCTTTTAGTAGTTTAAATAAACAGAAAAGCCCCCGAAGGGGCTAAGCAGCAACATAGAAAGTTTATTCATTCTAATTATTTTGATACTACAATTAGAGTCAATAAAAATGATTCTTGCAAAACAACTCATACCTAAGGTATGAGAATCTTAATCGATCTTGTGTCATGTTGTATCTTATCAATCTTATAACACTTATCCTCATCGTTAATACTTACAATACCCTCTAATTGAATAATTTCATCCTCTTTATTAGTATCTTCATATATTAATTTCATATGAACTGTATAGTATATTACTATTGCATTATCTAACTCTCTCAGATCATATTCAATTTCGACTATTTCAGTACTACATTTTAGTTGGTAAAAAATAGTTAACGATGTAAATTGACTCAACCTATTGCTTAGTTTTTCAAACTCCTCATCAGTAAAGTTATTTTTCAGTTTTTTCATTGATTGCTTTTGAAGATCAGATACCTCTTCAGGCTCTAACTCCTTTATATCTTCATAATCATATACTAATAATTCTAACAATACATCATTCACAACTTCTTCTGGATTAGAACACGATGAATAACTAATGAAAAATACAATTGAAACGGAAATTAATATCAGCATAATAATAACGATTTTTTTCATAATACATCCTTTCTTAACTGAAAAAAACTCAATTTTGCTTGTTTGCTCATTTATTGAATTATAGCACTATAACTCTATACTTTCAATTTTCTAATCTTGTAGAAAGGTCCATCCATAATCTCTCCAAGTATCACTCGAAATTTTAGTCTTTATTGCATAAATACCTGCGTTCCATACAGTTGTTACAGTACTATCTGCATGATATCCATCTTGCATGAAATACCTATTTGAGTTGTATTGATCAATATATAAAAGAGAACCACAATGTGTACATCTATATCCCCATGCCCACATACATATTTTATCACTATGCAAAAACCAATTATCATCATCATGAACATGAATATAAGTTTCTCCTTTAGGATACGCTTCATGCGTACCATTAATCGCACATGGTCCCATTGCAAAAAGTTCAACCTCATCATCGGTTACTTCTGGATTTAAAACATCTTCAGTTTCTGCGAACGCTCCGGTACTACCTATAAGTAATACAACAAGTAGTAAAACAACAAATTTTTTCATAATACCTCCTTTTTAACAAGCAAAATTGAGTTAATAAGTTTGATTAGTCAATAAGTGATAATTTCTCTTGAATTGATATATTGACCTATTATTACTGTATTTCATCATTACAGTATTGTAAACCAACATCGGTGTTGGAGAATATAAGCGTTGCATATTTAGTTATGATGAGCAATGTTAAGTAATTTAAAAGACTATGATAACTTCATATTGTATTCATTAATCTTCTTCATTTAGCACCTCAAACTACTCGAAATCAGAATCTATTATTGTCGGCCTCTCGACATTAAACTTTATTGCCGACTTAGAAACATTTCTACAACGGATTCAACAAGTATTATGGAAACAAAAAAAGCCCCGAAGGGATTAATCAGTAACTTGGTACTTCTTTCTAGAATGGAATATCATCATCTCCCTCAATCGCTTGGAATCTACAAAATAATCTTGATAGTTTGTTATATAGAAACACCTTTATTCCAACGATTTAACCCGAATCAAAATAAGGAGTATTCATCAGTACATTAGGCGATTAAGAGATAGATGATACTCATACTATATTCAACATGTGAGTTCTTTATGTAATTCGCCTAGGTTTATGATCACTTCTTCTAGTTCACACAACATGCAGTCATAACCAACTAGGGTAAAAATGATTTCAATATATTTGGGTATTTCCTCTAGCCTATCTATATATGGCATTGCAATTCTTAAAGCATTAATATAATCTTTACAAACATTAAGCTCCTTAACAGATAAGTTGTAATGATTTATCACTTCTAATTCTTTAGTTGTACTCATATTCATCCTTTCATCTAATGATACCAACATTTGATAAAGTTTAGTATATAACTACGTTATCAATCGCCGTTTATAATGTCAATCAACAAAAAATGAAAATAGAGGAAAGTGATTGATACTCTATCAATTAGATAAGATGTCCAGTTATTCTCGTTCTCTTCTACTGTTCAAACTTCATTGGGATTTTTTGGGATGCGATACTTTCCAACACCAATGTTGGTTTTACTCATTGAGTAGATAGTATATGCTTAATGTAATGGATTTACATTTATGAAGGAGGTAATCAAAATGGCAGGAAAGTTCAATATTGAATTCAAAGGGCATTATCGATATGTTAACATAAAAAGTATCCCCGAAATATCGGGAATATATGGTGTAAGTACATGCAAGTTCAACGAAACCGCTAAAACTGTTTCCTTAAATAAACTAGTTTATATAGGTGAATCAAGTAATGTGAACGAACGTATTAATTCCCATGAAAAACTCAAGGATTGGGAAAAACATCTACAAACTGGAGAGGTATTATGCTTCAATACTGCTGTTGTATCTGGTGATGATCGATTTAATGTAGAAGCTAGTTTAATATACGCACATAAACCACCAGTTAACACAGAGTATATTAGTCATAACGCTTATCCAGGAACAACAATTAAAAGTACAGGGCGTAATGGCTTAATCAAATCTCAAGTTTCAGTTTAAAGTACTGGAAATATCATTTAATTGGTTGAATATTTTATATAGTGCTTTACAAAAAACCTCTATAACATTGCGAATATAGAGGTTTTTTTCTGCTTCTCAAACATTACTTATATTAACACCTCTTAAGTCGAAAATGAAAATGACCATGATTCAAATTTCACGACTTTAATTCATTTTGACAACCCTATTTTTCCTCAAAAAAAAGAGGATGAAAACATCCTCAGTCATAAATACCCCTAAAATGTAGCTAATATATCATCGAAGAAACAAGGATGATTTTCTATAAAATCAAATACTTGATCTATATCAATATCCACTTCTTAAACATACTCTTTACCGAAAAAAATAGAGGATGGTTGAATAATATAAGTTTTACCCTATATAATAGTAATCCCTCTATCTATTAAATCATCTACTTATAATTTATACTCAATAAGATGATAGTGTTTTGGTAAATTATTATCTATTTTTAATAATCCTAACAATCTTCTTGCTGATCCATTTGGTTTGTTAGTTCCCGTTTCCCATGCTTCAACTGTTTTAGTGTTTACCCCAACTAAAAGAGCAAAAGCTGATTGAGTTAATTCTAATGTATTTCTAATTTCTTTGATTTCATTGTTAGAAAACAATTCAACTGGAGCAATCGTAATCTTATTTCTACGCCCTACTTTTTGCCCCTTCTCAAATTCAATTGAATCATCAAGACCCTTAACAATACTCTTAAATAAATCCATTATAACACCCTCTCTTTATAGCTTCTTTATTCAACTCACCAATTTTTTTCCTTATCACTATTTTCTCAGCAGGTGAAATATCTTCTATATTTCCTTTAGTATATTCAGTGATCAAGTAGATTTTGTCTACTATCTTATTATACCCTATTTAATAGGGTTATGTAATTTAATAAATCATTACTTCTTCTAAATGAAAAAAGAGGATGATATGATCACCCTCTGTCATAAATACCTCTATAAAGTTGCTAATGTATCATCGAAGAAACATGGTCGATTTTCGATGAAATCAAATACCTGATCTACATCCATATCACCGATATCCTCAACATACTCCTTGCCATTCTCATTTACTTCAACGTCTAAACCAAACTTTTTAGCATATAAAAGTTTAAGTAATCCTCTATCAATTAGTAAGTGACGATATAACTTTGGTTTGAATTTTTTCAACCATTTTAAGTATCCATACTTAGCTGATAATAAGCAAGAGTAGCACCCGATCCGAGGTTTATATAACTCTTTACCATTATCATCGTAAAGGATCATATCGTATATAGAGGCATAAGGTACGTCATTCCCTCTAGTATATTTCCAAACGTGTGAATCTGTCCAAAAAATGATTGGATTAACTCTAAATAAGTTCCAACTTGAAGCATGATAGATTGGACCATCTCTTTTAGCTGCTAAATCTCTAGCTCGACTTTCATCTGCTCTAAGACCAGCAAAGTTAATGTTCCAATTGTTATGCTCTACTGCTTCTTTGAATGGAATATGCTTTACTAAATTACAACACATTTCAGAAACACTAACCTTCCTACCTACTGCATTCTCTCTTCGGTCTCCCTTACGCGAAAAGTTAAATCCAAAATCATCTACTAAGGACCAGAATGATTTCTTATACTTACCATAGTATACTCTACTTCCATCAATGGTGCCTTCACTGATTAATCTCCTCTCTACATCATAAACTTCAGGAAAATTAAGTCCTGTACGTCCATGATAAGTATCGATAGAGGGATAAACTTTAGATACAAGCTTTTGCACAAGTACCGAATCTACACCATAACTAGATGAGACAACCGGTTTACCTGGTAGCAGTAGTGACTCCTTAATGATATTAAGAGATTGAAGTTCAAATAACTCTAGTTCTCTCTCATGCATATAACTAGGTAGACATAGTTTCAAACCATGAAAATCTAAATCCTTCATAGGATAATCACCATAGATTGCTTCTTCATCTGAGCCTTTAGCTTTCGCTTTACCAACTATCTTGAAAATGACATCACCAAGAAACTGTCTAAGTACCTCTATCATAGATAAACCATTATAATCTACCTCATAGATATTGAAGTACATGAGTTTTCTAACTTGTCTCATATCCTCTATGCCATTCATATAATACTGTAAGATAACATAATCCTTATCAATAGTCGAAATTTGCTTTATATTCACGTTTTTATCAGTTGGCATAGAGAAGTCAGAAAGTAACTTTGTAATACTCTTTACAAAATCCTTAGAAGAAACAAACGCATATTCTAAGGGTAATACCTTATTTACTTCATTTAAACTTTTACGTAATGCTTCATATTCTAGCATATCAGGTGTAAACTGTTCTTCCACATAAGAAAACAGATTATGAGAAGATAGAGGGAGTGGTAAACAATCATCTATATCATAGAGGCTATTTACTTCATCAATCTGATCTTCATATAGTGTAGGTTCTTCAGATAAGTAAGAAACAGGCGAATATTTCATAGTCTTGACTACATCACGCATATGTTCTTGGCATACATCGTAATAGTAAGCAAACAACTTGAAGTTTTTCAACCTGTCATAAATTTGATCTACAATATCTTCAACATCTATATACCCTTTCTTATTATAAAAGTGAATACATAGAGGATCTGTTTCTTTATCACTTGATTGTGATTGAGCGAACTCATAAATATCCGACATCCAATACTTAGCATAATTTTTAAGTTCGTATTTGCCACCAAGCTCATAAGCCATGATTACTTCATTTTCGAAATCTAATGTATAGTCTAATATAATATTCATATCATCACCTACACATCATATTCCCATTTGAATCTTAGTGTATATCGACCTTCACATACTTTATCAATGATTGGTTCTCCACCAAACTTACTAAAAGCACCGCCATAAGTTTCTTCGCATGGCAATATTTCTTTCATATTCAAAATGTGATCTTTCATGAACTGTTTAACTTCTTCCTTTGAATTTACAGCTAGTAGATATAATTCAGTGTATTCGGAAATAGAATCACTATCAGTCCAATAGTGTAAGCATCTCTTGTCATACTCCATTTTAACAACAATTCTATAACCCTTTAGATAATCTCTATTAACATAGTTTTTCTTCCTGTCTAAAGCATACTTGCCTAGATAAGACATAGCAGCATACATTTCACTTTCAATTGGGTAATACTTACCAAGTTTCATAATCTTCCTCCTTCGATTTAATCATTGTGATTTAATCTACATCTACTTTAAATGTTGGATAAATAGCGTAATTCATGTGAATTGCCTATCAAATCATATTCAGTTGGACAATATTCTTTGTCTCTTAAATAGAAATCTAACTTGATTGCTGCATGTAGAAACGACCCCGCGTTTACTTGTACAACATTCTTTATCAAATAAGTACCATCGATTACATCTTGAGTATTCTTAATGTTTCCAAATGAGTACTTGATGATACCTTCTGGGTGCGGATTAGTAAAGACAACACCATAACTGTGTATAGAGTAATCAGATAAAGACAATCTTAGAATATAGTCCATATCAAGATATGCTTTGCCATATTCACGTCTACTGATTAAGTTTTGTTGCTTTAGTATACTAATTACACCTTTGTTATTTTTCATTGAATGGAACCACGCTTCAATACGATTTTCTTCTGGTATGAACTCCATGTTAATGTTTGGAATTCTGTATATTGGTACCCTCTCTTCTAAAAGTGTGTATATACTTCTTAGAAAATGATCTCTGTAAAAAATTGCTTTCATATAATCCTCCTTTGTTTTAGGCAATAAAAAAAGTCTATCCGTTATTGGATAGACTTGTAGCGCCTCTTATAATAGTGCCACTCGATCGGTGGGCTTCTAGTATATTAAAAATCATAATCTTATTACTGTAAGTATAACAAACTGATATCAAGGGAACAATACAAAAATCAAGAAAGTTTCTAGACTCATTACTATTGAATACTCTATAGAGGTTCAAAGTTATCCGGTAGTTATTCAATCTTTCCAGAATACCACTCTCATACTTTCTCCTATTAATAACGAATAGTTACATTGCCTTTACCCTTTCAATCACATCACTACCAAGCCAACTCAGATCAACTTTTTCTGTATCAACTTCTTCATTTTCTAAGTAGTAATTTACATATACATCAGTGTAGTCTCTTATAGCACTGGTCCTTTTAGTTCTCACAACACCAAAAATATCCTCATCTTTTAAAACTAAATATTTGATTTCATTATATTCATGTTCAGTTTTAAACATATTTTGTTCTAGTAAATCTAATCTAAGTTCATCTGAAAGACAAACAGTTGGAGAAAAGATTATCATACCTTCTCGTTTTCCATTTACTATACCAGTTGCACTAAATATATTCTTAGTATTCAATTCACCATCAACGCTATAATGTACAGGCTCGTATTTGAATGACTGAATTTCCTCGTTAGGATAAAATATATGTTCAAAGAAAGACTTTATATCTTTCATAGAACTAAATAGTAGTTCAAAGAAATCACCTATATCATACTGAGCATCTGCAAAAAACTCATTAACTAAAAGAGACTTTTTAAAAGATGGTACAACATACTTGTCATGATTAAGAGTATATTGTGATAAATTGCTGATTGGTAACTTAACTAAATCTTTTGCTGGTACTTCTAAATAGTCCTTTGATTCAAAAATCCGTTGCTTACGGTTGTTAACAATCAGCCTTACATCGTTTGTTGCTTCATGTATAGCATGTTTCTCCGTCTGATATTGGATTCTTGAAGTTAAATATTTGTAGTATGCGTTTATCTTACGAACGTTTGATAAATTATCAGGATCTTGATCATACAATTTTTTAAAGACAAAATAATCATTTTCTATTCTTTTGAATTTGCCTATTTCCTCTTCATCTAATCTTTTGAATTCATAATCCGAACCAATTAATATCCCAAATAAATTCATAACTACTTTTATGCTATCGTTATATTCATGCGCTAACTCAACTATTTTACTAACATGACTCCTAATTGACTTGTACTCTTTTTGTCTTGCCTTAAACCATTTCATTTCGTCATCATGATAAGAGTTATACTTTAAGTGAAATTTTTTACCTCTGCTAAATGTAGCAACAATGATCAGACCTTTCTTAAAAAGTAAAATAGATCCATATTGATCCATTTTTTCGTTAAATCTATAAGCACTCTCAGAAGCGTTATCTTGCTCGATTATTAATTCATGGCTATGCGTTTCATCTATATTATATTTCAGTATTACATCACTTCGGATCATGACATCATCGTTTTTATCGTATATAGGTACTTCTCTTTTTATGTTTATATCATAAGAATTCTTAAATAATCTAGCAAACAAAAAACCCGCTTCGTTGAAATGGAACCGCTTACCCATAAAACTATTTTCTTTTCTTTCTTCCATGATTCTATTTTCAACATAATTTCTTCCAACTTTTTCTAACCAATAGAATGCTCTATTTCGTCCATAAAACTCCTCCGATTTACTGTCTATCATAATTTCGTGTTTGTATGCTTTTTTATTTCTTTTTAATCCATTAGCTTTTGCATTAATTTTTCCAATTGCATCACTAACTTGAGCATAATTCATATTCAACATAAAACATAGTTGTTGAATCGTCGAAAGTTCTAATAAATACATCATTAACAAAACAGCATCTTTATCTCTTTCGAAGTAATCAACAAAAGGAATTTTATCAACATTTCTTACTCCTTTGAACATTAAATTATCATATTTATAGTCATAATCGATCATTTTTTACTCCTTCATAAAAATAGTCTAGCAAAACTGGGTTGAGGGGGCATAATGTCCTGAGGATATGGCTCTTAAATTCTATACCAAGCCAGTCAAAATGAACATTATCCGAAAAACTTGTAATTTAAACACTTTTAGATATGTTTCTTAGTTAAATAATTATAACATGTAGTTCATAAGTTGTATATAATCTGTAATTATATTGAATCAACAAAAATATCGTTAATTTGTAATCAACTTATGATTAACTTATGAAAGATTTTGGATATTAATTCCATTTCATCATTTTCACATATTTCATATCCTCAGTAATGCGAAATTTATATTCTTTCAAAAAAAAATAAAACCTGTCAAAATCCGTGGTGAGATTCTTAAAACCTCTGATATACTCTATTTAAATAAAGGTTGTGTAGCATTATGAAACGCAATCATACATAGGCAAAACCATCTTGTGTATTCATGTGTAGCACAATATTCATTTCTTACTGTTACCATGTGCTACACAAAACCATAATTTAACGTTACATAGTGTTACACAAGATTTTCGTAAAAAGATACATAGCGCTACAGCTGGATTCGTAAAGATACATATGGTATCACGGTATTGAACTAGGAGGAAAAATGAACATTAATAATTTAGCTAAAAAATGGACAAGAGAAGATATCGATGAAATATCTTTATTGAAAGCATTCACGAAAGTGAAAGACTTTAAACTAGAAAATCAATTAATGATTTGCATCTGGTTAAGTGATCTTGCCATCGAACTTGATGAAGATGGAAAGTTAGATGAAGATCATAAATCATATTCATTTCATAAAATAAATAAACGAATGGTAATGGATAAACTTAAAGCTACAAGGTTTAAAATTGACAATGCACTTAGCTACTTAGAAGGTGCTGATTTAATTACAATAGACAAACGTCACACATTAGAAATGAAACTTACCACTGTCGGCAATTCATATATGAGTTTATTTATGAAAACCCAAAACGGTGATAAACTATTTAACAATTTGACTAAATAAGGAGATTATTTATGAACATGACAAACAAAGAAAAACAATTATACAAGAGAATTAACGAATTACAATTAGAAGGTTTTGTCCTAGATAATCTTCATAATGATGAGCAGATAAACTATGCTTTTATCGGTCTTGGTCAAGGTGGTGGTTCCGTAAGTGTCAATTTTCAGAAGTTAGGTTTTTATTCGTCATTTTTTAACACTGCTAAAAGTGATTTATCAGCAGTTATAGAAACTCTTAAGGAATATAATGATGACTACCCTACTGAAACAATCGAAAAAAGTAAATACGAAATTAGTACACCCGCTTATCGAGTAACACCATTTGGTACATTAGGCGGGGCAAAGAAAGATAGATATTTTGGTAAAGAAGCAGTTATGGGTAATCTTCAACTGATAAAAGATAGACTTATTACTGATAAGAAAATCTACAAAGCGGATTATGTCTGGGTAGTGGCTGCTCTAGGTGGTGGTACTGCGAGTGGTGCTGTTACAGATATTGTTAGATTTGTTTCTGGATTCGTTAGAAAAAATGAGAAGAGATTTACTTATGTTGCTCCAAGCGAAAGTTCACCAGGTAAACAAGGTTATCCAACAGTAGGTGTTATCGCATTATGGCCAGAGGCAACTTCAAGCCCTAAAGTTCAATTAAATGCAGCTGAAGCATTAGAAGAACTAACAGGATTACACGATCAGGGTTTATTAGGAAATGTTCTTTTAATCGAAAATCAGAAGCTTCTCGATGACGCTATTGAAAATAATATTGATGATTGGCAACAACATGGTAATTCAAGAATTGTTCAATACTTAACTGAAGCTACAGTTTTGCCATCTATGAGTTCAAAGAACAGTGTGGATAGAGCCGAAATGATGGAATTAATAACAACACCAGGTTTTATAAATATCACTAAGAATAAAGTAGTTGATTTTAAAACAGAAAAGATAAATGACATCGCAGAACGAATGATTGACAATTCTATGTTTGCATCTCTATACGAACGTGATGAAGCTTTAAAAACAGTAACAATGACATTATCATCAGAAAGTCACTCTACTTTTACTAAAACTGCATTCTCTCAACTAACTGGCTCAGTGTCACAATTGCAAGATAGTGTAATCGTAAATCATGAAGGTATGTATGTACTCAAAGAAAGTACAGATACAAATTCTCAACTGCTTAAGCAACAACTAGAAACCAAGTATTCAGTATCTAATATCACTCAAGAGGAGTTGACTTTATATCACTTATCAGTATATAAAAACGCTCCACGTTCAATCATTGAGCGTATTCATAGAAGTATTGAAAAGAGAAACAAAGATAGAGAAAAACTTCAGGGAATTGATAAAGTGACAAAAGGTTTCAATTTGGATAATAACGATATTCAAATGAATAGTTTCGATCTGGGTGAAAATATGTCATTCGAAGATTTCGCTACAAACTCTCAAAACCTAGAAGAAGGTGATCATTTTGATTTAGATACTTTTGATAGTTTTGCTACTAATACATCAAAATCTAATGTATTTAAAGCAGACCGTTTTTTTAAGGAGAAGGTGTCCAATGAGTAAAGCAAATAAATACTTCGACAATTATCCAATTTGTGTACACTCGAATAAGATAGAAACTATTAGGGCAATAACTTCGCCCTATTCTTATATTGAAGATGCACAAGATGCTATAAATATTGTTCAAGTGCAATTTAAAATAGGCAATAATATCCACTCTGATGCAATAGATCAAAATTTAATTGAAAGTAATTCCTGTGATGACAATAGAGTGAAATCTGTTACTGTATCTAACTTTTGTAACGTGTGTCAATACTATAAAAACAATATGTCAACTCAAGCAGCAAAAGAAATCAAAGTGTTACGTGCTCTACTCAACAATCCAGACGCGTTAGAACAGTATAGTATTGATGCAAATTTCTTTCAGTATTATATATATAATGTTGACTATGATAGTAATAACACTTATCAAATATTTCTTACTAGAGAGTTTTACAAAATTATATCAAACAACGATAAGTATGATACTACTATCAATATACTAAGTTGCTTGTATAAGGGTGAAGGGATTTACAACACTGCAAGTAATTTAGTTAGGCAAATCTGTAAGAGTGGTAAAATCAACATTAAAGAAATTTTGAATATCATTGATGAACACTCAATAATGCAGGAAAAAAGCTTCAATCAAATGACTATATTAGATGATATCATGAGTCCTACTTCTGCTCTAGACGAAGGCAAATTCAAAAAAGTAAAAAAATCTCTTACCACAAGTGAAATAATGAATCAAAAATCAGATCCTCAACATCATGAACTCTTAAAAGAAAAAACAAATGAAGTACTAGATAAGGTAGCAGGTCTAACTAAAACCTTATCAAATTCGCCTCATGAGAAAGTAACTACACAAGAGGTAGAGGAGTTTGTTGAAACTAATGTAATAGATGCACCAGAATTTACTGCTAATACAGTAGTAAAACCTATAGAGAACGAGCAACAAGTAGATTCACCAGTAATCATTACTGAAGATGATAAATCTTTTAAAGTAATTGTTACTGAAGAAAAAAAGGAGCAAAAAAAGGCTGTATATGAAGCAACTGAGAAAATGACCGATACTTTCAAGGCAAAGAACTGGAACGCTTTCAAAGTAACCACCAAAAGAGAATATGATCAAGTTGAGATGGGTGCTATTGCAGCATGTGAAGCTTTTTTTACCAAATTGGATAATGCATACGAAATAATTATCCTTAGATCTAAAAAGATTCCATCTAAGTACATTCTTGAAATAGATAATCCAAATACAGCTTATACAATCGATTTATTGCTCAGCGATAGAGCATTAAGAAAATATTTAAGCGATCTGGAAGATTTTAAAGATATAGAAACATTAGATTTTAAGAATATGCATGATTTATCAGTATTTGATAACATACATGAATCTAAAGGTGAAATATTTGAAAGTATTAACAAGGATATACTAATGGACCTTTCAAAAGCAAAAAAAGATGAGTATAAGTCAAAGTTACATATAAAGATAACTAAACTCTTTTACACCCAGAAAGAAAGTAACTTAACAATTGAAAATATTGACCGAAAAATACCAATGGAAAAAGTAATAAATAAGTTATACGAACGCAGTTTTTTTAAAACTGGCGAAGTTAGATATTGTGGTTCAAACGAAGGTACTATACATCTTTATATTAACTCTCCATATTATTATGAAGTTGAAGGTATGATAGAAGGCATAATTGATAGGTTACACGATACTTATGAAGTAATTAAGAAGACAAGGATAAAATATAATGGTAATAATTTTAACAGATGATATCAAAATAAAAGAATTAAGCGATTCTAAAAATTTCAATTGCATATACACAAAAGGTAATTTTTCAATTTCCCTTAATGATGTTGGAAAAGTCATTGATGAGTTCACAATTAATCATAAGAACTTCTCTGTATGTCTACAGGAATATCATAAGAATGATAACTTAAATATAGCTAAATCAATTAATGAAAATGTTGAACAAGTTGATATAATCAACGCTTTCAGACCAACTGATCGTTCACAGTTCAACTTCGATATGATGTACATTTTACTAAAAAACAAAGAAAAAGTAAATGAAGTATATCGAGGTTGGTTCAACAGCTATCAGGAGTTTGATGATTTCAAGATTCAAGAAACTTTAAGTCTACCAACTAACACTGAATTTAAAAACAGAAGAATGTCTTATATGGCTAAGTTAATCATCAATAGTTACTGGACTTCTAATTCAACATGCTCACACTCAAATCAAACATTAACTATAGATCACTACTATATTCTTTCACTGCTCTTAGAACAGGAGGAATTAGTTAAAAGTAATCAGCAAAACCTATATTATACATTGAACACCAAATATAAGGATATTAGCGGAAAATTGCTATATAAGAAGAAAGGTAAGTTCAAGGATATAGATAGTGTCACTGAGGTATATAACAACTCTAAGGGCAAATTTCAAGTGTTTCGGTCTAAATTCAAGACCAGACACACATCTAAGCCTACTCTATTCACCAAACCATCAATACTCAAAGAAACTGATAAGATAGAAAATAATACAGAAATACTTAACAGTCTATTTGTAAAAGGATATATTACTAATCCAAACACTAGAAATCACAATATACCTAGTTCAATGATTGGGACATTGATTGATAACTCTCAACAGTTCCCTCAAAGGTATTCAGCATTAATTGAACATATCAATCTACATGGTATTAAGGGAAATAGCTTATATGATCATATATCCGCAAATTATGTAGATAATCAATCTGTTGAGAAAGACAATACTCACGCGATTATCCCATTACCTGGTGTCAATGTTAATCTATTAGGTGACGACGAGTTAGTAATATATGATAAAATTGTAAAAAGATACTATTCTATCTATCTACATCCACCAGAAAAATATTCGTTAAAAGTAGAAGCTTTTAACAAATCAGACGTATGCTTGATGTTAGAGAAAGACGCTTATGTAAAATATGGTTCCGATATCTTCGAAATGCGTAAGGAAAGTATATACGAGGAGTTAGATATTAATGTAAATGATCTTAGATATGACTTTGAAGTTGGTAGTACAATAACACCAGAACCTATAGAAACAGAAATCAATGGTAATCTATCAAGAGAGATAAAACCACTCAACAAGAAGCAATTACTCAATAAATTAACCAACATGGGCAAAAAGATGGTCTCTAGACATCTACAGACAAAATACCGACATTATCAGATTGGTAACTCAAGCAGTTGGAGAACTAATATTAAATACCTGGAAGATCAAGATTTAATAGTACTAGATGACACTAACCACTATTCTATCACTGAAACTGGCTATGAATTTATAGACAAATCTAAAGCATTCTTGTTCAATATTGAAAATCTTAATTCTCTATACATACCGATTATTAATATTTTCATCGGTAAATCCAAATTAAGAAATGTTATTCAATCACATATTGAAACAATGGAATCTATCTCAAAAGGACCAATATATAGGGATGTTAAAAGTGCAAACTACAACTACATCATCAACAACTACAAATGTAATTGTGGAATGAAGTTAAAAGATCATGCAAATTTCATAGGTTGTACTAATTATCCAACTTGCAAGTTCACAATTTCAAAGGAAAAAAAAGCAGGTGATAACATCTATAAGTATTCTGAAAAAGATATTATTGAGCTGTTAACAACAGGGCAAACAACAACTGTCATAAAAGATTTTAAGTTCAAGTCAGGAAAGACTGGAAATGTAACATTTAAGCTCAATGATTCTAATAGAATTTCATACGTTTTTCATAATAAAAAGAAACCTTATAACTAAGGTTTCTTTTTGGATTGATAATCATATAGGCTTGGTCACATAATAACACTTTGTATGATATTCCAATATAGCTACTTGTCACTACCGCAACCAACTGGTATAACATCTAATTCCTTACAGGTTGCCATGGCATAAACTTAGGTCAAAATACTTATATAATTATTAATGTTAGTGCCATGTCATAAATTATTCTAATGTCAAAATCGAGCTTAGCTAAAAATATTTCTCAGTAGACGCCACGCGTCCAATATCAGAATCATAATCAACAGAATGCTTTTTCTCAGTGGACGCCACGCGTCCAATATCAAAATCATACTTAACAGAGTACTTTTTCTCAGTGGACGCCACGCGTCCAATGTCAATATCAAGCTTAATAAAATACTTTTCCTCAGAGTAAGTTAAAGACAAATAAAAAGAGAGCATCGCTCTCTAAATAATATTTTTGTTCGCTTCAATGAATTCCTTAACAACTTTGTCTAATGATTGTTTAAGTGATGAATGTACGTGGTAAGTTACATCTATTAATGAATGATCTATCTTATTGTGTGAAGTAAAAACTTGGTCAATCGCATCTCGAACCATAGCGGTCTTAAGTTTTCTTACTGTATCATTGTTGAATAAATGTCTGTTGACTTTATCAACGTAATAAGTTTGGTAGATATAATCCTGAGTGCTCTTATCAAAACCACTTAACCTCAGAGCAGCCTTATAATTAATATGTGTACCAACTAAATTTGCGACATCATCAATGCAATTCGCCATTGACATTTTTTCTCTAATATATGTTCTAGATCTTTCGTTTCTACGTGCTAACTCCTCTTCAATCTTACGAGCTGATTGATTTGCAAAATCCTTTGATTCAGATAGAGTTTTAAAATCTCTAATATATGCCATACCAATTTCTTTATCTGACTTAACTCTTGACCAAAGGTTTGTAGCGTCAATGATTTTCTTCGCTAGTTTAAGATTGATAACATCTGATTCAAATATTTTGGCTCTAATATTTTCAAACCTATCATACTTAAATATATGATGTAGAATCTTATTAGCGTCTACTCTGTTATGACCTGCAAGCAACATGAAATCACATTCACTCTTAATGAATTTCTTCATATTTTCTGGAACCTTCCATAGAATAATATCTTGCAACATACCAAGTTCAAATATTGAATTAACAAGCCCTGCTTTTGTTTTATCATCTTGTGGATCCCATAAGTTCCAATCTGAGGGTGCTGCTGAAATCTTATATATATTAACCTGTTCTATTGATGATATCTTAGGAGGTTTACTTAAATCAATTTCATGATTTGATAACTTATCAGACTCAGAAGCATCAAATTCATTTATCTCCTCGTCTTCAATAGTACTAATATTACCTACTAGTTTAGATATTTTTTTAATATCTTTATCATTAACTGGTGCATTAATATTACCAATTGCATCAGCAACATCATTGAATCGAGGTTCAGGTACTTTCTTCATTATTTAATTACCTCCATAGCCAAACTTCTAAATAACTTGTTAAGTTGTTTTCCTCTCTCTGAGTCCTTATCAAATTCACTTAAGAATAGGCTACCATTTTGAGCTTTTCTAACGCCTTCAAATCTCGGAATTTCTATATCTACTACTAACTTTCCAAATTGAGTATCTATGTACTCTGATATTTGTCTATCAACTAAAAGTCTTTTATCAATCTGAGTTTTAATTACTCCTGAGATAAAGAAATTCTCATTAAACAACTGACTTTTAGCAACTCTCACCATTTCAATTGCCTTAACAAATGTAGGAATCGAATCTCTTGTGAAAGGGGCCATATCTAATGGAACAAAGAATTTATCTGTCATAGCATATAGGCCTATAGTGGCTGCATCAATATTTGGAGGTGTATCAATTAAAACAAAATCGTATTTACCTAAATCAAGAATTTTCTCCTTAAGTTGTTTGTATGGTCCTAGTTCCATTACTTTACTCTTTAATATATTACCAGCCAAGAACAAATCTGGGTGTGATCTAATTATATCAACATTCTTCAATTTAGTTTTGTGAATGAATTCTTGAATTTTAAGTTTTCTAATTTTATGTTCTGGAACCTCTAAATATCTTGCAAGATCTTTTGCATTATCATCATCAAAGGTCATTTGAACTTCTGACAATATTCTAGATAAATTACATTGTGGATCTCCATCTATTACACAAAGTTTAAATTTCTTGCTTAAATGATAAACAATCTCACCAGTAGTTGTACTTTTACCTGTACCACCTTTTGACATACCAAATCCAATAAATTTTGCCTCTTTATAATTGTAATGAATAACATCTTTATGATTTACACTGTAGAAGTCGCAAAGTTTCTCAGCATATGTAACTGTAGCTTTTGTATTACCAGTAGTACCATCTTCGAGAGCAACGATTCTACTTTGTGCAACTCCGGTTTGTTCCTCAACGTATGCACGTGTAAAGCCTGAATCCTCTCTATACTTTCTTAATAAATCATTCTTCACTCTAATTCCCATAACACCCTCCCATTCATATACTTAATAATACCTTATTTTCGAAAGTAATGTCAATTCAATTTCATTTAATAATTCCAGAATTGTGGGGATATTGTGCAATTTGAACATACACAGCGTATCAGTAGTTTTAAACTGATTTTATTCAATTCTCCATTTTCCGAAAATTAAACATTATGAAGTTTTAATTACTGATTGTTTTAATTGATTTTTAAGGTATAATAATAGAGAGGATGAAAACTGATACTAATAACAAAAATAGATGAGAGGTGCTATATGCAACAAACTCAAAATCAGAAAGTTCCAGACAAGTTCTTAAACGACTTCATTAATATATTACCACAAAGCCTCGTTCATGAGATTAACTCTAGAAAGTTAGATATTACAACTTTCGTTAAAGAACAAGTCGAGGAATACTATAATTCGGAGAAAACCAACAATGACATAAAAAAAGCAAGCGACCTATATCACTCAAGAAATAAAAGGAAACTATATGATTCTACGTTAGAAGCATTTCATGGTAACCCTAAAAACAGAAAAATACTTGGTGATTATGGAGAAGTGTTTAGAAATGGAATAGATAGTTTGGATGATAAAGGCAAGGAACTATATCGTCAATGGCTAGAGGAATTAGATCATTGGAAGCAGAACTATCATAGTTTAATTACAGAATTTGTATTTTTCAATAACATTAGTAAAACTCAACAGCAGAATAGTCTAAAAAAGGACTTACTTAAAGTACTCCTAAATTATGTAAATCAAAAATATTCGGGTTTCAGAGAATTTATATATGATAAATCTACATCAGCTATTCTTGATCATAACTTTTTTGGTCATCCGAAGATGGTCGGTCAGAATACGTCAATCGTTACTAGAGGTGAAAGTCAATTATCATATGATCATGTTACTCTTTTTAGTGAACATGATGCAAAAGTATTCAATGCATGTTATCATTTGGGCTTTAATGACATGCTGCATTCGAATACTATGTATATAGACGCATCGGACGTGTCTCAATATATTTATGGAAATAGAGCACAAAAAAACAAATTAAAAGTAATCGAATCAATAGATCGGCTTGGAAAAGTCGGATACAAAGGAATAATCGACAATGATGATATCAGGTTTAGTGATGAGTTCTTCTTCTTTCAGAGGACTTCAATCTTAGAGGAAAAAAGGAAATCAGGTAAAAGAGCAATTGCTAGAATAGTATTGAATGATGAATACAGAAAGCATGTCTTGAAAAACTTAACTCTTTCTTTTAATCAAAGTTATAATCAGATACCATTGAATGTTAAATATTCATTCCTATTAAATCAATATATACTAAGTATACGTAACAAGGTATTGACTGACAACACAATAACTCACAGAATTAGTATGGAAGAATTAAAAAAACATATAAATTTCTCAGAAAAGGAAAATATCAAACAGGTACTATCATCAGCATTGGATAGCCTTAAAGTACCTGAAACCTATTTAGAAGATTATTCACTTACTAATGATGTTCTAATTCTTTACATAGAAGGTGTTGATAATTCTGAGGGCGCACAAATATCAATGATGAAACAGGTTATTGAAGCACAATTACGTATAGAGTTGAAAGAGGATTAATATCCTCTTTTTTTTTAGTTATTCTAAGATATGAAAATCCCTAATACTATTCAACTTGAAAAACATTTTTTCATTAACTTACTAGAATTGTGTAAATCAATTATTATGGAGAAATACTGAAGAATAACTTAAGTATTTAGACTCGTTATTATGAGCATATTATAATATAATGATGCCGAGAAGTTCACTATTATATAGATTTTCAGTTCATTATCTGATTAAAATCTAAAAAATGATGCCGAAAAGTTCACTATTATAAGGAGTTTAGTTCTTTATCTGTTATAACTTCAAAAATGATGCCGTAAAGTTCATTATTATATAGAAACTTAGCTTATTATCTGATATGGCATCAAAAATGATGCCATAAAGTTCATTATAATCGACTATTCTTTTATAACTTAATCAATAACTATTTCTTACTGGTAATAATATGATCTACTAAAACTAGTTCTAATAATCAAAAAAAATATTGAGTCGATATTTAGATACTACTTTAAGGACTTTTACAGACATACAAAAAACATTCAAAAAGTATTCGAAAAACATTCGAAAATGCACAATATCTAGTATCTTGAAGAAGATATGCCACTAATTATTGTAATGGTAAAATTAGTAAACTGATCTTCGACAATGGAAAAATTTGTCTTTTTCAAGTGGTATGTTTTCATACTGTCATAGAATATCTTTTAATTTTAAGTTACAGAAAACGACGCGTCTATTATGAACACCCGCAAAATAATGATGCCTTTATTATGAACTTCAGCGAAAAATGATGTCGTTATTATGAACTTGAATGAAAAATGATGCCTTTATTATGAACTTCAGCGAAAAATGATCCCTTTATTATGAACTTTACAAAAAATGATGCTATTATTATGAACTTATAATAAAAATCCTAACCGAATTACTTGATGGAAGTTAAGAAATGCAAAAAAATGATGTCTATATAATGAACTCACTAAAAAATGATGTCTCTATTATGAACTTTTACAAAGAGGATGTCTTTATTCTCGCTTTTATCAAGAAATGATGCCTTTATAGTGAACTCAAAAGTTTTGGAAAAGTAAAAACATGTATTCGCAACGATAGAAGGGCTTTTATAGTATATACATGTCCTTAGAACGTTGTGTTTTCAAGTGTTCTAAAAAAATGATGCCTTTATGTTGAACTTTGCAAAAAAGTTTATTATGTGATTAACTTTACATAGATATAAGGAGGACTCTGATTTGAATATTCCTGGAGTACGAATTAGAGCTGGTAGAAAACGACCAGAACAATTCATGATTACTGACTTTGATATGATGGACGCCATAACAGAATACTCATCAATAGAGCTATTAGGTTTCTACATTCAATTCAGAAGATATATTAATAGAGCAACAAACACTAAAGATGATCAAGTGACATATAAGCAGACTACACTCATGAAGAAGTTTGGTATCGGTAACACAAAGTATTATCGCTTACTAAAAGAACTATATGGTGTTGGGCTGGTTGATCAAGAAAAAATACTCACTGTAAAGTATTTCGTGAATCATGATATTGATGGTGTAAAGAATGAACTCAAGGTTAAAGTAATTCTTCAATATAGTAGTATTGAAAAAGTTGACCTTGATTTAAAGAATAAACTATCTGATTACATAGCAATCCAAGAAGAGGTATCAGAGCAAAAAATTAAAATTGTATCATCAACTGCAGCAACATACTATTTAGTGAATGACTATCCTGAAGAAGAGCATTTTAAAAATGGTAAGTTAGAGAAGTATAGAAACTTTGATGATGATCTAGCCAGATTTAGAAAAGGTAAAACTAAAAGAGTAGGGGAGATACTTTCGCAAAATACGAAAGAGGATACTCCACAGGAGCAATACCCACAATCGCAAAATGACAACCAGGCAGACTCGCAAAATGAAGGTGTGCCTCCTTCGCGAAATACGAATGATATAAATAATATAATTTCATTACCTAATAACATAAGTACATCATTTGATTATTCTAAATCAAATCAATCAAATCATAATTCTAATTCTAGTAATAATATGTTGTCAGAAAAAGAATACCTGGATATGATAGATAGAGTTAATTCTCAAATAGAATTTTCTCACTTACTCGAAATATATCCAAAGGAACGTGGGTTAATTGAAAATTTACGTGACTTAATCGTAGAGGTTATGACAACCAGCATAAGTACTATTCGAGTGAACAGAGAAGACAAGAATGTCGTAATAGTTCGAGCGACATTTAGTAAACTCAAAGAACATGAAATTACTTATGTTATTGATTCATTCAAACAGAACAGAACCAAGGTGAAAAACATAAAAGCATATTTACTTTCAACACTTTACAATGCACCTTTTACGATGGATTCATTTTATTCCAGTGAAGTTCAACATGACATGGCTGCATACACCTAGAAAAAAAATATTTGACAATATCGACTGCGATTTATTTAATATTATAGAATGGTAAAAATATAGAAAGGGGGGAAATCGGGTGCGACTTACAATAGATAACTTGAACAAGGCAATTGACAAGCTAAGTAGTTATGAACTTAGCCTTTATATCTACATTACAAAGAGAGCAGACCTAAAAGGTCTAATGACAGATCTAAACATGAATGAAGCAAAGGAAGTACTTGGTTTCTCAAAGCAATCTTTCTATAATTCACTATATGCATTAGAGGAAAAACAGTTCATCAATATAAATATGTTTAAGAACTCAAAGGGTTACGAAGTATTATTGATCGACAACTCATTCAAATCGTACAAGGATTCTAGTAAGCCTTATCTAAATCTATACTACAATTTTCTAGAAAAAGAGAAATTCATTCAATTACCAGTTCAAGTGAAGCGTTTCCTTTTGCGAGCATATACATTCATAGGTAAAAAGAAATGGGTAATAACCAATGATCTTCTTAAAAAGTATGGTGTAGCAATTGATGATATCGAAGAATACTTCAGCATCGAGACTTCTGGTACTAATCTATACGGAGATACTATCTATCATCTTAAACTTAAAGGTGTTTATCATATTACAGATACTAATGTAGCATACCAATCAACATACCATCGAATTAAGGCATTACTTATAAACAAACATATATCATACACTGACGAGGAATTATCTGATGTAGTTAGCACTGCATTGACTTATAAAGACTTACCTACACTTGTACTAAGAGGAATAATGGCCTCAGAGGGAAAAATATCCCTACAGCCTAAATTAGTCACAAGCACAGTCACTAGGCTCAGAAAACGTTTAAAAGTGGATACGGAGGTAAATTTCGCAGTTTAATATAACTATTAGGCTTATTTGTCGTTATCTTTTTATGTAAAAAGAATATTAAACCAAAAAAAAAGTACAACCAACAACCATTAATGAGTAAACTTGCTTATAATAATGTGATGTTAGGTTTATTTTTTTTATTTCCATTGTGTAAAGTCCAATTTATAATCGTGTATAGTCCAGTTATATATGTGTATAGTCAACTTTAATTGAGTTCTGCCTGTAGATATTCAATATTATTTTATTAATGGTGGTGAAAAGTCAATATGGAATTGCTGTAGTCGTTGGTAACACGTTGACTTAGATACCTATATTTACTTATTATCTATTTCTTTATATATATATTGATTATAGTTTGCTAATGCAAACAGCATATAATATATATATTTAGTTATGATCAATATTAATTCTATAAAGTAAATTCTGAAGATAAAATCAAGAGAAACAGTCCTTTAGATTTCTTACATAGTTAAAGGATGGTTAAAGGATAGTTCTATACTTTACAACAGAACGAACGTTCGCTATAATAAAGATGAATAGGATAGTTGTTTCTCAATACTTAGTAATATGTTCTACTGGTATTATTGGAAATTCATAGTAATTCAATTTGAAGTACAAGTAATAAATGCTGTAATAATTGCAAATACTAAGCTTAAAACAAAACCGTCACAGGTTTATCTAATGATCTTAATGCAATTGTATTGGGATATAAAGAAAATTGCTTAGAAAGCAAATTTATAGGTCCTATATTTTGGAAAATGACACAATTACCAATTAATCACCAAAAGGAAGTGAAAACATGCCAATTACTTTTTTAATAGACGTAAATAATGCTTTTTTAAGTATGCACGCTGCTTATCTACTTCAGCATGGATACGAAACGGATCTAAGAACAATTCCTTGTATTATAGGTGGCTCTGAAAAATCACGCCATGGCATCTGCCTCGCAAAAAGCTACCCAGCCAAAGCTAAGGGGATAAAAACTGCTATGACTATTAAAGACTGCAAAGCACTTTGTGAGAATTTAAAAGTAGTTTCACCTGATTATTCTATATATGTTGCTGCATCAAGACAAATGAATAGAATTTTTAGTGAATACACGATGTATTTAGAAAAATATTCAATCGACGAATCATTTTTAAGCTTTGAGGGTCATGATCTATTGTATGATGATTATATTGCTCTTGCGTATGAAATAAAAGACCGTATAAAAAAAGAAATAGATATCAACGTAAGTGTTGGTATAGGTAACACAAAATATACTGCCAAAATGGCGAATAATGGATGCAACCCTGATTCAGTAAACACTTTATTAACATTAGATGAAATTAAAGAAAAAATGTGGTCAATGGATATTAGAAAATTGCATGGTGTAGGATCTCAAATTGAAAAGAAACTTCGAAATTACGGAATTAATTCAATTAAAGATATAGTAAATATTGGTCCGGATTTTATGAAAAATATATTCAAATCGAATGGATCGATGCTTTATAATTATTGTTGGGGAAGAGATACATCAATAATCAATAATCCCAAACACCAACGTACTATGAGCATAGGTAACTCACACACTAACAGATGGAATATAACAAACTATGAGGATGCATATAACTTAATTACAACACTTTGCGAGACAATATCAGCACGTTTAAGGAATTTAGATAGAAGAAGTATGCTTATTTCAGTAGCAATAAAGAATACTGACTTTATTGTAAAGAGAAAGCAATCAAAACTTAAATTTTCTATTGCAGCAACTTCTGATATCATATTTCATGCAAAAAGATTATTTAATTTACTTTGGGATTGTGAAACTCCACTAAGACATATAGAGGTTAGGGTAGGGGAGTTAGTCGAAAATGACTTGCCACAGCAATTAATTTTATTTGAAGAAGACCAGCCGGACGATAGAGGGGAGAAAATTGATAATGTTATCGATGAACTGAGATCGAGATTCGGAGCTCAGAGTATTGTAAGAGCAACTTTAATTAACTCTGGTTATCGTGCTATGTCTGGTGGACATCCAGGAGGAAGTGACATACCAAATATGAGAAGTGAATTATAGATACACTTAGTTGAAAATATAAAAAAACTATAATAAAAAAAATAGGATTATTGGAAAGAAAGAGTTTAGAAATAATACTCTTTTCAAATTGAAATTATGGAGGTAAATATTGAACTTAATCAAACTTAGTCTAAAAGAAAATCCATTACTATTGATATCTACAAGTACAACACGAAATAAGTATAGAAGAAAATCTATTGAAGTTGAGGAACTCAACTTAGACAAATTATCAAGAACCGAATTAATGGAGTATAAGAGTTATTGTGAGGAACAAGTACATCTTTTTGGAGTTGACTTTTCATTTTTTTTAGCTATCTTAGCGATAATCTTCGCTTTCATTATTTTTACAGTAACTTATTCACATGATAACGCTCTTATGATAAATGAATATAATGTAACTCTTAATGATATTCAAGATCGTACAGTCTTAGTTAAGGAATTAGATAAGCAAATTATTGAGATAGAGGATTTACTAACTGAATCAAATTATCAAGACGAACTTAAGTCTTGTATTAATTTTAGAGTATATTTAGAAAGAAACAAAAATCGTATTAAGATAGATTCAGGTGAATATAGACATATGTTGAGCGTGTTTGATGATACTATTGGGAAAGTAAGTACTACAGATCAAAATTTATTAAATCTAATATTTTATGCGAAACAGAAAATATATGGTATTGGGAATGTAGATTCTACAGTATTAATGATAACAGATAATCTTAATCTAATTATTGAGGGGACTGATTATGTAAAACGGAATCTTACATTATTAATTTTCTTCATGATTGCTTCTTTTATTATACATGCAGTAAAAGTATATAGTAAAGCGAATACTCTCTTAGCGAAAAAACAAGTTAATCTAATAGATAAGTATTTAAAAGTTAGAAATGAGGAAACGGAAAATGTCTACATAGTAAGGGTTGCTGAAATTTAAACATTTTCAGTATAGAGTCTTATAAATCAAAACACTTAAGTATAGAACTTGTAGCTATTAGCTGCAGGTTTTGTATTTGAACAATTGTTGATTTATACTTAAAATTGACCCGGGTTTAACACTTAGAATTGACCCACCCATATAGATATTTTTATCTTGAT
>JAEIOD010000070.1 GCA_016342415.1 Clostridiales bacterium
TTCTCTACCTCAATGATACATTATAATCCCATATAATTACATTATCAAAGCATTAACTCAACCATACAAATCAGAATTTTATAGTTTTGCTTAAGTAATAAAAATAGCCTGATCATCATAAGATGAACAGACTAGCAACTTTCAATTTATAGGGGTGCGGATTATACTTAAAATTCTCTCTACATTACAACTTTTAGGAGTATGAATCTTCTCTTTTAGTTAGAATAAATCAAGTCATTTAGCATCTGCCCAAATTCCGTCATTACCTCTTTATCTATTACATGAACACTGTTTTCTTGTGACAATCCTTCAGGGTCGACATCATAATTAATTATTGAAACTATAATATAGTCATCACCAACACTTAGATTATAGTAGCCATTTGTCAATTCAATTACTATTATGTAATTCAAACTTGTGAATCCTGTATCATTCGCTTTTGGATTATAAGTTTCAATCGTTTCAATATACCCTTATAATGCTTATCAATATCTTAAATTTACAAATAAATGATTTTATTTCATATTATATGGATAATCGGAATACTAATTCATACCTATCTTATAAAACTTGTTATGAGAGTGCACACAACTATTGCATTATATTCATACTTATCCTTTGCAATAAATATCGGTATTGCAAATAAGGAATTATAAACTATAATTAGTGTATGGAATATTATGAAAAGGAGTAAATATGAAAGACATTGTTCAATCTGTAGATAGGTCTCTTGAATTATTGACAGTTCTATCTAACTACCCAAGAGGAATATCTATCGGTGATTTATCTAAAAATGTAAATTTAGCTAAAAGTACTGTACACCGTTTATTAAATACACTTGTATATAAAGGTTTTGTAAAGCAAAACGATATTGATAACTCATACAAATTAACATTTAGACTATTTGAACTTGGCTCATCTATTATGAAGGATAATCCTTTGAAGGATGCAGCCCATTTATATCTTGAGGAGCTCAGAAACAAAACTGGAGAAGTTGTACATCTGGTTGTTCCCGATGAAGCATCAATTATATATATCGATAAGTTTGATACCAACCAAACAATCAGGATGCATTCTACAATAGGTAAACGAAGCGCCATGTACTGCACTTCTGTCGGTAAGGCGATATTATCTACATATTCCGACGAGAGAATCAAGGAGTTGTGGAATCAGAGTGAAATCAATAAACTCACAGAATACACTATCACGGATTTTGATTCCTTTATGGATGAAATAGAAAAGATACGAAAGTTAGGATACGCTGAAGACAACCAGGAGAACGAACTGCAAGTCAGGTGTTTTGGTGCCGCTATCAAGGACTACAGCAAAGAAACGATCGGTGCTATAAGCATCTCTACCCCTATGATTAGGCTTACTGAAGAAAAAATTGAATTGTTTAAAATGCTTGTAATTGAATACAGTCAAAGGATTTCTAAAGAATTAGGTTATTAAAACCTAATTTTTTTATTGCTTTTTTTTGATTATTCTTATATACTTAATCTATATTCCGGAATATGAAACGGTATTCCACATTGTGGAACGGAGGAGAAAATGTTTAAAAAGTATGAGATTTTAAAAAGAGTTACAGATGTTGGAATAGTTGCTGTTGTAAGAGCAGATTCTACAGAAGAAGCTATTAAGATATCAAAGGCATGTATTGAAGGTGGAATTCCTGCTATAGAGATTACATTCACTGTACCGGGAGCTCACGAAGTAATTAAGGATTTAAACGATGCATTTTCAGAAGAAGAATTAATAGTCGGTGCTGGAACTGTAATGGATTCTGAAACAGCAAGAATAGCAATATTAAACGGAGCAAAATATATAGTTAGCCCCCACTTTGATGAAGCCATAGCAAAGTGTTGCAACCGCTACAGTGTACCTTACATGGCAGGCTGCATGACAATCAAGGAAATCGTAACGGCAATGGAAGCAGGTGTGGATATAGTGAAACTTTTCCCGGGTTCAGCGTTCGGACCTAATTACATTAAAGCTGTCAAAGGTCCTATTCCTAATGTAAATATCATGCCTACTGGCGGAGTAA
Source organism: Clostridiales bacterium (assembly GCA_016342415.1). Classification (GTDB taxonomy): domain Bacteria; phylum Bacillota; class Clostridia; order Peptostreptococcales; family Acidaminobacteraceae; genus JABXKX01. Next base: position 2,045 of record JAEIOD010000070.1, read on the forward strand.
GTATTGATAATGTGGATGAATGGTTCAGAAATGGTGTTATTGCTGTTGGTGCAGGTGGTGCACTTACAAAAGGTACTCCAGAGCAAATTACGGAAGCAGCAAAGGCTTTTGTTTCTAAAATCAAGGAAGCTAGACAATAGGAGAGGTGAAAATATGAAAAAAGTAATTACTATGGGTGAAATCATGTTGAGATTATCAACACCTGATTATTCGAGATTTGTACAGACTAACTCATTTGATGTTATTTATGGCGGTGGAGAGTCAAATGTAGCAGTATCTCTTGCCAACTATGGTTTTGATGCTCATTTCGTATCGAAAGTACCAGCTCACGAAATGGGACAAGCTGCAATCAATCACCTGAGACGTTACGGCGTTAACACGGATTATATCGCACGTGGTGGTGACAGATTGGGTATTTATTACTTGGAAACCGGAGCATCAATGAGACCATCAAAAGTTATTTACGATAGAGCTGGATCGTCTATTGCAGAAGCTACTGTAGAAGACTTCAATTTCGATGAGATCTTTAAGGACGCAGACTGGTTCCACTTCTCAGGTATTACTCCTGCTGTCAGCAAGCAAGGTGCAATCATTACAGAAGCTGCACTTAAATCGGCTAAGAAACATAATGTAATGGTAAGTGTTGATCTTAACTACAGAAAGAAGTTATGGACTCCAGAAGAAGCGAAAGCTACTATGTCAAACCTTATGAAGTACGTAGATGTATGTATCGGTAACGAAGAGGATGCTGAGAAAGTATTAGGATTCAAACCAGGAGATACTGACGTTTCTAAGGGCGACCTTCAGGTAGATGGATACAAAGATATTTTCAAGCAAATGAAAGAAATCTATGGCTTTAAATATGTTGTAACTAGTTTAAGAGAAAGTTATTCAGCATCTGATAATGGCTGGTCTGCCCTTATCTATAACGGTGACGAGTTCTATAAAGCGAAAAAATATGATGTTAGGATAGTAGACAGAGTCGGTGGCGGTGATTCATTTGCTGCAGGCTTGATATACGGCCTACTATCAGACAAACCTTTCGGTGAAGCATTAGAATTCGCGGTAGCTGCATCTGCTCTTAAACACACTATATTCGGCGATTTCAACCATGTAAGTGTAGCTGAAGTTGAGAACTTGGCAAACGGAGACGCTTCTGGAAGAGTTCAAAGATAATTCAATCGACTGGAAATAGCATGAGTACCCCCAAACACACTCATGTTAATTCTGTCTCTATATTTAAACTGGGTCATGTGACCAATGTCACCAACTTAAGATAACTGTATAATTTAATGGTTATGTAGTATGAAGAAATTTATATTATGTAGCCTTTTT
>JAEIOD010000071.1 GCA_016342415.1 Clostridiales bacterium
CACCTCACTATTCATATCTGAGATGATTATATCAAGTTATGTTTTAAGTAAATATGTGTGCTGGAATTGGCGCTTACATAGAAAGAGAGAACAACAGAATGATTAAACTTGCATGCAACTACATGTCTGAAGTAATAGAGTTGATAGATGAAAACCGAGTGGATATTGACTTCTTAAAGTATCCAAGCTTATCAAATGATGAAGGATTTAGAAACAAAGAGATATTCTATCAAAGAATAGAGGATATAAAGAAATATAGGTCAATATTATATCATGGGAATTTTCCCTGTAACATATTTATTGGTGATAAAGATTTTAAAGAAAAGTTTGATTTAGATGCTTTTAGAGATGTATGTAACTTTGCCAATACACATGGTATTTCATTTCATTTTAGTGGAGGAAAGGCAGAATACAGTAAAGAAGAAACTATCAAAATTGCGGTAAGTAATATTGAGTATATAAAAGTTAGTTTTCCTGAAATGAAATTTATTACAATTGAAAACTCACCATCAGCTAAAAACCAACATGAACTAGATCCAGATGTAATTTATCAAATTGTAGAAAAAGCAGATATTGGTTTTCTATATGATATAAGTCATGCATATAAGTGTTCAGTTGATCAAGGGAGAAAATTTGATGAATACATTTCTAGATTACCTTTGCATAGATTATATGAGATGCATATAAATGGATGGCAAGAAAAAGATGATGATATACAGGCTCATATGTGCATCCAAGAGGAATTATATGAACATATCGAAGATGTGGTAGAACGGTATCCAGTCAAGATTTTAACTCTCGAGTATGGTAGACCTAATGATCGTATCGATTGTGGATGTCCAATAGTAAAAATTGGAACAATTAATGAAGATGCTAAAAAAGAAGTGGAAAACCAATTAGTGAGACTTCAAGAAATTATAAAGACTAAATTTTAGCAACAACAGCACCTAACACTACATCTGAGCAGAGGTCCACAGGTGAGTGATGTGAGAAGTTTGTATTAAGAGAAGTAAATATATACTTTTGCTATCATGGACAAACCCTCTCACTAACCGAGTCACCAGCTCATAAGCTGTTCGCAGGCTCACAAGCATGAGAGCAGGTTGTAAGTTCGAAGGCATCTCAGATGCGCTTTCGTTATATGCCATTCGTTGGCTTAAGTAAATACTTTTGAAACATTACAATTAGGAGACTTAGATGGGGAATGTAGTTTATATACACAATCAAAATCAGAAAAGAGTTTTTCACGAATTAGTTAAGGAATCTGGTGGTTTTTCTAATTGGATTCACTTTAAATTAGTGAATGATGATGTAAGGATATTCTGTGGGAAAAACAATAGTGAAATATATCAATTAGTCATAAGCAAGAAATATGATAATTGGGAGTATAGAGTTATGGATTTTATATCTTATATAGAATCAGTAGACATAAATGGTGTTGTAGAAATAACCAAAGATGAGTTGAGGAATGCAGAAGAAAAGTATATTGGTCATACCTACAATGAAAAAGCATTAAGAGATTATGAACCATCTGTATTGATACATAGCGCACCAATGAAAGCTTGGAAATCTATTCAAAACGATAAAAGTTTAAAGTCTTGGAATAAGTTGTATAAAGCAGGATTAATCAATGAGAAAAATCCAATTGGAAAACTTCTTGGAGATCCAAATGAGTTTAGTGATTATGTCATGTTGGGAAATGGTTCAACTTGTGAGGTTGTTGTATCTTCCTCAGACAAAGGAGAGATAACCTGTGACGTAGATACTGTTTATCAACCTGGAGTAAGATTATATTTAGATGCAAAAAAAATTGCTAGTCATGGGAAGTTAGTGAGAGATGGAGCACATTTAAAAGTAAGAGATCAATTGGAGCTAGAAGATTATTTACTATATGTTGCAACTGCAGAAAATATTGATATGAAGGAGAAGAATTGGACACCACAAACATTTTCAGAAAAGGCAGATAAACACTTTAAAGAAAAAAATGAAAGCCAAAGAACAGCATATAACACTACATCTGAGCAGCGGTCCACGGGTGGGTGAACTGATGAGATAGGTTTGAGATAATATTTACATGTTCTTGTGATTATGGACAAACCTTCTCACTAACCGAGTCACCAGCTCATTAGCTGTTCGTGGACTCACAAGCATGAGAGCAGGTTGTAAGTTCGAAGGCATCTCAGATGCGCTTCCGTTATACGAAATTCAAATTCAAAGATAAATATGTTGTAATATGAGAATAAAATTATGAAATATGTGAAAGAGGTGAGATTTGAATAATAGAATCTATCATTATACTACAGTCGATTCATTAGCGTTAATTTTACAGAACAGAACAATTAGATTTAATTCATTAAATAATGTAGATGATATGCTAGATGGTAGTCACAATGATATTAAAAACGCAAGAGACTACTTGTTTGTAAGTTGTTGGAGTGAATCTGACGAAGAAAGCATACCACTTTGGAAAATGTACTCTAATAATATGTCTGGAATTAGGATAGGGATAAAAAGTGATTTAATTAAACCATTATATAAATATGTTCATAATAAAGATTTTATTGTAAATATGAGAAAAGTAATCAATATCACGAACAATAATCTTTATTGTTTTACTGATAAATTTAAAGTGGAAATAGCATATGAAGATGTTGGGCTACATAAGTTAGTTGATGAAATAGATATTGAAAATAATGAGTTAAAAAAGATACAATATACTAAATTAGCAAGCATCAAAAATAAATGTTGGAGCTTTCAAAACGAAACACGATTTGTTTTACTTGCTACATCAAGCTGTGGAGATGAACTATCTGATAGACAAAAACGAATAGAATCCATGTACAATGGGATAAGAAAACCGAACGTTGAATACATTGATATGATTATTGAAGATTTAGCATTTACCGATTTGGAAATCTTAATTGGACCTAAAGCAAGTCCTGCAAGTAAAGTTATAATTGAATCTCTAATTAAAAATTTTGTACCTGGATTTTGTGGTGAGGTTAAAGAAAGTAAATTATTAATTCGATAACAGAAAAAATGATTTATATCTACATAGACTTAATAGAATTTGAACATCGTATAACACTACATCTGAGCAGAGGTCCACAGGTGAGTGATGAAAGCAGTTTGTATTGAAAGACGCAGTTAAATGGTTTTGCTATTATGGACAAACCTTCTCGCTGACCGAGTCACTGCACTGCATTAGGTGTTCGCGGGCTCACAACCATTAGCAGCTTGTTGTAGTGCTCGAAGGCATCTCAGATGCGCTTCCGTTATGTGCCATAATCATTGTAGATATTTGGCTTCGTATATTTTAGATTTTA
>JAEIOD010000072.1 GCA_016342415.1 Clostridiales bacterium
AAAATAGGACACAACGTGTTTTGCTTTGATGATTAGAAAGTGATTATACCGATGACGTCTCAGATGCGCTTCCGTTAACTGAAATGATATTTATACTTGAATTTGCAATAAGGAGGTATATTATGAGGAAAATATATATATTGATTATTCTAGTGCTTTTATTAAATGGGTGTGCAAATTCAACAGATAATCAAATGGAAACTAATGAAAATCATATTTCTCTAATAGAAGATTATGAAGATGAAATAGATTTACTAAATAAGCAAATTGATTCATTAATTGACGAAAAGGATGAACTGGTTGATGAAATTAATCAAAAAGTAGATAGTATAAAAGCATTAAAAATCAAAGTTGAAGACATAGATAAGAAAAACATTAAATTAATAAGTGACAATATTGAAGCTACAAAAATGTTAGATTTTTTCTTGAAGAAAGTAACTGATTTAAGACAATTACAATCAATAGGTATGCATAATATGTATATTGGTGATCAAATAAAAGACAAAGGAAACACAGAATATAATCCGTTCTATGTAGCTGTTGGAACAGATTGGAGAAATGATACAGTAACAAGGAAATCTTTCTTTATGGGTGGCTCAAGTGAAGAAGGTTGGTTTAATCTATATGATTTCTATTTAAATGGAGAAAAAGAGAAAAGAATAGATTTGATAAAAGAAAATGACACTTACAATGTATATTCTTTTAACAGATTTATTGGCAATGAGACTATTTTTTATCCAAAGTATTATGATTCTGTCGCAATCGATGATACTCAGTATACTTTTCAATCAGATACATCTATAGGAAACGACGAAAAAGTTGTCGTAGGCATTAATTGTAAGTGGAGTCCACAACCAAGAATACCTAGAATTCTTCATGAAACTGGAGATCTTTATATTGATATAGATGGTGATGGTATTGAAGAATTAATTAAGAGAAAAGAAGTCATAGTTGATGACCATACTATTTGGTTTGCAGATTATCTTAATAAAGATATTGATGGAAATGATTTAGAGAAGACAAATTGGATAGGATATGTTTTCTTAGATTTAAATGGTGATAATAAACTGGAGTTAATAGAAGTATATTTAAGTAATACAGGATATGGCATCATTATCTCAGAATATATAGATAACAGATATATTGTTTTTAATAGGTATGACTTAGGAGACTAATATAAATATCACATCAGTTAACACTACATCTGAGCAGAGGTCCACAAGTGAGTGGTGATAGAAGTATGATTTGAGAAGAGTAGTTACATGATCTTGTTATCATGGACATATCCTCTCGCTGACCGAGTCGATTGTTGCATTAGGTGTTCACGAGTTCACAACCATAAGCAACTGCACTGTAGCGCTCGAGCACATCTCAGATGCGCTTCCGTTATCAGAAATTAAGTCTTTGAGTTCAGACGTGTTATGAAGAAAGTGAGGAAGGAAATGTTTTCTAAGCTTAAAGTTCACTACTATCGTATAAGGTATTGGATTAGATATAAGGAAAAGTTAGATGATGGTTGTACAATGAGTTTCTTTGGGATTAATGAAGATGCGGGAGATTACATTGATGTAGAGTACAATAAGTATCTTGATAAGGTTGCAGATCACACACAACCAAATGCTAAGTCAATTGATGAGTTAATCAGCTATTTAATTGATCGATATAACGCAGAAAAAATTAAAAAAGATCGACGATCATATAATAGGTTTTTCCTTAATACAAGACAAAATTCAAGTGAAAATATATATGAGATTAAAACAACTGATGATGTATTGAAGTGGTTATATGAATCAAAACATAATTCAAATAGATTTTTCGAGAAAATTGCCCTTGATTTATCTGATGAAATCAAAGGAACTCAGTTTAAACCACATTTCTTTAGATTAAAACTTGCAAATGAGTATTCTAAATCTAATATGAAGTGTCCAGAAGTTAATATCGAAGAAACAACCAAAACAATCTCAATGATAAATGTCCCTAAAGAGGTTGGATGTGATATTATAGTTTTCTTTGGAGTTTCCGAAGAAGATATTGCTATTAAATCTAGACGATTTTTAAAATATGCAAATGCTTTAAGAGATTCTAATATAAATATACTGTAGCGACTTAACATCTGATAACACTACATCTGAGCAGAGGTCCACAGATAATGTGAAAGTATGAGTTTACTTTATGCACTAGTACAAAAAGAGCACTAGTGCATAAACATAGTATTGTTATCATGGACACACTCGTTTCACTAACCGAGTCACTGACTCATTAGGTGTTCGCGGGCTCACGACCATGAGAGTTCAGTTGTAAGCTCAACGGCGTCTCAGATGCGCTTCCGTTAGTCGAAATTATTAACTTAACAAAAGATGAAAATCTAAATGTAATAGTTATATTCAGGAATATGGAGGATAATTGACAATCTATGAAATCAAAAATAAATTTCAAGAATAATCCAGGAATTAGTTATAATCTATTTTTAACAAAGGATGATGGAGAACCGAGATTGTTTCATGAGCTAAATGAAGTGACGACAATTCCTCAAAATGAAAGAAAAGATCCAATATATAATATACTTGAGAAAAATTGTGACTTGAAGTTCTGTACTATTGAAACGAGTGAAGACTTCAATTTTATAACATTGGAACATTTCGTGATTTTTGCGACTGATAGTAACGGTAATTGCTTTGGAACAATCGGTGGGTTTGGGCATATAAATGATAAAGAATATCCTGTTGGATATGTTACTAAAGATGGCAAATGCGGAAAGATTGCAACATTTGTAAAAGAATTCTTGGAGTTAGTGAATTATTATCCGTATTGGCTAGATGTAATTGAGTACAGACGAAAAGGTGAAGAGTATTCAACAGAATTACTAGAAAAGAAGTATAGTATGAACACAGATTTATATCTTGAGAACCAGAAATATATAACTAATGTTTTAAATCTAAAGAAGAATGAGAAATCTATTGATCTACTAATATCAAATCTAAAAGATGATGAAAGATTTATCGTATTTAGTCATCGTCTAGAGAATTCTCTATAAATCCTCGTTAATAACTTCGCCTAACACTACATCTGAGCAGCGGTCCACAAGAGAATGATGTTAGGAGTATGATTTGAGAAGAAAAGATACATGATTTTGGTATCATGGACAAACCCTCTCACTAACCGAGTCACTTGTCCATTAGACGTTCGCATGCTCACAGTCATGAGGACAAGCTGTAAGTTCGAAGGCATCTCAGATGCGCTTCCGTTAGGCGAAAAATTATTGTAAATAAGTTTACTTCAATTAGTAATAGAAAAGAAAAG
>JAEIOD010000073.1 GCA_016342415.1 Clostridiales bacterium
GTCCATTAGGTGTTCGCAAGCTCACAACCATGAGGACAAGCTGTAAGTTCGACGGCATCTCAGATGCGCTTCCGTTAAGTGAAATTTCAGTTTCTAATAAGGAGATACTTTGTGAATATTAATATAAGATGGCAGACAATAGGTCCTATGCTAGAAATCATGAAATCTGAATATTATGAAGATATAGAAGGTGATTTGAGACAACTGTTATGTCATCAGGATTATGAAGTAGAGATATTAAGGTACAATAAGAAAGGCTTAGAGTTTGGATTCTCTAAAGAAGATGTACATGAATTCATGTTACATTGCATGGGTGTTAAGAAAACTATAATAACCAAAGAAAGACTCATAGAAAGAAAAACAGAAATAACTGCATTCATTGAACAAATAAGAAAAAACTCATTTGATTTTGATGTAAAGAAAAAACATCTAGAACTTATAGTAGAAGAAGCAATAAAGAGAGCAAGTTTTGGTTTAGAAAGAACCAATAAACTACCAGATGTCGATGTGATTTTCTCAGTTGGACTTGGTGCAACTGGTGGTTGGTTCTATCATAATATCGTTCACATTGATGTTGTTCAATTTATGAATCCATTCAAAGAGGATGATATATTATCAGTACTAGCTCATGAAATACACCATATTGGAATGATGAAATTTTATCAAGAACTTTGGGAATCAGGAATATCATTGAAAGGCAAATTTTTATCAACTTTTGCTGGAGAAGGTTTAGCAGTTAAATATGGTAATAACGGTTCTGGTTTTATTACGAAGGCAATTTATGACACAAAGATAGATGCTGGTTTAGATCATGACGATTTTAATTTTTTAAAGAATGAATTTGATCAGATGTATTTGGAATTTAAAAATACATTGATGCATATAAAAACAGGTGAAATAGATTCATCGGATAAGTTGAATGAGGTTATCAGAAGATACTGGACCAATTTAGGTACAGGAAATATACCAAGGTATCACTCGAGGATATATTACTTCGGTTGTGAGATCTGGGGACTACTACATGATACATATGGAACTGAAGAAGTATTTGATATTCTAAGAGATATGGAAAACTTCGAGGTATATTTTAACAAAGCTCTGAAGCAAATTGAAAAAGAAGAACTTCTATTAAATACATACTTAGGAAACTGAAACATCACTTAACACTACATCTGAGCAGAGGTCCACGGGCGAGCGATGTAAGAAGTTTGTTTTAAGAAATAGATGCATATTCTCGTTATCATGGACAAACCCTCTCACTAACCGAGTCACTTGTCCATTAGGCGTTCTCAAGCTCACAGCCATGAGGACAAGCTGTAAGTTCGAAGGCATCTCAGATGCGCTTCCGTTAGCCGAAATGCCCTAAAGTTCTTTTGCAACGTCCTGTTGCAGATTTTTAGAAGGCTTTAGGAATATCATATGTCGCAATCATAGAGAGTTTTATTACTTTTGAGAATTGTACTTTGAGTTAAAGGATGGATTAAACATCACGAGTAAGAATGCTCAAATGATCAGTTTATTGTTTTGCTAAATTAACTGAGGAGTTGAGAAAACTGGAATCAGAGTTCTACAGGATTAATTATTAATCAAAAGAAAACAGTTATTAAATGGAATAGTGCGGCGTCCTGCCGCTGAAGGTCAAATCGGCTAACACTGCGTCTGGTGCAAGGTCCACTGAATATATTGAAAGAAAGATAGGAATCGCCTTTGAGAGGCTCTATTGAGATATTGTATACGGTGGACACACTCGTTTCACTAACCGAGTCACCAACTCATTAGCTGTTCGCGAGCTCACAAGCATGAGAGCAGGTTGTAAGTTCAACGGCGTCACAGACGCTTTCCGTTATGAGAAATATATTAAAGGAGAAAAACTATCAATTATAGAGAAATTGTAAAATCAAAAAATGACCTGGATTTATTGATATTATTTAACGAATCAAAAGATGATTATGAAAAAGAGTACATTCAAGTAGTAGAAGAAGAACTCAAGCGTAGAAATATTATTGATAGATATGAAGAATTTATTGAATCAAATAAGAATCAAGAAAAAGCAAAAGCTGAGCAGAGTGTTCACGCTTTTACACAACATATTAAGTTTAATGATATCTTGTATTACCTAAATCTAAATCTTAATATAAATGAGAGACAATTGGATACAATAAAGTCACTTTTTAAAACAATAAAGAAGCAAAATAACAGTATTAAGATTAAAGGTAAGATTGGATTTGATGAACAGTATGAATCAAGTTCCACCTTAGAGCAGAATTTTAATTTAAAAATCTATAATGGCAATCAAATTAAGAATTTGGCAGATTTCACTTTTGAGCAGGCTATGAATATGAATTTTAATGGTGATGATTTAACCAAAGAGATGAAGGAATCAATAGTGACAGAGATTCTACTTCATTACTCAAATATTGAGATAAAAGAGAATGAGAGTATTACGACAAATGTGGATGATAAGGGATTTCTTCTGCGTAGAGGATTTGCAAGACTACTTGATGACATTATAATAACAGTTTTAATGTTACCACTAATAAAAATCATACAGGCAACTGGACGATTTGACCTTTTAATCATTATAAATATAGGTATAAGAGGAGTTCTTGGTATTACTTATGAAGTGATTATGCTTCATCTAAAATCACAAACTATTGGAAAAATGTTATTAAATATTGAGGTCAAATCAAAAGAGAATCAAAAAATATCATTCCGAGAAACTGTAATACGAACTGTTTTGATTAGATTACCATATAACGTGATTGGATTTAGATATATTGTTATACAGGCAATATTCTTAATATACGTTATTGTTGCTGCAAGTAAGAAAAAAAATCTTTATTGGGAAATTGCAAGTAATACAGTGTGTTCTTATGAGAAACTGAAACTCTCGAATATAGTAAAGTATGTTTTAATGCTCCCTATACTAGGATACGTTTTTGTATTGATTGGAGCATACTTACCACTGTTCCTTTAATATACTTCTCATAACACTACATCTGAGCAGAGGTCCACTGATATAATGAAAGTATGAGTATACTTCAGCCACTAGTACAATGAGAGTACTAGGGCATCAAGAAAGTTTTATACTTATGGACAAACCCTCTCACTAACCGAGTCACCACTGCATTAGTCAGGGCGAGCCTGACATGATCAGAGGCTGTAAGTTCGAGGGCATCTCAGATGCGCTTCCGTTATGTGCCATAATCATTATATAGAAATAGCTTCGTATATCTTAAATTTTGATTTG
>JAEIOD010000007.1 GCA_016342415.1 Clostridiales bacterium
TCCAAGATAGCTCAGTTGGTAGAGCAATCGGCTGTTAACCGATAGGTCGTGGGTTCGAGTCCCACTCTTGGAGCCAATATAACGCGGAGTGGAGCAGTTGGCAGCTCGTCGGGCTCATAACCCGGAGGTCGTAGGTTCGAATCCTGCCTCCGCAACCAAATATATGGCGGCGTAGCTTAGTTGGCTAGAGCGCTCGGTTCATACCCGGGAGGTCGGTGGTTCGAGTCCACTCGCCGCTACCAAATTAACTTTAGGCCCCTTGGTCAAGCGGTTAAGACACCGCCCTTTCACGGCGGTAACAGGGGTTCGATTCCCCTAGGGGTCACCATTATGGGAGTATAGCTCAGTTGGGAGAGCATCTGCCTTACAAGCAGAGGGTCACAGGTTCAAGTCCTGTTACTCCCACCAAAACGCGGTCCAGTAGTTCAGCTGGTTAGAACGCCAGCCTGTCACGCTGGAGGTCGAGGGTTCGAATCCCTTCTGGATCGCCATTTTTTTTTATTAATTATGCTAGTGTGGCTCAATTGGTAGAGCAGCTGACTTGTAATCAGCAGGTTGGGGGTTCAAGTCCCTTCACTAGCTCCATATTAGGTGGGGTTCCCGAGTGGCCAAAGGGGACGGACTGTAAATCCGTTGACTGCGTCTTCGAAGGTTCGAATCCTTCTCCCACCACCATATTTGCAGAAGTGGCTCAGTGGTAGAGCATCGCCTTGCCAAGGCGAGGGTCGCGAGTTCAAATCTCGTCTTCTGCTCCAAATTTTGCGGGTGTAGCTCAGTGGTAGAGCCCTGCCCTTCCAAGGCAGTTGCGAGGGTTCGACTCCCTTCACCCGCTCCATATTTATTTTAAACTTGGTCCATTAGCTCAGTCGGTAGAGCATCTGACTTTTAATCAGGGTGTCCCGCGTTCGAGTCGCGGATGGATCACCAATTTTTTTTTGGCGGCATAGCCAAGTGGTAAGGCAGAGGTCTGCAAAACCTTTATCCCCAGTTCAAATCTGGGTGCCGCCTCCAATTTTGCGCTCTTAGCTCAGCTGGATAGAGTGTCTGGCTACGAACCAGAAGGTCAGGGGTTCGAATCCCTTAGGGCGCGCCAATTTGAAAACTACCTAATTTCATAGTTGGGTATTTTTTATGAACTAAATACAGCATTTCTTAGGAACAAGAACCCTGTTATATACAGGTTCACAAGCCTAAAGAACATATATTAGTCAAGGATTCAGGCCCTTGACTTTTTTTTATTTTTTGATAAATTCTAATCTGAATAATGAGATATAAAGCATAGAAAAGGGACATTGTTGATAAACAATATCCCTTTTATTCTATAGTTATTATTCTTTAACCATTTTATAAACTCTTAGAGTTTCTGAAACAGACCATGCTTGTCCAAAACATCCACGAGCATGATGTGGTGAATCACCAGAAAAGACTTCTGAAATAGTCCCTATACCGGTATCATCTAAATGTTTAAACATACCTTCCAAATGTTTTAAAACATACGCTTTGTCTTGATAAACATTAAAATGCGCTTCAAGATATGGACCGATTAACCAACCCCAGACAGTACCTTGATGATAGGCATAATCTCTTTTGTAAACGTCCCCATTATAAACCGCTTCATAATCTTCGTGGTCCTGAGAAAGTGATCGTAATCCGACAGGTGTTAACAGCTTATCCTCAACAGTTTTGATGACCATTTTTTCTTTTTCAAGTGATAACATCTTATGAGGTAAGCTGACAACGAATATTTGATTAGGTCTAATACGATCAACAGGTTTGTTGTCCTGTATTAGATCAAATAAGTATTTGCCATCTTCATTCCAAAATCTCTCATTAAAACTATTGAGACATCTTTTCGCATACTCATTGTAATCTATTGATGATTCTAAACTATTATCACATGTTAGTTGGTTCATAATTTTTAAGGCATTATACCATAAAGCATTGATTTCAACAGCTTTACCATGTCTTGGCGTTACGACATGACCATCAATCTTTACATCCATCCATGTGAGTTGTGTTGTGGGATCGCCACCTGATAATAAGCCGTCCGAATCCACATGAATGTCATAAATTGTACCTGAAATATGTTTTTCAACAATCCTATTCAGAGTTGGATGAATCTCCTTTAAGAATAACGTATCATTTGTTGCTTTCATATAATGATGTATGGCTATGAATAGCCAAAGTGTTCCATCGATAGTATTGTACATAGGTTCTACATTATCATCTGGGAACATATTTGGAATTAAACCATCTTTTTCATATTTTATAAATGTACGAATGATATCTTTTGCATCGTCATATCTCTTAGTTGTTAATGTGAGTCCAGGTAGAGCGATCATAGTATCTCTACCCCAATCTGTAAACCAAGGATAACCCGCGATAACAGTTTTTGAATGTGTAGATTTTCTATCTACTATAAAGTGATCACATGCTATATGAAGTCTTTTTGATATTAAATCATCATCTTGAAATAAGCTTTGACGTCGTTTTTTTTCATTATCAACGATTGACTCAGAATTCACATTAATCTCTTCTGTAGAAGCAATAACTCCATAAGAAACAGATGTATGAGCAGGAATTGCAATCTCATAATATCCTGGTATGAAGTTGGTATCTACATCATCCTGTCCACGGCGTTTTTCAATACTAAAAAACTCATCTTCAGCCCATTCATTAACTTGAGTGTATTTTCCAAATCCTTTTATATTAAAAGGTGTTAACTCATTCTTGAGTATTAATGATGTATCATGAACTGTTATATCATACTTAAATCCATTTTTAACCGATAAATCATGGTGATCCCTAGAATTAACATGTAAATAAGCTTTTAAAGTAATGGGGTTGTCATTTGTTTTTACCGTATATAAAACTGTAGATGTATTATGACCATTCATCATTGCAATTTCTTTTGTTACGGTGATATCTTCAACAGAATATTCAAATGTTGGAATAGGCATATCAGAAAAGTTTCGAGTATACTCAGTATTGTCTATTTGCCTATCGGTGTTAACAGTACTTTCAAGTGTATAAGCTTTGTTGTTTATCTCTACAGTAGTAATCACTCTAGACAATAAGACGTGACGATTCACTGGTGGATTAAAAGATGCATTTAAAATGCTGTGATATTTTCTTGTGTTAGCACCTGTCAGGCTAGATGAACTAAAACCACCGATGCCATTTGTAATTAAGTATTCATTTTCAATTAATTGTGTAAACATAGTGACCTCCTAAATCATATTATAATATTTTTGGTCACACAATGCAATCGCTTGCATGCTGAGGCGGGATAGAATTTATGATATCTACATGTTATGATATGAGTAAGGGGGAATATCATTTGAAAAAATTATTGATGATTGATTTGATTGTGTTAATTGGTGTTTTAGGTTTGTCATATTTACTATCATTGTTGACTGAAATAACAATGACAGATCTTGTTTTTATAGGGGCAATGCTTGCTTTAGCTGTAGCAGCAATATTACTTGTATCAGCAAGAAAAGATATGAAACAAGCAGTTAAACAAAAAAGCACATTAGAAAAGAAGCAATATGTGAAAGAATTTAGGTGGGCAGAAAAGTATGCACTCAGTTTGTTTGGTGTTACTGTGATACTCTGTATTATATCTTTTTACTTAGCAAAATAAGCTTTCTATGCTTATTTTTTTCTTTATAAAGATTATTATTGTATAATATCGGTTATATATGTAATTATAACTGTGTATAATAAAGTTAAGAGGTGAGCTGATGAAAAAGCTAAAAATAATACAAAATCCATCATCTGGTCGTGTTGGATTTGAAGATGAATTTAATGAACTTTGTCGAATACTACTCAATAAATCATATCTTATGCATTTGTTTAAAACACAGAAAAAGGATGATGCTTATTATGAAGCTAAATTGGCTGTGAACGAAGGGTACGACATGATTATTGTATCAGGTGGTGATGGGACTGTTAATGAAGTTGCTAAAGCACTTTATGAAACCAGAACCGATATTCCAATGGCTATATTCAGAACAGGAACAGTAAATGATTTTGCAACGCATTTAAAACTACCTAATACTGCTGAAGCCTTTGTGAGATTAGTCGAAGCACATCATAAAATACCAGTTGATATCGGTGTTATTAATGGTGATGTATTTATTAATATTGCTGCGGCGGGTATTTTTACATCTATTGCCCATGAAACCAAGAAAGAAGTCAAGAAATACTTAGGCAGAAGTGCTTATTACTTAGAAGCTATGATGAATCTTCCTAAGAGTTTAACTCAGTCTTATCGACTTAAAGTGACATCTGAAGAATTTAATCATGAAGATGATTATCACTTATTTTTAATCACTAACTCATCTTCTGTTGGTGGATTTGATAAAATGTCACCCATAGCAGAAATTCAGGATGGTTATTTTGACTGTATATTCTTGAAAAAAGCTCCGATTATGATGCAAGCAGATTTATTTATGAAAATTTTAATGGGTAAACATCTTGAGAGCAAGTACGTGGATTTCTTTAGAAGTAAACATCTAAAGATTGAGCTTATGGATAATCAAAAGTTAGATTTAGACATTGATGGAGAAATAGGAGGAGATTTTCCAATTGATATAGAAGTTGTTCCAGCTGCAATATATGTGATAGCAGAAGAATAAAATAGACAATCATAGGAAATTCATTTAAAATAATGAAAGACATAGAAAAAGATTAATGGAGGCTATCATGAAACGAATTTTATTACTGGTGCTAGTAATGATACTAGCACTTGTTGGCTGTACAAAAGAAGTTGAAACAACAGAACAAGTAACTCATTCACCTGAAGTATTGAAAGCAATTAGCGACTTAGATGTGTTGATTGAATCAGCAGAAAAAGTACACCCAGATTTATATAAGTATACAGACAAAGATACTTTTAACCAATCAGTAGAGACAATTAAAGAATCGTTTGAAACTGGTGACCAAGTAGAATTTTATCAATTGGTTGCACCCTTATTTGCTTCTTTAAAAGATGGCAAAACAATTTTGGAACCTTTAGCAGACTATTTTAAATATCAAATAGAAAATGGTGATCACTTCTTCCCTTATCAAGTTTCGATAAAAGACAATAGGATATTTTTAGAATCTAGTTATACTGGTTCTGAAGAAATTTCTCTTCATTCTGAAGTGACTGCGATTAATGGCAAAGTGGCAGAGGATGTACTAAAGGAATTGGAATCTTATATTTCAGGAACTACACAAGCTGAAATTGAATATGGATTGATTAAAGAGTTCCATAGATTGTATTATGTAGTTTATGGCGAATCAGAAAAATTTGAAGTATCATATGTAGAAGATGGTATTGCTAAAGAAATGACTTTAACTGGTGCATCAATCGACAATATTGTTTTGCAGCCATTACCAGAAGTAAAAACTCATACTTATGAAGTTATTGAAGAGGGTGTTGGATTAATCTCAATATACAAGTTCGATGGTTTCTCATCATTTAAAAGATTTATGGAAGCAACATTTATTAAAATTGAAGAGAATCCAATAGATACATTAATTATTGATATTAGAGACAATATTGGTGGTAATACTGAGTATTCAAAGTATTTGATGTCTTATTTGACCGATATGCCTTTTAAATTATATGGAACCATAGAAGCCAAAATCAGTGAAGCAGCTCTTCTAGAAGATAGCTATATGAAAGAGAATTTCTCAAATCAAATAGGCGAAACTGTTGCTGCTGAATTCAATGAGGAAACTAGACCATATGAGGAAGTTATACCTTTTGAAGGTAAAGTATATGTTGCGATTGCAAATGATACATTTGCCGCTGCTTCAGAATTTGCTGCATTAGTTAAAGATTATGAAGTAGCAACATTGATTGGGGAAGCAACGGGAACAAATCCGAGTAGTTTTAAATCGATTCACTTAGTAACAGCACCAAATTTGAACACAAGACTTGCAGTACCATATCAATACTTTGCAAGACCAAGTGGTGGAGATACTGAAATGGGTGTTACTCCAGATATTGAAGTCGATGGTGATGTGATTCAATATATTTTAGAAAATCAAAATTAATCATAACGTGTTGATGCTCCTTGATGTTATAATGAAGAGTACCAACACGTTATTTTTGAGGTGACTATGAAGAAATTTATTATATTTATATTATGTGTATTATTGATGGGATGTCAACAAACCATCAAGATTAAAGACAATACATTGAGACGAGAAGTTGACCGCGTTATGAAAATAGAAAGTAAAACGTTAAAAGAAATTACACATCTTGATTTATCTTTTTTAGGAATAGAATCTTTAGAAGGCATTGAAGTCGTAGAAAACTTGAACTCGTTGACATTGTCCAATAATTTATTAACGGATATATCTCCAATTGCAGCACTAGATCAATTAACATTATTAGATATACAAAATAATAGAGTGAGTGACTTATCGCCATTAAGTCAATTGACAGAACTAGAAGTGTTGTTGATTAGAAATAATCCGATTGAATCAATTGAAGTGATAGAAAATTTATTTGGCGGTCTCAGGACCACGGATTTTTTAGTAGATGTCACATTTGAGGATTCTGAATTTGAAAGAGTGATAAGAGAGACCTTGGGGATTGAAAAGGACTTATTGAGTTATTATGATTTACAGAAGTTGAGAATATTGGATTTATCTGAAGTGGATGTCAATAACATCAGTGGCATTGAACATGCTTTGAATTTAGAACAATTGATCATTAATAAACCAGTGGAAAATTATGAACTGATAGCAGAATTAAAGAATCTCAAACATCTTGAAATGAGTCATTCCAACTTAGACTCCATTAAGTTTTTAGAACAATTAACATTATTGGAATCTCTAAATTTAAGCTACAATAGTATCACAGATATATCTGTGATTAAACCTATGAAAAAGCTAAGTGTATTAAATGTTAGCAGAAATAAAATATCAGATGTCTCAGCTTTAATGGATTTGACCCAATTAACATCACTCTATATTGAAAGTAATTATATAGCTGATTACAATGTATTGGGGACAATTTTGGATCAAATCACGGAAACAGACATCTTTATTGTTTATTTTAATGATCCAAGTTTAAACCAAGCAGTAAGAGATCAACTGAACAAGCAGACTGGTGTCATAACCGGTAGAGATCTTAAAAGTCTCAAACGTCTGAATGCTTCTGGTTATGATATTTATGATCTAGGGGGTATAGAATTATTAGAAAATCTCATTGAATTAGAACTCAATGACAATCGATTAAGTGAGTTAAAGCCACTTGAAAAACTTTCAGCATTACAAATCTTAAAACTCAAAAATAATCAAATTGATGATATAACATCTCTTGTCTATTTATCGGAACTGTATATTGTTGATTTGAGTTTCAATCAAATAACTTCAATTGAAGCATTAACGTATCTATCCAAGTTGGACTACTTGTATTTAGAAGGCAACACGATTGAAGAAAATGCCATTAAAGATACTTTGTTGCAGCAATTGAAAGGTACTGATGAGTGGTAAGAAATACAAAATACGAGTAGTGAAATATATTTGTAAAGAATCTTTCTATGATTTTAGGTTATACTAAAATTAAAGGGGGATTTTTTATGTTAAAGTTTAAGGATTATGAGTATAAACGTCCTGATATTGAAGGATATAAAAAAGAAGTGAACGAGAGATTAGAAGCCTTCAAAGCTGCTGATACAGTTGAAGAACAAATAGGAATGATGACAGCACTTAACAAATTGGAAAATGATATTCAAACAATGGCAGAGCTTTGTTATATTAGAAATTCAATTGACACAACGGATGAATTCTATGACAAAGAGATGGAATTTATGGATGAAATGTTGCCTGAGGTTGAAGGCGTAAAGACAGAATACTATAAGACGATTATTGCATCGGAATTCAAAGATGAATTGATTGAAAAATTTGGAGAGCTTTTATTTAAAAAAGCAGAAAATCAGATTCAGACTTTTGATGAGGTTATATTAGAAGATTTAAAGAAAGAAAATAAACTTTCTACTGAGTATAGAAAATTAATTGCAGGTGCAGCAATTGAGTTTGATGGTAAGACTTTAAATCTATCACAATTGGGTCCATACAAGGAATCGAAGGATAGAGACGTTCGTAAAAAAGCCAATGAAGCTTCTTTCGGATTCTTAAATGATAACCAAGAAGCATTAGATAGAATCTATGATAACTTAGTAGCAGTTAGAACAACAATGGCCAAAAAAATGGGTTTTGAATCATTTACTGAGTTAGGGTATAAACGTATGGAGCGTCTTGATTATGATCAGCATATGGTTGAAACCTTCAGAAATCAAGTCAGAGATTTTATTGTACCTATCTGTTCAGAATTAAGAACTAGACAAGAAAAAAGATTAGATTTAAAAGGTATGAAGTACTTTGATCTGAATTTTAGATTCAAGTCAGGTAATCCAGATCCAAAAGGGGATCCAGACTGGATTGTTTCAAAAGCAGATAAAATGTACAAAGAACTTTCAACTGAAACAGATGATTTCTTTAAGTTTATGAGAGAAAAAGAATTGTTAGACCTTGTTACTAAAAAAGGTAAAGCTGGTGGAGGATACTGTACTTATATTCCTAATTATGAATCACCGTTTATTTTCTCGAACTTCAATGGAACTCTTGGTGATGTAACGGTTCTAACACATGAAGTTGGGCATGCCTTCCAAGTATATAGCAGTAGAGATGCTATTGTTCCAGAATACAGTTGGCCAACATCAGAGGCTGCTGAGATCCATTCGATGGGAATGGAATTTTTAACATGGCCATGGATGGATGATTTCTTCTTGGAAGATGGCGATAAATTCAGATATGTACATTTAGAAGAAGGCCTTCAATTTATACCTTATGGTGTATCTGTAGATGAGTTCCAACACTATGTTTACAACAATCCAACTGCAACGCCTGAAGAGAGACGAGCAAAGTGGCGCGAGATTGAAAAAACCTATTTACCACATCTTGATTATGATGGGTTTGATTATTTAGAAATGGGTGGATTCTGGCAAAAACAAGCACACATTTATGAAATGCCATTTTATTACATTGATTATACATTGGCTCAAATGTGCGCATTCCAATACTTGGTTAAGTCACTTGAGAATAGAGAAGAAGCTTGGCAATCATATGTTACTTTATGTAAAGCAGGTGGAAAAAAATCATTCTTAGGACTATTGGAACTGGCAGGATTAGAGTCACCATTTGAAGTAGGATCAGTTGAAAAGATTACAACAGTGATTAAAAAGTGGTTGGATAATGTAGATGATTCAAAATTCTAGAGAGTGTAACCTTAAATATTTAAAGTTAAACAAATTGAAAGAGAGATTACTTGTTAAAAGTAGTCTCTCTTTTGACTTTCATTAAAAACCATGATAAACTTAGTTAGTAAAGTTTATTAACTAAGGAGAAGAAGATGGCGACTCAATCAAGTGTTAGGATTAGTAATCAAGAATTAATCATACAGTATCTTATGAAGAATGGTGAAACATCTCGGGCAAAACTTGCAAAAAATTTGAATATTTCAAAACCGACGATTTCATTAAATGCTGAAAAGTTAATAGAAAAAGAAATTCTGATGGAAACAGGAGAAGGTGAATCTAGCGGAGGTCGTAAACCAACACTCCTTAATTTTAATTATAATCATAGAATATTAGTTGCAATCGATTTGAATAGAAACCAGCCGTTAATTGCATTATCAAATTTATCAGGGCAACTGAAATTCTCAACAACTTTGGAGATGGAGGTTACTGAAAAAAAACCTTTTTTGGTACAACGACTTACAACAGCTATTAATGATCTGATTACATCTCATGATTATGATTTATCTTCTTTGGGAGCGATATCAATCGCTGTACCAGGGGTTATAGATGATTTGACAGATGAAATCTTTGCTAATCCTCAAGATAACTTATGGACAGATTTAAAACTCAAAAAAGTTTTATCTGAAATTTATCATGTCCCAGTTATTATGAAAAATGATATAAGCATGGCAGCTTTAGGTGAGAAACATTATGGTGTTGGACAAAATTATGATGACTTAATGTATGTTTCGTCTGGATCTGGAGTCGGTGCTGGTTTAATTGTTAATGGTGAGTTATTTCAAGGTAAAAGAAATTTTGCTGGTGAAATAGGTTTTTCAAAAATTAATGGAGTAGATGGAAAAACTTTAGAAGAATCTATTTCAACGCCTGTTTTGTTAGAAAAGATCAAACAGGACATAGAAGAGGGACAGGAGACTTTGCTATCTAAAGATCAGATGGATTCACTTAAAATTTCTGATATACAAAAAGCAATTGAATCTGGCGATGTCTATTTAACAGATTTGATGAAAGCTTCTGGTGTTATGTTAGGGATTGTAGTTGCCAATGTTGCACTTATTATGGATTTGGAGACTGTGATAATCGGCGGGGTGCTTAGTGAAGTTAGCGAAGTTTTTATAGAAGGTGTTGCAGAAACAGTAAAAAAAATAATGCCGTTTAAAACAAAAATTTACAAATCAAAATTAGGTCAGGTATCAGGTATTTATGGTTTGCTTGTTGTGGCAAAATCATTGGTACTGAATCGGTTAATTGATTAGGAGACTTTATGAAAAAAGCATTGATTAATGGACAAATTGTGTTTGATGATCGTATTGAATCATTGGATATCATAATGGATGAAACAATATTGGAAATAGGTAAAAACGTAAACAAACAAGACTGTGAGATTATTGATGTTAAAGGGGCTTACGTATCTAGCGGGTTTATAGATATTCATATCCATGGTTCTAAAGGTGCAGATGTAATGGATGGTAAAATATCATCATTAGATATTATCTCAGAGGCCGTTTTAAAAAATGGTGTGACGAGTTTTTTAGCAACTACGATGACCATGTCCAAACAAGATATAAAAAAGAGTTTTGAAGTTGTTTCAGATTATATGAAGTCACAAGACAAAGGGGCAAAAATACTGGGTATTCACGTAGAGGGTCCTTTTATCAACAAGTCATATAAAGGGGCACAAAACGGCAATTATATTATTGCGCCTGACTATGACATGATCAAATCTCATATGGATATAATTCGATTGATGACTATAGCACCTGAGGTAGAGGGCACACTTGATTTTGTAGAAAGATTAAAGAAAGAATCATCTCAGATTAAATTTTCAATTGGTCATTCAGGCGCTACTTTTGAAGAGGCAATTAAAGGTTATGAAACAGGTATTGACAGTACGACACATCTTTTCAACGGTATGACTGGTCTTCATCATAGAAATCCTGGTATTGTAGGTGCTGTTTTCAAGAAAAAACCTTATTTCGAAGTGATTGCTGATAAGATACATGTTCATGAAGGTTTATTTGATATTTTAGGAGATTGTATTGGTCTCGATAAGATGATCTTGGTTACAGATGCCATGTGTGCCTGCCAAATGGCTCCCGGTGAATATGAGTTGGGAGGACAACTTGTAGTAGTTGACGACACCAGTGCAAGATTAAAAGGTGGCACTTTAGCAGGTAGTATCTTAAAGATGAACGAGGCGATAAAAAACCTTAAAGAACATACTAACTATGAGTTGTATGATTTGATAAATATGGTAACAATTAATCCAGCAACGATGTTGGGATTAGAAAATATAGGTAAAGTGGAAACCGGATATCATGCTGATTTAACTGTATTTGATAAAGATATGAAGGTTCAATATACCATTGTAAATGGTACTGTTAAGTATGGAGGATAAATCATGAAAGTTATTGTATCAAAGGATTATGAAAGTCTAAGTAAAAAAGCGGCTGTACTTGTTCAGTCTCAATTGATGTGGAAGCCAGATTCGGTTTTAGGATTAGCAACAGGTTCAACACCTGTAGGTTTGTATCAAGAACTTATCAAACTATATCAACAAGGTGATATAGACTTTTCTGAAATCACATCTTTTAATTTAGATGAGTATTTGGGTTTACCGATGGATGATCAACAAAGTTATTATAGTTTTATGAGAGAAAATTTATTCGATCATATCAATATTAGAGAAGATCATATCCATATTCCTAATGGCATGGCTGAAGATTTCAAATCAGAATGTTTAAATTATGAATCATCAATTTCATCTCATGGTGGTATTGATCTGCAAATCCTTGGAATCGGGCATAATGGCCATATTGGATTTAATGAACCAAATGTAGAGTTTGAAGCTAAAACTCATATCGTAAGTTTGGATGAAGAAACAATAGAAGCTAACAAGAGATTTTTTGATAGTATTGAAGATGTACCTAAAAAAGCCATTTCGATGGGCATTAAAACGATTATGAAGTCTAAAAAAATCATTTTAATGGCATCAGGTGAAGGTAAAGCAGATATCATCAGTCAATTGGTAAAAGATGATATCAAACCGGATTTACCTGCATCGGTACTTCATTTACATGAAAATGTGATTATATTAATAGATGAAGCAGCTGCTTCTAAATTATAAAAATAGCCCTAGGGCTATTTTTAATTGACATTATGAGAGCATATCTTAATATGATGTCTAAACAATTGATTGAGTGTTTGATCAATATCCTCTTTGTGTTCCAAGTGATTTGATAATAAATCCTCAATATTGGTTTGACTTGCCTCACTATGATAATCTACACCAATTGAGGTGATAGACTCATATAATGTGTGTAATATTTGTATTGACTTTGTATCATGGTGTCTACTCATTGTAAGTAAGCTACTGGTCATCTTATGAAGGAGTTCTTGATAAGATTGTCCGGAAAGTTGCTCATCAATTCTTTCTATGTCTCTTGCGAAATTACTTTTCTCAAACTGGTCAATACCAAGTAAGTAATCTGTGGTTACATTGAAATATTGTGCGATTTGAGATAAAATCTCAAAATTCGGATGGCGTTTATCGTTTTCATATTGAGAAAGTGTTGAAACTGCAATATTCAAATGAGTGGCCAATTGTTTTTGTCTAATAAACTGTTCTCTTCGTACACGTCTAAGACGTTCACCAAATGTCTGCATCTTATAATACCCCCTTATTATTATCTTTGTCATTTATATCCCAATCTGGGACGTATATTCACAAAAAGATTAATTAATTTAATTAATATGCAAAAAATATTTACAAATTGAGTTTTTCTCTTCGTAATAAACTACAATAATCGTGATTATAGATGTAAATTGTTAAAAGTTATAGTAAAATCAATGTGTAGAAAAGGAGAGTATTATGCATAAAGATATAGAAAGTATTGTTTATTCAGAAACTGATTTATCATCTAGAATAGAAGCATTAGGGAAACAGATATCAACAGATTATAAGGGGAAGAAATTAATCGTAGTTGGTGTTATGAAAGGTGCTAACATATTTGTAGCGGATTTAGTTAGAAAATTAGATTTAGATGTTGTAATAGATTTTATTGTTGTTTCAAGTTACGGTGCTTCTACAGAATCAACTGGAGTTATTAGATTATTAAAAGATTTAGATGAAAATATTAATTCAGAACATGTTTTAATTGTTGAAGATATCATTGATTCAGGTTTAACATTAGAATATTTAGTAAGCAACTTTGAGACAAGACATCCTGCGAGCATTAAAATCTGTACATTGCTGAACAAAGTTGAAAGAAGAAAAGTCGATTTAGAAGTAGATTACATTGGTTTCAAAGTACCGGACGAGTTTATTGTGGGGTATGGTATTGATTATGCTGAAAAATATCGTAATTTACCGTATGTTGGTATTTTAAAACGTTCTGTATATGAGTAAAATAATTGAGAGCCTACATTATCGTAGGGTTCTTTTTTTTTTTGTTATGATAAATGACATGAATCTATAAAAATGGTAATATAGATAAAGAGGTATATTTATGAAAAAATTATGGATTGTACTTATAGTATCATTAATGTTAACTGGATGTAGCATGAAATCGATTGCTAATGATATCACATACGATAAGTTTGAAGACAAATCGGAATTAAAAGAATTTAGTATGAAAGCCTATATTGAAACGATTGATCCCGTTATCAGTAGTAAAGATTACATTCGTCTAGACAGTATCTTCTTAGAAGAGGATTCGAATGAAGTTGTTGTGATCACGGATCAAGTAGTAAATAATATTCTGAATATATATCAATCATACGAAGAAAATCGATCGACATATGCTGTAATTAATTTTTTAGATTTACATATCAAGAGACTATCTTCACTCGATATAGATATCTTGATTTATAAATTGATTTATAAAGTCGAAACTGATTATATAGAGTTAAAAAATCTTGTTACCGAAGCTCAATTTCTCTATATTACCAAAGACTATGTCAATCGTCTAACGAACACCTATCTAGACAATTATGAAGTGACTCAGGAAGCATTAGCATTGTATCCAGAAATAGAAGACTACATAGAAAAGCTATATTTGATTATCAGTGGTGGGTATCAGATTAGAAAATTCGAAGATCGATATTATATTTTTCCGGATTATGCCTCTTTTCTTGTAAGGTATGATGATTATTACTCAGAAGCAACAAAAGATATTACTGATATTTTGGTGAGCAAAAGTCGGAATATTGTAAAGACAGAAGATATGATTTTA
Organism: Clostridiales bacterium; assembly: GCA_016342415.1. Lineage (GTDB taxonomy): Bacteria > Bacillota > Clostridia > Peptostreptococcales > Acidaminobacteraceae > JABXKX01. Next base: position 14,561 of record JAEIOD010000007.1, read on the forward strand.
ATGGATATTGAAGAGATTGCTTATCAGATAAATCAAATTGAAGATTATCTAAAAAAATACCCAGACTCAGTTTATTATGATATGTTAAGAGAAACATATAGAGATTATTTTATTACAATGATTACTAATGAAGACAATATAGAAATTTTGACTTCACGTGTAACGTTATATAAATACGACACATTGTCCGATTTTAGAAAAATTAGAGACCGATACTCATATACTCAAATGTCTAGACTCTTAGATCAAATGGTAACTGCTATTGATGAAAATGCTGGACAATATAACGAAGCTATTATTGAAGATATTATTACTAAAATCAACACAAGTTATTAGATTAGGAGGAACTTCGTGCATAGAAGTTTTAGAGACAATCAAAGAGTTATGACACAAACAGGAAAAGCCTTGAATATTGTAAAATTTCTTGGTGCAGGTGGTCAAGGTGAAGTTTATGAAGTAAACTACGACGGCAGGCGCTTGGCTTTAAAGTGGTATTTTATTCAAACCGGCACTGAAAATCAAAGGAATATGATTGAAAAACTCATTAAGGTAGGTAGGCCAGACGAAAGATTTTTATGGCCTGTTGAAGCCATCAAAGTCTATAATAAACGTAGTTTTGGTTATTTAATGCCTTTAAGGCCTGTTCAGTTTAGCAATATAGTTGATCTTATGAAAAGAAGAGTAGAACCTAGCTTTGATGCAGTTATTACAGCGTGCATTCAACTAGCGGATAGTTTTCATAAATTACATCAAAAAGATTTGTGTTATAGAGATATTTCATTTGGTAATTTCTTTTTTCATGCTAGAACAGGAGATGTTCTAATTTGTGACAATGACAATGTTACACATACAAAGATTACCAATGCAGGCGTACTCGGTACACCGAGATTTATGGCACCAGAGGTTGTATTAGGAGATTCTAAACCTAATATGTCTTCAGACTTATTTTCGTTAAGTGTACTGATATTTTATATGCTGATGATGCATCATCCATTAGAAGGTAGACAGGAAAACCAAATTAAATGTTTCGATTTACCTGCGATGACAAAGTTATATGGTGAGAGACCTGTTTTCATATTTGATCCGATAAATCAAAGCAATAGACCCATACCTGGATACCATGACAATGCACTGGCATTTTGGCCTATTTACACAGAGCGTATCAGACAATTATTTACCCAGACTTTTACAAAAGGCGCTAAGTATCCTGAAAAGAGAGTTTCTGAAAAAATATGGCGAGATGTTTTGATTGAATTGAAAAATTCAATAACAATCTGTGATTGTGGTATGGAGAACTTTTATGACATTCATAAGCTAAAAAATAATATTCAAAATAAATGTTGGCAGTGTCAAAAAATGTTATATCCTGATTCAAGACTAAAGATAAATAATGAAATTATCATACTAAATTTAAGTACAAAACTCTATGGTCATCATTTAATGACAAAAGAGAAATATCGATTTAAAAAAATCTTAGCAGAAGTGGTACCACATCCTTTATTGAAAGGTCGTTCAGGGTTAAAGAATTTATCCCAAACACCATGGGTGGTAAAAACAAGAGATGGTAAACAGTACACGATAGACTTTGGGAAAAGCTTCACTATAGAAGATGGTACAATGATACAATTTGGTGAAGTTGAAGGCGTGATTCGAAAGGGGTAATGTATGAAAATGAGACCGGGTGGAGAATTAGCAACAAGACCGCTTGAATTTATTTGGTTAGCGGATTGTTCAATATCAATGAGAAATAGTGGTAAAATTGATGCTTTGAATGAAGCAATTAGAAAATCGATTCCACATATGCAAGAAGTTGCCTATGAAAATCCAAATGCACAAGTTTTTATCAGAGCAATTAAATTTTCAAGTGGTGCATCATGGCATATTGAAGAAAGAGTACCAGTTGAAGAGTTTGATTGGAATGATTTAGAAGTAAAAGGTGTAACAGACTTAGGTGCAGCGTTTAAACTGTTAAAGGACTCTTTAAGAGTAACTGAAATGAGTGATAGAGCGTTACCACCAGTGATTGTACTGATATCAGATGGTCAGCCAACTGATGATTATAAATCGGCCTTGAAAGAGTTAATGGACGAACCTTGGGCTGTAAAAGCTGTAAAAATTGCTATTGCTATTGGAAGAAGTGCCAATAAGAGAATTTTGAAAGAATTTTGTGGAGAACAAGGTATCGAAGTATTATCAGCTGACAATGCTGAAACACTTGTTGAATATATTAAATGGGTTAGTACTGTTGTATTACAAGCAGCATCATCTCCCGCGAGTCAAGCAAGCGATACACAAACAATGGGTATTAATGTTTCGATACCGATTATTGATGATGATTTTGAAGACATAGAAACAATTTCGGTAGAGGATGTGTGGTAATGTTTATAAAAAATAATCAATGGATGAATTCTTTTGAAACGATTACTGGCAAGACTCATATGAAAATAAAAATGCCCAATCAGGACGCAGTGATGAGTGAAGTCATAGATAAAGATTTTCTGATTTCTGCGATTGCTGATGGACACGGTTCAAAAAAGTGTACAAGAAGTCATTTAGGGGCACTTTATGCAGTCGAGTCAGCTATTGAAGTTGCAAAAAATATTAAAGAGGATTTTATCAAGGATGATGTCATTCATACAAAGTCAATCGGAAAATATTATACAAAGAGAGTCATTGCACTTTGGCGTAAAAAAATTGATGATCATTTAGAAAGAGAACCACTTGAGCTAGACCTTTTAGAAGACTTAACCTTAAAAGAGATTAAGAGTATAAAAAAGAATCCATATGTGTCTTATGGTTCTACATTGTTGGTTGTGATGTTGATTAAAGATTATATTCTTTGTTATCAATTGGGGGATGGTGATATTTTATTTGTTTCAAAATCAAATAGTGTCACAAAACCAATTAAAAGAGACGACCGTCATATTGCAAATGATACATCTAGCTTATGTTTAAGTCGACCAGAAAAAGAGTTTAAAATTAAAGTTTTTAGAGACCTTAATCATATATTACAAATGATATTGTTATCTACAGATGGTTATTCAAATTCATTTTCATCTGAAGCGGGTTTTTTTAAAGTTGGTTCGGATTTAGTTGAAATGATCTCAGAAGATGGATTTAATGTCATTGATGAAAACCTCAAAGAATGGATTGAGGAGACATCAAATAATGGAAGTGGTGATGATACATCAGTAAGTATTTTAACTAGAATAGATAAAAAGGATGAACTTGAAACGGCATCAAGTTAAAGGAGCTATATGTACGATTATCATTTGCATTCACATTTTTCTGGCGATTGTGAGGAAGAGATGGAAAACACCATTTTGGAAGCCATTAAAAGAGGGGGTAAACACCTTTGTTTCACAGATCATTTGGATTATGATTATCCCGATACAGAAATTCAATTTGAGTTTGATGCAGAAGGTTTCATTGAAACTTTTGAACACCTAAAAGAAAAATATAGGGATGAAATTCACTTGCAAAGAGGTATTGAAGTAGGATTGCAACCTCATGTTATTGAACAGAGTTTACAGTTTATAAAATATTTCAAGCCGGAATTCATATTATGTTCTTTCCATGTTGCTGAGAAAAAAGACTTGTATAGAGGTGATTTTTTTGAAGGCAAAACACCTGAAGAAGCATGGGATGTCTATTTAGAAGATATTATTACAACGCTTACCAATTTTAAAGAGTATTCAGTTGTTGGACATTTGGATATTTTAAAGAGATACAATGAAGGGGTTAAAAGCATCCCTTATGCTTATTACAAAGAAAAAGTAGATATGATTTTGAAAATCATCATTGAAGATAAAAAGGGCATTGAAGTGAATATGTCAGGTTTAAGATCTGATTTGAACGAAACATTGCCGCATATAGACATTATAAAAAGGTATTATGAATTAGGTGGAAAGTACATTACAATCGGTTCTGATGCACATTTGAAAGAAGATATTTATTCTCATTTTGAAGAAATGTTAGAAATGCTTCAAGATATCGGTTTTGAGTATTTTACAATCTACAATCATAAAAAACCTGAGCAAATCTCAATAAAAAGTACTCTAGAATCCCTCTAGAGTACTTTATCTAATTCTATAGTTTTAACAGTCGGATCCAGTTCATAGATGACATCTTTTCTTTCTACGATAACTCTTACATGATCTGTTGTTTTCAATCGGTGCAACAGTTCATTTGTTGGATTTATTGCATAGCCTTCTCCAACACTGCAGAGCATGGTATAATCTCCGTTGGTATCGCCATAAGCATAACTTTTACTCAGGTCAAGGTCGTACTTTTCAGTAAAATACTTAATCGCCTTTTTCTTGCTGTCAGCATCCCACATGCGTATGATTTCTCCTGTAAAATTGCCGCTTTCATCTGTTAAATACTGTGTTCCTATACATTCGGTTACTTCATATTTTTGTGCCATAGCTTCTACCAAGTAATCTGGGCTACCTGAAATGAAGAACACTTGATGTCCTTGTTCTTTATGAAACTTTATACGGCTCCTTGTAAACTGATAAACTGAATCCCATTTAAGATCAATTACTTGTTTGGTAATGAACGCAGTCTCTTGTTTATTTAAATTTTTAATTGCATCTATGTAGATATCAGCAAGTTCTTCCATATAGTCTTCATAGTTGCCACGTCTCTTTTTCCACATGTTATACGTTTTCTCCACATGACCATACCACATAACAGGATCGATGACTTCATATTTTAATAACTTTTTGAAATGTTCTATCATTAACGAGTCTCTGTAAAGTGTACCATCTATATCAAAAAAAGCACCTATTGCCATAATGACTCCTTTCCGTTTAAAATTCATTTATATTGGTATATATATAATAACATAATATGGTTTGGAGGTGATGATATGTCATTAATCTTAATAATTATTATGACAATTATAATCTATGTTGTCTTGGAAAACAATAAAATCCAACTTTTGTTCGATCATCTTAGGAGTTTGGATTTTGAAATTGAACGTCGGATTCAACCTTACATTGTCAATAATCGTCAAGTAGATGTATTTACGATTCAAGAAATTAGAACAATGATAAGAAATGAATTTATCAATAAACATTTGATTGATGACTTCAAAATCTATAAAGATGATATGTATAAGGTCAAAGTTATGTTAAGAAGAGGTTTGGCTGTACAGGGTTTAGAAATGATAACAAGTGGAAAGAGGTTACAGTTAATCGAAACATCAATGGAGTACAGTAACATCGAATTTTCAAAAAAATAAAAAAATATTCACATTCTGTTTAGGATTTATAAGCATGGGTATATAGATAATGGAAATACAAAGTATGATATTAGTTCTTTAAAGATAATCGGTATTATCCTTAAGGGTTTAATATAGATTGCAGAAACACGGGACGTATTAATGGGTTTTACACCCATCTTGTAGTAAAGAAGGAAAAATACAAAAGAATCAAAAAGTAATAAAATGCACAATTATTGGAAACTTTGAGGCCGTACCATTTAGACAGTTTTGTCAGGAGGGATGACCATAGAAGAGATAAGAGTACTGAAAATTGAATATAAAATTTTTGAACGTGCCGATGCCTGCTGAAAGTGGATTGTTTGACTAATACTCGAATAATCCATTTTATTTTTTTGCAAGTATGCTATAATTTTAATTAGAGTATCTAAATATTAATTAAGGGGCTATTTTATGTTTAAAAAATTTATATCTTACTACAAACCACATATGAGAATCTTCGTTATAGATTTAATATGTGCATTTATAGTAGCAACTGTGGACTTAATATTTCCAGCTTTTTCAGGATATTTTATTGATGATTTAATTCCTAATAAAAACATCAGCATGATGTTAATTATTACAGGCATTATTTTAGTGATGTATCTGGTTAGAGTTTGTTGTAACTACTATATTAACTATTGGGGTCATGTAATGGGTTCTAGAATTCAATATGATATGAGAAAAGAGTTGTTTTCTCATTTACAGTCGCTGTCGTTTAAATTTTTTGATGATAATAAAACTGGTAAAATCATGAATCATATGACTTCCGATTTGGCAGAAGTAGCTGAATTAGCTCATCATGGACCGGAAGACATTTTCTTGTCTACACTTATGTTGACGGGTAGTTTTATTTTACTTTTTTATAAGAATGTTGCTTTAGCAGCTATATTATTATTCTTTGTATTTATCCTAATAGGTTTTGCACTGCTTAGAAGAAAAAAAGTAACCGAAGCATTTAGAGATACTAGAAAGAAGCAAGCAGAGATAAACTCGCAAATCGAAAATAGTATTTCTGGTATTAGATTAACACAATCATTCTCTAATGAAGAATATGAATCAGATAAATTTGATGTGACCAATGTTCAATATAGAGATTCAGTGAAGAAAGCTTTTAAGCAAATGGGTATTTATTCAACAGGGACACATTTTTTAGCAGACCTTTTAGGGGTTATTATCATAGTTGTTGGAGGTCTATTTGTTGCATATGGAAAAATGACAGTTGGTGAACTTGTAACATTCTTATTGTACACATCAATATTCATTAGACCGATTAGGAAACTAATTGATTTTACTCAACAACTTCAAAGAGGGATGACAGGATTTGAAAGAGTTTATGGCATTTTGCAGACAAATCCTGAAATACAGGATTCAAACTCAGCCGAAATACTCACTGATGTTGAAGGTGAAATTGAACTTAAAAATGTTACGTTTTCTTATGAAAAAGATCATAGGGACGTTTTAAGAGGGTTTGATTTAAAGATTGATAAGAAGAAGACCTTAGCTTTAGTAGGACCTTCTGGTGTTGGTAAAACAACGATTTCTCAAATCATACCTAGATTTTATGATGTAACTGAAGGAGAGATTTTTATAGATGGTAAAGAGATAAAAAATGTGACTTTAAGTTCTCTAAGAAAAAATATTGGAATTGTACAACAAGATGTATTTTTATTTTACGGTACCATAAGAGACAATATATTATATGGTAATCCTGAAGCTCAGGATCAGGATATTATTGAAGCAGCACAGGCTGCTAATATTCATGATTTTATTATGTCATTGCCCGAAGGCTATGATGCTTTAATAGGAGAACGAGGCGTAAAATTATCTGGAGGTCAAAAGCAAAGACTTGCAATTGCAAGAGTATTTTTAAAGAATCCTCCTATTTTAATATTAGATGAAGCCACGTCATCTCTTGATAATGCAACTGAATTAGCCATTCAAGCTTCTATTGAACGTTTAGCTAAGGATAGAACAACTGTGATTATTGCACATCGATTGTCAACGATAAAAAATGCTGATGAAATAATTGTATTATCAGATGAAGGGATTGTTGAACGAGGTAATCATGATGAATTAATTCAAGTGGATGGGGTATATAGTGAATTGTATCATGCACAATTTAAAGGCTTTATACCAGACATAGTCAGTTAGGATAAAATATGAAACATATACTTGTAGTTGATGATGAAAAAAATATCCGAGATCTTATTGAAAAATACTTGGTAGCATCGAATTATAAAGTAACGACCTATGGTGATGCAAAATACCTGAAGGAAGAAGTCAGACGTTTAAATCCTGATCTGATTGTTCTGGATATTATGATGCCAAATAGTAATGGATTGGATGTTTGTAAAGAGATTCGTAAGTTCTCTGAGATTCCAATTATCTTTGTTTCAGCCAAAGATGAAGAGTTCGATCGGATATTGGGACTTGAATTAGGTGGCGATGATTATATGAGCAAGCCTTTTAGTCCAAGAGAATTGGTAGTAAGAGTCAAAAATATCTTGAAGAGACTAGATAAACATGTTAAATCAGATGTCATCACAATTAAGGATTTAGAACTTGATAAAACATTAAGACAGATAAAAATCAAAGATGTCGTGCTTAAAATAACACAAAAAGAATTTGAGGTGATGGCTTATCTTTGTGATCATGTGAACATGCCAGTCAAAAGAGAACAGTTGATAGAGGATGTTTGGGGCTATGATTTTGAAGGTGAATTAAGAGTTGTAGATGATTTAGTCAAACGATTAAGAAAGAAAATCAATCAACAATCATCGTTGTTAACAATAGAAACGGTATGGGGGTATGGGTATAAAATTGAAGCGTAAAAAAGCAATTAATAAAAGAATACTATTTAGCTTTATCTTGGTTTTAGTCATATCCTTTCTGATTACTACGATCATCTACAGTGTTTTGTCTAAACGAGTGATTATATATGAAACGAGGTCTGATCTTAAACTTGCTGCTGAAACAGCTGAATCACGTTTTATTGAATATATTGAACGATCTGAAGATCAAAATTTAAGAGTTCGTGGTATAAAAATAATTGCTGATTTGGAGCTTTCAAATAATATATTATCCTCTAATACAATAGTGATTGGAAATGATGGGAATATTGTTTATCCCAAACAAGGATTCGATCGAAAACAACTGGAAACGTTAAGAGAAAAAGCTTTGATTGATGATGAACGGTATATTTTTTATCAACATACTTTTACAGATGAGAACATTCCGTTTAAATCACTGATTATTTTAAAACAGTTAAATGATATAAAAAAATATAGAAATATTGGATTGTTTTCATTCTTAGTCAGCTTCGGTATCGGTATCATAATAGCAAGTATTATGAGTCTCATAATTACTCAAAAAATCTATAAACCTATAAAAGTATTAAAAAAGAGTATGGAAGATTATATGTCTGAAAAATCTTCTGTAGAAGTATATAAGTCAAATGATGAAATAGAAGAACTTGCTATTATGTTTAAAGCATTAACAGATCAAGCAAGCCGTCTAGATACGCGTCAGAAGCATTTTTTTCAAAACTCATCCCATGAGTTGAAGACGCCGTTAATGTCCATTCAAGGCTATGTAGAAGCCATTAAAGATGGTATTATTGATGAAGACGAGATGGATAACAGTTTGGATATCATCATTTCTGAAACTCAAAGATTGAAACACATTGTTGATGATGTGATTTATCTCAGTAAAATTGACAATTTAGAAGATGAATTTGTTTTAAAAAAACATCCTCTGAAGCAAATTATCGAAAATGCCATTGCTGTAACAATGCCACTTCTTCAAGCAAGTCATTTAGAGATGGTCTTAACTTGTGATGATACCATACAATTAACTTGTGATTATGATAAAATGAAAAGAGTCTTTATCAATCTTATTGGTAATGGTTCACGATATGCAAAGTCTAAGATGGTGATCAATGTAAATGTTCATGAGTCGCATTTGATGATTGATGTGATTGATGATGGAAAAGGATTTGAATACGGTCAAGAGGATACAATCTTTGATCGGTTTTATAAAGGCAAAAATGGCGGTTCTGGAATTGGTTTGTCATTAACCAAGGAAATCGTTGAAAAACACGGTGGTACAATTAAAGCCATCAACCATATGAATTATGGTGCCATATTTAAAATAGAATTTAAGTTAAAGGACACTGCTCTGTAGTGTCTTTTTGTATGGGTACAAAATTATGATTTGGAGATAAAATAGTTGTTATGTCTTGAATATATAACGTGAACATGTGAAAATACATCAAATTGTATTTTCAACATATATTGTACCCGTACAAAGGAGGCGTTATGAACGAAAGATCTGAATTGAACAAGAACCTGGCACAAATGTTAAAAGGTGGCGTGATTATGGATGTAGTGAATGCAGAACAGGCAAAAATTGCTGAAGCTGCGGGAGCATGCGCAGTTATGGCCTTAGAAAGAGTACCTGCAGATATCAGAGTTAGTGGTGGTGTGGCACGTATGTCGGATCCTAAATTAATCAAAGAGATTCAAGAAGCGGTTTCAATTCCAGTAATGGCGAAAGTTAGAATTGGACATTTTGTAGAAGCACAAATTTTAGAGGCGTTGGAAGTTGATTATGTAGATGAAAGTGAAGTATTATCACCGGCAGATGATCAATTACATATTGCAAAGAACGATTATAAAGTACCATTTGTATGTGGCGCTAAAAATCTATCTGAAGCGCTTAGAAGAATCAACGAAGGTGCTTCGATGATCAGAACAAAAGGTGAGCCGGGTACTGGAGATGTGATTGAGGCTGTAAAACATATGCGATCTGTTTCATCAGAAATTAGACGAATTCAAAGTTTAAGACCAGAAGAATTGATGAATGAAGCAAAAAAATTAAATGCGCCATATCATTTGTTGGAAGAAATATATAAGAATGGTAAATTACCTGTTGTAAACTTTGCAGCAGGAGGCATTGCAACACCAGCTGATGCAGCAATGATGATGCAACTCGGATGTGATGGTGTATTTGTTGGATCGGGAATCTTTAAGTCAGGTGATCCAGTTAAAAGAGCCGAAGCCATTGTACAGGCTGTGACTTTTTTTGATGACCCCAAAAAATTAGCTGAAATATCTGAAGATCTTGGTGAAGCAATGGTAGGTATTTCTGTAAGCAGCATTGATGCATCCGAAAGAATGTCTGAAAGAGGTTGGTAATGATAGTCGGTGTTTTAGCACTTCAAGGTGCATTTAAAGAACATATGGATTTTTTAAATGAATTAGGAGTTGAAACTTTGAAAGTCAGAACCCCTGAGGATATTAAAACAGTTGATGGTCTTATATTGCCTGGTGGTGAAAGTACAGTAATGGGAAAGTTGTTGACTAGATATAATTTGAAATTACCACTGATACAGTTGATTCGATCGGGATTGCCAGTTTGGGGTACATGTGCAGGTATGATTTTGCTTTCTCAAAATCATGACCACTTACAAGTTATGAACATAGATGTCAAACGCAATGCTTATGGCAATCAACTGGGGAGTTTTATTAGATATGAAACATTAAAGGTTCTGGATGAGAAACCTCTTCCTCTTGCATTTATTAGAGCACCATATATTGAATCATCAGGTAGTTCAGTGGAAATACTATGTGAATTGGATGGCAAAATTGTTGCTGCCAAAGAAAAGAACATGTTGGCAACATCGTTTCATCCTGAAGTAACAAATGACAAACGAATGCATCAATATTTTCTTGACATGATAAAAAACAGAATGTGATATTCTGTTTTTTTTATTGAAATCGGGGTAGATAGTTTGTGAGAAATACACAAATGTATTCGGTTATTTTCTCTATGATTTGAAAAAAGTATACAAATACTTCATCATGAAATGGAGGAGTGAATATGAAATTATTTAAAGGGAACATAATATATACAAAAAATAAAGAGTCATTTGAAATAATGGAAAATGGTTTTATTTTAGAGGAAAACGGTCATGTTCAAGATATAGGCCTAGACTTAGTAGAGAAGTATCCGGAAACAGAAGTGGTAGATTATTCAGGTCATTTATTAATTCCCGGATTTGTAGATTTACATTTTCATGCTGTTCAATATGGTAATTTGGGAATTGGACTTGATGAGGAACTCTTGGATTGGTTAAATACCTATACATTTAAAGAAGAAGAAAAGTTTAGCGATTTACCTTATGCAGAATCGATTTTTAAAGAAGCCATAAAAGATATTATACAATCGGGCACTACAAGAATTGTCTTTTTCAGCTCAATACATGAAGGGGCAACAAGACTTTTAATAGATCTTTGTGAAAAACACAATTTATCAGCTTATGTTGGTAAAGTTAACATGGATAGAAATGCCTCTGAAGGTTTGATAGAATCACCAAAAGCTTCTTATGAAATAACTAAGAGGTTGGTAGAAGAAACTGAACAGGCTATCATTACACCTAGGTTTGTGCCTTCTTGTACAAAAGATTTGATGACTTCATTAGGAGAATTGGCGCAAAAGGGATATCCTGTTCAAACGCATATTTCTGAAACCGAGAATGAAATAGAATGGGTTAAATCGCTTCATCCGGAGGCAAAAAATTATTTGGATGTTTATGATCAATGCGGACTGGTTACAGATCGTACTATTTTAGCACACTGTGTTTTTTGTACTGATGATGAAAAAGAAGTTATAAAATATAGAGGGGCATATGTAGCACATTGCCCGGCTGCAAACTTCAATTTAACCAGCGGTATCATGAATGTAAAAGATTATATCAATAAAGGGATTAAAGTTGGATTGGGGACCGATGTTGGTGCTGGAAATACACCATCGATAAGAAATATCATCGTAGAATCAATTAAAATGTCTAAAGTCAATCAAATGATGCATAGAGATAAGGATGTATTATCTTTTAGCGAAGCTTTCTATTTAGCAACAAAAGGTGGCGGTAGTTACTTTGGAAATGTGGGGAGTTTTGAAGTAGGGTATGAATTTGATTTACTCGTTATAAAACCAGATGACTTATCCCTTTCTAGAGGTATCAATTGTTTGGAACAATTACAACGATTTGTTTACGCTGGACACAATGATATGATTATTGAATCTTATTGTCAAGGCAAGAAATTAAAGGCTTATTAAATAATTGGATAAATCAAGTAAATTTAAACGGTTGCTAGTATACTATACTATGCAACTGTTCTTTTTTTGTGCTATAATTTTTAATAGACAATAAAGAACAGCAATAAATTAAGGAGTGACATATGAATAAAAAAACAGTCAGCTCAGTTCTGATAGCAGTTATTATAACCGCGTTAGTAACATCTGCATTTGCAGTGTTTGTTATTTTTCCGAAATTGGAAGAAAATACATCTGCAACTGTTGGTGATGGTATAGCAAAATCTTCTGCTAGTGGAGAGAATGTACAGATATCAAGAGAGGATTATGATTATCTTATATCGTTGTATGAAAAAGAAAACTCTGTAGAAGCAGCTGAGGTAACTGAACCAATTGAAACTGAAGATAAAGACGTTGTAAAAGTGAAAAAAGAGGATTATGATTATCTGTTGTCATTATATGATAAGTATAAGAAGGTAGAAGCTTTAGAAGAATACATTAGAGAAAATTATTATCAAGATGTCTCTGAAGTTGATTTTATGTCAGAAATACTTAAGGGATTGTTTAATGCATTAGAGGATCCGTATTCAGTGTATTTTACACCAGAAGAATTTAAAGCATACAACGAATCTGCAACAGGAGTTTATGAAGGTATTGGTGTTATTGTTTCTCCTGGAGAAGATGGATTTATCACAGTTGTTGCTCCTATTCATGATTCGCCAGGTTTTGAAGCAGGTTTAAAAACCAATGACAAGATTATTCAAGTAGATGGCGTTGAATTTTTTGCTGATGAACTAGATGAAGCTATTAGAAATATAAGAGGTCCTGCTGGAACAACTGTGGTATTAACAATTAGACGTGAAACTGAAATTATTGATGTTCCTGTCGTTAGAAAGAAAATTAAATTAGAAGCGGTTGCATCTGAAGTTTTGGAAGGTGACATTGGTTATATTAAAATGGCGTCATTTGACCAAGATGTGGCTATTGAGTTCAGACAACATTTGGATGAACTTGAAAGTCAAAATATCAAAGGTCTTATTTTAGATTTAAGATACAATGGTGGTGGGTATTTATCACAATGTTTAAAAGTGACAGATATGCTTATCGGTGAAGGTGTAATTGTTAAAACTAAAGATAACGAAGGTAATGTTGATATTGAAAAATCTGATGCAGCAAAGATTGATTATCCGTTGGTGGTTATTGTTAACGAGGGAAGTGCAAGTGCTTCAGAAATCTTGACCGGTGCTGTAAAAGACAATGAAGAAGGTATTATCATTGGAACAACAACATTTGGCAAAGGTTTAGTTCAGACAATGTTGCCATTATCTACTTTTGATGAGTCTGGCTTTAAGTTGACAATAGAACAATATTTTACGCCAGACGATTATTATATTAATGGCACAGGTATTGAGCCAAATATAGTTATCGAAGATGATGAAGAAACAGAAGCTGATGAACAACTCGATAAAGCTTTAGAACTTATTAAACAGGAAATCAATTAGATCTATATGTTTGAACCGTTGTTATAAACAGAGTTTCGGATGTTTAGATCGAAAAAATATTCTTTGTAAACATCTAAAAATAATATTTTCTGTTGAGTAAACAAAAATAACAAAGACGTCAACTATTTTGAATAGTTGACGTCTTTAGTAGTTTCATTTTTGGTTAGGAACTCAAATTACTTTTTCTTCGATTTACCATTTGAATTATTGGAATTACCTTTATTAGTTTTTTTACTCTCTACAACAGCTTTTTTTATGTCTGAAATAATTTTGTCCAAATTTGAATCTGTTGCATTTATAGCCACTTGATATGGTGATATATCAAATCCCTTTTGTTTTAGTCTTAGAAGGTAGCGTTCTAGTTGTTCACGCTTCTTTTCAGCTTTCATTTTTGTTATAGTTCCTTTTTCTTTAAATTTATCAACGTTTTTGCTGTTGCTGAAGAATTCTTTTACAGGCACTTCTTCGCCATCAACTGTGATTTTCCCGTTTACAACATAAAGTCCTACCGGTACTTTTTTTTCTTCTGCTTCAAACATCTCAACTTTGCTAGCTTTGATAATTGCAACATTAACAGATTGCAATTCATCACTATATGCAATTCTATTATTTATTTTTTCTTTTACTTGATCAGTTTTATCTCGACCGTTGTTCATAGGCACTGTTGTTATCAAAACATAATCCTCTTCTAAATCATCCTCATCAATGTATCCTGCAACTTTTGCTTGTAATACGATGGATTCAATCGCTTCACCAACATCAATACCAATTATATGATCATAACTTATTGTTTCAGCATCATTATTCATTGCCTTTGCTGAAATGACTTTCTCTTTTTTGTCGAGAAAAATTTTGACGCTTGGATTAATATCAACTGTGACAATGGTTGTAGCTACATCATTACTCTTTATATTAAAACTGACTGAAACTATAATCATTCCTATTATTAAAACAGAGATACCTGTCAGAATAACCCCTTTTTTCTTCATATTATTCACTCCTAACATCACAATCTTAATTTGATTAATGCCCTTTTCATTATAATATACAATATGGTTACTCGTTTTAGGGTCCGAAATAATATGATAAATAAAAAACATAGAATAAATAGTTGTCTTAAACCATTCGTCCCATGTTTATTTAATAGAGCAATATCTTTTTAAATCATCATCTGATAAACGATAATAACTATTATTGCCAAGATAGATTGAATAAGATATTGAATGTTGATAATAATTTTCCGTTTTTTATTTAGGAAGTTATTCATGAAAAAGCTGCATCCACAGAGTACTAGGATTATCATAGCTAAAGTGTTTGCTGTTACCAAATGTTCAGGATAGTAAGTCCGAGAGAATTGACCAAAGAAAAAATTGATCCCCATGTTTTTATTCCTGAATGTATTAACAAAATAAGTATATTCAAGTAATGTCATAACCCATAGTATTATTGGTGAAATTCGTATAATCATTTCTAAATTAGACATACTAAAGAAATCGGAATAAGTTTTCTCGGTGTCAAGTATGGAAACATAGTCTTTAAAATCAATTTGCTTTTTTATCGATTCGCTTTGTTTTGAAAAAATATATTTCAGTAATCCGCTAAGCTGGGTATTTTTTATATTTATAAAGGAACCTCGTATTTCATATCGATATGAGTGACTAGGATCAGGACTACATTCGATAATCTTAGTTCGCAGCTTCAAGACATTTGTATCGACATCCAAATGGAGAACCGCTTCACTTCCTGCAGAAAGTTTTTTCCCAATGTAACCTCTAAAACCATTTCCACTTAAATCTTTTGAGAGTATTTCATATTCTTTGTTATCCTGTACCAAAGTCAAATTTTTTATTAACGGTAATCTAAAATAGTTTCGTCTTTGAATCTGCTGAAACATACCATTCTTTTGTATTGTGATAGTAGAAATATTGCCATCTTTTTCTCTATCGATTATTTTACAGCGACAAGAGAGAATATCGTATTTATCAACTGTTGGGTATTTGAATACTGTAATTAAATTAAACCCATCTCCCATTCTAAGAGGGTAGTTTTTACCCATTTGAACAGGAGCAAATAATTTAAGTAAAGATTCATCAATAATATCCTCAACAATAGTCTTTAATCTTATCATTTCCTGGTTGTTATCAAGTATCTCAATTTCTACTAAGGAACCTACTTTTAATTGATTGAAGCTAAAGTTCATAGACACCTCTACTTAATCGTAATTAAACCTTCATATAACGCTGTACTTATGACAGCACCATAAAGTGACTTGCTTCTTAAAGCTTGAATCTCTTCATTAGAGTTAATCCCACCAGATAAAATAATATCAGCATTGGAATAACCAAGAATTTCATCGACAAATTCATGATTAACGCCAGATGCAGTTCCATCTTTGGATATGTCTGTAATCATTATTTTATTAACATGAATGAGTTCAAGTGTTTTTAGAAATTGCTCTATTGTGATAGAACTATTTTCCTCCCAACCTTCAATGTAAACATATCCTTTATATACATCAGCTGCTACTACAATTCGGGTGGGATACTTATCCAATAAGTCCATGAGCAATTCCTGATTTTTTATTGCTAGCGTTCCGAGTACAATTTCATCAATGCCAAGATTAAATATTTTTTCGGCCGTTTCAAAATCTCTAATACCCCCACCAAATTGGATTGGTTTATCGGTAGCTCTTCTTAGTTCCTTAAGAAGATCAAACATATTTGATTGTCCTGAAAAAATGCCGTCAATATCCACAATATGAAATTGGTCTATTCCTATTTCATCTAGTTTTTTAACAATATCCACTGGAGGATCAACGTGTGCTTTTGATGTCTCTAAATTCCCTTGTACCAAATGTATACATTTATTATTTCTAATATCCAAGCCTGCTATGATTTTCATGACAACTCCTTATCTACTATCCTTATTATAATTATACTCTATTTTACAAAAATCTATCAAATATTTTTATTTTGGTAAAATTTGACATTCTAACTCAAATATTGTAAAATAATTCCAGGAGGTAATTTTATGAATACAGTACAATTAATTGGTCGGTTGACATCAGATCCAATTGTAACAGAATTGGAATCAGATTATGTAGTAGCAAAATTTAATATCGCTATTGATAAAGTGATGTCGACAGAGAAAAGAGAAAAGATGATGGAAGAAGGAAAATCAGTTGCTAATTTTCCGAGAGTACAAGCTTGGGGCAAACAAGCTAGGCTTGTAGAAGAGTACTTAACGAAAGGTAAAATGGTTGGTATTACTGGCGAGCTCCAAACTGATGTATATGAAAACAGTGAAGGGGAAGCGCGTTATACTACTATAGTGAATGCCAATCTAATAAAGTTTTTATGATAAAATCGGTTTTCCGATTTTATTTTTTTGCATTAAAATAATCGATTTGGATTGCAAAAGCTTTTATTAATAAAGACCTTTTATATATGACATTTATTTGCTATAATTAAATATAGTTTAGAATATTGAAGAGGGATGTGTACACGGTTGAAAACGAGAATAGGCGGTATAAGAGGCTACTTGACAAAGTTAGAATACTCATATGATGCTATGTCTAAACACCAGTTTGATGGTGAATTAGATGAAGTTATTAAGTTGATTGATATTTTAAAAGATGAGGCCTCAAGATATTATAAAGAAAAAAGCTTTGATCAATACAGTATTAGTGAGAACGACGATGATGATGCTGATCGTGGTGTTATTTTCTCTGTCATTAATACAATACCATTCTTAGTTAAAAAAGTTGATACAGATGATATTTATGAAGATAATTACCTAGTGGGCTTTTGTGAGGATCGTACAAGAGAACTTATGAAAGGTCGAGCAATTAACACACACAATGAATTTTGGAAGCAGCATCAAACGGTAGCTGGCAATGTTTACGGCTCTGTACCGAGTGAGTTGTTGAGAAAAGAAAATGTGGAAATCTTGATGGACTACGGATGGAACGATGTGGAAGTGGATATCATCGATTTTAAGTTAAGTGGCTACAGTAAAGATAGAATTCTTAAGTATGTTTCAGAGAATTTTAAATCTTATATCATTGTAGATGAAATAAGAACTAAATCATTGTTGGTACTAAGATATAACGGAACTTAAAGACGGTCATATGGCTGTCTTTTATCATTTTAAGATAGTAGGAGATTCATGGAAAAAACTATAAAATATGTTGTAAAAGCAGAAAAAAAACTTATCGATGTCCTAAGAGAGGACTTAGAGTTTTCAAGTCGAATTGTCAGGACTCTAAAAAGACAAAAGAAGGTTGTTGTGAATAACATACCGATATCATTTAATGCAAGGTTAAGAGTTGGTGATACGATTGTTGTTTATTTACCTGAGGAGGAAAACATATTCAATCCTGAGGACATGTCTATAGAGGTCGTATATGAAGATGATCACTTTATTGTCATCAATAAACAAGCTTTTAAAGTAGTACATCCGACAAAGGGGCATCCTTTTGGAACGATTGCAAATGGTGTTGCTGGGTATATGATATCTAAAGGGGAATCTTATAAGATAAGGTTTGCCAATCGTTTAGATCGAGATACTTCTGGCGCTTTGATTATTTGTAAATCAGGATTGGGTCAAAAAATAATATCTGACCAAATGCAGTCGCAGACCATTTTAAAGGAATATGATGCCATTGTACATGGGGTAGTTGAATTAGATGAGGGTACAATTGATGAGCCTATAGGTAGAGCTTATGAAGACAGTGTACATCGAGTCGTCAGACCTGATGGATCACCTTCTTTAACACATTACAAGGTAATCAAAAGAATGGCTGATAAAACATGGTTGCGCATTCAATTAAAAACAGGAAGAACACATCAGATTAGAGTTCATCTAAAACATTTGGGTCATATTATTGTTGGAGATGAGTTGTATGGTAGCACGCATGATTTAATCAATAGACAAGCACTCCATGCCTGTCATTTAGGATTTAATAATATTAGAGGTGAGGCAATCGACTTATGGGTTGGTATGCCTGAAGATATGAAAAAGATTGTGGAGTAGAATATGAGATATATAAAAGATATTATGTTGGAAAAAGCGATTTTACACGTCATTGATTCACATGCTGACGAGGCAATACTTACTCAGAGGGAATTATCTATTAATGAAGATGTAGAGGAGTTTGTAAGAAAGCATGTTTTAAAATCATTGAATGATGATGAAACCATGTCATGTCGTTTTTTTAGTGAAAGTGGTGTTGTTGCACAAAATGTAAGAAAGGTAATTGAGGATCAGGATACCTTTGTTGAAGTTTCTCAGATTTTGACCAATCATATGTTTGAAACCATCAAACATTCAGATATTCCAGCAGGTGATATGCTGTATGTACAGTATATTGCTGATGAACAAAGATGCTTTGGTATTTTAAAGTTGGATTATCAAATGTCTTATATGCATAATATTACTTTTGATGAAGAAGCGCTTTGCATTAATTTAATTTCTCAAGAGGTAGGTCTGCCCAGTATCGGTCAAAGGCTAAAAAAGTGTGCATTCTTTACGAAAGCACCTGAAAATCAGTTTGAAATGATTATTTTGGATAAGAAACAAAAAATTGAAGATAGTAACATTGATTATTTTGTAAAAGATTTTTTAGATGTCGTAACTATTACTGACGACACAGAAAAAACAAGACGTTTTAAAGCAACTGTAGAAAAATGGACTCAAAAAAATTTATCAGATCAAATAGAAGCTGCGGATACAGTAAGAGCTGTAATCAATGAAACACTTCTTAGTGAGAATGAAATTTCTGTAGATACACTGGCTTCTGAAATGTTTGATAATGTACCGGAAATCAAAGAAAGTTTTCAAGAAGCTGTAGCAGATGCAGGTTATCGTCAAGGGAGTAATTTTCAAATTGACAAAACCTGGGTTGATAAGAAAATGAAATCAAAACAAATTAAAACGGATACGGGTGTTGTGATTAAAGGTGAGTTTGATTTCTTTAAGGACAGTCAAAGATTTATTGTTAAAAAAAATGGCGACGGGACAGTTGATTACGTGATTAAGAACGTCAGAAATGCGGTTGAAAGATAGAAGACCTTTTAATTTAGAGAAAACTGATGTATAATATAAGTAAGCCTAGGATGTGCGTTGTCATATAAAATTCAACCACTGAATTTATATTGGAATTTCGGGTTTTAACATTGAAGACATGCCTTGTATGAGGACATCCGATATGCTAAACAGATCATCCACCTGTGAGGTGTGGTGTGAAATTTTTCTGGTGACGGCATTCCGGGTAAACTTGTTCTTATTTATTTAAGGACATTTTTTTTTAGGAGAATTGTATGAATTTAGATGCTATTAAAATTGATAAAACAAGTAAAATTCCACTCTATATTCAAATATCCAATCAGATAAAAAGTTTATTGGATGAAGGCATAATCGAAGTGGAAGATAAATTACCACCCATTAGATTGTTATCTCAACATTTGAATGTCAACAATGTGACGATTGTTAATGCTTATCAACTTCTATCAGATGAAAAAGTGACTTATAAAGTGCGTGGAAGTGGTTCTTATATTGCCCCTAAATCAGAAGAACTGATGGCGCAAATATCAGAATTTGACAATGCGGAAAATCAAGTGTATCAAATGAAAGAAGCACAAATGGTAGTACATGATTATACCATTAACTTTGCTACTGCGACACCAAAATCTAATTTGTTTCCAGTTACTGATTTTAAGAAAGCTATAAATTATGTTTTGGATAGAGATTTAGGAGAAGCTTTTGGTTATCAAGAAGCCAAAGGTTACTTGTCTTTAAGAGAATCAATTAGCGGTTATTTATTACATCAAAATATTCATTCAACACCTGAAAACATCCAAATAATTTCAGGTGCACAACAAGGGTTGGATATT
This sequence comes from Clostridiales bacterium, assembly GCA_016342415.1. GTDB lineage: Bacteria > Bacillota > Clostridia > Peptostreptococcales > Acidaminobacteraceae > JABXKX01. Next base: position 35,320 of record JAEIOD010000007.1, read on the forward strand.
GTTGCAAAATCAGTCTTAAATTATAGTGATGTTGTTTTGGTAGAAGCACCAACTTATTCTGGAGCAATTGCGTCTTTTAGATCAAGAGGTGTTAAGATTGTTCAAATTCCAATGCTGGTAGATGGTGTTAACATGAATAAGTTGGAAGAAATCATTAAAAGGTATCAACCTAAAATGATGTATACAATGATTAACTGTCAAAATCCGACCGGGTATACATATAGCATGAAAAAGAAAGATGAATTGTTGTTACTGGCAAAAAAATACAATATGTTTATTTTGGAAGATGACTATGTAGGAGAGTTGATTTATTCAAAACAGAATTCTTTGTCGTTGAAATCTTTAGACAGCAATAATCAGGTGATTTATATTAAATCATTTTCAAAAATTCTAATGCCGGGTTTGAGATTGGGTTTTATGATAGTACCGGATAAGCTTAATCAAAGCATCTTAAATGCAAAACAAGCTACGGATATTTCAACTTCAGGTCTAATTCAAAGAGCTTTTGATGTTTATTTAAGAAATGGGCAATGGGAAAAACAGTTGAAGCAGATGAAAAAGATTTATTATAAACGATATCAAAAAATGATTGAAATGTTGAATGAACATTTACCTCGAAGTATCAATTATTATGTGCCAAAAGGTGGTATATTATTTTGGGTGGAATTACCTAAAACAATGGATAGTCGTGTTTTTTATGAAAGTATCAAACATAAAGAGATTGCTATTGTACCTGGTGATATGTTCTATTACTCAGATCGAAAAAATAATGCGATTCGGTTGAGTATTGCAGCGGTTCAAGAAGATGAGATTGAAGAGGGCATTAAACTGTTGTGTGGTTATTTAAGAGATTTTTTATGCATGAACAAGCAAAAAGAGAAATTGCCTATATTATAAAAGACCGTTAGCTAACGGTCTTTTTATTGTTACTATTATTGTTGTTATGTTCTTTATGATTCTTTTCTTTATTTTTTGAGTCGTTATTTTTTTCTTTGTCTGGAGTTTTTTTATCTTTTTTATCAGGATTGATATCACAATTACCTTGGAAGATACCGCCTTCTTCAATAGTGAAACTTGATACTGTAATATCACCATTAAGTTTACCCGATTTGAATATTTTAAGTTGTGTTTCACTATGGACGCTACCGTTTACTGAACCTGAAATCTCACAGTAGTTAGCTTCTACATCTGCATTAACAATTGCATGATCTCCTATGATAACATCACCTTTAGATTTAACACTGCCTGAAACTTTACCGTCGATACGTACAGAACCTTCACTGATGATATCACCATCGATAGAAGAATCTAATCCAATGATAACATCGAAATCTTTACTTGTTTTTTTGATAAAAGCCATTATTGCCTCCTAATTATCATATCTTAAAACCCCTGTAGGGTCTATTTGTTCGTCTTCATAGTGAATTTCAAAATGGAGATGTGGTCCTGTACTTGTACCTGTTGTACCAACTTTAGATATAATATCGCCTTTTTCAACAACATCACCTACATTAACTAGAATAGAATTATTATGAGCATAAACTGTTTCATAACCGTATCCATGTGAAATGATAACAACTTTTCCAAAACTTCCACTCCAACTGGCGAATGTAACAACACCACTACCTGCGGCTTGTATAGCATCTCCTCGGTTACCTGTAATATCAATACCATAATGGAATGATCTTAAACCTGTAATTGGATGTCTTCTATAACCAAAGCCTGAAGAAATTCTACCTTCTAGTGGAATGTTGTCTGGTAGACAATCTAAGTAGTCAATTTCACTTTCAATTTCGTTGATGAGAGTACTAGATGTTTCTTTCATTGTAGCTATCAACTCAGATAATTCATCTTGTTTTTTTATTTCTTCAATATCAATTTCTGCATCTTCATCGTCTTCGTTAGTAAATGATGAGATAGCTTGGATACTAGTTCGATCTAACGATCTAGTAATGGGTACCGATATACTTGAATTGTTGTCTTCGTTGAATGTTGCAATAACATTAGTCATTTCAAGATATAATTCATTGACTTCTGCAATTCGAGTATTGAGATAATCTAAAACATCTTCATTGTCTTCGACTAAGCCAATAATCTCAGAACCCTGTAAAGTTGTTTTGCTTTCCAACGAAGCGATTAATTCTAAATTAGACATGAGCTCAGTAGATAAATGAGTATTTTCATTATCAAGTTTCTGAGTTTTACTGTAATACGTTACAGATGTAATCGAGATCATAATGTTTAGCACAATAAATCCGATTAAGAACGTATATGTTGCGAACGAATTTAATCTCAGTTGTTTAGTAGTTTTAGTGGTTTTTGGTATGATTAAAACTGTGAAGTCACTAAATATTGTTTGCCTAAGCTTTTTCCAAAACTTCATATAATACCTTTCTAATATTAAGTTACACCAAATTAATAATAACAGATATTATGATTAATTTCAAATTTTCTTGATGTGAAGTGTGAAATCACATCTAAAGTTTAAAAAAAGTCCCGTGGGAAAACGATAAATAATCGTTTTCATAAACAGTCACATCTCGCTTTATAACAGTACTACTTGTATTAAATATTTATATTTTATATAATGAAAGTATAAATATATTTGGAGGGACGAATGAATAGTAATATTTCAGACAATAGAGTCGTTGGTATAGAAGAAAATTTTAGACGTGCAAGTTGGAAAATTAAACTTAAAGGAAGAGAAATATTAGGTGATTTTGATATCACACCACCACAGTTTAATGCTTTATTGACACTCAATAAGGAAGAAAACTTAACCATTGGTGAATTGAGTAGCAAGATGTACTTGGCATGTAGTACAGTTACAGATTTACTAGATCGTATGGAAAGAAATGAACTGGTAGTCAGAGTTAAAGATGAAAAAGATAGAAGAGTTGTAAGGATTAAAGTATTAAAAAAAGGGCATATTGTGATAGAGGGTGTTCTTGAAAACAGAAGAAAGTATATTTCAGAGATTTTAGCGGGTCTTTCAGAAGATATGATTGACAGCGTTTATGAAGTTATGGAAATGCTGAATGAAAAGATGAGTTTATAATCTGATTATATAGAATAATAGGATTCATAAGTCACTAATCGATTTATGAATTTTTTAATATGTGGAGGTTGGCATGAATTTAATCAATCATAGATATCAAGTTATAGAAGCATTGCAAACTGATGCTTATGGTGAAATTCTATTAGTCAAGGATATGAAAAGAGACATTGTTTGTAAAATGAGATTATTCTCAGTAGAATTTTCTCAGAATAAATTAATTTCGTTTTATCAAACAAATTTTGTTCACTATTCAACTATAGTTCATCCTAATTTATATACAAATTATAAGTTTGATATTGTGGACTTAATTGATGAAAAAACACAGAATAGGAAACAATTTTTTTATACATATGAGAAAGAGATAGAACAAACGATTGATTATATGGATTTGAGTAGACAGGAAGCGATAGAAGTGCTTCTTGAAATTTGTGTTGCGCTAAAATATCTCCATTTTAGAGGGGTTATTTATAAATACCTTACTTTTGATACTATTCATATCTATAGGGATGATAGAGAAAAATTAAGAATCAAGCTAACTGATTTAGCCTCGACATTATTGTATCAAGACGTTATTCGGTCAGATAAGACTTACAACCAGTTCATTGCTCCTGAAATATACTGGAAGGAAAGACATAATGCGCAAGCAGACATTTATTCGCTGGGCATAGTTTTTTATTACCTGTATCATAGATATTCTTTTAAGAATAAAACTGTTGATGAAAGTTTGAAAAAAAATATTAAGAATGCTGTTGATAAAATAGTTGCACAAATGATTAGAATTTCTGCGGTAGATGAAATTACATCAATCCAAGAATTCTTAAAGATTATTGGAGATATGCTAAATTTAACTATTTTAGTAGATGATTTAGAGTACTATAATAAGCTTCAATTAAAAGCACCTATCTTAGAACGATTTAACGAACGAACATTTTTCACAAAAAGTGTGAAAGATAAGTTTGATAAGAATTCTGACATCAATGCAGTTATTATTGTAGGAGATATCGGTACAGGTAAAACTAGAATATTAGATGAAGCCGAAACACTTCTTAAGTGGGAAGGGCATCGTGTTATAAGAATCAATTGTGAATCCAACAACTTTAACTATGAATCTTTTGTTCAAATTATCCATCAGATCATTGATTATGGTGATTTGAGTCAAGAGTTAATTATGAAGTATGGTTCTGAAATCGTTAAATTTATCCCGGAGTATACACAAATATGGGGTGTTAACTTTGTTGAGACTCTTGAGGCTGATATTGAGCAATTACGTGTCAAGAACAGATTACAAAACTTCCTAAGAGAGTACTCAATGTTGCATAAAATAGTACTCATTTTTGATAATCTTCATGTTCTAGATGATGATCAGTTGGAGTTGGTAAATCATCTATGTTTGGCCAATAAGGAAAATCAATATTATATTATTGGTTCTTATGAAAGTGAAAATGTATACAATGAAATATATGATGCTTGGGAGCAATCTAATAAAATCATAATGAAGACACTCAACAATTTTAATTATGATCAAGCCTCTCAATTTGTAAGCAGTTTGTTGGGAGTTGGTTATAATCCAATAGAGTTGACTGCTAAAGTGATGAGAGATGCCAATGGTAATTTAAAACATATTAAGAGTATTGTTAAATTTTTATTTGATCAGGGTCATTTATCAATCAATCATAACTATGAATGGGTATTAGATGACTTATTTGATGAAGAGGATACCACCCCGTTAAATATCAGTATCGACACTATTGATGCACTTCAGGATATTCCTTCTGAGAGCATGAAAATCTTAAGTATTATCGCACTCTTTAAAGACGCAGCTTCATTAGATGCCATATTTGAGTTGGTACCTGAACAAAGAGAACATTTAAAAAGCATTTTAACAAAATTGGTTAAAATGAGCATCATTAAGATGAAATTTGATGACAATGGAGAAACCTATGACTATTGTAGTCGTTCATTAAAACGTTCTATGTCAGATGCAATGTTGAAAAAAGACAGAGAAGCTTTACATCTTAAGATTGCCAAATATCTGGAAAATAGTGAACTTGGAGAGCAAAATCAAGTATTAGAAGCCATTATATTTCATTTCAGCAATGGTAATAATAAGTCAAAGGCTATTGATTATTCTTTGATTTTAGCAAAAAATCTTGAAAACAATCATATGTATGTCCAAGCGATAGAGATTTATAATCGTGCGTTGGGTATTTTACATTCGCAGGTAAAAGTCGTTTCAATTGGTGAAATATATTATGATATAGCAAGAATTTATGACTTGATTGGTGAAAGTGAGTTATCACAAAATTTTGCTTATAAGGGTCTAGATGTTTCTAGAGAATTTATGGATCAAAATTTGATGGCTAGATCTATGATACTTTTAGCTAATCAGTATGGCAAAAGAAGAGATATGACTCGGTGTCGCCAATATATTGATAATATCTATAATGTATTAGAGCAAGTAACCGATGAGTCTATTCGATTTGATGTGCTTCTTGTAGAAATAGAAATATATTTTGCGGAAAGTCATTTGGAGAAAATTGAAGAAATATTATCTGAAATCAAATCACAGCTAAATGATGATAAAAAAGCCGTGTACTTAACTATACTTGGTAGACTTCAATTGAGAAAAGGTGAACTAGGGGATGCTTTAAAGGCTTTCACTGAGGCTATAGAACTATTTGATAAAAATCCTACTAAAAATCCATTAAGAGCGCTCGAACCGTTAAACTATACAGGTGTGCTGTATGCTTTTTATTTAGATGAGATCAAAAAAGGTAGAGGTTATTTCTTAGAGGCAATTAGGAAAACTGAATCGTGGAATTTGAGTAGATCAACTGCAAAGTATGTTCGAAATCTAGGTAAGACATACCTGATTGAAGATCAATTGGAATTTGCCTTTGATGTGTTCATTAAAGCTTTGAATATTGTTGAAAGTACGATGAATGGATTTTTAAGAGCAGATATTTGTAGATATCTATGTATTTCATATTTGAAGTCAGAGAATTATCAGAAGGCATCATTTTATTTAAAAAAACTGGAGTCGGAATTTGAAGATTTCCATAATAACACTTTTGTTTCTGTTGAATTCTACTTGGTTCATATAGAGTATAACCTTTATTTAAAAGATTATGATTTAGCTGCTCAATGGTGTAAAAGATTACGAAACTCAACTCTGTCTATAGAAGAAAAAGATGAATTTATTTTAAAGATCTTCGAATATGAAGTTGAAGTATTTAGAAAACAGTATTTTAACTATACTGCGAATGTGGATTTAAGATTTGTTGAAATTCTTGTAAAAACACAATCAAATCTTATAGAAGCTAAGGGTGTTAGAACACTTATCTTGAGATTAGCCATCAATTTGATGAATTACAAAAAATATATTGATGTACATTATTTGCTTAAACTTGACGATGAATTAAATCCCATCTTTAAAACCGAGTTGATTGAGAGAAGACACAATATTTTAAAAGGAGTTCTTAAAGACCAAAGAATTGATTATTTCAAAGCACTGATTACAGAAGAAATTGATAAATTCGGAAAAGAAGATTCCTGGTTAACTTATAAAGTATTGGGAGATGAGTATTACGATCAATACAATTACTATGAAGCCATTCAGTGTTATTTTAATGCATTTGATATTTTAAAAGATTTGGCTGATTATTTACCAAAAGAAAATCGAGAAAATTATATATTCTGTGATGAGGTAAAATTAGATCTTAAAAGTAAAATTAACAATATACATAGAAAACTTGTCGGACATAGTTACAAAGAAAAGACTGTTTATACTGAACTTGAAATTAGAAAAGCAGATGATTTTTTCGATCTAACAGATTATAAGAATTTTGTTGTTAATAAGAGTATTCAAAAGAGTCTTGGTGCGGTCTATGAAGAAAAACATGGAATCATATTGGATTCTGTAAATACACTGATACAGAATTTCGGAAAAAATGAAATTGAAAACATTCAACTGATATTAAAATACTGTACACAGATTTTAATGGGAGATAGAGGATTTATCTTTATTTTAGATGAAGATCAGCAAATCAGTGAAGTGATAAAAAATAGTCAAGATTATGACATACCGGATTTGGATCTGATCTTAAAATCGTCAGTCAATCTTAGTAATGGTATATTGGTCAATTCAGTTTATGACAAAGTTAGAAGTTATCCATTCTTATTAGAGCGAAAAGGACTGTTGTGCATACCGATTATGAAGAGTGATGCCTCAGTTGTAAAAAGACGTTCTGATGATTCTAATGAATTAACAGAAGTTAAGGGTTATATGTACATTGATGCTAAAGAAGCCTTTAATAATTTCACTCAAGAGCCATATAATGAGTGTATGTCGCTTCTTAATATGTTGTATTTCTTTGTTGATAATTATAATCTGAAGCGTATATCAACTATTGATAAACTCACAGAAGTCTACTTAAGATCGTATTTTGAAGATCTTTTCTCAAGACAGCTTCAACGATCTAAGATTAATTCAGATGCCTTATCTGTTGTAATGTTGGATATTGATAAATTTAAAAATATCAATGATACATATGGTCATCGAAAAGGCGATGAAATTTTATATAGAATGTGCGCTGTCATAAAAAATAGCATTCGTGAAACCGATTTAATCGGTAGGTATGGAGGAGAAGAATTTATATTGGTCTTCCCAAATACCAATAAGGAAAATGCATATAAAATTTGCGAAAAAATTCGTTTGGCTATCAGTGAGACACAATTTTTAAAAGATGATAAGAAAGTAACGATAAGTTTGGGTATATCATCTTATCCAGAGCTTGGTTTAATTGAAGAAGAACTCATTGAAAAAGCCGATCAAGCCTTATATGCTTCTAAAAATAACGGACGAAATAAAACAACCACATGGCATGCAGATTTAGGAGCCAGTCGTCTAAGATTTGATAAACTGGCCGGTATATTAGAAGGTAATATTTCGACAGATACAAGAAATGTACAAGCCATTATTGATATTATGAATGCCGTTAAGCTAGATGGTGATAAATTAGAAAAAGTTGAACTGATTTTAACTACACTTTCAGATGTTTGTGAAGCTCAACAAATTTCACTGGTTCAAGTAGAAGAAGCTTCAATCAAAGAAGTATATACTAAATATACAGGTGATGATATAATATACAACCAACAGATATTAGACACTGAAAGGATATTGGAATATATTGATGCAAATAATGCAAGTTATTTTATCAATTGGAATGATATCAGTGAATTAGATGATAAGAATATCCCAAATTGGAAATCTCTTATTGTTTCACCATTGAGATATAAGAGCCAATCGAAGGGACTGTTAATTGTCAGTGTCCCGATTGCGACAAAAGAATTTAGTTTTAATACAACCAATTTTGTAAATTCTATAAGTGGAGTTATAGCAACGATATTGTAAAGGAGGGCGCATAATGAGTATTACAATAAAAGATGTAGCAAGAAAAGCAAATGTATCGATATCAACGGTCTCTAGAGTTATTAACGACTCTAAGCCTGTTAGTGATGATATAAAAATGAGAGTTGTTAAAGTAATTGAAGAATTAGGGTACAAACCCAATCCAGTTGCAAGAAGTTTGGTGACTAAAAAGAGTCGATTAATTGGTGTTATTATTCCTGATATATCGGATCCTTATATTGCAGAACTTCTTAATGCTATAGAAGAAGTTGCAAAGACTTATGATTATGATATTATATTATGTAACTCATATGGTAGTTTAGAATCTGAAGAGCATTATTTACACCTGCTTCAGACAAAACAAGTTGAAGGTATGTTGTTCTTAACCTATAAACTTAGAACGGTTCATAAAAATTTCTTTGAATCGTCTAAAATGCCTGTAGTGATGATCAACAGAGATGCAAGTGAACTGAACTTATCATCAGTGTCTGTCAATAACCATGATGCAGTATGTGAAATGGCATCTAAATTATTTGAGTATGGGCATAAGGATATTGTTTTAATTAGAAATGGTAAAGACAGTGATGTTTTTGGTCCTAGTCAAATGGCTGGATTCAAAAAAGCTCATGAGGATTATGGTAAAGAATTTGATGAGAAAACAGTATATAATGGTGGTTTTAAAGTAGATAAAGCATACAAAATATGTGAGGAGCTTATTGAAAAGAATGAAGTACCATCTGCTATCATTGCAACAACTGATTCAATGGCAGTAGGTGCCATCAACTGTTTGGTAGATCATGGCATAAAAGTACCAGAAGAAGTTTCTGTTGCTGGTTTCTATGATACAAATATCGCGGAATTATATCGACCACAATTAACAACAATTCACCAGCCAATATACGATATAGGCGCAGTTGCCATTCGATTATTAATAAAACAAATAAATGGTGAGGCTAAAGAGAGAACACACTTCTTTTTACCTCATGATTTAGTAGAAAGAGATAGCACACGTTCTTTGAAGTAACGGCTATCAGTTAAAGGAGATAAAATGGTTATAAATCAATTCTTACCAGTCTGCAAAGAGGATATGGCAAGTTTAGGATGGGAAAAATTAGATTTTATTATTGTCTCGGGTGATGCATATGTTGATCATCCGAGTTTTGGTCATGCAGTGATTTCCAGAGTATTAATAGATGCTGGTTATAAAGTAGGTATAATTCCACAACCAGATTGGAAAGATGTCGAAGCCTTTAAAGTGCTTGGCAGACCTAAGTATGGATTTATTATTTCACCAGGCAATATTGATTCTATGGTAAATCATTATAGTGTAAGCAAAAAAATGCGTAAGGTCGATTCTTTTGCACCCGGTGGTAAAATGGGATTAAGACCGGATCGTTGTACAATAGTTTATGCCAATATGATTCGTCAAGCTTACAAAAAAATTAAAATTATTATCGGTGGTATTGAAAATAGTTTGAGACGTTTTGCTCATTATGATTATTGGCAAGACAAGGTAAGGCGTTCGATTCTATTTGATACAGAAGCGGATATTTTAATCTATGGTATGGGAGAAAAACAAATTATAGAAATTGCCGATTATATGAAGTCGGGAATTGATTTAGCTTATATTCATCATATTCCAGGGACTTGTTATTTAACAGATTCTCTAGAGAATGTGATGGACTATATTGAATTACCATCATTTGAGGAAGTGGAAACTGATCTTAAGAAACATGCCGAAGCTTTCAAAATTCAATATGATGAACAAGATCCAATTAGAGGTAAAACATTGGTTCAGAAACATAAGAATCAATATCTAGTTCAGAATCCACCGATTATGCCATTAACTAGAGAAGAGTTTGATCTTGTGTATGCATATTCATATCAGAAAAATTATCATCCAATGTATGAAAAATTAGGTGGGGTGCCAGCCATTAGAGAAGTGAAACACTCAATCATTAGTGAGAGAGGTTGTTTTGGTTCGTGCTCATTCTGTGCATTGACATTCCATCAAGGTAGAATTGTAACTTCGAGAAGTCACGAATCAATTGTTGAAGAAGCAAAAGGCATTACAAAAATGGATGATTTTAAAGGTTATATCAACGATGTTGGAGGTCCAACGGCAAACTTTAGAAATGTATCATGTAAGAAACAGTTAAAAGTAGGGACTTGTAAACATAGACAGTGTCTATATCCTGAGCCGTGTCCGCATTTGGAAGTTGATCATACAGATTTAATTGAACTATTAAGAAAAGTTAGAAATGTTGACAACGTTAAGAAGGTTTTTGTACGATCGGGCTTAAGATATGATTTTATTATGGCCGATAAAAACGAAAGTTTTATGGAAGAGTTGTGTGAGTATCACGTCAGTGGACAATTGAAAGTAGCACCAGAACACATAGATCAAGCGGTGCTTAGTTATATGCAAAAACCTGGTGGGAAAATATATAAAGACTTTGTAAAGAAATTTTATGATATCAATAAAAAAATTGGAAAAGAGCAATACATTGTGCCGTACTTAATGTCTAGCCATCCAGGCTCAACTTTGGCATCTGCTATTAACCTTGCGGAATATTTAAGAGATATTAATTATACACCTGAGCAAGTGCAAGATTTTTATCCAACACCTGGGACTTTGTCTACTGTGATGTATCATACTGGATTAAATCCTTTAACGATGAAATCGGTGTATGTTCCAAAGTCAATGAAAGAAAAAAGAATGCAACGAGCGCTTTTACAATATAAGAATACGAGAAATTATGATTTGGTTTATGAAGCATTACAAACCGCTGGTAGAACAGATTTAATCGGAAACGATAAGAAGTGTTTGATAAAAGATAGAAGTGAACGTCCAAAAGCACCTGCTCATATTTATAAAAGAAAGACAGGAGCAAAAAACAAGACTGCTAATTCTGGCAATCAAGATAGTGATTCAACTAAAAGAAAATCAAGTTCAAGAAACAAAAAGTCAAGAAGTAGAAAATAATTTGACCTTTTTAGGACGAAAAAATCTTAAACTGTTATTGTAAGTTAATAAGAGGGGGGTAAAATAATGAATAAAATCGTATTAGACGGAAATAGTTTGACTATTGAAGATGTTGTTAATGTTGCTAGAAATGGCTACCATGTTGAATTAGCAAAAGATGCAGAAAAGAAAGTTGAAATTGCAAGAAAAGTAGTAGAAGACTTTGTAAAAAAAGAAACTGTAATCTATGGTATTACAACAGGCTTTGGTAAATTTGAAAATGTTCATATCTCACAAGAAGATACAAAAGATCTTCAGAGAAACTTAATTATTAGCCACGCATGTGGTGTTGGCAATGCCTTCGATTTTGAGACGGTAAGAGCAATAATGTTATTAAGAGCCAATGCATTGGCAGTTGGAAACTCAGGAATTAGATTAAGTACTTTAAAAACTTTGATAGAAATGATTAATAAAGGGGTATACCCTTATATACCAGAGAAAGGTTCTTTAGGCGCTAGTGGAGATTTAGCTCCATTATCACATATGGTTCTAGTTTTAATTGGTATGGGTGAAGCCATCGTTGATGGTAAAAGAATTACAGGTAAAGAAGCAATGGATAAAGTTGGTTTAACACCTGTAGAATTAACTTCTAAAGAAGGACTAGCATTAATTAATGGTACACAAGTAATGACAGCTGTTGGTTGTTTAGCTGTACATGATGCCATTCAATTATGTAAATTATCAGATATATCTGCAGCATTAACTGTTGAAGCCTTATCTGGTATCACTGATGCATATGATCCAAGAATTCATACGGTTAGACCTCATAAGGGTCAACTAGCAACGGCTTATAATATGTTAGATTTATTAGAAGGCAGTGGTTTAACGACTAGACAAGGACAACTACGTAATCAGGATGCTTATTCGCTACGTTGTATTCCACAAATTCACGGTGCAAGTAAAGACGCTATTGACTATATAGCTCAAAAGGTATTGATTGAGATTAACTCTGTTACAGACAATCCAATTATTTTACCAGAAGCTAATTTAGCAATCTCTGGCGGAAATTTCCACGGTCAACCAATGGCACTACCGTTTGACTTCTTAGCAATAGCATTGTCGGAAATTGCCAATTCAAGTGAAAGAAGAATTGAAAGACTAGTAAATCCTCAATTAAATGATTTACCAGCTTTCTTAACACCAAAAGGTGGTTTACATTCAGGTTTTATGATTGCTCAATATGCAGCAGCAGCATTGGTATCAGAAAACAAAGTGTTGGCACATCCTGCTAGTGTGGATTCAATTCCTTCTTCTGCAAACCAAGAAGATCATGTAAGTATGGGAACTATTGCAGCTCGTAAGGCTAGAGAAATTCTTAAGAATGCTCAAAATGTAATTACTATTGAATTACTTGCTGGCGCTCAAGGTGTTGACTTTAGAGACGCTTCTAAGTTGGGAAAAGGTACAAAGATAGCTTATGACCAAGTACGTTCTGTTGTTCCTAAATGGATTGACGATAGAGAAATGTACAAAGATCAGGAATTAGTGTATAATCTAGTGCAGGGACACGACATCGTTAAAGCTGTTGAAAGTTTAACTGGTCAACTGTTATTACAAAAATAAACTAGATATGAGGTGCTAAAATGCTATCTAAAGAGAAACTTGATAGAATCAATGTTCTGGCTAACAAGAAGAAAAATGAAGGTTTAACTGACGCTGAGAAAATTGAACAGCAAGAGTTAAGGGCAGAGTATTTAAAGAATTTTAAAGAGTCTTTCAAAAGACAACTAGACAACATCGAGATTGTAGATCCCGAAGATACTGAGAAGGGAGAACATTAGAATGACTGAAAATCAATTTGTAGTATTTATCCTTGGAGATGAAAAATATGGAGTGGATATTCTAAATGTAAGCACAATAAGTGAGTATATGGATATCACGAAGGTACCAGATGCACCAACTTATGTGGAAGGTATTATTAATTTACGTGGTGATATTATTCCTGTTATCAATCTTAAAAAGAGATTCAATATTGCAGAAACAAGTGTTAGTGATGACACAAGAATTATCATTTATTCAATTGATGGCGTTGCAATAGGATTCTTAGTAGATGAGGCATCTCAAGTCTTAAGAATAGATGACAAAGATATTGAATCAACACCGGCAATCCTTACTGGTAAGGATAGAGAATATATTTCCGGTGTGGGTAAACATGAAGGTAAAATTATTATTTTATTGGATTTTGCTAAAATATTAAATGAATCGGAAAGAGCAGTTATAACTAAGCTTGTATAAGTAACACCTTAGGGTGTTACTTTTTTTGATAATATGTTATTATAGTGTAGAAATTTAGTATACAGAAATAAATTTTAGGAGGAATTATGGGGAACTTAAAAGAGCTTCAAGAACAACTAACACATGAGTATAAAAATGTTTGGGGAGAAATAGACGAAGCTGAAACGAAATTGGTTATGGATTTCAGTATTGGCTATAAGACATTTTTAGATGTTGGTAAAACTGAAAGAGAATGTGCATTAGAGATTCAAAGAATGGCAATTGAAAATGGTTATGTAGATTATAAATCATTGGTGGAAAAAAATGAGCCATTAAAGGCCGGAACTAAAGTTTACGCAATGAATAAAGACAAAGCAATTTGTTTGTTTATTATTGGAGAAGAGTCAATTGAAAAAGGTATGAATGTTATAGGAAGTCATATAGATGCTCCGAGAATAGATTTAAAACCTGTACCATTATACGAATCATCTGAAATGGCATTCTTAAAGACACATTACTATGGCGGTATTAAAAAGTACCAATGGACTTCTACACCATTAGCACTTCACGGTGTTATTGTTACTAAAGAAGGCAAAAAAGTAAATGTTGTTATTGGAGAAGATGATAACGATCCAGTAATGTTTATTACAGATATCTTACCTCATTTGGCTAAAGATCAGTATGCTAAGAAAATCGGTGAAGCGATTGGTGGAGAAGATCTAAATGTATTGATAGGATCAATTCCTTGTGGAGATAAAGACACAAAAGATAAATTTAAATTCAATGTCTTAAGGTTATTAAATGAAAAATACAATGTGACAGAAGCTGACTTAGTAACTGCTGAATTGGAAATCGTACCAGCTGGCAAAGCAAGAGATGTTGGGTTAGATAGAGGTTTAGTAGCAGCATATGGACAAGATGATAGAGTGTGTGCATATTCGAGTTTGATCGCATTATTTGAAATTGAAGCACCTAAGAAAACTGCTGTTGGTATGTTTATGGATAAGGAAGAAGTCGGTTCTCAGGGAAATACTGGATCTCAATCTTCATTCTTTAATGATGTTGTAGCTGAACTTATTAACCTTCAAGTGGATAATTATTCTGATATCTATATGAGACGTGCTATGGGTAATACAAAAGTATTATCAGCAGATGTTGGTGCTGCATACGATCCGAATTATGCAGGTGCTTATGAAAAGCTGAACTCAGGATATGTTGGTAAAGGTCTTCAAATCGTTAAGTACACAGGTTCAAGAGGTAAAGGTGGATGTAATGACGCCAATGCTGAATTTGTTGCTGAAGTAAGAAATATATTCGATGAGAATCAAGTCATCTGGCAAACTGGAGAACTTGGAAAAGTGGACCAAGGTGGTGGTGGTACAATTGCCTACCTACTTGCGAATCAAAATGCTGAAGTTGTAGATTGTGGTGTACCGGTATTATGTATGCATGGTACATACGAAGTCATCAGTAAAGCTGACTTATACATGGCTTACAAAGGTTACAAAGCTTTTTATAAATACTAAAACGATACCGCTAAATCGATGATTTAGCGGTATTTTCATGTTATAATTCCTATGGAGGTAACAACATGAAAAAAGCAATTGTATTTGATTTATATGGTACTCTGATTGATATACATACCGATGAGGATAATGACTTGTTCTGGCAACAGATGACTCTTTATTACGGTTATTTCGGAGCGCACTTTACGGATTTAAAGAAAAGTTATGAAGAAGCAGTAGAAGTTTATCTGAAAAAAGAATCTGCTGAGTATCCTGATATTGACCTTTTAGATGTTTTTAATCATCTATTTATGGACAAAGGGATTATTGTCGATAAAACGACATTATTAGAAACCGCGACCATGTTTAGATTGTTATCAACTGATTATGTACAACTCTATCCATATGCTGAAGCGTTATTAAAATTATTGAATAGAAGTAAGCTAAAGGTAATCTTACTCTCTAATGCACAAAGTTCATTCACTTTAAATGAGCTGAAATACACAGGGATAGAAAAGTATTTTGATAAGTTATATTTATCTTCGGATTATAAAATCAGCAAACCAGATAAAAAATTTTATGAGATTATGTTAGAGAAGGAACAGTTGAAGCCTGAGGAATGTATCTACATAGGAAATGATCATACCACTGATATTAAAGGTGCAAATGCAGTAGGTATGGATAGTATTTACCTATATACAAATTGCTCAAGTGACATGGATGAGAATTTTGAATGTCAATATAAAATCATACCAGGTGATTTAAATGAAGTAATAAATATTATGCAAAAATGGATATAAGCAAGGCTACGCCTTGCTTAATATATAATCTTTAAAGGTTTGAGAGAGAGGTGTTAAAATATGTTTTTTATTGTAAACGAAATAAAAATCCCTTAAAACCTCAAAATCATCAACCTGAATAATTTTCAATTTCTTTTGATCAACATCCTCTTGTATAGCAATCTTTGACGTGAAAGCATATTTATCACTACCTAGAATACATGCTTTTATGGTGTTGATATCATCGATTGTTGCAAAAATATTGAGTTGATGTCTTTCTATATTATGTTCAGAAAGTGCTTTCATAAGCATTTTTTTTGTACCAGAACCTTCTTCTCTTATAATCAGTGGGATTTTCTTTAGATCTTGAATGGTTAAAGAATCCGTCTCCAAGTTGTAATCACAACATAAAACGATATTATCGGATAAAATTTTTTCATACGCAAAGAAATCGGCATTGGACTTTGCACCAACAATACCAAAATCAATGGTGCTGAGTTCCAGTTTTTTGTGGACACCAGCAGAATCGAGTTTTTCAATTTTAAAATTCATCTTTGGATGAATCTTAGAAAAACTTTTTACGATACTGGGTAGATAATACTGACTTGGAATTGTACTTGTAGCAATTTCAAGTTCGCCTGATATATCACCATTGTAGTGATCAAACATAAAATGAATTTGTTCTTTTTCATTTAGAATTTTTTGTGCATGAATCAAAAGAAGTTGACCAGATTTAGTCAGAGAAACACTTTTACTGGTTCTAATTAAAATAGTTGTTTTTAACTCATCTTCTAAAGTTTGAATGTGATGACTAATCGTAGGTTGTGTTAAATAAAGTGCTTTAGCAGCTTTAGAAAAATTCTTATACTTACTGATTGCTACAAAACTCTGTAGTTCTTTAAAATTCATATTTTACTCCTTATCAAGAAATTCTATAGTTATTATAACAGAAACAAATGATTATTTTAAGGTTTATATTTTATTAATTTTGGGTATGCTTTATAAAGACAGAATGGAGGAGTTATGAAGAAAATTATTATCTACTCAACAGAGAGTTGTTCGCATTGTCAATCTGCAAAAGCATACTTAGATAGAAAGGGCTTTTCTTACGAAGACAAAAATGTTCAATCTGATAAAGCTGCACGACAGGAATTGATGGATAAAGGGTATCGTGGAGTCCCTATTATTGTCATTGGAGGTATCGATGTTGTTGGCTTTGATAAAGAAAAAATTGATCAACTATTAGAATTATAAAACGCCTAAGGGCGTTTTTAATTTTGTTAAAGATAGTTTACAAGAAAAAAAAACACCTTTAGATAATTGATTCATTGTACTTGCAATTAATTTATGTTAGATTATAAAGAAGTCGAGTATAGGAGGTCATTTATGATCATAGATGGGAAATTAGTATCAGAAAAAATTAGAACTGAAATTTCAAAGAGAGTCCAAAAGTTACAATCACAAAATATTGTACCGGGACTTGCAGTTATAATAGTAGGAGATAATCCAGCCAGTCAATCGTACGTTAGAAGCAAACAAAGAACTTGTGAAAAATTAGGGATGTATTCGGAACAGTATGATTTGGATGCTGATGTATCGGAAAGTGAATTATTAACTTTAATAGAAAAGTTAAATAACACAGAAAAACTTCATGGTATTTTAGTGCAATTGCCGCTTCCGAAACATATTGATGAATCACGTGTCATTGAAGCGATAGATCCAAGAAAAGATGTTGACTGTTTCCACCCGCTTAATGTAGGTAAACTAACTACTGGGGTAGAAGGTTTTAAACCGTGTACACCCGCTGGTATTATTGAGTTATTAGCATATTATGAAATTGAGTTAGAGGGCAAAGAAGCTGTTGTATTAGGTAGAAGTAATATTGTAGGAAAGCCAATTGCCTTAATGCTACTGGAAAAAAATGCTACAGTTACTATTTGTCATTCAAGAACAAAGAATTTGGAAACCATACTAAAAAGAGCGGATATTATAGTTGCCGCAATCGGAAAACCTCATTTCTTAAAGGCTGATATGGTAAAAGAAGGTGCAGTTATTATAGATGTTGGTATCAATAGAATTGAAACTGGACTGGTTGGCGATGTAGCATTTGAACCGGTTCAACAGAAAACATCATATATAACACCTGTCCCTGGCGGAGTTGGTCCGATGACAATAACAATGTTGATGAAAAATACATTAGAAGCTTGTGAAAAAATCGCTTTTGACGCTAAATAGATGAAAGGTCAAAAATAAGTACATGTAACCAAACGATTTTTGACGTTAAATTGATTGACATATATTAAAGTACTAGTAGGAATACACGTATTGTGTAAAAAATCGGAGGTTAATATGAAGACAGATGTTCAAATAGCGCAAGAAGCCAAAATGCAACATATTTCGGAAGTTGCAAAAAATGTAGGATTAACTGATCAGGATTTGGAATTATATGGAAATTATAAAGCGAAAGTTCATTTAGATGTTATTAAAAGAAACGAAGCCAAAGAAGATGGTAAATTGATTTTAGTAACTGCAATTAATCCAACAGCTGCTGGTGAAGGTAAAACAACAACCAATGTAGGTCTAAGTATGGGTTTAAATAAGATTGGGAAAAAGACTTTTACAGCTTTAAGAGAACCTTCATTAGGGCCTTGTTTCGGAGTTAAAGGTGGCGCTGCTGGTGGTGGTTATGCTCAAGTTGTACCAATGGACGATATCAACTTACACTTTACAGGTGATATTCATGCGGTTACAACTGCAAATAACTTATTAGCAGCTTTAATAGACAATCATTTACATCAAGGAAATAAACTAAACTTGGATCCAAAGAGAATCACTTGGAGAAGAGCTGTGGATATGAACGATAGATCACTAAGAAATATCATCGTAGGCGTTGGTTCTAAGAACAACGGTGTTATGAGAGAAGATGGTTTTGATATTGCAGTAGCTTCAGAAGTTATGGCAATCTTATGTCTAGCAACAAGTTTAGAAGATATGAAAGAAAGACTTGCTAAAATGGTAATTGGTTATACATATGACAAAAAGCAAGTTACTGCAGGTCAAATCGAAGCAACAGGCGCAATGGCATTATTACTAAAAGATGCTTTGATGCCGAACTTGGTTCAAACATTAGAGAATACACCAGCGCTTATTCATGGTGGTCCGTTTGCAAATATTGCACATGGTTGTAACTCGGTTGTAGCAACAAAAATGGCACTTAAATTAGCGGATTATGTTGTAACAGAAGCAGGTTTTGGTGCTGATTTAGGAGCTGAGAAATTCTTTAACATCAAATGTAGACAAGCAGATTTAAAACCATCAGCTACTGTAATTGTTGCAACAATTAGAGCATTAAAGAATCATGGTGGTGTAAAAAAAGCTGATCTTAACGAAGAAAACATAGAAGCATTAGGTTTTGGTTTTGAAAATTTAGAAAAACATATTGAAAATGTTGCTAAGTTTAATGTACCAGGCATTATTGCGATTAATAAGTTCCCGACTGATACAGACGCGGAAGTAAAATTTGTTGAAGATAAGTGTAAAGCGCTTGGTATTCCAGTTGTTATGTCAGATGTATGGGCATATGGTGGTGAAGGTGGCGTTGAACTTGCTAAGAAAGTAGTTGAAGTAGTTGAAGCGGGTACTGCAGATTTCAAACCATTATATGAGTTATCGATGTCTCCAAAAGAAAAGATTGAAACTATTTGCAAAGAGATTTATGGCGCTGATGGTGTTGATTTTGCACCAAAAGCTTTAAGTGATATCAAGAAGTATACTGAAGATGGATTAGCTGAGTTACCAATCTGTATGGCTAAAACTCAATATTCATTATCTGATAACAAAAAATTATTGGGTAGACCAACAGGTTTCAGAGTAACAATCAAAGAAGTTAAGGCATCAGCTGGTGCTGGATTCCTAATCGCTTTAGCAGGAGATATTATGAGAATGCCTGGTCTTCCAAAAGTACCAGCTGCTAACAAAATTGATATTTTAGAAGATGGTGAAATTGTTGGCTTATTCTAAAAGACTTGTATTTTCAATTAAAAGATATTAAAATGGTCTGAGAATAAACCATTGGAGGATATTATGGGTCAAAATGTATTAAAAGAATTATTAGAAGGTAATAAACGCTTTGCAGATGAAACAAATGAGTTTCCAAGATTAAATAAGGACAGACGTTTAGAGGGAATGAATGGACAAAATCCAAAAGCTATTGTAATTGGATGTGCAGATTCAAGAGTACCACCTGAATTGATATTTGATCAAGGTTTAGGCGACTTATTCGTCTTAAGAGTTGCAGGTAATATTGTAGATGAAGCCATTATTGGCAGTATTGAATATGCAGTGGATCATTTAAAAACACCATTAATTATGGTTCTATCTCATACAAACTGCGGTGCTGTTGGTGCAGCCATTTCTACAAGTGTTGAAGAGGCACCGGGAAGCATTGGTTCATTAGTTGAAGCAATTCAACCAGCAATTGAAAATGTTCGTGGTAGGGAAGGTGACTTCCAAGATAACGCGACAAGAGAAAATGCAAGATTGGTTGCTGAGTCATTAAAGAGTGAAGGTACAATCATAAAAAAAGCTTATGAAAGCAATAATTTGGAAATTGTATCAGCATATTATGACATAGAAACAGGAATCGTTTCAGTATTATAAGTTAAAACCTCATTTCGGTGAGGTTTATTTTTTTTCCCCTTTTCAAAAGGTCTTTTTTTTTATACAATATGAGTATGGATTTTGGAGGAGAGAGATTTGGAAATATTGTTAACAATGGGTTTGTTAGTCATATCGGGTGTGGGAACATTCTTTTATATGCAAAACCAAGATGAGTTTGATATACTGTCAGATTATAAAGAAATTAAGAAAGCTTTTAAAACTTTTAGGAATGAGAATATTGGACTAACAAAAGGTATTGAAAATGTTAAAAAATATTTGTCTAGCGATTCAAAGGTAAAGTTGAGTAATTATGAAATGTCTGTTGATGACAAGTTCTTAATTGTTAAAAAGATACCTAAGAAAGTTGATGCTAATGTGCTTGTAAAACAAGTGGGTGGCAGTTCAACTTTTAAGAATAACCATTTGAAGTTGAGTTTTTTTACCTTAGGTAGCGGTATTGAGACAACGGCAGTTATTGGCATGAAGCCATTAGCTAATTTTACAACGACTACAAAAATAGAATACTTCGCTGATGATTCAATTACTGAGGACAATAAAATTTTAGAAGTTGAATGGGAAAATAATGAAGAATATTTTGCAACAGAAGGTGTTCACACCATAAAGTTACGAGTCATGGACAAACATTTCAGATGGTCTGAATGGGCAAGTAAGGAAATCTTTGTTGCTGAACTAAAAGGTATAAAAAGTTTACATGCTTCTGGTGGCCATCTTATGGTATTACATAACAATGGCAAGGTACTTGGTTATGGTGAAAATAATTTTGGCCAACTTGGAAATTGTACAAATCTGAATAATGATCTTTTGGATGAAATTGTACAAGCTGAGAACATCGCTGATATTGCAGTCGGAGACAATCACACGTTATTCTTGAAAACAGATAGGCGTGTATTTGCGACGGGCAAAAATGATTTTGGTCAGCTTGGTAATGGTAGTAGAATTAATTCAAAAATACCAAAATTAGCATGGGGAATAGAAAATATCGTTCAGGTTGCTGCGGGAAGAGGATTTAGTGCTGCAGTCACGAGTGATGGCTATGTGTATACGTGGGGAAGCAACGAGAATCACTGTTTGGCAATTAGTGAAGCCCATTTTGTGGACAGACCCCTACGAGTTGAAGGTGTTGAAAATGTGAAAGCTGTTGCTTTGGGTTTTGACTTTGCACTTGCACTTGGGTATGATGGCAATGTTAAAGCCTGGGGTAATAACAACCACGGTCAATTAGCACTTGGTTATAAAGGTAAATTTAGCGATCCGCTAACGACTCAATTGAAAGATATCAAAATGCTTTCTGCTGGTCGAAATTTTGCTTTGGCATTATCTAATAGTGGTAGAGTTTATGGTTTTGGTCTTAATAAAAATCATCAGATTGGTTTTGATGGTGAAAAGGAAGTCTTGTTTCCTATTGAGATTCCAGGTCTTAGAGATATCGAGAAAATATCATGTAGTAATGACTTTGTTGTTGCTTTGGATAAAGTTGGTACGATGTATACGTGGGGACAATATTCTCCTGTAGACAATGATTACTCTATAACACCATTTGAATGTGATCAACTAAAATATGTTAAAGATATAGCAACATCACAAAACGAAGGTTATGCACTTGACGAAAATGAAGATGTTTATCAGTTTTCAACCAAGTTTCAAGGTTTGCATAAGATAGAGGTTATTGGTGGTCATGAAGGTTAATTATCAAAAGGAAATGGAAAAAATCATACAAAAAATAGATTGTACTGATAGACCCTCTTTACTTCTTCATAGTTGTTGTGCACCATGTAGTAGTTATGTTTTAGAATACATGCAGAACTATTTCAAAATAACAGTTTTGTTCTATAATCCTAATATGATTGATTTAGAAGAGTTTGAAAAAAGATATCAAGAACAAATAAAAATCAATAAAAGTATATCAAGTGAGATTGATTTAGTAAAAATTGATTACACATCAGATGAATTCTTTAAAAAGATAAAAGGACTAGAAGATCATAAAGAAGGTGGACCAAGGTGTGATGCTTGTTTTGAACTGCGGTTAGAAGAAGCTGCATCTTATGCAAAAGAGTATGATTTTGATTATTATACGACAACTCTAAGTATCAGCCCGCTTAAGAACTCTGAACGATTGAATACAATAGGACAGAGATTAGCATTACAATATAATGTAAAGTATCTGACTTCTGATTTTAAAAAGAAAAATGGGTACAAAAGATCAGTAGAACTTTCAAAAGAGAATGAGTTGTACAGACAAGACTATTGTGGCTGTATTTATTCTAAGATAGAACGAGATAACCAAATTTGATTTGGTTATTTTTTTTTGAAAAAAAATTCGATTATGATTAATTACTAAATTATGAAACTTGTCTTGCATTTCAAATAAATTGTTGTTATAGTATTCGAAAGGTGCAAGAAAGCTTGCAAACATAAGTTTTGTATGACGGACATTATTCAGGGGGTATTATGAGAAAAATACAAAAGGTTTTAGTTGCAAATCGTGGGGAAATTGCAATTAGAGTATTCAGAGCTTGTCATGAACTTGGGATAAAAACAGTTGCGATTTACTCGAAAGAGGATAAAGCAGCATTATTTCGGACTAAAGCAGATGAAGCTTATTTAGTTGGTAAACAAAAAAGTCCACTGCAGGCTTATTTAGATATGAATGAGATTATCAAACTGGCTAAGAAAAAAGGTGTTGATGCCATTCATCCAGGTTATGGTTTTTTATCTGAAAATCCAGTCTTTAGTAGAAAATGTGAAGAAGCAGGTTTGATATTTATTGGACCAAGTGCTGAAATGATGTTAAAAGTCGGTGATAAGATACAGTCCAAGATTGTTGCGAATGAAGTCGGTGTTCCGACAATACCAGGTGTTAAACAGCCTATAGAAACCGAAGATGACGCGGTTAAGTTTGCGAAATACTGTGGTTACCCTGTGATGTTAAAAGCGTCTGCAGGCGGTGGTGGTAGGGGCATGAGAATTGTATCTAGCGCTTCAGAGTTGATTTCCTCATATCAAAGTGCAAAAAGAGAGGCTGAAAAAGCATTTGACAGTGATGAAATCTTTATTGAAAAATACCTTGAATCACCAAGACATGTTGAAGTACAAATTTTAGGTGACAGCAGAGGTAATATTGTACATTTGTATGAACGTGATTGTTCTATTCAAAGAAGACACCAGAAAGTGATTGAATACACACCGGCTCTTAACTTGCCTGATAAAGTAAGAGAAGCGCTTTGTGCAGATGCTATTAAAATTGGTAAAGCAGTTAATTATGTCAACGCAGGTACGGTGGAGTTCTTAGTTGATAAAAATAATAGACATTATTTTATTGAAATGAACCCAAGAATTCAAGTGGAACATACCATTACAGAGATGGTGACAGGTATTGATTTGGTACAGAGTCAGATTTTAATAGCAGAAGGTCATGCCTTGAATTCAGAAATATTAAATATTACTCAGGAAACGATTGAGATTAGAGGGTATTCGATTCAGTGCCGTATAACAACAGAAGACCCACATAATGATTTTATGCCTGATACAGGGCAAATGGACGTGTATAGAACGGGATCTGGTTTTGGTATTCGATTAGATGGAGGTAGTGGATTTACTGGATCGATTATCAGTCCATATTATGATTCACTTTTGGTTAAATGTACGTCGTGGGCTAGAACTTTTGATGACGCTATAAGAAAATCTAAAAGAGCATTGGATGAAATAAAAATTGGTGGTGTAAAAACCAACATTGGATTTTTAATCAATGTTTTAAATCATGATAAATTTAAACAAGGTCTCTGTGATACGAATTTTATTGCGAGTCATCCGGATGTTTTAGATATACAATCTGTTGAAGACCATGAGTACAAATTACTAAAATTCATTAGTGATAAAGTCGTGAATGAAACAAAAGGTCAAAAACCTTATTTTGATGTACCAAGTGTGCCAAAGGTTGAAAGTCCTAAAACATTAATTGGTACCAAACAGTTATTAGAGACTGATGGACCGAAAGGTGTTGTTTCTTGGATACACGCTCAACAGAAGTTATTGTTAACAGATACAACTATGAGAGATGCGCAGCAATCACTGATGGCAACACGTGTCAGAACGAGAGATATGGAAAAAATCGCCAAAGCTACTGCTGTACACGGAAGAGACCTCTTTTCAGCTGAAATGTGGGGAGGTGCAACTTTTGACGTTGCATACAGATTCTTAAAAGAGTCACCATGGGAAAGATTAGATCTGGTTAGAGAAAAGATGCCGAATATTCTTCTTCAAATGTTGATACGTGGTTCTAATGGCGTAGGTTATAAAAACTATCCTGACAATGTGATTAGAAGATTTATCAGTGAGTCAGCTAAAAGAGGTATCGATGTCTATAGAATATTCGATGCTCTAAACTGGGTAGATGGTATGAAAGTTGCCATAAATGAAGTTGGTGCTCAAAATAAGATCTCTGAAGCATGTATTTGTTATACCGGTGATATATTAGATGAATATAGAGATAAGTATTCTTTAGACTATTATGTCAACTTAGCAAAAGAAATTGAAAAAGAAGGCGCTCATATACTTGGTATAAAGGATATGTCAGCTTTATTAAAGCCATATGCTGCGCATAAACTGATTAAAACATTAAAGAAAGAAGTGGGTTTACCAATTCATCTTCATACTCATGATACAACTGGAAATGGTGTTGCAACGGTTATGTTAGCAGCAGAAGCCGGTGTTGATATTGTTGACACCGCAATGAATAGTATGAGTGGTTTAACCAGTCAACCAGCTCTTAACTCTGTTGTAGAAGCTCTTAAACATACATCAAGAGATACTGGATTTGATACGAAGAAGATGCAATCCATTGATAATTATTGGCAGTCTGTTAGACCCATCTATCACGACTTTGAATCAGACTTAAAATCAAGTACTGCTGAAATTTATCATTATGAAATACCTGGTGGACAATACTCAAATCTAAAACCCCAAGTGGAGAGTTTTGGTTTGGGTTCAAGGTTCAGTGAAGTGAAAAGCATGTTTAAAGAAGTCAATATAATGCTTGGAGATATTATAAAGGTAACACCTACTTCAAAAGCTGTAGGTGATATGGCAATCTTTATGGTTCAAAACAATTTGACATCTGAAAACATATTGGAAGAAGGTAAGGACTTGGCTTATCCGGATTCAATTGTTTCTTATTTCCGAGGTATGATGGGACAACCTCAAGGAGGCTTCCCATCCGAGTTACAGAAAATGATTGTTAAAAAGGAAGAGATTGTTACAGTCAGACCGGGTGAACTGTTACCTCCTGAGGATTTTGACGACATCTACAAGATTTTAAAGACTGAAAGTTATGAACCAACTGAATCTGACTTATTAAGCTATGCACTTTATCCAAAGGTTTATAAAGCATATAGAGAAAGTATTGAGAAGGATGGAAGTTTTAGGCATATGGAAAGTGATGTTTTTTTCCATGGTTTAAGAGAAGGAGAGACCTGTGAAGTTAAAATAAGATCAGGTAAAATTGTCGTTATCAAACTATTGGAGATTGGCAAACTAAATGATGAGGGTAAAAGAACTTTAACTTATGAAGTTGATGGCAATAGAAGGGTTTTTGATGTTCTGGAAAAAAACGCTCAGATAAAAGAAACAAAGAATGTGATAAAAGCAGACCCTGATAATTCAGATGATATCGGTACCTCTATTCCAGGCAACATTGTTAAAATTTTAGTGTTGGAAGGAGATTTTGTAAAAAAAGATCAATCGATTGCTATTATAGAGGCTATGAAGATGGAAACCGTTATTACTGCTAGTAAGGATGGATTGATAGAAAAACTCTTTGTAAAATCAGGGGAAACTCTTGAAAAAGGGCAATTGATAATAAAAATGAAATAAATGTTAGAACATCACTTAAAATGGGGTATACTCATTTTAAGTGATGTTTTATTTGAAAGCGTTGAAGGGCTAAGCTCATTATGATATAATAAGCTTACTAATAATAAAAAAAGAGGTGTAAGTTTTATGGAGCGAAGAAAAGACAAAAGATTTCCATTTGAAATCACATTGAATATTGAAGAATTATACAAACAGGATGATGTGAAAATTGAAGATATAAATGAAGAATTCCAAGTTGTAAATATTTCGAAATCAGGTTTAGGATTTGCTTGCGAGCACGAATTGCCACTCGATTTTTATTTCAATGCTAAAATTACAATTGATGAGGATAAGTTCTTTTTCACTGTGTTAAAAATTATTCGTCAGGTTAAAGAAGGTACAGAATTCCACTATGGTTGCGAGTTTGTAGGACTTGCTGATATTTTATCGAATACAATTGAGGATTTAGAAGATTAAGGGTTACTTTTGTAACTCTTTTGTTGTTTAGAAAGGGAAAAATGAAAATAAGCTTAAGAGAACATGATTTAGACAGTGTTGTAGAAATTATGAAAAAAGAGAAGATTCCTGGATTTAGAGGAAAACAAATATTTGAATGGATGATTAAAGGCGTTTCTTCATTTGATGAAATGAATAATATTCCCAAAGCTTTAAAAGAACAATTAGAAGAAAAATTTGAAGTTTCCAATATGTCTGTAGTTGAGAAGTTGGAATCGAAATCAGATGGTACAAAAAAATATCTAATGCAATTAACTGATGGTAATATCATAGAATGTGTTTTTATGAAATATAGACATGGTAATACAATTTGCATTTCAACACAGGTTGGTTGTAAAATGAAATGCTCATTCTGTGCTTCTACGCTTCATGGTTTGAGTCGTCAATTAACAGCTGGTGAAATGCTTGGACAAATATTAACTGTACAACATGAAACTGGTGAACGTATTTCAAATGTTGTGTTGATGGGAAGTGGTGAGCCGCTTGACAATTACGATGAAGTAATGAGATTTTTAAAATTGGTCAATCATCCTAAAGGGCTTAATATAGGGATGAGATCAATTACAATTTCTACATGCGGATTGGTGCCTGGAATCGAAAAACTCATGTTAGAGAAGCTACAAATAACTTTAGCAATATCATTACATGCAACAGATAATGATAAAAGAAGTAAATTGATGCCTATTAATAAAAAGTATCCAATTGAAATGCTATTGGCAGTTTGTAAAAAATATACGAATTCTACAGGCCGAAGAATTACATTTGAGTATGCATTAATAGCGGGTGAAAACGATTCGAAAGAAGAAGCTGAAAATTTAGGCTTTATACTACGCAATATACATTGTCATGTGAATCTAATACCGATAAATCCAGTGATTGAAAAGAGTTTTAAAGCCACTTCACTGGACAATGCGAAAGCATTCCAAACCGTCTTAAAAAGATACAATATTGAAGCTACAATTAGACGTGAATTGGGTGGAGACATCGATGCAGCATGCGGACAACTTAGAAATAAGCATATTAATCCGACATTGTAATAAATATACAAAACGCCCACTGTTTTATTGTGGGCAATCTAAAAAAGTCAGAATATTTGATGAATTTAGAAGGGTTTATTTATTGGATGTCGTATAATATATATATGAAAATGATTTGGTTTTTAATTTCATTCTACCAAGAATAAAGGAGGAAATAACTATGGTTAAAATTTTAGCAGGCAAAGAGGGGTCAGGAAAAACAAAGCATTTACTAAAAATGGCGAATGAGAAGGTTGCTTCGACAACTGGAAATATAGTTTATCTTGATAGCGACAAGCGCCATATTTATGATTTGAAACATGAAATAAGATTTTTGAACATGGAAGAGTTCCCAATAGAAAAACCGGATGAATTTGTTGGATTCTTATGTGGTATTATCTCAAATGATTATGACATCGAAACCATCTTTGTGGATGGCCTTTATAATATGGTAGATATGAATGAAATAGATGCACTAACGTGCATTAATAAATTAGAATACATTGCGAAAAAATTTGATATTGAGTTTAGAATTGGTATGAATTACACAGGAAAAGAAATATCACCTGAAATTCAAAAATATGTTTTTAATCCTGAAGACTAAAACACTAAAAAGTTCCTATTAGGAACTTTTTTTATTTATGATTTTATACAATTTCAATATCATATTGATGTGAAAGACTATATAATTCTTTCAGCGTGGTTTCATAATCTTTTCCTCGTTTGTAAATCCGATCTGTGGTCATGGCATCAAAACTGTCCACAACAGCTAATATTCTTCCGAGTAAAGAAATTTCAGTGTCCTTTAAACCTTTCGGATATCCACTACCATCTAATCTTTCATGATGCAAAATAAGAAGGCCTGCCACTTCTATATCTAGTGACTCTTTGATAATATCATATCCATGTATAACATGTTTTTTCATAGTAGAATATTCTTCATGGGTAAGTTTGTCAGATTAGTTTAGAATGTGATTGGATATTTTGATTTAGAAACATCGTGACAATAGGCTGACAAAGGCAACTTTTTTAAGTCGGAATCTTTTAAATTCATATACTTACCAATCTCATTGACCAGTCTTTTAACATGCTTGTAATGTTCAAAAGTGTAATGATCATTTATTTGAATTGATTCAAGTTTCTCAGCTAAAATTTCATTGAAATTATTAGCCGTTTCATATTCTCCGGTATTTAGAAGAAATAAAGAGAATAACTGTGTCTTCTAATGCTTTCAAACCATAATTTTCAGAAGCGCGTTTGGCATCAAAATAATCATATGGATTGTAGATATCATCTTGAAATTCGATTTGACCTTTTACTATATAATAGAACTCATATGTATCTGGATGCAATGAGGGATTGATAAAAAACATACTGTTCCGACCGAGTTCGTATGGAATGATTTCCGTGCCATCTCCAACACCTAATAAATTAACAAGAGGTTAGAAGTTGGTTATTAGTGTTGATGACTTATAAAAATTTACCATGAAAGATGATCTCCTTGAATGTATTATATTACAAATGTTTTTCTTGAATTAGTATGAAAGTTATAGCTTATGAATGTTGTAATAATGTATAATAAAGTAAGAAAAGAGGTGGAAATGAAGGGGAAAAATAATTCTATTACAGATGTACCAGGCGTTTTAGTTGGACATGCTACATTGGTTGATGGTGATATACAAACGGGCGTAACAGCTATATTGCCAAAATCCTACAATTGGTTTAGGGAAAAAACAAGAGCAACATGTCATGTCATCAATGGATTTGGAAAGTCTATAGGTTTAACTCAAATTGAAGAATTATGTACTTTAGAAACACCGATTTTATTAACCAACACCTTAAGTGCAGCTCATACTGCAGACTGTTTGATCAAGTTTATGTTATCTCACTTTGATGAGATAGGTGGTACAATTGGGACTGTAAATCCTGTAGTTTGTGAGTGTAATGACGGGTATTTAAATAATATTAGAAAACAAGTAATCACCGAACGTCATGTTTTAACCGCATTAAATAACGCTTCGGTTGACTTTGAAAGAGGAGCTGTTGGAGCGGGACGAGGCATGAGTTGTTATCAATTAAAAGGTGGTATTGGAACCGCTTCTAGAGTCCTTGAATTAGAGGATAAGTCATACACCATTGGTGGGCTGGTACTTTGCAATATGGGACGATTAGAAGATTTGATCTATCAAGGTAAACCTATTGGAGTAGAATTAAAAGAAAAAATAGAAGCTCTTGAAGAAAGAGACAATGGTTCTATTATCATGATACTAGCAACGGATCTTCCACTCGAATCACATCAATTGAAACGAATGACTAAAAGAGCAGTAGCAGGACTTTCAAGAACAGGGACTTTCATTGGACATGGAAGTGGAGATATAGTTATAGGTTTTACAACAGACAGTCCAGTTACTTCAAAGGCTTATGCGGTTACAACTCCTAGAGAAATCTTACATGATAGCTATATGGATGATGTGTTTAGAGGAGCTGTAGAAGTCATTGAAGAATCCATTATCGATGCATTAATGGAAGCTGATGAAGTGACAGGATTTAGTGGACATAACAGAAAAGCACTTAAAAATTTGTTATAGCGCCTAAAGGCGCTATTTATAAGAATTTCTTCCCAAGATATTTTCTGATAAGCTCTTCATCACTAAAGTTATCTAAAAGCATTTGTTTTTGAGTCTCTTCAAAGATAACCATAACTTCAGCTTTACCTGCTTTAAATGGTTTAATAACAGTATCTTCACGTACT
Organism: Clostridiales bacterium; assembly: GCA_016342415.1. GTDB lineage: Bacteria > Bacillota > Clostridia > Peptostreptococcales > Acidaminobacteraceae > JABXKX01. Next base: position 66,122 of record JAEIOD010000007.1, read on the forward strand.
TCTCTGACTTTGTTATCATGGTGTCTAATTTTTTCGAACTCTACAGTGTATATTGAACCACTGATACCAATGACCTTTGTATATCGTTTCATAAAATCCTCCTTAAGTTGGATAGGTAATCATAAGTAGATGTATTAGTATATTAAAAATAGATAAATCTTTATAGTCTATAGAATGTTTACTTATAAATTGTAGTATAATATACTCACATAAGCAAGTTATGTTTTTGGAGGATGTATGGAGAACAAAAAAATAATGGTATGTGTGACACAACAAAAGCTATGTAAAAGGTTAATTGAAAGAGCGCACACTTTAAAACAACATGAAGAGGATGAATTGTTTGTGATTCATGTTGTCAAGGAAAATTGGAAATATTTCGGGCAGTTAAAAGAGTCGGACGCATTAGAGTATTTGTTTGAAAGTGCAAAAGAATATGGCGCTACTTTAAATGTATTCAAAGCTAAAGACATTGAAGGGACGCTTGCAAATTTTGCAGAAAAAGAAAGTGTTGATATGATTGTTATGGGTGAATCACTTGAATCAAGTCAACAGCAAAATATGATTAATCGTCTACAAGATAAAACTCAAAAACAAGTCATATTTGAGATTGTATCACAGGATTATGAATCTTAAACAGAATGGGCAGAGGCCCATTTTTTCTTTTGTTTGAGAATAGGACTTGAAAAGTTAGAGACTATGATATAATGTATACGAGGTGCTTATGGAAAGATACAATAAATATTCGAGTTATTTAAAAGATTTATATGGTGAAAAAGTATATAAAATTCCAGTTAATTTGCCGTTGACCTGTCCGAATAGAGATGGTGAAGTTGCTCATGGTGGATGTACTTTTTGTGGTGAGGTGGCGACTGGATTTGAAGCTTTAGACAATGATTTATCCGTTAGAACTCAATTAGAAACCAACATAGAAAAAATGACAAAGAGATATAAGGCAAAAAAGTATATCGCTTATTTTCAAAATTTCACGAATACTTATCTGCCTTTAAATGAGTTTAAAACTTATTTAGAAGAAGCTTGTATTGAAGATGTAGTTGAAATCTGTATATCTTCTAGACCGGACTGCATCAATGATGCTTATTTAGAGATATTAAAAGATATTGAAAGTAGATTCAGTGTAAATATTTCAGTGGAACTTGGTCTTCAGAGTATGGATCATAAAACATTGAGTCAAATCAATAGAGGCCATTCATTAGCAGAGTTTATTGATGCTGTGATGCGAATAAAAAAATATGGTTTTAAAGTCGGAGTACATTTGATTTTAAACTTGCCTTGGGATGATTTAGAAGATACAATTGAAACGGCTAAAGTGATGAGTGCTCTAGATATAGATCTTATAAAAATACACTCACTTTATATTCTTAAAAATACAAAAATGGGTGATGATTATTTAAATAATGCCTTTACTGTGGAAAGTGTAGACAGTTATGTGGATAAAGTGGTTTCTTTCATTAGTTATACACAATCTAAGGTTGCATTCCAAAGACTTCTGGGGAGAGCTCCAAAAGAGGAAACATTGTTCTGTAATTGGAATATGAGTTGGTGGAAGATACAGGATATGATTGAAATGAAATTGGAAAACTCAAATATCGTTCAAGGTGATCATTGTGACTACTTAAATGGTAAAGCCGTTAAAAAGTTTATCTAGACATTTCAAAGTTGGTGGATTCTTGGTATAATTGGTTTAGTAGATAAAAGAGATTCTGATAATATTGGAGCGATTTATGAATAAAATAAGACAATGGAAAAAGCTTTTGCTACCATATGAACAAGCGGTAGGAGAATTAAAAGTAAAATTTAAAGCCATCAGAAAAGAATACAGAGACATGAGCGAATACTCGCCTATAGAATTTGTTACTGGTAGAGTTAAAAAGATTTCTAGTATTATTGAAAAATCACAACGAAACAATATGGATGAAAGTTTGATTGAAGAAGAAATGGAAGATATCGCTGGTATTCGTATCATGTGTCAATTCCAAGATGATATTTATTCTGTAGTTCAAATTATACGTAATCGTGATGGTAAGGATTTAAAAATCGTTTATGAGAAAGATTATATAAGAAATGAGAAAACAAGTGGCTATAAAAGTTACCATATCATTATTAAATATCCTGTACAAACAGCATATGGTGAAAAAGAGATATTAGCTGAAATACAAATAAGAACACTTGCAATGAATTTTTGGGCGACTATTGAACATTCATTGAATTATAAATATAAACAAAACATGCCAGAGAATATTAGAGAACGTCTGAAAGCGTCTGCTGAAGCAGCTGCTAAACTCGATCTTGAAATGTGTGAAATAAGAAACGAGATCATTAAAGCTCAATTGATGTTTGAAGAAAAATCAAATGTTATAAGAGATATTGTTGATTCAATTAGAGTATTACATAGTTCTGGAGATCAAGAAGCTGCACTTAACTTCCAAGAGGAATTAGATGATATCTGTAACTCAGGTAACCAAGAAGCGCTTGATAACTTACTGTTAAGGATAAAAGAAGTTTTACCTCAGTATCAATTATTCAGTAAAATGAAATTAGATTAGGAAGCTAAGGCTTCCTTTCTTTCTGTAAAGGAGAGCACATGGCTATTTACGCAATAGGTGATTTACACTTAAGCTTATCTGTTGATAAACCAATGGATGTTTTTGGTGACAATTGGACCGATTATATGGAGAAAATTAAAACCGCTTGGTTAGAGTTGGTTAAACCAGAAGATTATGTGTTATTACCAGGTGATGTTTGCTGGGCTATTAGTTTGGAAGAAGCCAAGATCGACCTTGCATGGATAGATGCATTACCAGGAAAAAAAATCATTTCTCGTGGCAATCATGATTATTGGTGGGAAACACTAAAAAAAATGAATCCGTTGTATGAGTCGATAACATTTATACACAATACTTATACAACTATTGATGGCTGGGCCATATGTGGTAGTAGAGGTTGGTTATCACCAAACGATTCAAGTTTTACTGAACAGGATGAGAAGATATACAATCGTGAATGTCATCGTTTGAGAATATCTCTTGATAAAGCTAAGACTGACGGGTATAGTAATATACTAGTGATGCTTCATTATCCGCCTACCAATGAAAAAAAAGATGTATCACCTATACAGGAAATATTGGAAGATTATCAGGTAAAACATGTGGTTTATGGTCATCTGCATACCCAAATAAGCTGGTCCCATAGCTTGGATGGAGACTACAATAACATCAAGTATTATTTAGTTTCATCGGATTATTTAAATTTTATACCGAAAAAGATAGACATTTAAGTCATATGAATGTATCATTTTGGTATTAGAATGGAGACAAAATGTTAAAGCAAAAATTAGAAGAATCACTTATTGAGAAGTTTTTTAAGAATCGTGACGAGTTGATAGACAAGTATGCATGCGGCCAAATGTCTAAAACAGCTTACGTAGAAGAAAATTATAAATTCATTATGAGTTTAAAAATGAGTCCCTTTGAAGGGGATTTAAACTATGAACAATGTATTTACAATTATCAGTACTACAACATATTGGCAAAATACTCCAACTTGCAAGCGCAGGAACTTGAAAATTACGATCCAAAAGGTTCAGATGCTTTTAAAGCAGAAGAGTTTGAGTACTATAAGTACAAAGATCAAGCAACAATCAGTTTGTTGGAATTGGTAAATTATGAAAATGTAGATGCTTATTTTATGAATATGCAATCCAACCGATTATGCGGTAAATTGTATGAGGTTGTTTTCAAAGATTTTAATAGAGCGATATTTCATTCAATGAATCCCAAAATATTGAAATCACTGAGAGACCGACAGGTTTTCAGCCCTGTTTATAAAGATTCAGTGATTCATGCATATGTTAATTCTGTATATTAACCTCAGCTTTTGCTGAGGTTTTGTTTATTCGTTTAAACCTTGTGGTATAAATTAGATATCAGGAGGTGATGGTATGAACGAATTTAGTAAATTTGAAGTTGGGGAAAAGCACGTTTTTCAAAAAAAAATTACTGAAGCTGATGCTGCGCATAACTATGGTACAAAAAAATTGAGCAATTTATTTGCCACACCAGGACTCGTGGCAATGGTTATTGAAGCAGCGGTTGGATTTATCGATCCAAAACTCTCAGAAGGGTACATTTCGATTGGGAATGAAATTGGTGTGACACATACAAAACCAACAAAGGTAGGAGAAACTGTAACGCTGGAAATTGAAGTAAAAGAAATTCATGAAAAGGATGAGTTGCTGTTCTTGACCTTCAAAGCCTTTGACGAAATTGGTGAAATTGGCAATGGTGTTCATGTCCGTACAATCGTTAACAGAGAAGCTTTTTTTAAAAGGACAGATGAAAGAGTCAAACAACTTGGTATTTGATGTTGAAAAACTTGTTAACTTTAGTTACACTAAAATCAGCTTAAGCTGATTTTTTAGTTGTGTAAGAGCATATTCTATATGATTTATGAAAGTGTTGGTGTAACCTATTTACATGTAGTGCGAGTTGGAAAGTCTCTTGGAGACATTTTCTTGTAAGGAGAAAAATATGATTAAAGATTACCAAGCTGTTATATTTGATTTAGATGGTACATTGGTAGATTCAATGTGGATATGGGAACAAATAGATATAGATTTTTTGAAAGAAAGAGGATATGATCTACCTGAGGATCTTCAGAAGGATATTGAAGGATCGAGTTTTAGTGAAACCGCACTTTATTTTAAAGAACGATTTAATCTAGAAGAAGATGTTGAAGCTATAAAACGAATTTGGATTGATATGGCCAATAATTTTTATGCCGAAAAAATTAAATTAAAAAAAGGTATTCAAGAACTTTTAGATTTATTCAGAGAAAAAGGCATTAAAATGGGTATTGGGACATCCAATTCAAGAGAATTGGCTGAAGAAGTCCTTAAAAGAAATGGTGTTAGAGATTACTTTGAAGTTCTAGTAACGTCTTGCGATGTTAAAAAAGGCAAGCCTGAACCGGATGTGTTTTTAAAAGCTGCAGAACTCATGCATATGGATCCAGATGATTGTCTGGTTTTTGAGGATACTCATGCTGGGGTACTGGCAGGTAAAGCGGCTGGTATGGATGTTATTGCAATCTATGATGCGTTATCTGAGCAGTATATGGAAGAAATCAAAGCATCAGCGGATCACTATTTGATGTGTTATAGTGAATTGGTGTAATACCTTTGTAAACTAAACTATCTCTATCTCATGGTAGAATTAAGGTGGAGGTACCAATGGATAATAAACTTTTAGACGAAATTTTAAGATGCCAAGTCATCATCAGAGCAGATATGTTACTTTTTAAAACAAGGGACAAGTCTGTCCAAATAGTCTAAATCAACTATCCAGTTAAAAAGCTTGATACACGGATAGCACCGTGTTTTTTTGTTTTTGTGAAAGAATTTGTATCAAGAGAATTGATGGACTACTAAATTCATTCATCGCAATAGCTATAAATTTGATAGTGGCAAGCCATATTTCTTACTGGATTCAAAAACAAGCGAGGTATAATATGATAGAATTATCACTGAAAAATGTAAATAAGTATTTTGGAGCAAACAAAATATTTGATGATATAAGTTTTGAACTTCATTCGAGATCAAGAGTGGGTTTAATAGGAAGAAACGGGACCGGTAAAACAACGGTCTTTAAGATTATTGCAGGACTTGAAGATCATAATGATGGTCAAGTGACTTATAGAAAAGGATCAACTGTGGGTTATTTAGATCAGATACCAGATTACCCTAATCATAAAGCAGGTTCTGTTTTAAAGTTAGCATTTAAAGAGCTAACAGAGTTGGCTGAAAAATTAAAATCACTTGAGGAGCAAATGAGTGATTATGAGAATCCAAAATATGAGAAGATCCTCAGCGAGTATGGTGAGTTACAGCATACTTATGAAATCAAGGGTGGTTATGAAACCAAAGAAAAAATTGATAGAATCTGTTCAGGATTTAAATTCACAGAAGAATTTTTAGAAAAAGATTTCGATATTTTATCGGGTGGAGAAAAAACAAGAGTCATTTTAGCTAAGATACTACTGGAACAACCGACCATACTTTTATTAGATGAGCCTACAAACCATTTGGATTTAGATACAGTGGAATGGTTAGAAGAGTATTTAAAAGACTATGAAGGCACTGTTTTGATTATTTCCCACGACCGTTATTTTTTAGATCATGTCGTAACTGAGATATATGAGATTGAAGGTATGACAACTCAGAAGTATCTAGGTAATTATACATATTACGTAGAAGAAAAAGAACGTCGCATCTTGGAACAACTTGAAAAGTACAAACAACAGCAAAAGAAAATAAAAGCCCTTGAAGATGCCATCAAACGATTTAGAGACTGGGGTACACGGGCGGACAATGAAAAAATGTTCATTAAGGCAAGAGCTGTAGAAAAACGTATTGATAGAATGGATAAAGTAGACCGTCCAAAAACAAATCATAAAAAGATGGCGCTTTCATTTAGCGAAGAAAGACGTTCTGGTAAGGAAGTTGTATCGATTAAAGATCTTTACAAAGGATATGACGATAAATCGCTTTTGGAAGATGCTGATATGGATGTTAGATTCCAAGATTATGTGGCGTTACTAGGAAAAAATGGTTCTGGTAAATCAACAATCTTAAAAATGTTATTAGAAGAAGAGACACCTGATAAAGGGATCTTAAGATTAGCAGAAAGTGCAAAAGTCGGTTATATGGAACAGGAGATTGTTTTTGAACAGCCAGAGAAATCCATTATCGAGGGTTTTAAAGAAAAGTATGAAATGACTGAACTCGAAGCTAGAAAAAAACTGGCCAGATTTCTATTTTACTCTGACGATGTATTTAAAACCATTGGTAATCTGTCAGGTGGGGAAAAAGTTAGGCTTTCTCTTTGTATGATGATGGAGGAAAAAATAAATTTCCTAATATTGGATGAGCCTACAAACCATGTAGATATTGAATCTCGAGAGATGATTGAACAAGCTTTGAGGAAATTTACTGGTACGGTTTTATTTATCTCTCATGATAGATACTTCATTGATCAGCTAGCAACAAAAGTGATTCAAATAGAAGATAAGAAACTGGTGACTTATGATGGTGGGTATGAATATTTTAAAGAGGAAACAGCTAAAAATCTAGTAGATGAAACGCCCATTATAAAAGAGAAGAAGGAAAGACTCAAAGAAGTTAAAGAAGTGAGTGGTCTGAATATATTCAAACAGAAAGAACTTGAAAATCTAGAGGAAGAAATAGAAACCACTGAGCTGGAGATCTTGAAAATTGAAAAGGAGATGGCAACTTATAGTGAAAACTATGAAAAACTATTAACATTACAGAAGGATATAGATATAAAAAAAGAACATTTAGAACAGTTGATGGACTCATGGATGACTTATCAATAAAAATATCCCCTTAAATATTTAAGGGGATTTATTATGCCAGGAATATGAGGGCAACACCTGAAATGGCAACCATTGCACCTAGAAACTCTTTGAAATGTACGGTCTCTTTTCTTATAAAAATTGCAACTGGTATCAATAAAACAGGTGTGATAGAGGTAAGTGTGGATGCCACACCGGGATTTGTATGTTGAATAGCTAGAAGTGATAATGAAATCCCTAAAAATGGTCCGAAGAAAGAACCGAGTGTGATATAAGCCATAGCATGTTTTTCTTTAAAAGCATCAAAGAAGGACTTCCAATTGCCTCTAATAGTGAACAAGATTGAAAATCCAATGATACCTGCAATCAACCTTATTTGAGTTGCTGCAAAGGCATCATAGTTTTCTAAACCAAACTTACCAATGATATAACCCAGGGCTTGTCCAAAAGCACCACCAAATGCGAGTAAGATACCTGCAACGGGGTGAGATAACTTGACTTTATTACCTGAGTCTTTAACGAGTATTACAATAGCAATACCAGTTAATGTCACAAACATACCAATAATTTGGATTGCTGACATGGTTTCACCTAAGATGAAATAAGCCAAAATACCACTCATCGGTGGTACACTTGCATAGATAAGCATTGAAATTCTTGCGCCAATTCTTACAAAAGCTTCAAATAAGAGTAAATCACCTATAACCAAACCAACAAGTCCAGATAAAAATAACCACTTCCATGTAGTTAATGTTGCATCTATTGGAAAGGCTAAACCTCTTGTGATAAGGGTAAAGAGACACAAGAATACGGATCCAATTAACAATCTAATTAAGTTCAAAGGCTGAGAGCCTACTTTTTTACCTGCAACTTCAAATGAAGTGGCAGTTATTGACCAGCAAAACGCCGTAGCAAGTGCTGCAAATTCTCCTATATAGTTCATAATACCTCCAGTCTCTAGGAGTATAGCATTTCGAGTCACGAAGAACAATGTGATTTGTTCTAAATGTCATATTGTCAAAAATAATGTGAAAGAAAACTAATTTGTCAAAAAAACAGAACAATTATGAATGTATCGATTAAATTGATTGGAAATTATAAATAATTGTTGTTTTCACTTACCTCACGTATTATAATAGGCGAGTATATGAAGGAGTGTGTCATGAAACGAGGACAATTAATCGAGTTTACAATTGAAGATGTAAGATTTCCAAGCAAAGGAATTGGTACCTTTGAAGGAAGACAAATACATGTTAAGAACACTTTACCCGGTCAAGTGGTAGAGGCAAGAGTTAAAAAAAGAAGAAAAGAATACGTTGAAGCAAAGTTGGTAAGAGTTGTAGAACGTTCAGAAACAGAAGTTGAATCGTTCTGTGAACATTTTGGAAAATGTGGTGGTTGTGCCATACAAACATTAAAATATGAAGATCAAACTAAAAATAAGGCAAGAATGGTACAGAAATTATTAGAAAATACGGGGATAGAGGATTTTAATTTTAAAGGCATAATTTCTAGTCCCGATATTTATGAATACAGAAATAAAATGGAATTCTCTTTTGGAGATGAAGAAAAAGATGGTCCCCTTAGACTGGGTATGCACAAAAAAGGTAGAATGCATGATGTGGTTAATGTACCTAATTGTCATATTTGTGGCAAGGACTTTACTAGGATCGCTACAGCTATATTAGAGTTTGTAGTTGAGCATAATATTCCGAAATACAATAAAAGATCACATGAAGGATTCTTAAGACATCTAACCATTAGAAAAGGTCTTAAAACAGACGAGATTCTAATTGGTCTGTCTGCATCAACACAGTATGATCTAGATTACGATGCTTTTGTTAAAGTCCTTTTAGACTTAGAGTTAGATGGAAAAATCGTAGGTATCTTACACATCTTAAATGATGGACAAGGTGACGTTGTAAAAGGACCAATTAAAACACTATATGGTAGAGAGTATTATTATGAAGAATTATTGGATCTGAGATTCAAAGTATCATTCTTCTCATTCTTCCAAACCAATACATTTGGTGCAGAACTGCTTTACAAAGCAACTATGGAACATATGGATAATATTGAGTCTAAAGTTGTGTTTGATTTATTCAGCGGTACAGGTACAATTGGTCAAATTATGTCTAAGAAAGCTAAACATGTAATCGGTATCGAGTTGATTGAAGATGCTGTAGTTGCTGCCAATGAAAATGCAGAGTTAAATAATATTACCAATGCTGAATTCTTAGCAGGTGATGTTTTCAATATGCTTGACGAAGTCAAAGTTAAGCCAGATGTGATTGTCCTAGATCCACCAAGAATGGGTATTTTGGAAAAGACACTTCACAAGATTTTAAGATATAAAGTAAAAGGTATTACTTATGTATCTTGTAATCCTAAAACATTAGCAGAGAACTTGGTTCAAATGCAAAAATCTGGTTACAAAGTTGATGATGTACTCTGTGTTGATATGTTCCCGCATACGCCTCATGTAGAGACGATTGTTAAACTATCTTTGAAATAAGAGGATTACAGAGTTTAAAAGAAGATAAAATAAGGTATTTGCAAATATTCTTCCACCGTAAATTATATTATGGTGGAAGTTTTTTATTTCTGATTTAAATGAGGAGCCATCATTATCATCAATACAGAGAATTGTGAACGCTTAAGCAATCACACATACAAAGATCTACCTACTAGTGATATTTTTGTGTGTTAAGGTATCATTGGAGCTACGAAACATAATAACTCTGGGATGGTAATACCAGAAGTTTCTTCAATTGCTAATTAATTACTAGATTCTCTATTGTTAATGATACAGAATCAAATTATACTTATGTTAACGAACAACGTAATAGTATTGATAATGATAGAGAAGAGAATATGAAAAATATAAATTGATAATACAATTGATGTTAACAAAAAAAGACTATAGTGTTGATATTAAGATGTATAGCTAATCAATTAGAATTACTGTGATTGTAATAATATGTGATGTTTTTCAGTGTTGTTGTTAAAAATGGTGAGGATAATCAGAATAAGATGTTTATGATACAGTCAAAGATGCTGTTTATCAAAAACTATATCAAAAATGAAGTAAGTAAAAGTAAATTATTAGTAGAGTATAGTTATTATACTCTACTCCAATGAGGAGGTATATGTGAGAAAACATTGGAAAGTAGTTGTTCTTATTTTTGTAATCGTTATGATATTATTCATGGTGATAATAAAGAGAAATAGTGCAATTAGTTTTGGTGAAATAATTGAGAATGAATATTATGCAATTTCTGTACTAGGAGTAAATAAAATTGATGACTTAGAAGAGTTTGCTTACGGAGGTGATATTTATTCTGCTGATGTTGTTGTATATAATTTAGGTAACTCAGTTAGAGGTTTTAATAGTATTAATACATTTTATGTACGTGACAATCTGATGAACTTATATAGTTCGGATGAGAGTATACCTGTTTATCATACCCTTGATTCTGCTATTGAACCTGGAGGAAAAATTAGAGGTGAGGTGATGTTTCGAGTAGTGAAAGATGCAGAACTAAAAAAGATACAAGTTCAATTAAACGAAGATAGTGATGCATATTATTATTCGCTTGATTCTGAATTAAAGAAAAATCATCAAAACTATATTACTTTGAATTATGGGAGTGATAATTATAAAATTGGAGAGGTAATTGAAACTGATTTATTTAATTTCAAAGTAAATGAATTTAATGAAGTTATTGAAAATGATTTCAGAATGATTTCAGTTGATTTAACCATGAAGAACAATTCTTCAAATGATACCGAGTATGACCCATTTTGGTTATTGACTTTGAAGGATGAAGCAGGACGTTTATATCATCAAGATGTAGATTTCCAATTGGATACCTCAATACAGCTACAATCTGGTGAAACTGAAGACGTAACGGTAAATTATAGAGTTCCAGTTACTACATCAGAATTTAAGTTGAACTTTGAACCTAAAATGAATAAAAATGAACTTTACATTATTGATTTGAAATAATAATAGTTATGTTTCACTAGATTTATAGTACTGATTATGGCGGAAGAGTTGCTATTCTTTCACCATGAAGTGAGTATCAACTCGATAATGTATGATATTGACAGTTCAGAATGGATGAAGTGTAATTAATACTTAGGTACTAAAATTTCCGTGAGGTGTTGTTGTATACATCGATAGAATAAATATGCTGTTAGTTTGTTTTGGAGTTATGGAAATTATATTAGGAACTCCCATATCCTATACATTAATCCTACTTGTTGTAGTAAAAAAAGCTTTAAAGGATTTTGTACATGATATTTAACATTCTAATAGACTTCTCCAAGACTGTGAATTTCGATTCACAGTCTTTTTATTTATTGTTACCATATGCCAACAAAATGCCAACGGAATATAAGATAGTTCTAGTATTAGTAAGTAATCCAATGATAAAGAATTGAATCATAGGAATTACAAAACAGAGTATTTCGAATGTTTTTAGAACAGCTCTGAGAACCCAAGTTAGAAATTGTTAAATGTAAGCAAGGTATAATTAATCTTGATGCAAAAAAAATGGTGGATGTTCCACCATTCTTCCACCGTTACCCAAGATAGAGTATGAGTCTTCATAATAAAATGTGATAATTATTGATATTAATACACTTAAGTTAGTGTAAAAATAGCATGATTAAATGCAACTCTGTTTTGATATGATTGAATAGAATTTGATTGCGGTATAAACGCCTCACGTTGAGACAATCGTTAAGCTATCGTTGAAATAACAGCGTTGTAGGATTTTATAAGTTAAAAAATAGTCAAATTTCCACCATTCTTCCACCGTAATTTATTTTATGGTGGAAGTTTTTTTATAAACCACATTTATAATTTGATAATAATCTCAGACGCATTTGACCTTTTGTAGTACTTGCTTTACATAATATTCATAATTTTCAGATAATTGTTTCGGTATAAAAATATTTTTCTTAAACTTTCTTCATTAATCGGGCGATTTCACTTCTAACTGTTTTTATATTTTATAATGAAATTAGGACGAAGCAGGTATACAAGGGGGAATTATGATTACGTTACCAATTATAGTAGGAACCATAACAATCAGTATGTTAGTCGCTGCAGGTTTTGAGTCAAAAGAATCAGATAAGGAAAACAAAAAAAAGAAAAAGGAAAACAAAATGAATGAAGGCATGCAGGATGCCTACGTAGAAAAAAGAATGACACGTAGAAATCGTTGTGGTTACATTAAACTTGATACAGAAAAAAGGAAGTAGAACACTGATCTTTAGGAATTCTACAGTAACTTCTATTGTATAATTAGTTGCTGCGTTTATATCAATTTTGGAATGATATTTATACATTTAATGAATAAGTAAAACTACCGATGAAATTAATCGGTAGTTTTTTACTGAGTATCATTTTTGTGACTTTCTATATGCTGTTGCACTGGTACCTGTTTCAGCAAGAAATCTTCTAGTAAAAGTACGAAGAGAAGAAAACCCAACTGAGTAGGCGATATCAGAAACAGACAATGAAGTGGCACTGAGTAAAGAACTCGCAAACAGGATTCTTACGATATTTAACATGTCATAGAACGTTCTATTAAATGATTCCTCTATGATTTTTTCTATTTTTGCAGGTGCTAGAAATAGAGTTTCAGAAGCTGTTTGTGATGTTATTTGTTCATTATAGTGATTAAAGATATACAAAATAATACTATATGAAATATCGTAAATACCGTTCGTTATTTCACTAGAATGAGTTTCTCTATACTGTTTTGGTGTGACACCTCTTATTTTCTTAAATGCGCGGTAGAAAGCAGCTGGTGTACTAAAACCAACGTAATTACCAATATACTGGATAGATAAGTCTTTGAAAGCCATCATAGCACAGGCATTTCTAATACGACATCGTTGTAGATTTTGAGAAAAATTTTCTCCTGTTAATGCCCTTAAAGAGCTATTAAGCTTTTCGACTTTTATATCAAATTTTTTAGAAACCCAAGCACTATCGATATCTCTTGAAAAGTTTATTTGTAGGTACTGAAGAATTTCCCACACTTGACCTCGAAGGGGTGTTAGGTTTTCTTCTATAAACTTCAAACATTGTCGTTGAAAGATGAATATATTTTGCATCAAACTAGATAATGCAACCATTTCATAAAGATCATCTTTGGATGAATTTTCGGTATGGATGATTTTGAAGTTGTTTCTAAGAATGTTAAATTCGTGTTTATCGCATGGAATTACTGGAGAACCGAATTCAAATATGTATTTATCCTTTTGTTGAGCTCTATGTGTTAGCGAAAATGTCATAAGAGTTCCCAATGAGTATCGACAGCGGTATACATGAAGAGGCTCTTTATTATTTGGTTTTATAGAATGAATGTGATACGGCAGTAAATGGGCCATTGTACCAACTTTCATGGGATGAGCTATACCGTTTATTGTTAAAGTTCCACTACCTTTTAAAACCAATACAAATTCAATATCATCATGACCATGAGTCGGTTCTTCTGACGTTATATCCTCGTGAAACAGCTTGATTTCTGTACTAGCAGGTTGAACTTGCATATATTCTGCACCTGAAAAATAAGGTATTTTTTCAGTATATATTTTAGTTATCATAACATCCTCCTAAACTGATAATGTTTTATTGATATTTGTCTTATATATTGATAATAATATAGAATTATTTGGCTAGCAAGAAGTTAAGTTTCATTATAATCTAAGTATAAGATGTTAAAAAAATAACAAACTGTTTGAGAGGAGTTAGTTATATGTTTAAAGCACTTTTTTCTCCAATAAAAATTAGAGAAATGGAATTAAAGAACCGTATTGTATTACCTGCAATGGGCACAAAATTTATGGATAATAGAAAGTTTGTGACAGATCAATTGATTGATTACCATGTAGCAAGAGCTGAAGGTGGTAATGGACTGAATATGGTTGAAGTCGCAAGTGTTCATACCTTAAGTGCACCAAGAGGATTTGTTTCAATTAGTGAAGATATTTATGTAACAGGTCTTAAAACGTTAACCGAAGCGATTCAAAGTGCTGGAGGAAAAGCAGGTATCCAGTTATGGCAAGGTGGATTAGCTGCTGGGTTTGATCAAGCATCTCAACTCCTTTTACCAAGTCCCAAGCAAATATCAGCAGAAATTACTTTACCGGGTATGACTTTAGAACAAATTGAAGAAATAGTGATATGTTATGGAAATGCTGCTAGAAGATCTGGTGAAGCTGGCTTTGACTGTGTAGAGATTCATGCTGGTCATAATTATTTATTGCACTCATTTTTATCAGCAGGACTGAATAGTCGTACTGATGAATACGGTGGGAGTCTTGAAAATCGAATGAGATTACCACTTCGAGTGATAGAAGCGGTTAGAAAGAATTTGCCAGAAGGCATGCCAATTTTTATGAGAATAGTAGCACATGATGATTATTTAGAAAAGGGATTAACAATTGAGGATACGATTGAATTCTGTAAAAAAGCTAAAGAAAAAGGTGTGGATGTACTTGATGTTTCAAGAGGTAATATATTAACAGCTGGACTAAAATTTGAAGTACCTCCAATTGATATAGCAAAAGGATTTAATGTAGAAAATGCTTCTAGGATCAGAAAAGAAACGGGCATGTTAACAATGGCGGTTGGAAGAATTAATGAACCAGAACTTGCTGAAAGCATCATCTTTGATGGTAAAGCAGATTTCGTAGGAATTGGAAGAGGACAGTTAGTTGATGCTGAGTTCTGTAACAAATCAAAAGAAGGCAGAGTTGATGAGATTGTTAAATGTATAGGATGTAACCAAGGATGTTATGACTTCTTTGCAGATAAATCTGTACCTCATATCAGTTGTCTTCGTAATCCTATGTTGGGAAAAGAAGCACAATATAAACTTCAAGAGGCAGAGGATGTTAAAGATGTTTTAATAGCAGGTGGTGGTATGGCAGGAATTGAATTGGCGACACTACTCAAAAAACGTGGACATAATCCAATTCTTTGTGAGTCTTCTGAAAAATTGGGTGGACAGTTCTTAGTTGCTGGAGAAGCACCGAGAAAGAGTGAGATGAAAGAAGCTGCACAACATGCTGGTTATTTAGCTGAAAAACTTGGAGTAGATATTCGATTCAATAGTACCGTAACGCCAGACATGATTAAAGACATAAATCCAGATGCATTCTTCAATGCAACGGGATCAAAGGAAATAAAATTAAATATACCAGGCTCTGATTTACCAATTGTACATATGTCACATAACATTTTACTTGGTAGAAAAGAAGTAAAAGGTCATGTCGTTGTAATTGGTGGCGGATTAGTAGGTCTTGAAGTTGCTGAGTTTCTTGCAGAAAAAGCATGTGAAGTAACTGTTCTTGAAATGCAATCGGAAGTAGCAACCGATTTAGGATCAATTAGAAAAATTTGTGTCAAAGAAAGCATGTACATGAATAATATAAAAGATATGACAAATGCGAAAGTTGTTAGAATTGAAGATGAAGCCATATTTGCTGAGATTAATGGAACGGTTGAACAGATTCCATGTGATGCTGTTGTTGTAGCAATTGGTGCGCGTTCAAAAGATGCATCTCAATTGGAAAAAGCATGTAGAGAAATTGATGTACCTTACTTTAAGTTAGGTGATGCTTCAAAGGCAAGACGTGCTATCGATGCGATAGCTGAAGCAGGAAAGTTGGCTAGAACTTTTGACAATCCAAGATCGATAAATTTTGCTAAGAAACCCAATAAAAAAGTATTTCTAACAGGTGCTTCTGGAACCATGGGTACAGAAACTATGAAACAATTTATTTCAAGAGCGGATCACTTTGATATTAGAATTCTGGTAAGACCATCTGAAAAGAATAGAGTCAAAATGGCTGCATATAGAGGTATCCCATCGGTAGAAATTGTATGGGGGGATATGAATGATGAAGCTGTTATCTCAAAATGTGTTAGCGGCATGGACTATGTACTTCATGTAGGTGCAATGGTATCTCCTTTGGCTGATAAGTATCCAAAAGAAACAATGGAAACCAACTTAGGATCAACCCATAAAATCATAAATGCAATAAAACAACAACCTAATGCTGATGATATTGGATTAGTATATATTGGAACAATTGCACAAACTGGATGTCGACGTGATCCTATTCATTGGGGACGATGTGGTGATCCTATAAAAACTTCAATGTTCGATTATTATGCAGATTCCAAAGTAGCATCAGAACGAGCGGTGTTTGAATCAGGGTTGAAACGCTTTGTTTGTTTACGCCAGACTGGTGTACTACCAGTTGATAGAAGTGCAGGAGATGAACCGATTATCTTCCATCAAAATCCCAATAATGTTTTAGAGTGGGTAACTGCAATAGAATCAGGTGTATTACTTGCAAACATCTGTGAAGAGTGGATTCCTGAATCTTTCTGGAGAAAATGTTATAACATCGGTGGTGGTAAAGAATGGCGCTTCACACATTCAGAATTTAGTTCAAAGAATATGGAAGCTCTAGAAATAGACTATAAGAAAGTTTACGATACCAGAGATTTGGGCATTTATAATTTCCATGGTCAATGGTATACAGATTCGGATCTATTGAATGATATCACGCATTTTCGTTGTATCAAACCGGAACAGTTTTTTGGAGGAGTTGCTGCAGAGATAAATGCTTTAAGAGCAAATCCGATGATTCGAGCACAAATGCCTAGTTCAGAACAACTGCGTGCAAAAAATGATATGGTAGCTCAAAAAGAGATGGGTCCAAAGTGGATGTTTGATCATGATAGAGAAGATTGGATAAAAGCATTTTTTGGTTCTCGTGAAAAACAAAATGCCATTAAGAGTTGGAAAGAAGGTTATGAACTCTATAGACCAAGTGAGACACCTGTTTACTTAGATCATGGTTATGATGAATCGAAGTTGACTGAAGAACTTGATTTGACTGATATGAAAAGTGTTGCAAAGTTTAGAGGTGGTACGTGTAGCTCAGGTGACATGGTTACTGGAGATTTATTTAGACCTCTAAATTGGACCTGTGCATTTGGCCATGAGTTTAAAGCAACACCAAATTTAATCCTTAAAGCTGGACACTGGTGTCCGGAGTGTGAACGTGAAACATGGAACTATGGAGAAATAGCAAAGGTGAATCCTTTCTTTGCTCAAGTATGGACTCCTTTACATGATGACGGCGATACAGTAACTATAAAAAAAGTTGTATCGGACCAAATTGTTACTAAATAATATATCTTAAAGCTCTTTTCTAATGAGTTCATATAAACGAAAGGTAGGAATTACTAAATGCTAAATGGTAAAGTTGCAGTTGTTACAGGAGGTACTAGAGGTATTGGGTATGGCATCGTAAAAACATATTTGGATAATGGAGCAATTGTTATCTTGTGTGGTTCAAAAAAAGAAACCGTGGATCATGCGTTGTCGCAATTAAAAGCCGAAAATCCTGATTATAAAGTTGAAGGTATTTACCCAGTATTAAGTTGTCCAAATGAAATTGAGATAGCTTTTGAAGCAATCAAAAAGACATATGGAAGTATTGATATTTTAGTCAATAATGCAGGAATTGTTGCTAGAGATAAAATATATGAGTATGATATGGAAGAATTCAGAAAGATTATGGATATCAATATTAATTCAGTTTTTAACTGTTCTCAAGTGGTCTCTTCTATTATGAAGGAACAAGGAGGTGGCGTTATACTAAATACGAGTTCTATGGTAAGTCTTTATGGACAGCCATCGGGTTGTGGATATCCAGCTTCAAAGTTTGCGGTTAATGGTATTACAAAATCTCTTGCAAGAGAATTGGGTAAAGATAATATTCGCGTGAATGCAGTTTCACCAGGCATCACATACACAGATATGATGAAGGGTGTACCTGAAACTCTGATTAAACCTTTAATTGCACAAATACCATTAGGACGTATTGGACAAGTTGAAGATGTAGCAAATGCATTTTTATATTTAGCAAGTGATATGGCTAGTTATGTTACAGGTATTGTTTTACCCGTTGATGGTGCGGCAAGAAGTTAATTCTTAATAACTCGTTGGAGTTACTGGATATAAAAAAGTTCCTATTTATTTAGGAACTTTTTATGAATTTTTTTAAAAAGAATGCTTTCAACTAATATAATTATTTAGACCTTAAGTAAGAACTTAGATGATTTCAGCTTTTGTGATATAATTTTTATATAACGGGTAAACTATTAATAAGACATTTTATCTATTTGCAGAATTTCAATATACTTAAGATAATTAAAGGTGAATATATGAATGATAAAACGGATTTGAACAACAGACGTCAACTTAATAAAGACTCAAATAAATTAGGGACGATATTTATAGTTTCGGGTTTATTTGTTTTGATAGTAATTGCATCTGTTATATATTGGTATAACCACACTCAAAACATAAAACACCTTGATGAAGATCAATTTGGTGAAATGAGTGAAATGATAAGATCAATACAAACAATGATGAAATATTCTTATAATAATTTAGAAGTCATCTCAGTAATGGACTTAACAAAACAAGTTTTAAATAATCCTTCTGAGAGTAATAAAAAGTGGTTGCAAGATACTATTTTAAAAACCTCTGAAACGGTTGGCATCTATCAACAAATGAGAGTGCTTGATACAACAGGTCAGGAAATCGTTCGTATTGACAAAACATCTGAAGAGCATGCATTCTTAATAGAGGATGATTTACTTCAAGATAAATCGGACAGATATTATGTAAAAGATACATTAAATCTCACACCAGGGTCACTATATATGAGTCCATTTGACTTGAATACTGAAAACGGTGTTATTGAAGTGCCTTATAATCCTGTTATACGATTGGGAAAAAAGGTTTTCGATTCCAATAATGACCTAATAGGATTATCAATTTGTAATCTTTTAGGACAGGAAATACTAGATGAAATTGATGAAAAAAAGATTCACTATGAAGATACCATATATATGTTAAATTCAGAGGGGTATTATATCTATAACGATGATATCGATAAAACATTTGGATTTATGTTTGAAGATAAAAAAGAGGTTGGTTTCTTTTCTGACTTCGAAACTATTTGGAATGGACTACTTGAGGGTGAAACCCTTTTTAAAAGAGATGATGAACGATTTTATTCGATGAAGTTCAGTCTATTGGAGAATGTCGGTGAAAGTAACATAAATAATACTTTTTATATGATTATGAGAGTTCCAGAGGAATCAGTTATGGCAATTAATACAGACCTGCGTATGTCGTTGTTAATTGCGCTGATACTATTAGCTGTTTTTATATCTGTTTTAGGGTGGGAGTTAGGAAAACAAATCACGCATAACAGACAATATAAATCTAAGCTGATTGATATAGCCATGAAAGACGAGTTGACTGGTCTTTACAATAGAAGAATGGTTTATGATCGGTTGATAGAAGAGATTGCACTAGCAAGAAGACATCACTTATCTTTAGTGGTTGTTTTTCTTGATGTCAATTCGCTGAAGGAAGTTAATGATAACTATGGCCATATAATGGGTGATAAAATGATTATATCTGCTGGAGAATCATTAGTTAATTCAGTCAGAGAGTATGATGTCGTATCAAGGTTAGGTGGCGATGAATTTTTAGTCGTTTTAATTGACTGTACTGAAGATGATGTAGTTAATATCATGAAAAGAGCATCTGAAAAATTCAAAATTCATGGTCTGAATGCAATTGAGAAAGAATGGTCCATGAGTTATGGCATATCAGTTTTAGAAAATGGTGATACACCTGATATACTGGTTTCTAGAGCTGACAAAAAAATGTATGAAAATAAGAGCAATTTTAAAAAGCATCATAAATAAGATTGATAGTAAAGCATGTAGATTCTAAAGATAGAATTGACATGCTTTTACTTTCTTATACATAATATTATAAGATGGAAAGTTTAGTAGATGATTGGAGAAGGATGAATGAATACAAAATAAATGAATTTGCAAACTTAAAAAAAAATGTGATAACAACAAATAATCGACTGTAATTGTGGTATAAATATATATGTAGAGTTAAATACTAGATTTATTTATGAAAAGGTGGACTAATGGATAGAACAACATACACAATGATGTCATTTAAAGAATCTATTATAAATAGCAATGTTAAACGCATACTCATATTAGGTACTGCGTATTCACTGGTTGAAATCATAGGATTGATTTTATCCACACTGGGTTATTTTGAATCGGATATTAGACTATATGTTTCGATAGTAGTACTCTTTCACATAGTATATTTGCCAGTACTGCTTTATATTTTTCTGAAAAAAGATCAATTTAAAACCAAGGTACTAGAGATACTGGAAAAAATATATTTCCCGATTATTATTGTATGGGGGAGTTTATTTACTGTACTTGTTTATATAGAAGCTCAAGATATAACGATCTACACCATTATCATTTTAATCTGCGGTGGTATGTTTGTTGTAAAACCGATTTACAGTCGTTTACTATTTAGTGGCGGATTAATGGTGTTTTCAATTATGATTTATATAAGCGCCAGCAGTATTCCAATTGCCAACGCTTTGATATTCAAAGCATTAATTGTTACAGGAATTGGATATATCATATCCAGTGCAAATTACAGAATTAGATATGAATTACATCAAAAAAATGCTCAGCTTGAAAATATCAATGAAACGTTAAAAGATCAAGTCTTGAGAGATTCACTTACTGGACTTTATAATAATAGTTATATATTTGAATATATAGACAATGCTATTGAAATGGCGATTCAGTATGGTAAAGATTTCTCTGTACTTATGATCGATATAGATGATTTTAAAGCAGTCAATGATCATTATGGTCATCTAGAAGGAGACTATGTCATCAAGAAAGTTGCTGATATAATACTTAAAGAAACAAGAGATTTTGATATAACTGCCAGATATGGTGGTGAGGAGTTTATCGTTGTTTTAAACAATTCGGATCTGAAACAAGCTAAGGTTATAGCAGAAAGAATTCTATTGACAATTGGGTCCACTGTATTTAACTTTAATGAACATATAACGGTCAGTATTGGTACAGCGCAGTGGGAAAGAGACAATAGAAACACTTTAATCCAAAAAGCCGATGATAAACTATATGAGGCCAAAGACAATGGAAAGAACTGTGTACGTTAATATATAAAGATTATGAACATCTCATGACATCACATGGAGATGTTCTTTTATTTTTTGTAGAAGAGTAAATTGTATGTAGCGCTATACATACAATTACTATGCTATTTTTCATGTGATTGAGAAATTTATTGCTCAATATTTTCAGAATATTGCAAGAAAACGTTTTCACAAATCTGTACGTTGTTGTTTTTCACTTTCAAAAGTGTTAGAATATGCAAGATAGATTGCTTTTTATATCGCACAATGACTTGATTTGTGTTATCCGCTGCAATAATCAGACAATATAATCATGATTATAAACGTTTGTTAAATATATAGAAATTCTAGGAGGAAAAATAATGACATGTAAATGTTCTAGTGGTCAATCACGGGATGAGTTGTCCATTGATTTAGGAAAAGCTTCAGCAATTTTAGATTCTTATAATTCAGAAAATTCAAACTTAATCACACTGCTTCAAGAAATTCAACTAGCTTATGGTTATTTGCCAGAAGCTGTTTTAAAGTTTATCGCTGATGTAACAGGTATAAAAGAAGCAAAAATATTGGGAGTTGCGACTTTTTATTCACAGTTCAGATTAAAACCAGTTGGCAAATATTTGATTATGTTATGTCAAGGGACTGCTTGTCATGTAAATGGTTCAGGAAAAATTGAACAAGCGATTAAAGAATCCTTGGGAATATCAGAAGGTGATATGACTGTAGATGGTTTATTTACTTATATCAATGTAGCATGTTTAGGTTGTTGTAGTTTAGCGCCTGTTATGATGATTAATGATCAGACTTTTGCAAAGTTAACTCCAGAAAAAGTAAGCAAAATATTAAAAGATTTACGTGTAAAGGAGGCTATATGAGATTTGTGGTCGGTTCAGGATCCTGTGGTATTGCTGCTGGTGCTGATAAAGTTTTAGCTGCTTTGCATTATCAAATAGAAGAGGGTAATCTTGACGCATCTGTAGAAATAACAGGTTGCATTGGTACTTGTTATTTAGAACCAATAGTAGATGTATATGTTAAGGGAAAAATAAAACGTTTTGTAAATGTAGATTCTAACAAAATAGAGGAGTTAATTAATAATGCATATATCGGTACACCGGATGGAAGCAATGATTTGGTTCTTGAACAGTTGAATAAACAAAATCGGATTGTGCTTAGAAATTGTGGTGTGATAAATCCAGAAAAAATTGATGATTACATAGATTTAGGTGGTTATCAAGCGATAGAAACATGTTTAAGAGAAAAGACACCTATTCAAGTAATAGAAGAAGTAAAAATCGCAGGACTTAGAGGTCGTGGAGGGGCGGGTTTTCCAACTTGGTTCAAGTGGAATGCTGCGTTAAAATCACCTGGTGATATAAAGTTTATGGTCTGTAATGCAGATGAAGGAGATCCAGGCGCTTTTATGGATCGAAGTGTCTTAGAAGGAGATCCACACAGTGTGATAGAAGGCATGATGATTGCAGGTTATGCAATTGGTGCTAAAAAAGGTATTGTTTATGTTAGAGCAGAATATCCTTTGGCGATTGTACGTCTGGAAAAAGCCATTTCGCAGGCTCGAGAAAAAAATATACTGGGAAGAGATATATTTGGCATCAAAGGGTGTGATTATGATTTAAGTATCAAAGCAGGTGCAGGCGCTTTTGTTTGTGGCGAGGAAACAGCACTTATTGCATCGCTTGAAGGGGAACGTGGTATGCCGAGACTCAAGCCACCATTTCCAGCACAAAAGGGCTATTTGGATTATCCAACCAATATCAATAATGTAGAAACATTAGCGAATGTTCCCTGGATACTTAAAAAGGGTGGTCAAGCCTTTTCAGATTTAGGTACAGATAAAAGTAATGGCACCAAAGTATTTGCATTAACGGGTAAAGTTAAAAATGGCGGTCTTGTAGAAGTACCGATGGGTATGACGCTTCGTGAAGTTATTTTTGACATCGGTGGTGGTATTGTAAAAGACAAATTATTTAAAGCAGTACAACTGGGGGGGCCTTCTGGAGGGTGTATTCCAAAAGAACTATTGGACACACCTGTTGAGTATGAAGCCATTAATAAAACAGGTGCAATTGTTGGCTCAGGTGGTATGGTGGTAATGGATGATTCGACATGTATGGTATCGATGGCAAAATTTTTCTTAGATTTCACCTGTAGAGAATCCTGTGGTAAATGTACCTACTGCCGTATTGGTACAAGACGTATGTTGGAGATCTTGACAAGAATTACTGAAGGAGAAGGAAAAGAAGGCGATATAGAACTTCTTGAAGAGCTCTCAATAAAAATAAAAGAAGGTTCGATGTGTGGTTTGGGACAGACAGCTCCTAATCCAATACAGACGACGATTAAATATTTCAGACATGAATATGAAGAACATATCGCAGGTAAATGCTCTGCTGGTGCCTGTGAGAAACTATTGACTTATGATATATCAAAAGAGATTTGCGTGGGGTGTACAGTATGTATGAAATCCTGTCCAACCAGTGCAATTATGGGATCTCTTAAGAAGCCACATATAATTGATCAATCAAAATGTATCAAGTGTGGGCACTGTGTAGATAAATGCAAATTTAAAGCTATCACTAAATCATAAGTTGGAGGAAATCAAATGGCGCAAATAAGAGTTAATATAAATGGTGTAGAAGTCAACACACATACTGGTCATACCATCTTGGAAGTGGCTAAGGAAAACGGTGTTCTAATTCCAACACTTTGTCATGATGAAAAACTAGAACATTATGGATCTTGTGGGATGTGTGTGGTTGAACTGGAGAACAATCCGAGATTGATTAGATCCTGTTCCACGCAAATAGCGGATGGAATGGTAATTCAAACTGATACCCACCGTATCAAAGAATCGAGAAAAACAACTTTGGAACTCATGTTATCTGATCATAAAGGAGACTGTAAAGCACCGTGTATGTTGGGGTGTCCTTCTAATGTAGATGTGCAAGGTTATGTTGGTTTAACAGCAAATAAAGAATACGAGGAAGCTTTAAAACTTATTAAAGAAGATTTACCCCTACCAGCAAGTATTGGTAGAATCTGTCCCCACCCGTGTCAGACAGGTTGTCGAAGAGGGCTTGTTGATGATTCTATATCAATCGCATGGATTAAACGTTATGTAGCGGACTTGGATCTAAATCAAGATATATCTTATATACCAGAAATAAGTCCTGCGACAGGCAAACGTATCGCTGTGATTGGTGGTGGGCCAGGTGGTTTGTCAGCTGCATACTTTTTAAGAAAATCAGGTCATGATGTTGCGATATATGAAGCAATGCCCGAATTAGGCGGCATGTTAAAGTATGGCATACCACTGTATAGATTGCCGAAAGATGTTCTTGAAAAAGAAGTTGAACTGATAGAGAAAATGGGTGTTAAGCTGATCCCAAACACACGTATTGGTAGAGATATTGCTTTTGATCATATCAGAAAAGAATTTGATGCAGTCTATATATCGATTGGCGCGTGGAAGAGTTCATATATCAAATGTAAAGGCAGTGATAATGAAGGTATTATCGGTGGTATTGAATTTCTGAATAAGTTCGCGATAAATGAACCCATCAGAACCGGAAATAGAATTGCAGTAATCGGTGGTGGTAATACTGCAATGGATGCCTGTAGAACGGCCATCCGATTAGGAGCAAAAGAAGTTTATGCTATTTATAGAAGGACAAAAGAAGATATGCCTGCTGTAGATATTGAAATAGAAGAGGCAGAAGAAGAAGGGGTGGTATTTAAATTTCTTTCTAATCCTGTTGAATTTGTATCAGATGCAGATGGTAAAGTGACACATATGCGTCTTGAAAAAATGAGACAAACAAAAAAAGATGCTTCTGGTAGAAGAGGTGTTGTCGCAACAGGAGAAGAGGAACTACTGAAAATTGATTCTGTTATTATGTCTGTTGGACAAAAGTTAGCACCTGAAGGATTTGAGGATATCGTTCTAAATGAAAAGAGCAATATTGATATTGGAGAAGGCACTTATATGACCAACCTAGAAGGCGTTTTTGCAGGAGGTGACGCTGTAGGAAATGGTGCAGGTATTGCTATTGAGGCTGTTGCTGATGGTAAATATGCGAGTCAAATCATTGATAACTATTTGCGTGGTGATTTTATTGTTAAAAAACCGCTTTACACTGTTAAAAGAGAAAACTTAACATTGGATGACTTAAAAGATATTCCAAGAAAACATAAAAGATATATGGGTCATGAAGCACCAGAAATTAGAATGCATAACTTTGAAGAAGTTGTACATGGTTTTGAAAAAAAGCCAGCAGTAGAAGAAGCCTGTAGATGTTTGGAATGTGGTTGTATGGATTCTTTTGAGTGTCATTTATTTGAGTCTGCAAATGACTTTGATGTTAAACCCATAAGATTTGATGGGCCTTCAAAATCACTTGATATTGATGATGCTCATCTATACTTTACAAGAGATCCTAATAAATGCATCCTATGTGGTATGTGTGTCAGAATCTGTGATGAAGTGATGGATCATGGCATTTTGGGCTTGGCGGGGAGAGGGTTTAATACGGTTGTACAACCAGCATTCAACAAACCATTTTTAGAAACGGATTG
Organism: Clostridiales bacterium; assembly: GCA_016342415.1. Classification (GTDB taxonomy): domain Bacteria; phylum Bacillota; class Clostridia; order Peptostreptococcales; family Acidaminobacteraceae; genus JABXKX01. The sequence goes on from JAEIOD010000007.1 coordinate 92,228, forward strand.
TATCTCATGTGGACAATGTATCAGTGTCTGTCCAACGGGTGCATTACAAGAAAAAGCATTAATTAATAAACCCGTACCCCTACAAGGCATATTAACAGAAAGTGTTTGTAACCAATGTGGTATGGGCTGTTCTGTTAATTTGGAATCAAGAGGTACGTTATTGTTAAGATCTCTTCCTAAAGAGACCAATTCAATAAATAAAGGTCTGCTTTGTAAAAAGGGTCGATTCGATTTGGTACTTCAACAAAACCAGACCCGTATTCAACAACCGATGGTTCGAAAAAATGGTATTTTGGAAGAAGTATCATGGGAAGAAGCCATATTGTATATTGCTCGAAAAGCGCAGAGTTTAAATCTTAGATATGGTGAAAATACCATGGGTGCAATCGTGTCTGGAAAATATTTCAATGAAACAATCTACTTATTAAAAAAATTATGCAATGAAACGTTTAAAACTGAAAATGTCTATGCCAACAAAGGTTACAAAAAAGGTTTGAAAGATGTATTGGGATATGATGTTTCTACTAATGTTGTTTCCGAGTTAGGTCATACGGATTTGATCATTACCATAGGTACACATATTATGGAACGACAACCCGTACTCGGTGTTAGAATTAAAAGTGCTACAAACAATGGTGTGGAATTGATTGTTATCAATAACAGAGAATCTAAAGCAGACAAATGGGCAAGTCGTGCTATTTATAATGACAATAACCTAGAACTGCTTCAGGGTATTTTAAAAGAGTTGATTCAATTGAAAGGGACACCTAAAAAGGCGAAAGGTATTAATGAACTGAATAGCAGTTTAAAAACCATTGAAGTGACAGAAGATGCTAAAATGATAGCGGATAAATTGGTAACTCATAAAAATGCCATGATCGTCTGTGATAGGGAATTATTGTCAGATGAAGCGGTGATGTTAATCGCTGAAATTGCCGTACTGTCAGGACATATTGGAAAACCGCGTAATGGTATCATCCAACTGAGATCTGAAGGTAATGGACAAGGTATGGTGGATCTAGGTATCAATATGAACACTGAAGAACTTAACGAGAAGATTGAGTCAGGAGAAGTGAAAGGTCTGATAGTTATGGACAATAATATTGATGTGGAGTTGACTAATAAACTCGAATTTGTCGTTGTCCATGGTGAATATTTATCGATTCATTTAGAAAAGGCAGATGTGATTATGCCAACACCATCTCATGCTGAAACCTCAGGTACGATTACAAGTCAAGATAGGCGTATCCAGTATGTGAGAAAAGCTGTTAATTCAGAGGTGAAAATGAATAATATAGAACAGTTACAAGAGATTATGAGAGTCTTTACCAATAAACATATGGATTATAGTGAAGCCTATTTATTAGAAAATATCGGCAAGATGATCCCGGAATATCTACATGCTCATGAAAACATCAACGATGATAGTTATTGGCCTATCGGTAAATCAAGAGTACTGTATCGAGAAAATTATCATACTGAGGATGGTTATGCTAAATTACAACCAGTCGTTAACGGTGTGATGTATATTGTAGAAGAGGATTCAATTGTAATAGCTGAAGAGAGTGTTAATATCAATTAATTGGATGGCTTAAGAGAAATCTTAAGCCCTTTTCATATCTAATTTATTTCATTCAGTGTATGATAAGTCAAAAGGAGAATCATATGTACTATATTGGTGTTGATTTAGCATGGACTTATAAAAATGAAACAGGTTTTTGCGTCTTGGATGACAATCTAAATTGTATTTTTTGTGATGCTGATATTTATTCTGATAGCGAGTTGATCAAAATGATCAATTTATATGAGTTCAAAATAGTTTCTGTGGATGCTCCCTTAATTGTAAAAAACGAAACGGGCGGTAGAAACTGTGACAGTTTGTTGATGAAACATGCCATACATAATAGATATTTAAAATTGTATGCAACCTCAAGAAATTATATGTTAAGAACCTTTAAGACAATAAGAGGTGAAGAACTTTATCGGTTGTTATTAAAAGAAGGTTTTGTCTTAGGAGAAGATTTAACGGAAACTTATCCAACTGGAATTTTTTTATCTTTGATGCCAGAATTATTTGATAACAAATATAAATTATCTTCTAGGTTATCTTTAGAAGTATTATTAACACATGCAAGAGAGGTTCTTGATGTTTTAGTGGATTTGGGTGTAAAAAATATGCCTATTGAGTTAGAAACCATAAAAACCAAGAAAGCTTATAAGCATGTGGAAGATCAAATTGATGCACTTTTATGCGCAGTACACTGCTATTATTTTGACAAAAGAGAGAGTATTACCTTTATAGGAGATGATAATGGATCGATATCATTACCTGTTCTTTAAATTTAGATTAAATGTAAATCGGCATAATTAATTGTTATGTATTTGGGTATGTAAAAATTGAAAAGAGGTGAGGTCATGGATCAGATGCAACTGAATAGTAAACCTTTAAAACTCTCAACTATAGTTGGATACGGAGCAGGTAACTTTGGTTATGGATTCGTGACTCAAATGATAACTTCTTATCTGGTGTTTTACGCCACAGCAGTTTTATTATTACCAGGTTCACTTATTGGATTGGTTGTATCTCTGAGTATTGTTTGGGATGCCATTAGTGATCCGGTGATGGGTTACATTTCTGATAATACCCATTCAAAATTTGGTAAACGGCATCTCTATATTTTAAGTGGTACTTTTTTAATTGCTCTTACCAATATTATGTTATGGCATGTTAAAATTGATATTGCTGTATGGATTAAGTTTATATGGATCTTTTCAAGTGTGTTTTTAATTAAAACTTTTGTGACGGTGTTTATAACGCCTTATGCAGCACTTGGTGCAGAACTCAGTACGGACTATAATGAACGGTCTAAAATACAAGCTGTTAAAACCATCTTCTTTTTGACAGCACTTATTATTGTGACTGCAGTCTGTATGTTTGTTTTCTTCAGACCTACTCCAGAATATGAACTGGGACAACTCAATCCTCAAGCCTATAAAAATATAGCATATACCTCTTCATTGGTCATGTTACTCACAGGACTATGGACTTATTTTAGTACAAAATCATATAAGACTGAAGCGGTTGTATATCAAGATAAATTAGCACTTTCAGAGTTTGTCGGTCAAATAAGATACAGTTTAAAGTGTAATGATTTCAGACAAATCTTTATTGGTTATTTATTTACAAACCTAGCTTCAGCCATTATTGGTGTTGTTGGATTACATACCTTTACTTATACTTTTTATATGAACAACTATAAAATTGGTATTGTTTTAGGAACTCAATTTTTAGTTTGTATTTTCGCTCAGCCTATTTGGGTAAAAATAGCTCGCAAAATAGATAAAAAAGCAGCCGTTAAATTAGGTCTGATGATATCTATAGTTGGATGTATGATGTTATTTGTATTGGTTCTACTAAGAAGACAAGTAATGGTTCATTATGAGTATATGATTGTTTATGCAATTGTGATTGGTTTTGGTACAAGCGGTTTATTTTCATTACCGCTTTCAATGGTTGCTGATACGGTAGATCAACAAGAGTTAGAAACAGGCGAAAGAAGTGAAGGTATTTATTATGGCATGCTTAATTTTGGCTATAAAATGTCTCAATCCATTGCTATTCTAATTCTAGGATTTGTTTTAGATATGATTCAGTTTAATCCAAATATCAATATTCAAAATGATTTTACTTCAATGGCTTTAGGTGCGGTTTTATCAATTGGTAGTTTATTGTCTTTTGTACTTGCCAATAAAGTCTATTCTTCTTATAATCTTAACGAGGAGAAAGTAGAAGCGATTCAGAGACAAATTCAATTAAAACGTGTTAGTAAATAAATAAAGCCTTAGATTATCGTATAATCTAAGGCTTGTATTAATTACGGTCTGATAAAAACTTGTAAATCAAATATGCCATATAGTCTCTTACTCTTAAGTCAAAAAGACCACATTTTTTCATAACACCTTTGTAAAGTTCTTCATTGACTTTAAGTGTCATTTTTCTAGCCTTTTCATTATGATCTTCTGGGAAATAATCTAAAATATGTTTTGTATTTCTATCTTGAGATAATAAAACATTATATTTTCTCTTTACAGTGATTTCTTCTTCTAAACAGATTTCTTTAAATTGCTCATAATAATCTGCATGTATTTTGAACTTTAATACTTTCATAAAACCTCCAATATAATTACAGGATATTATAACACACTCCATTTAAATGTAACAGTAAAAAAATTCCTTAGGTATATAAAGAGATATATGATATAATCTGTGACTGGCAGTTTATTTATATAGAAAAGAGAAGAATATGAAGACGTTACAATTCGAAGATTTCAAATTAGATCCGGCGCTATTGAAATCTATTAAGTTATTAGGTTACAAAAATCCGACAGAAGTGCAAGAACAAGTTATCCCGTCGCTCCTTGAGAACATGGATATAGTGGTTAAATCAGAGACAGGTAGTGGCAAAACAGCAGCGTTTGCCATTCCAATCATTGAGCAAGTTAACTGGGATGATAATGAACCGCAAGTATTGGTTCTAACCCCAACAAGAGAACTGGCTCAACAGGTACAAGAAGAGATGTTTAATATTGGTAGATTCAAACGTATGAAAGTTTCTGCAGTTTACGGGAAATCGCCAATCAAATCACAGATTAAAGAATTAAAACAAAAAACACATATAGTTGTAGGAACTCCAGGACGAGTGAGAGATCATATAAAAAGAGGTACATTAAATCTGTCAAACATCAAATACTTGGTATTAGATGAAGCTGATGAAATGCTCAATATGGGGTTTGTAGATCAAATTGAGTCAATTCTTAATGAATTACCGAAAGATTATGTAATGACATTATTATCAGCGACTTTACCTGAAGATATTTCCGATTTGTGCAATAATTATATGTCTAGTCCTATTATTATAGAAATAGAAGCGGTAACGACCAGACAGCAAATTGAACAAGTAAGATATAATGTGAAGAAGAATGAAAAGATGGATCTATTATTAGATTTGACAACACTTGAGAACCCTGAGTCTTGTATTATCTTCTGTAATACAAGACTGGAAGTGGATTATGTTCACAAAACACTTCAGAAATGGTCGTATCCTTGTCAGAAAATTCATGGTGGCATGGAACAGGATGATCGAACCAAAGTGATGAGGAACTTTAAAAAGGGATATTTCAGATACTTGGTAGCAACTGATGTAGCAGCTAGAGGAATTGATGTTGATGATATTTCATTAGTTGTTAACTATGATTTGCCTGAAGAACCGGAAGTTTATATTCACCGTATTGGTAGAACTGGACGTCAGGATAAATCAGGTAAAGCTGTGAGTTTGGTTAGTTCCAGTGATGCTTATTTATTAAAAAGCATACAAAGACTTTTAGACGATGAGATCCCAACAGAAGAAAAACCATCAAGAGAATCTGTAGAATCTATGCGTCAGGCATTTGAAGAAAAAATCAGCAAAAAACCTGAGTTAAGAGTTGAAAAGAGTGCAACATTAAATACAGAGATATTAAAGATTCATATCAATGCGGGTAAAAAAACAAAGATGAGAGCTGGAGATATTGTTGGAGCGCTTTGTAATATAGAGGGCATGACTGCAGATGATATTGGTAATATCAGTATCACAGACGTTTCAACATTTGTAGAAATCTTAAACAACAAAGGTGAAATGGTCTTTAAAACATTACAGGAGACACCAATTAAAGGTCGTCTAAGAACTGTTAGTAGAGCGAATGCGTAGGTGAATATGGGAACGAATAGAAGTAATATAAAACCAGGTATAACCGTTAAAATAGTTTTGAAGAAAGATCAGAGAAGCGGTGCGTTAACAGAAGGGATCGTTAAAGACCTTTTAACCAATTCATCATTTCATCCTCATGGCATCAAAGTTAGATTAAAAGATGGCCAAGTAGGAAGAGTAAAAGAAATTATAAAATAATATTTATCTCAGCTCAAACTAGTAGTATACTAATATGAGACTAGAGAAGTAGGTAATAATGGAAGAATTAATTAGATTAAATAAATTTATATCACAAACAGGGTATTGTTCAAGAAGACAGGCCGATGCTCTTATTGATGCTGGAAAAGTTAAAGTAAACGGTAAAAAACCAGAACTCGGTTTAAAAGTATCATATAAAGATGAAATCATCGTAGAAGGGACACTGATTACTAAAAAATCGGAACCTGTCTACTTGGCATTTCATAAACCAGTTGGAATCACAAGTACGACTGATTTAAAAGATCCTGACAACATGATTGACTTCATAGGCTACCCAGAAAGAATTTTTCATATCGGGAGACTTGACAAAATGTCAGAAGGGTTGATTTTCTTAACCAATGACGGTGATATCGTCAATAAAATTCTAAGAGCAGAAAATGGTCATGAGAAAGAATATATCGTAACCGTGGATCATGCAATAACCGAAGAGTTTTTAGTTAAAATGTCTAAAGGTGTTAAGATTTTAGAGACGGTAACATTACCATGTGTGGTAGAACAGATGGGCAAAAGAACATTTAAGATTATTTTAACACAGGGTCTTAATCGACAAATCAGAAGGATGTGTGAAGCGTTAGGTTATAAAGTCATAAAACTTAAACGTGTTCGAATTATGAATATTAAACTAGATGGCATAGCTTATGGTGAGTGGCGCTATTTCAGTAAAAAAGAGTTAAATGATATCAATGAACTTGTTAAAACATCTCAAAAATAATTATCAATCTATCTTCGGATAGATTTTTTTGTTTTATTTAGGAAACCTTATTATTAAATTAAGTTCGAATGGGTATAAACTACTTGGTTAGAAAAGGAGGCGTTATGAAAACTATTGGATTGATTGGTGGTATGAGTTGGGAGTCTTCTCTTGAGTACTACCGTATCCTTAATGAAGAGACGAAAAACAGATTGGGTGAAACACATTCTGCAAAATGTTTGATGTACTCGTTTGATTTCCATGAAATAGAGGTTTTACAACGACGAGGTGATTGGGATAAGCTGACGACACTTATGGTGGAAAGTGCATTAAATCTAAAACATGGCGGTGCAGAATGTTTAGTCATCTGTACCAATACCATGCATAAAATGGCAAGTGTGATAAAAACATCAACTGGGCTGCCTGTTATTCACATAGCAGATGAAACCGGTAAAGTCATCTCTAATCAGGGCTTGAAAAAAATAGCTTTATTGGGCACCAAATTTACAATGGAAGGTGATTTTTATATAGAAAAATTGAAAGCCTACGGTATTGAAGTGATGATTCCTGATGAACCAAACAAACAAATTATTCATGATATCATATACAATGAACTGATCTTGGGCATTATTAAGAATGAGAGTAAACAAAGGTATATTGAGATCATTCATCAGTTAAAAAATGAAGGTGCGGAAGGTATCATCTTAGGGTGTACTGAGATACCGCTTTTGATTAAAGAATCTGATGTGAAAATTCCTATTTTTGATACCACTTTTATACATGCAAAAGGCGCTTTGGATTATGCTATTGATTAAAGAAAAATAAAATTAAAACAATTTTGTAATTATTACAATTTTATATTGAAATATTCTCTCTTTGATGTAAAATAGACTTATAAAACAATATAGGAGGATATGTAATGAATATTAGTGTCAATGATCAAATGGGAGACTTCGACGGTGTTATTATCCCGTTCTACGAAAATTTATTAGCAACATCAGTTTTAAAATTACCACTCGAAGCATTAAAGGAATCAAAGAAATTTGAAGGAAAAATTGGTACAACATATAAGTTGACAACCATAACGGATGGTAAACTTAATGAGGTTGTATTATTAGGTCTTGGTGAAGTTGATAAGTTGACATCAAGAAAGGTACTAAATGCATTTGGTTCAGCATACAGAGTTATGAAAAAGCAAAAGGTTGAACAAGTGGTATTAAATATTCAAGGTTTGGAAAAAGAAGAGTTCTTAGCTAAAGCAGCGACTGAAGCTGTTGTAATGGCAGATTACAAGTTTGATTTGAAAACAAAAGAAAAAGAAGAGAAGGATATTAAATTGGAGTTGATTACTTCAGTCAATATGGATGTGATTCAAGAGTCGTTTGTATTGGCAGAGTCTAATATAATCGGTAGAGATTTAGTCAATCAACCAGCCAATCTAATGAATCCAATAACGTTATCTGAAAAGGTTATTGAGCTTGGAGAGGAAAAAGGCTTTGACGTAGAAGTATTAGAGTTAAAGCATATTGAATCGTTAAAGATGGATGCTTTCTTATCAGTAGCTAAAGCATCAGCAGTAGAGCCGAGGTTTATCATTATGAGATACAAAGGTAATCCGGAAAGTGATGATATCTTAGGATATGTTGGTAAAGGATTGACATATGATTCAGGCGGTCTATCAATCAAACCAACAAACTCAATGGTTGATATGAAAAGTGATATGGGTGGTTCAGCGGCAGTAATCGGTGCGATGTGTGCCATAGCAGATATGAAACTTAAAACCAATGTTGTTTCAGTTGTAGCTGCATGTGAAAATATGATTGCCGGTAATAGTTATAGACCGGGTGACATCATTGGCTCAATGGGTGGTAAATCAATATTCATTGGCAATACAGATGCTGAAGGACGTTTGACTTTGATTGATGCGATGCATTATATCGTTACACGAGAAAATGTTAAACAAGTGATTGATATTGCAACCTTAACAGGAGCAGCGATTCATTGTACGGGTAATGCAGCATCAGTAGCAATCAGTAACAATGATGACTTTTATAATAAGGTGGATGAGAGTTTTAATAAGAGTGGTGAGCAAATTTGGAGAATGCCAATCTTTGATGAGTATAAAGAGCTGATCAAACATGAAGAAGCTGATCTAACCAATACAGCAGGTAGCCCTGGAACAATAACAGCAGGATTGTTTATTGGAGAATTTACAGGTGATCTACCATGGGTGCATATTGATATAGCTGGTACTGCTTTTGCTAAGAAGGAAGAGGGCATATTATCAAAAGGTGCAACTGGTGTAGGGGTAAGACCATTATACTATTTAGCAAAAAAATAGGAGGTATTTATGATTACATTTGCAGGAAATCCAATTAATATATTAGGACCAGCAACTGAAAAGGGTACAAAAGCACAAGATTTTATAGCAGTAAAACAGGATTTATCAACATTTAGATTAAGTGATTTGCCAAAAGATAAAGTAAAGGTAATCAGTGTGGCACCTTCTATAGACACAGGTATATGCTCTTTGCAAACTATTTTCTTTAACCAAGAAGCAGCAAAATACAAAGATGATGTAGAATTGGTTGAAATTACAGTTGATTTGCCATTTGCTCAAAAGAGATACTGTGCAGCAGAAGGGATCGATAATCTAACGGTTGTTTCTGATTATCAAACACATGATTTTGGTATGAAATATGGATTTTTAATTGAAGGATTAAAACTACTTACAAGAGGTGTTGTTATTATTGATAAGAATGATACAATCCAATATGTAGAGTATGTTAAGGAAGTGACTACAGAGCCTAATTATGACGCAGCTCTTGAAGTGATGAAAACATTAATTTAATCATTAAGGGCAAGTCAAGAGTTCTTTTGACTTGCCCTATTAAATAAAATTATATGAGATATCTTGACAAGTGATTGGAATCCATGTATTATTTAGTTAGGAAAAGCCAAACTAACTAAGAGGTGTGATATGGAATTAAGAGAAAGCTTAGCAGGTGGTATTGCCAAACTTACTAGATTAAAAGGTAAATGCTACATAAATCTCTTGAATGACTTAAAGATTTCAGAACTGAGTCTTAAACAAATGGAGTATTTAAAAAGTTTAAACAAATCAAATGGTGTAACGACCAGTCACCTAGCGGAAATTTTGGATCTATCTAAACCAACTGTCACAGAAATGGTTAAAAAATTTATTAGAATGGAAATGGTATACAAGCAGAGTTGTCCATCAGATGGCAGAGTATATTATATTAAACTAACTGAAAAAGGGCAACAGATTGTAGATTTATCTTTGATGACAAATGATTATTTAGCCGGGAAGCTAATTGAATCATTAAGTGAAGAGGATATAGAAACACTAATAAGTATTCTAATGAAAATTGAGTAATCAATTTTTTTTACCAAGATAGTTAGGTTAAACAAAACTAATTAACAATACAATATATGGAGGCGGCATTTGAAATCAATCGATCATTTTTTTGAACAATTTGATGAAATTTATAACAATAAAGAACAATACAACATCTCATGGGCGTTTAGAGATGCACAAGAAAAGCTTAATGGATTTAAAGAAGAGGTAGTGGACGAACAAATCAAAAAAAAATGTCTTCTGTGTAAAAACAAAGACAACAGTGCTTATAGTTTATTCCAAGAAAAAAGTTACTTAGCCATTAAAAGACAACGATTGATAGCAAATGTATTTGAAAATGCACATACTTTAATAACGATATTAGAGTTTATATTATCTGTTATTTTAGTAATGGTTGTATCAGAAATCAGTCACAGTGACACCTTAGTGATTGAAAGTAGATTGTTCAGTATGTGGGTTGTAATCATATTTGCATTTTTTAAAGTCATTATAGAACAGTTTTTATTAAGGCCCAAGATGGAAGCTTTTGGGTGGAAACTGTATGCAAATTCTGTCGACTTACTAAGAAACTTAACACTGGAATTGAGTCAAAAAATGGATATAAATCTAAATGACTTACCAGAAATTATCTAGTATTGATTCAACAAAAAATTGGAGGTTTATGATGAGTAAACATGTTGTGATGCCATTAAAAGAAATGGTTTTATTCAGTAAAGGTCAGATTCAAATCAATGCAGATGTTCATTATGATTTGAAGTTACAAAAGAAAATAGACGAAGCAGATGGTTATGCAATTGCAGTATCATTAAAAGATTATGATGAAGAAAGTATGTTTGAGGAAAAAGATTTTTATCATGTCGGTAATATCATAAAAGTATCAAAAGTAAAAAGAGAAACCAACGGGTATCAATTAAGTTTAGATGTTTTAGAACGTGTTCAAATCACGAGCTTCGAATTAGAGGAAAACAGTTTTATCGCTTCTTACGAATCACTTGAGGATATTATTGATATGGATCCGAACTCTGAAAAAGAGATGATTTCTTATGTTAAGAAAATGACTGAAGAGATGAGTGTGTCAATACCTGGATCAGAAGGATTTGTTAAACATCTGCAGCAATTGGATGATATGAATAGTTTGATTGCAACGTTGATGCCATATCTTCATATTTCTTATGAGGAAAAACAGGCGGTTTTAGAAATGACATCACTTAGAAAGAAAAGTTTGAGATTTCTGGATATTATGATAGAAAGAAAAGAGCAATTGAAATTGCAAGTTGAAATGAACAGCAAATTTTCAAATTCAATGAATCAATCATATCGAGAAAAACTTTTAAGAGAACAACTGAAGTCAATACAGGAAGAATTAAGTGAATCCGACGGTAGGAGTAAGAGAAAAGACTATCGTGTAAATATTGAAGAAACCAAATTACCAGAAGACATTGAAGAGATTGCTTTTGAAGAAGTGGATAAATTGGACCGAATGGGACCAAATGCTGCTGAGAGTAATGTAATCAGGTCGTATTTAGATTTGATTCTAGCGTTGCCTTGGCATTCTGAAGAGGTAAAGGATATTGATATTACTGAAGCATCAAAAGCTCTTGATAATAGACATTATGGTTTAAATAAAGTTAAAGAACGTATCATTCAGCATTTAACTGTGATGAAACTTAAAAAGAATAAACAAGGATCGATCCTGTTATTAGCTGGCCCTCCAGGGACTGGTAAGACAAGTTTAGCGAGAAGTATTGCAAAAGCTTTGGACCGCGAGTATGTAAGAATCAGCTTAGGTGGCGTTCGAGATGAAGCTGAAATTAGAGGACATAGAAGAACTTATATTGGTGCTATGCCTGGTAAAATCATTCAAGGGATGAAGAGAGCAGGCAGTAAAAACCCTGTATTTGTACTAGATGAAGTGGATAAATTAATGGCTTCAGCAAGTGGTGATCCGGCTGCTGCATTATTAGAAGTATTAGATCCAGAACAAAACAGCACATTTAATGATCACTATTTAGATGCGCCATATGATTTGAGTGATGTGTTCTTTATTGCAACAGCTAATGATTTAAGAACAATTCCAGGTCCTTTAAGAGACCGCATGGAAATCATTCAAATTGGTAGTTATACAGCTGTAGAAAAATACCATATTGCAAGTAAACATTTATTTAATATCAGTTTGGAAGAACATGGATTAACAGGAGACGATATCAAACTCAGTGACAATGCATTAAAGGCGATTATCGATAAGTACACTAGAGAAGCTGGTGTTAGAAATCTTAAACGTCAACTGGACAAACTGGTTCGTGTGAGTTCTGAAAAAATTGTCACAGGCAAAGTGGATAGACCTTATAGAGTTCGTGAGAATATGTTGGGATCACTACTCGGTCATGAAATTGCAAGGTATGATTTGGTAAAGGACTCAAATATCCCTGGTGTTGTGACTGGACTTGCTTGGACACCTGTGGGTGGCGATATACTATTTATTGAGTCGGCATTTATACCAGGTCGTGGAAATTTATTATTGACAGGGCAGCTTGGAGATGTAATGAAAGAGTCTGCAAGAATCTCATTAAGTTTAATCAAATCAAGACTTCATACTTATATGAAACCAGCTGATTTTGACAAACTAGATCTTCATATCCATGTGCCAGCTGGTGCAACACCTAAAGATGGACCATCTGCTGGTGTGACGATGTTAACAACAATTGCATCACTTGTAAGTCATATACCAGTTGATTCAAAACTTGCTATGACTGGAGAAATTTCACTTAGAGGTGTCGTGTTACCAGTTGGTGGCATTAAAGAAAAAGTAATAGCAGCACACCGTTCTGGTATTAGGAAGATAATCCTCCCATATGACAATAAAAGAGATATTGAAGATGTACCTAATGAAGTAAAAAGTCAGTTGGAGTTTGTATTTGTTAAAACCGTTGAAGAAGTTTTAACACAAGCTCTTTCTATTGAATTACCTGAACCGTATACAAATGATTTTTTATTAAATTCAAATGAATCAAAAATTGAAATTGGTTTTGAGGTAGGAGAAAATCACTAAAATTGTTGAAGGCTTGTTCATTGGACAAGTCTTTTTTTGAGCCCAAAATACTAGAATCGGTTAGCGAAATCCGAAAAAATCGGAAAATTCAAAATAATCACTTTACAAAGAGAATGGACGAGGCGTATAATATAGATGAGTGAGCAAGTGCTCACTCGGAAAAATTCGCGACCTATTAAATAGGTTTTTCTTATGAAACTAGAGTGAGTAGTTGCTCGCTTTGGAGAGGAGGTTACAATGAAACATGATTTAACACTTGCAAACATTAATCTTTATGCCGTTATGCGAAACCTTGAAGATTTATGTGAAATGGATTCTGAAATGAATGAATTGATTAAAAATCAAAATTTATCCATTCAGATGTCTGTGAAGAATGGTCCTATGGGGTTGATTAAGTTCGAAAATGGGAAGTGTCAATTTATAAGAGGTAAACATCCGGCTTCTGTTAAGATGTATTTTAAGTCCCCTGAACATTTTAATAAAATGGTGGATGGTAAGGCAAATCCGATTCTATTAAAAGGTTTTACAAAGGCAAAGTTTTTAACTAAGGATTTTATGACGCTTACAGATAAATTATCTTTTTATTTGAAACCTACAGAAGAGCTGCTTAAAGATCCTAAATATACAAGAATAAATACAACATTGACAGCCTACACAGCCTTTTTTGCTTTAGCAGAAATCGGTAATACAGATCCTTTAGGCAAATACAATGGTTCAAGAATTCCAAATGGCAATATTGCCATAAGTGTTGAGGATGGTCCAGCAATATGTATTGAAGCAAGAAGTGGTAATCTTAATGCCGTTAAAGGTATGCCTACAAATTACCGTGCTTCTATGGCGTTTACAGACATGAAAACGGCAGGGGATTTACTAAATGGAAAGATAGATTCTTATTCGTGTATAGCCTGTAAAACACTGAAATTAAAAGGTTATATACCTATGTTAGATAATATGAACAAGTTACTTGGTCAAGTACCAAATTATTTATAGGGGGATAATGATGAAAACTAATAATTATCAAAAAAGTGGCGAATTATTTAGTCGTGCATTAAAAGTAATACCGACTGGCGTTTATGGACATTTAGGTCCTGCTGAAAGTTGTTTTATTCCAGTGGATGCTTTTCCTTTTTTTTCAACACATGCAAAAGGTCCTTATTTCTGGGATGTTGATGGAAATAGGTTTATTGATTATATGTGTGCATATGGTCCTAATATCTTGGGATACAATGATCCGGATGTGGATTTAGCAGTAAAACAACAAATGGAAAAAGGAAACTGTGTGACCTCTCCTTCATTTGCAATGGTAGAAATGGCTGAGAAATTAGTAGACACGGTGGAAATGGCTGATTGGGCGTTTTTTGCTAAAAATGGTGGAGATGTGACCAGTTTTGCATTAATGATTGCCAAAGCTGCTACAGGTAAGAAAAAAACAATCATGGTCAAAGGTGGCTATCACGGGGTTGCACCTTGGACTCAAAAAATTGGTCATCCTGGTATCGTAGAAGAAGACGTCACAAATAATATCTATGTGAAATGGAATGACATTGATCAACTGGAAAAGGTGATACTAGAAAATAAAAATGACATTGCCTGTTTTATATCAACACCTTATCATCATCCTGTTTTTGAAGACAATCAGATGCCGGCTAAAGGGTATTGGCAGAAAGTTAGAAAACTCTGTACCGATCATAATATTGTTTTAGCGATTGATGACGTGCGTTGTGGTTTTAGATTGGATATGAAAGGTTCGGATCACTATTTCGGATTTGAAGCAGATTTAATGTGTTTCTGTAAGGCACTAGGAAATGGATGGAACTTTTCTGCGATTTGTGGTTCTGAAAAATTCAGAGATGCTGCTTCATCTGTTATGTATACGGGGAGTTACTGGATGTCGGCGGTACCTTTTGCTGCTGGTAAAGCAACTATTGATAAATTGAATCGGTTGAATGCACCTGAATATCTTTCAAAATTAGGTACAAAGCTTCAAGATGGATTGGTATCTTCAGGTAAAAAACATGGATTTGACTTAAAGATTTCAGGTCATCCATCTATGTGGTTTATGAGAATAGCAAATGATGATTCCTTTATGCTTCATCAAGAGTGGGTATCTGAATGTGTTAAAAGAGGTGTTTTCTTTACAAACCATCACAACTTATTTATGAACTGTGCCATGACTGAAGACGATGTGAAATTTACACACGAAGTAGCCGAAGAAGCTTTTAAGGTTGTTAGATCAAATCACCCAGAATTATAGGAGGTAGAAATGGCTTTACATAAAGAAGTATTAATTAATTTAGAGAATAAAGCACATGAGTTAAGACATTTGTGTTTGAATACAATTGTCTGGGCCGGTAGTGGTCATGTTGGGGGCTCTTTAAGTTCCATGGACATCATGACGGTATTGTTTCATAAACATATGACAGTTGATCCCAAAAAACCTAAATGGGAAGATCGTGACCGATTCATATTGAGTAAAGGACATTGTGGTGTGGGATTTGCACCTGTTTTAGCCGATAAAGGTTATTTTGATAAAGAACTGTTAAAGGAATACAACCATACAGGTTCATCTCTTGGCATGCACTTGGATTCTACAAAAGTGCCTGGTGTGGATGCTTCAACGGGTTCTTTAGGACATGGTTTGCCGATTGCTCTTGGTATGGCATTGGCAGCTCGAGTGACCGGGAAAAACTATATGACCTATTGTTTGATTGGCGATGGAGAATGTGATGAGGGTGTTATTTGGGAAGCTGCCATGTCTATCTCACATTACAAAACAACCAATCTAATTACAATAGTTGATAGAAACAACTGCATGATGGATGGTAAGACAGAGGACATCATGAAACTGGAGCCATTTGCTGATAAATGGCGTGCTTTTGGATTTGAAGTATTGGAAATTAACGGTAACAACATCACAGAAATAGATGAAGCTCTTTCAACCGCCAAAGCATTTAAAGAAAAGCCTGTTGTGATTATTGCCCATACGACAAAGGGATGTGGCGTTCATTTCATGGAAGATAATTACAGATGGCATTATGGTGGCTTGGATGCAGATAAACTAAAAGAGGCACAAACTAGTTTGGATGCACATTATGAAACAAGAATGAAAGGAGCATAAAGATGGCTGGATTAACATATACCGTATTTGATACAACCAATTTATCAACAGCAGAAGTTTATGGAAAGACCTTGGTTGAGTTAGCGAAAGAGCATGAGGACTTAGTTGGATTAACAGCGGATTTGGCAAAATCAACTAAAATAGGTATTTTAGCAGACCATTATCCCGAAAGATTTTTTAATATGGGTATTGCAGAACAAAATCTATTTGGTGTTGCTGCTGGTATGGCAACGGCAGGACTAACGCCTTTTGTATCAACCTTTGCAGTGTTTACTTCTATGAGAGCACTCGATCAAGTGCATACAGATATCTGTTATCAAAATTTAAATGTAAAGATGATTGCAACACATGCGGGTCTATCTTTTGGTCAAGCCGGTTCAACGCATCACTGTACTGAAGATATTGGCATCATGAGAACAATGGCCAACTTAACGATTATGGTACCAGCAGATGGTACAGAAACTGCTAAGGCTGTACATGCTGCTTATCATACCGAAGGACCGATGTATATCCGAATTAACAGAGGATTTGATCAAAAGTTATATGAGTCTGGTGATTATGACTTTGAAATCGGTAAATCCATTGAACTTAGGGAAGGCACTGACTTAACCATTATTGCCTGTGGTTCATGTGTATATCAGGCTGTAGAAGCTGCAAAAATATTAGAAGCAACTGACGGTTTAAAAATTAGAGTGTTGAATATGCATACTATAAAACCGTTAGATAATGAAGCCATCATGAAAGCTGTTCATGAAACCAGAAGAATTATTACTGTAGAAGACCACAATATTTACGGTGGATTAGGTAGTGCGGTTTCAGAAGTGATAGCAGAAGGGGGTAAAGCCTGTGGTTTCAAAAGGCTTGGCATACCAGATACTTACTCAATTATAGGTCTGCATGAAGATTTGATGAATCATTATGGCATTGATACAATTGGAATCGTAGATACTGTGAGAGAGATTATGGGCAAGGATTTTGAAGAAGATGATGATTGGGAAGATGAGGTGTAGTATGGACAATCAAGAACGCTATGCTAATGTTATCTTTTTAAATGCCGTATTGCCACTGTTAAAAGTCATTGTAGAAGAGGATGAAAAACTTTCTAATAAATTTTCTAAACTCACTGGAACGCTTCAAATAAGCGCATTATATGACGAAGGAAAAGTAGGCACACATTATGAAATAGAAGAAGGCAGTATAAAAGTTGTTAAAGGTGTGATCGAAGCACCGACATTGGAACTCGAGTTTAAGAGTATTGAACTGTTTAACGGTTTTTTTAAAGGGACCAGTAAAAAACTGCCTAAGATCAAAGGTATCAAACATCTCAGACTGTTAATAGCTTCGTTAGGTGGATTGATGAAGATGGCCAATTTATTGGGATTGAGTACACCACCTCCTGAGGAAAAGGAAAAGAAGTTATTGGTTAGGTTGTATTTTTATTTGTTGTCGTCAGGAATCAGTCAACTCAATAAAGTTGGTCATCCTGAAATCTCTAAATGGGTCAAAAAAAGCCCGGATAGGGTGTATGCTTGGACCGTGGAAAACGATGAAGAAATGTCAGCCTTCTTAAGAATTAAAGCGGGTAACTCAAAAGCTTCTAGAGGTATTTATAAAAGATCCAAGCCGTTTTTTACCATGCGATTTGATTCAACCGAGAGTGCTTTGGGGATCTTAATGGAAATAGATGACATGATAGAATCTACTATAAAAGGTAAATTGGTGATGGAAGGCGCACCTGAGTTTGGTGCACAACTAGGCGATTATATGACCATAGTTGGGGGATATGCAAAGTAGGGGTGACATATGAAGATAAAATCAGTAAGTCATGTGGGTGTAACTGTATCGGATTTTGAAAAATCTGTGAAGTGGTATCATGATAATTTTGGATTCAAATTGATCAGCGAACAGGTTCTTGATAAAGAGGTGGTCCAGATGTTATGGCCACTGTATCAAGTTGAAGATTCCAGTGTTCGACTGGGTTTTTTAAGAGCGCCTAAGGGACATGTCGTTGAAATCTTTGAATTCTCTAATAAGGGAAACCGCAGAATTCATGAATGGAATATACCAGGACCATCACATTTTACACTGGATGTTAAAAATGTTCCGAAATGGTATAAAACACATAAGAACAAAATGAATTTTGTGATAGAACCTCAAATTACAGACGGCAACCACTGGGTGTTTTTAAAGGATCCAGATGGCAATCTAATAGAGTTGATCGATTTAAAAATGAATTATTTCATCATAAGGGTTCTTGGGGGCATTGCTGGCTCTGTGATGAAAAAAAACAATTTCAAAAATTACTACAAGGAGCAGGTTAATGAACTATGAAGATAAAATTCAGAAAATAGTCGATGGTTTTTCTACGTGGTTCGAAGATGAAAACTTGTTGGGACTCGGTAGAATCACAGATGATTTAAAGCCACATACAGCCATGTTTGAGTCGATTTATGTCAATAAAATAAAGCTTAAAAACCGTGTGATTATGGGACCGATGGGTAATGTGAATATGGCTGATGAAATGGGTAAACCAAGTCAAAAAATGATCAGTTACTATTTAGAACGTGCTAAAGGTGGGGTGGGTCTTATTACCAGTGGTATGATTCCTGTCAGTGTTGATGATGATCCTTCTTATGGTGATACCGATGCGACAGGAATTTTCCCAAGACTTGATACACACCGTTCGACTTATTCAGGTTGGCGAACTATTGCAGAAGGTTGTCATGCTTATGGTTCTAAATTCTTTGTTCAATTAGCACCTGGAATGGGACGGGTTGGTAACCCTGAGTGTTTAACAAAAAAAATGAAATTGCCGATTTCGTCTTCATGGCAAAAAAATTGGTATATACCTGAAATTCCATGTCGTCCAATATCAGATAATAAATGTAAAAAGATTATCAACAAAACAGCTCAAGCGGCAGCTGATTGTAAAGCATTAAACATTGATGGTGTTTATCTACATGGTCACTCAGGTTATTTGATAGAACAAATGACAGATACAGCCTATAACAATAGAAAATTAGGTCGTTATAAGCATTATCAAAACTTTGGAATAGATATGATAAAAGCCATTCGTAAAAGAGTCGGTCCGTATTATCCAATCTACTATAGAATTGATTTGTCATTGGCATTGCAAGCGACCTATAAGGACCGTCTTTCTAAAGAGAAGGTCTTAAAGAGCTTACATAGGGAACGGTCTGTAGAAATGACCTTGGATTATATGAAGAATTTGGTATCAGCTGGTGTGGATATGTTTGATGTGGATCTGGGTGGTTATGAAAACTGGTGGCTACCACATCCACCAAATGGTATGCCACCTGGAACATTCTTAGAAGTTGCTGAAATGGTTAAGGATTATTTTGATTCAGAAAACATCCTTTCAAATGTAGGTATTAAAGTGCCGATAGTAGGTGTTGGTAAACTCGGTAATCCAGACTTGGCAGAAATGGCTTTAAGGAGTCAAAAATGCGATATGGTGATGTTATCAAGACCGCTTTTAGCAGATCCTGATTGGGTTAACAAAGTCTATGCAGAACGTGTGAAGGAAATCAAACCCTGTATTGGTGACCATGAAGGGTGTTTGGGCCAACTGGCTATTGGAGGTCATCCGCATTGTGCAGTCAATCCAAGAACGGCGTTTGAAGATGTCTATACAGAAGAATTACCTGAAGTAAACACCCCTAAGAAAATAGCGGTTATTGGTGCGGGTCCTTGTGGTGTAACAGCAGCAGTAACGCTTAAAAAAAGAGGGCATGATGTAACGCTTATTGATAAGAAAGAAAAAGCAGGAGGCATGCTGTTAACGGGTGGTATTCCGAAAGTGAAATTTGAAATTCTAAATTACATTGATTATTTAAATCATCAGTTGGAACACCATCATGTGAAAGTACTCTTTGAGACAAATGCAGATGAAACCATGCTAAAATCAGTTGGATATGATATCATTATAACAAGTACTGGTACTAAACCAATCATACCACCGATAGAGGGTGTCTTGAAAAAACATGTCATTACTGCAGTTGATTTTTTGGACAATAAAGACAAGTATGCAGATTACTCTGATTATGTTGTTGTTGGTGGCTCGGATGTAGGATGTGAAGTAGCACATTTGCTGTCTTATGAATTTAAGAAAAAAACCACTTTAGTAGAAATGGGTCCTTATTTGATGCCTAAAACATGTACATCTAATAGGCATTTTATGATACATCATCTCAATCAAGCTGGTGTTAAAATACTCAATTGTACTCAGTTAAAATCCATTGAGGACAAATATATTGTGCTTTCAAGAAATTATTCCAAAACAGTACCAGATCCTACTCAAACATGGACACCATTATTATCTGAAAATATAATCAATCCTTTTAAGAAAAAGATAAAAGAGGCTATTAAAGAAGATATAATAGAAGCCGATCTTGTCATATTGGCAACTGGAGCAAGTGTTAATGAAGTGCTTTATGAACGTTTAAAGAAACATAAAACGGCAAAGTATATTTATAACATCGGAGATTCGTTTGCGCCGGGAAGAGTACTAGAGGCTGTTAAGGCTGGATATAAGGTAGGACGGACATTATAGTGGAGGCAAAATGACGGAGATAAAAACAGAACAAAAAAAGTTTTACAAAGATAGATTTGATGTTATCTCAGAAGAAAAAAGAGAACAGGTGTTAACCGCAGCAATAGAAGAATTTGCAAAAAATGGATTTAATGGAACAAGTATCAACAAGGTTGCCAAACGCGCTAAAATTAGTATAGGTGCGATGTATTCTTATTTTGAGTCAAAAGATGATCTTTTTTTAACTGTTGTGGAGCGATTATTTTCTGTTTTAGAATTAGCGATAAAAGATGTTGATGTGGATAGAGATATTTTCGAAATTATTGAAGCATTATTTTATAGAGCACATGATTATGCCGTTTCATATCCTGAAATGAATCAAATTTACCTTGATTTTTCGACACAAAGTTTGTCAAATCTATCAGGAAAAGTCTCTAAAAGACTTGAAAGTATCTCAATGGACTTGTATCAAAATGTTATTGAAAATGCAAAAGCCAAACGTGAGATGGATCCTTCTATCGATACCGGGATGTTCAGCTTTTTAGTTGACAACTTAATTATGATGTATCAATTCTCATTCACATCGGAATATTACAAACAACGGATGAAATTATTCTTGGGGGACCGTCTCTATGAGAATGAAAAAAAACAAATAAATGAAATTCTAAAAATCTTGAGAAAGGCAATTCAGCTTTAATAATAGGAGGTTTTATGCTAGGTGGTTATGAAGGAAAAGTATTAAGTATCAATTTGTCTGATCATACAACAGAGTTATATCCATGGTCAGATGAGGATAGGAAAAAATATTTAGGTGGTAAGATTATGGCAGCAAAGATAATTTATGATCTTTTAGCCCCTAATGTAAAACCACTTTCTGAAGATAATATCGTTGTTATTTCAACAGGACCCTTTACCAATACAGGTGCACCAGCATCTAGTAGATTTAATGCATCCACGATATCACCACTCACCAATCTAATAACATCATCCAACTGTGGTGGTAATTTTGGTTTGATGTTAAAAAAAGCAGGTTATGATGCCTTGATTATAAGAGGACAATCTGAAAACAAAGTTTGGATAGAAATAAATGATAAGGTAGTCTTTCATGAAGCTAATGATTTATGGGGATTGTCAGTAGAAGAGACTCAAGAAAACATGCCCCAAAAGAGTGGAAAATTGGTCATTGGACCTGCTGGTGAGAATGCTGTAAAATTTGCTGGATTATTTTCACAAGAAAGAACCGCAGGTCGTGGTGGTATAGGTGCTGTTTTTGGGTATAAGAACTTAAAAGGAATTTCAAGCTTTGGTACCAACAAGACGCCAGTATCACATGTAAAAACCAAAGAGTTCTACAAACGTTGGATTAAAAACATTAGAAAACACCCTCTAACAGGTACTCAGCTGCCGAAATATGGGACTGCAGGGCTTTTAACTGTGATGCATCATAATAATATACTAGCAACTAGAAACTTTAATGAAGGGCGATTTTCTGGGTTTAATAAGATATCTGGAGAATACTTAGCTGAAAATCATTTGGTTAAAAATAAAGGGTGTATCACATGTCCAATTCAATGTGGTAGACAAGTTGAGATTGATGGCAAAGTAGTAAAAGGACCTGAATTGGAGACTTTAGGTTTATTTGGAGCGAATATTCTAAATGATGACATAGAGTCAATTCTAAGATGGAATTTAGAACTTGATCAACTGGGTATGGATTCAATTAGTACAGCAGGTGTTATTGCTTTTGCGATGGAACTCAATGAAAAGGGTCTTTGGGACAATGGATTGGAGTTTGGTAAAATTGATAATATATCAAAAACAATAGAAGATATTGCTTATAAAAGGGGTATTGGTAAAGATCTTTCGGAAGGTGTTAGATTCCTTTCAAACAAATATGGTGGAAAAGAATTTGCGATACATTCTAAAGGAATGGAGCTTTCAGCATATGAACCAAGAGGTGCTGTTGGTCAAGGATTAGGCTATGCTGTTTCAAATAGAGGTGGGTGTCATCTAAATGCTGGATATATCGTGTTATTTGAAGGTTTGAGTATGAATATGAATCCTCATAAAGAAACCAATAAAGCGGAGTTTACGATATTCAGTCAAGATTTATTGGAAGTCTGTTCAGCATCGGGATTATGTTTGTTTACACTTCAACCGATGTTGCCTCCAGGTATTATTATGAAACCAAATAGTTTTGTCACTCAAACGGCCAATAAGATGTTAACGGCACCAATAACTGCGTTTATGATTAAGCAGTTGAATTATTCAAAGGAAAAAAGTATGCCTATCCATTTACCAATGATTCCTCATAGTAAAGCTTTGGGCTACGTTACAGGTATGCCAATGGATATTGGACGGTTTAAAACCATAGGAGAAAGAGGATTTAACCTAGAAAGACTTGTGAATATTAAAAGAGGTCTAATTGCCTCGGATGATGATTTACCATCTAGACTAAAAAATGAACCACAGCATGGTAATCATGAAGCAAAGGTACCATTGGAGTCATTGAAGAGCCAATTCTATAAGTGTAGAGGTTGGGATACTTCTGGGGTACCAACAGAAAAGACACTCAAGAAATTAGGTTTATGATATGATAAAAGTAGAGTTTTATGGTACATTAAGAAGTTTAATGAATTTGGATATGCTAAATGTTGAGGCGGGTACAATCAAAGAACTTATTGTGGCCATTGAGGAAAAAACAAAAATTGCATGTAAATCAGAACTTCGAAATGCAATTACTTTTGTGAATCAAGAGAATTTTTTAAAGCTAAAAAAATACAATACAAAATTAATAGCAGGAGATGAGGTCGTTTTTCTATCTCCAGCAAGTGGTGGGTAATACTGATTAAATTGGTAATGGAGATGATCATATGATAGATACTCATAATAAGACATTAAATGCATCATATGATGCTGATGAACGATATAAAATGTGGGAACAATACAGAAATGATATTTCTCAGTTTATAACAAAGGTTTCTTTGATTGGTAAATCGGTTTTGATTGTTGGAGCAGGTAATCTAAATGATATAGAGTTGAAGATTTTTGAATCCTGCCAAGTGACACTTCTAGATATAGATGTAGAATCTGTAGAACGTGGTATTTTAAGACAGGGATTCAGTTTAGACGAGTTCACCCTTATTGAAGGTGATTTAACGGGTTTGAATCATACTGTTTTTTTCGAAAAACTTGATGAAACAACAACAGAAAGTTTAGAAGCGTTCAAAGAAGTGGAGATCGATATCCATTTGGAAACATATGATATGATTGTAGTACTACCGATATACACCCAATTGTTATTACCACAATTGGTCAAGTTGAATTTGACCTACGAAGGGCTCAATATTTACTTACCACTCATACAAAATAGAATTGAGAAGGTGAATACCTTATTAAGAAATCACATTATAGATAATGGTTATATGGTTGTTTTATCAGATGTTCTTGAATACAATGCAAGAAGTGAAGAAGGGCAGTATCTAAATGCAAACCGCTATCAAAATATTATATTAGAAGAGTTTTATAACAGTTATTTAGATAACTTTGGTCATGGTTTAGGATCCTATGGTATTTACGAAATGAATCACTATTGTCGAACCGTCTTTAAAGACTTCTTTGTATGGCCATTTGATCAGAAAAGAATTATGTTAATAGAAGCACAGATTATGAAAAAAAACTCAGATTAATCTGAGTTTTTATTGTTTAAATAGTCATCAATACCTTTAGCAGCTCTGTGACCATCAGCAATAGCTGTTATGATATCTGGTCCATTGACGATATCACCGCCTGCAAATAGGTAATCAAAGTCCTTGAATTGACCATTTTCTTTTACTTGTAATTTGTTTTTTTCCACATGCAAGTTGCTGCCTAGTCGTTCCATTAGAAAATCATAATCAGGTTCGGTTCCAACTGCAAAGAAGATTTGTGTGCCTTCGAGTATACAACATTCCTCATGATTGGTATATGTCTTGATTTTTCCGTTTTCCACAACCGTTTGACAAGCGGAAGCTTTCACCCCAGTTATCTTTTGATTGTCGTCTAAAACGATTTCAGTAGGAGATGCGTTAAGATTATAAATAACGCCTTCCTCTTTACCTTCTTTGATTTCCTCCTCACTCGCTGCTAAATATTCTTCACTTTTTCTAGCGACAAATACCACATGATGGTGTCCATATTTTTCCTGTTGTAATCTAACAAGCGTTCTTGCAACATCAAACGATACATCACCACCACCGATTACAATAGCTTTTTCATGAACATCAGGCATAGGACCTTCTCCTCTGGTATAATCTCTTGCTTGAGATAAAAATAGCATAGAAGTATGGACATCCTGATGATCTTTATTTGGGATATCCAGTTTTTTAGGTAACCAAAATCCAGTTGCAATAAAGATAGCATCGTATTTTAGATGTAGTTCAGGTATGGTAATGTCTTTACCAACCGTTGTCTCAGTAATAATCTTAACACCAAGTCTTTTGATGATATCGATATCCTGATTGACTTTATCATCAGGTAATCGATATTCTGGCGCGCCATATCTAATGACACCACCTGGTAGAGCTTTTGTTTCATAAACCGTGACTTGATAGCCCATGGTTCTTAAGTAATAAGCTGCTGATAATCCGGCTGGACCAGAACCAGCGATGGCAATATGTTTATTTTGTTGTAAGACAACTGGTTTTAGAATCATCTCTTCGTAATCGTCGTCTGTTACTTGGTCAACAATATAACGCTTTAACCAGCGGATGGAAACGGCTTCGCCACGATTGGCTATAACACAAGCGTTTTCACAATTATGGGTACAAATTCTTCCACAAACATTTGGCAGTGGATTGGTTTCATAAACCCATTTTAGACCGGCCTTAAGGTCATCGTCATAAACTGCTTTGATGTATTCTGGAATGTTCATTGTTGCTGGACATGTTTGAGTACAAATGCCACACTCTACACATCTGGACGCTTCACTGATTGCCATTTCTTTTGAGAAACCTTTAATCAATTCCATAAAGGAGAGGACTCTGGTTTCTATTGGTATTTCCTCCATTTCATAACGTTTTAAATCTAGAAGCTCTGATGCTTCATCCCGAGTATAACCATTTGGATAATAAGTATTGTGAATACCCAAATGATCTGGTATAAACATGAATGAATCCACATCGGTTGATACATGAATATATTCTTTGGTCATTTTAAGAGAATCTGCTGTACATATATCCACACATAAACCACAGAATGAACATCTTCCGTAATCAAATGCAGGTAATTCATCTGTTCTTTCCTGTTTTGCTTCCCTTCCATCAATCGGAATCATTGTAATAGCTTCTGTTGGGCAGATCTCACTACATGTGCCACAACCGACACAATCATCTTGATGATTGATATGAAAACCTCTATAACGGTCAGCAGCTTCTCTAGGTTTATCAAAAATATCCTCTTTAGATATTGTTACTGGCTCTTTAAATAAATATTTCCAAGCTCTTACAGGCGACAACATACTTTTTTTAAATCCCATAACTTTGTCCTTTCAAACTTCTTGAAAACGTTTTCCTATGTTGGTGAAAATAAACCTCTCTGTTAAGATCATCAGCAGAGAGGTGTTATTTTATTTACTTCTAATATACATGTCGATGGCTTTGGCTGCATCATGACCTGTTGCAACACCATTTATAATGTCCGGACCTCTAACAATATCACCACCTGCAAATAACCATGGATAATTATCAAATTGACCATTATCCTTAACTTTTACTTTGCCTCTGAAAATATCGATCTTTGATTTCATCTCTTCGTTGAAGAAATCATAATTGGCCATTTGTCCAATTGCTATATATACTTGTTTTGCTGGTATGATTTTTACATCAGTTTCATCATAACTTGGGTTAAATTGACCGTTAGCATCAAAGATCGAGTTCACTTTTTTGACTTTAAGGCCGACGATTACATCGTCTTTGATTTCAATAGATTGCGGACCATAGCCAAAGCTATAGTTTAAACCTTCTTCTTCGCCTTCTTCAATTTCTTCTAAGTCAGCTGGCAAGATGCCACGGTGTTCAAGTGCAGCCATGGATACAGAAGATTTACCATATTTCTCTTCTTGTAGACGAATCAAAGTTCTTGCGACGTCAAAGGCAACATTACCACCACCGATAACCACCACTTCATCTTTAATGTCAGGCATTTCACCCATATTTCTGTTGTAATCCCGTGTTTGGCCTAAAAATTCGATTGCAAACTTAACTTCTTTATTATCGCTACCAGGAATCGGAAGGGGTCTTGAGTATGAGAAACCAATACCTAGGAAAACACTGTCATATTGATCTCTCAAAGTCTCCAAACTAATTTCTTTACCGAGTTCGCTATTGCAGATAAAGTTAACACCTGCTTTTTCAATCATCGTAATGTCATTGATAACACTTGCTTCTGGCAGTCTATATTCTGGACCACCATATCTGATAACACCACCAGGTAGTGCATTTTTTTCATAAACGTCAACTTCATAACCAAGTGTTGATAA
Source organism: Clostridiales bacterium (assembly GCA_016342415.1). Lineage (GTDB taxonomy): Bacteria > Bacillota > Clostridia > Peptostreptococcales > Acidaminobacteraceae > JABXKX01. The sequence goes on from JAEIOD010000007.1 coordinate 119,539, forward strand.
ATAATAAGCACATGATAAACCTGAAGGACCAGATCCCACAATTGCGACTTTACCTTGTGTCTTTTCAGTCACGTATGCAAGTGCGCCTGCCTCGTATTGATCCATTGGTGTATTATCCACAATATATCTTTTTAACCATCTTATAGCCACAGCATCGCCGCGGTTTCCTATGACACAAGCTGTTTCACATTTATGTGTACAGATTCGACCACAGACATTGGCCATTGGATTGGTTTTATATATCCATTCGATCCCCTTTTGTAAATCACCATCATATACGGTTTTAATATATTCTGGAATATTCATTTCAGCAGGGCAGGTTTGTGTACAAACACCACATTCGACACATCTCGAACTCTCAGCAAGTGCCATTTCCGTTGAAAAGCCTTTAACTATTTCTATAAAAGAATTTTTTCGAGAAGCATTTTCATGTTTCATTTCATAACGATCAAGATCTAAAAGTTCTGATACTTCATCTCGACCATAACCTGGTTTCTGATAGGTGTTATGAATACCATTTTCTCCAGGCATGAAGTTAAATGTTTCTACATCGAGTGATGTATGAATATACTCCTTGGTCATTCTTAAAGAATCCGATGTACAAATATCAACACATAAACCACAGAATGAACATCTACCATAGTCTATAGCAGGGCGTTCATTTTTCTTACCATCTTCGAAAGGTTGATCTGGCAGTACAATCATATTAATTGCAAGTGTTGGACATATTTCACCACAGGTCCCACAACCTGTACATTTACTATGATCGTTGACATGAAATCCTCTGTACCGATCAGATGCTTCTCTAGGTGTTAAGAAAATATTCTTTTTTGATATCGTTACAGGTTCTTTAACTAAGTATTTCCACGCCTTTAAAGGCGAGAACATGCTTTTAGTTTGTTTCATACGCCCCCCTAACGGTCTATTTCTGGTGAACAAACACCCATTGTATCCATCCACAGCGGTGCATCATCAATTCTCGTACCGGGTAAGTATTTTTCTATACCCAATAGGCCTTGAGGATATGATGCACCTCTTACTGCGATTCGATATGGTTTATCACTACCATCAGAAACGATGAAATAACCATATTCACCTCTTGTTGATTCAACTGCTGTATAAATCATACCTGCAGGCACTTTAATTTTTAAAGCATTTCCTGTTCCAATTGGTACTCTAACAGGTCCTTCAGCTGGCATTTTCTCAATAACTTGTTTTAAAATCCTGATACTCTGCTTGATTTCAGCAAACTTGATGTGAATTCTTGTTAGTGCATCAGAATATGTTGCAGTAGGTACATCAAACTCTACTTGGTCGTACCTTGCGTAAGGTTTTACTTTTCTAAGATCATACGCTACACCAGTCGCACTTCTCATACCGATTCCGGTAACTCCTAAATCATGTACTACTTCTTTAGGTAACATGATATTGTCTTTGGTTCTTGCATGAATCACAGGATGTTTTAAAAGTAATTCTTCAAAATCTGGTAATTTCTTTTCAAGTGATTCTAAGTATACTGATAACTCATCCAAGAAATTATCAGGCAAATCTTTTCTAACACCACCGGGCATAATGTAGATATGATATACTCTAGCACCGGTTAATTTTTCAAATAAATCTAGAATTAAATCTCTTTCAGCAACAGCCCAGTACATTGATGTATAAATACCGGTTGGTCCACCAATACCGCCTAGAGCGAAGAGGTGAGTGGCAACTCTAGCCATCTCCAAGATCATCATTCTAATCCAATGTGCTTTTTCTGGTACTTCTATTCCTGCAAGTGCTTCAACGCCCATAGCAAAAACCATTTCGTTGATATCGGGTTCGATAACACAAATTCTTGGAATAAGAGCTGTATTGCTCATCCAAAGTTTTCTTTCCATTAATTTTTCGAATCCTCGATGTAACATACCTGGCATTGGTCTCGCTTTTTTTATAAGATCCCCATCGACATACATATGAACACTGTAGTTACCATGCATACCTGGATGCTGTGGACCTAAAAACAGTTTGACTTCTTTCAGTTTATTAACGTCCATTACTCGCCTCCAATCTTACGTGGAAATTCAGTTCGGTATTTTCTCATACCATACTTCATCTCAGAGAATGCCTCAGGATCAAAATCTTTTTTCATTGGTCGATCCGCTTCCCAAAGTTCTAAGAATAAATGTTTGAAGGAATCTTCATTACCATCAAATTCAACACCAAAGAATTCATGTACATCTCTTTCGTAGTATTTAACACCAGGATATATATGTTCAATGGTTCTAAATTTTGGATTGTCTCTATCGAGTGACGTTCTTACCAACGCGTGAATACCGCTGTCCCAATTCATTAAAATATAAACCAACTGGAATTCATTTTTATCAATCCAATCGATGCAAGTCAAAAGACTTAGTTGACCAAATCCGATACTCTTCATAAATGCAAGTACATCTAATAATTGATCATTCCTCACATCAAAGATCAGTTCCATTTCAATGGGTTCTTCAAATTGTGAGATTTGATAGTGTTTATTCAATAATCCTTTTAAGTTACTCATGGAATTCGTCATGTACAAACACCTCCCCAACAGCTTTCATTTGATTGGCTTTATATTGATCATAATTCTTCTTATATCTCTTCCAGCCATCGACTTCGTTATTTCTTATTTTTACTTGTAATTCGTTAAATGCATTCATAATTGCTTCTGGTCTAGGCATACAACCTGCGATATACATATCTACTGGTAAGTAATCATCCAACTTATTGATTGTTGCATAAGAGTCGAAGTAAATACCACCGTTGATTGTACAAGAACCAAATGCCACGATGTATTTAGGATCTTGCATTTGTTCATATGAATAAATTACTCTTCTAAGTGTCTTGGCACTTAAATAACCTGTAATCAATAATATATCAGCTTGACGAGGTGTTGCCATTGGGCCCATACCTAAACGTTCCATATCGAATCTTGAAGTCATCGTTGGAGGCATTTCAATTGCACCACATCCGGTACAGTACCACATCATCCATATTGAACGACCTCTAAAGAAGTCACCAAGTTTTTCCCATGCTTTGATTTCTACTTTATCACCTATAGCCATTTTGTAACCCCCCATCCTGTGAATATAACAATAAATCCTTGTATAAGTGCTGCAGCCAATGGAAACTTGTAGAAGAAGACAACGGCTTGATCAATTTTGAATCTAGGCATAATACCCGATACAAGGTTTGCAACTGTATAAACGACAAAGTACTTGATACCGAATTCCAGGAAGGTCGCTCCACCACCGAAGAATAAGTTTACAATTAGAGAGACTTCTATAAATGTTGAAAGGTCATGTAAGATAAATAACATGCCTAAATGTTTACCGCCATATTCCACCATCGGTCCAGAGGCAATCTCTGCTGGAGCAATGAATGAATCAAATGGTTTTTTCCCTAACATACCTTGCAGTGATATAAGACCTACAATTGTGCCTAAAGGCATTCTAAACAGGTTCCATCCAAAAATACCTAAGTCTTGTTGGATTTCAGCTATTTCACCAATAGAAGCTGTATTAAAGCTATAAATCATCGTCACAACAACGATCATAAATGGTACTTCATAAGCCAACATATTGGTCAGTGCTCTACCAACACCAATGCTTGCCCAAGGATTACCAGAGCCTGAAGCACTCATTGCCATACCTAACATACCAACAGCTAACACATACGATATGATAAATACATTGTCGGTATTAGGAAAGGCTCTAAAGTTGGCAATTGGAATGAAGATTACCGTTGCCATGATACCACCTAAAGCCATAATCACACCAAAATCATAAACCCAACCATGTGAGATTGATGATTTACTGAGTGCTTTAAAAATATCTAGAAACTGTTGGTACCATCTGGGACCACGTCTTTTTTGAAGTCTTGCCATTATTTTTCTATTAACACCTGTAATCGAAGTTTGGAAAGCAAATGCTCCAAGTACAAACAAGAATGCCGCTACGAAATTCATAATTGTCATGATAGAACACCTCCTAAAGAAACTGTGGCAATAAACAGAATAATCCATAATAATGTAGTAGCTGGTTTAACACTCATCATCAAGTAATCAACAAATAAACCGATCTCTTTGAGTTTTAAAGAGAGTTTGCTGTAAAGTGATAGAGTTGATGGGTGATTTTCATATAATCTTTCAAATGGTGCATAAAAATCATGTGCATAGTGTAATAGTTCCGGTGTGTAGATAAATTCAGCAGATGTATAAGTATCCATTAAATCTACTTTTCTTGTTTTTGGCATCAATAGGAACAACACCAGTGCAATAAAGAAACCAAAACCGAAAATAACAAATACATGATAAGCATCTAAATAACCATTAAAGATATCGATTGCAGTGCCTTTCATAGTGACTGCTGTAATGCCTGCTTCAACTTGAACTTTCATAATCATTTCAAGTACAAATTTAGGGAAGACACCAATAAATAGTGTGATACCTGTCATAACAACCATTGGAATGATCATGAAGATTGGTGCTTCTTTTAAGTTATCGTGTTTTGGCGCCAATTGTCCTAAAAAGACTGCAGCTAGTGGTCTAAATACATACATAAATGATCCGATTGAACCAAAGAATGCTGCAAAAGCAATAAATAAAAGACCTTTACTCGCTAATCCCTGAAGAATAAGCCATTTAGAAACAAAGCCTGCCATCGGTGGAATACCAGCCATAGAAATAATAGCGATTAAGTAAACCGTATAAGTAATTGGCATTCTATGAATCATACCACCTAATTCAGAAATTTTAGTGGTACCTGTTCTATATGCAACTGCTGCTATGGTTAGAAATGCAGTAGCAGAAGCGATTGCATGAGCAAATAAGTGTAATAAACCACCAGCGAAAGTCACTTGGTCAACCATTAAAATACCGATTAAGATATAACCACCGTTTGCGACGGATGAATAAGCCAATAGTTTTTTAGCATCGTCTTGTCTTATGGCCATCAATGTACCAATAATAATACTGATAGCACCTAATATCATCAAGAAGTAGATTGGAGCAGGTATACCAAAGATCATCCACGCTTCAGAAAAAGCATCATAAGCAGGGAAGAGGACCACACTGATATAAGCGACATAAGCACCAAGTTTTACAAGACCACCTGATAAAATTGGTGAGAATGTATGAGGTGCACTGCCATGTGCTAATGGTAACCAGATATGGAAAGGGTAAATACCTATTTTGGTTAAACCAGCAAAGATGAATAAACCAAATATAAATATTGCTGTCCATGTACTTACATCTAAGAGTGAAAAGGCTTCTCTAATAACCAAAGAGCCTGTGAGTTTATAAACCCATAATATTGCAAATAATGTTGCCATCGATCCAATAGAACTCACAACATAATATATATATGCTGATTTTCTAGACTTGCCTAATGGTATGATAAATGCTGATGTCCATACCACCAGTTCCCAAAATACAAAGAATGTGATAAAGTCTTTTGCAAAGAATAGTCCTACAGATCCAGCTAGTGACAATATGTACAACATGGTATATGTATTTGGATATAGATATTTTTCCATGAAATAAATATTATAAAATGCGCTCATGGCATAGGTTAAGCATAATACAAAGGCAAAATACCAACCGATTTGAGTGAGTTCAAATGAAAAGTACAAGAATTCATATGTTGATCCTATTTGATTGTTTATACCAAATAACATTAACAATGCTGCAAGTGATGTTAGAACCGTTAACCATGCACCGGCAAGTTTATTAAGCTGTGTGATGAAATAGCCTGCAATACCACCAATAATGAGTATCGCTAAAATATTGAGAAGGTTCATTACATACCTCCTTTCATATCAATAAGGTACTCTGTGTGTGTATCATTTAAAAGAGGTTTACCCAGTATGGTATCACCATATTGTTCTGGCAAAATACCAGCTGTAAATAATACAAGTGATAAAATGCACATTAAAAGAATCATACTCATTGAATAAGATGTTCGTTTTTCATCTTCATACGGCATAACTGCATCACCTTCATTGCCAGGATGCCATAATAAAATATTTAGTTTCATCAAATAAGCACCTTCTACAATTGTAATGATCAAAATTATTGCTGGTAGAAGTAAGTTCACATCAAAGAGTCCGATAATCGTATTGACTTTAGCATAAAATCCTAGGAATAAAGGTAAGCCAATCAGTGAAAAAGATGCTACTGTAAAGGCGATGCCCAATGTTTTATGATTGTGGAACTTGCCTTTTAACTTGTCTAGTGATTCATCTTCTTTTGAAAGGTTATCTGCTATAGAAAACATAACCAATTTTGAAATACCATTATTGATGATAATCAAAACAGCTGGGAAGATAAAGCCTGTTATCATCAGAAGTGTTACCATACCACCTTGTCCGATACTTGAATACAAAAGAATTTCTTTCATTGTTTTACCATTAAATGCTGCAAGTTCTCCAGTGATAAGAGTCACTACTGCAATAACAATAATCATGTTATAGAAAAATGTATCAATATATACAGCGTTGATGATTCTTCCGAATGTAAAGAGTATGGTAGATGCAATAATAGATGCCATGATACTGCCTACAAGTCCATTGGCATTTTTATAAACATTTTTAACCCAGCCATTCATAGGGAAGAGTTTGGTTTCTACCGCAAGTCCTACAAAGATAAGTAGTAGTGGTAGCATCACATTTGCTGAGTGATTTAACTGTTCAGCAATAACTGATAAATTCAGATTCCCAAATTGACCATATAATAAAATGACTCCCAGTAAATAGAGTCCTGATCCTATAGATCCAATAATAATATAATGGAAAGTATCATAATATTTTTTGGATTGAGTTGTTAAGATATAAGCAGAAATGGATGTGATTTCCAAGAAGACAAATAGATTGAATAAATCACCTGTTAATAGTAAACCATTCACACCTGCCAATAGAGTTAAAAGTACAGTGCTATATTTTTTAGTTGATTGATAATGACTGAAAATGGTGAATAAGAATAACACATTAATCAGTACAACAGCAACCATACTGTATTGATCTAAAACCAGCGAAATACCAAATGGTTTTGAAAAGCCGCCAATCATGTATTCGCCTTGTTCAATGAGGAACAATAAAGCGACATTTACAATGACACCTAAATAGAGTAATTTGTCTTTGTGGCTTTTGACTAACATAGAAAGAAAAGCAAATAAAAGTGGTAAAACAATTAATAATACAATGTATTTCATTCTACTTTACCTCCTATTTCATTGATTAAATACGTCCCATAAGTCTTATGTATTTTTTTAGCGACAACCAGTGCTACTGCAGTTAATCCAAATCCGATAACAATAGATGTTAATACTATGGCTTGAGGAAGGGGATCGACAAAATCCTGAACATTACCATTTTTCACAAGGATTGGAACGATGCCATTAGTCCTGTATCCAATTGTAATGATGAATAGATTAAGTCCAACTTCAAATACATTGAGTCCTACAATCATTTTTATAATATGTTGAGTTGTTAAGAGGCTATACAAACCTAACAATATAAGTACAACAGCTGCTATATTAATCACATTCAGCCTCCTCTCTGAGAAAATCAGTAATGATACTGATAAGTTCTGATCCTACCTTTAAACCAATAAACATATAGAGTATTGGAATAATACCAGCACTTGTAAGTGTTCCAATAATGCCAGTGTCCATATAATTGTTTAGGAAATAACCTGATACTGAAATGCCAACCAATCCAAGTATGATAAAAAGTGTGCCGGATAAACCTTCTAAAAGCTTAAATTGTTTGATACTTGGAATAAACTCGGGATCACTTATTGCCATTAGTAACAGAGCACCAGCAATCATGGCGCCACCTTGGAAACCACCACCAGGAGATAAGTGTCCATGTGTGATGATATAAACACCAACAATAATAACGATTGGTAAAATGATTTTCGATCCGACTTTTAGGATAAACCCACTTTTAGATCGTTTGGCAAATCCTTCTGAACTACTCAGTAGCAAAGAAACACCAAGTGCTGCAATAAATAATACTGTGACTTCGCCAAGTGTATCAAAAGCACGATACTCTAAAACAATACTTGTAACCGCATTGGCTGAACCGGTTTCCAAGTTATCTGATCTGCCAAAAGAAACATCATTATTTTTTTCAGTAACGGATTGCGTGACATAAGCGCCTGAAACCGTTTGATCCAAACGTGCCTCACCATATTCTGGAATTATATTGTTATCCATAACATAAGTTATCGTTAGAAATGCAAGAACAGCTATGAGTAACATGGCTAAGATATTCTTCATTCTTGATCACCTACCTTTTTACGATTCTTGTATGTAAACAGGAATAGGAATGTTATAAGACCTGAACCAATGACAATTTCTGTTAAAGCAACATCTGGTGCTTTTAATAAAACATAAGCAAGTGCCGCAATCATACTTAAAGCTGATAAATAGATAATGGTTTTAACAATACTCTTACTCATAACAATCAAAATACCTAATACAATGAGGAGCAGACTAGTTACAATCTCAATATAATTCATTAGATCCATCTTTTACCTCCTCTGTATAAAAATCATTTAGACCATCTTCTTTCATGCCAATAGGCTTTAAACCACTCTTATATGCTGCTTTTAGAATCGTTGAACTGCCCACTGGGTTTGTAATGGCAACAAAGACCAGTATTAATATTAGTTTTGGGGCCCAACTTGGAAAATAGAAACAGGCTGCTATAAGTACTGAAAAAGTTCCAAGTGTAGTTGCTTTAGTACCAGCTTGTGCCCTGTTGTAGACATCTGGCATTCTAAGTAGTCCTAAACCACCAAGAGCGTAAAAAAGACCGCTGATTATGAGAAGGACATCACCAATATATTTCATGATCTCACCTCCAGGAATTTGGCAAAAACAATTGTTTCTAAGAAGCCTAAAATACTGTAAACAATTGCAATATCTAAATAAAGTTCATTTTTACTCATCACAGCGATGATGACTAGAATACCGATGATACAGACGTTGATGACATCAAGACTTACCACACGATCAAAATGAGTAGGTCCTTTAATCATTCTGTAAATGGAAAAGAGAATACCTAATCCAATTAAGGTAAAGAAAATTATATTAATCATTAAATATCCTCCTTAAAATGGTTTCGAATTTATAGGATATGTGTTTTTGATACTCATCATTGTTTTTGCCTTTGATGTAAATCCAGTGGACATATACAAAATCTTCATCTGCATCAATAGAAATGGTCCCTGGTGTTAAAGTAATTGAGTTGGCTAAAATTAGCTTGCCATAAACATTTTTAATATCTGTAGGTACCTTAACAATCGCAGGATTGATTGGTAGCTTTGGATTGAGAACTCTTTTAGCAACATCGATGTTTGCCTTAATTAGTTCAATAAATAGTACTGGGATGTAAAGTATAAAAAATGAAATGATTTTTGGAACCGCAAGGATGTTGAATTCTATATTCAAATAATTGGTAAGAATATAGGATAAAAAAATACTTATGATACCACCTAAGATGAGTTCTTCAGTTTCTATACCTGCCATCATAATCCAAATGATAAACATGACTAAGCATAACGAAATGAACTTTTTCAATTTGACCTCCTTTAGCAATTGAGTGTTTTTTCTTTCACATCATTCTGTAAATCTTTTAACAATAAATGCATCAAATTAATAACTTCCTCATCGATAACATTGTACTGAATCTCAACGCCATTCCTATGACCTTCAATAATATTGTGAGATTTTAGTTTGGATAAATGTTGTGAAATAGTTGACTGAGGTGTTTCCATTCTTTTTGTTAATGTAGTGACATTACAATCCTTTGTAGTCATCAAACAGTTGAGAATACAAAGTCTCATAGGATGTGCAATCACTTTTAACATCTCAGATTTTTTTGTTAACAATTGGATTTTTCTTTGATCTGTCAATCGGTCACCTCCTATACATCCGTATATTCAAATATTTAAATATATAGATATATAAATATTACCATATAAATAGTCAGAAAAATCACAATATTACAAAAAAAGATTGCATATTTATTATTTGAGATTGAGAATCATTATATTGAAATAAAAAACCACCGAATAATTTCGGTGGTTAATTGATATTTTCTGATATAATACTTAATTCTTCTGAGTCTTGAAGCAGTAATCCTATTAAAGATATGATTTCTGTATTTGCTATAGAGTAGGTGATTTCCACACCATTTCTTTCTCCGACGATGAGACCTGCCATTCTAAGTTTAGACAGATGTTGCGAGATGGTTGATTGAGGTATGTTCATTTTTTCTATTAAGTAAGTTACATTACACGATTCATCGATTAAACAACTTAAGATGCATAATCTCATAGGATGCGCAATGACTTTTAATAGCTCAGATTTTTTTGTGAGTATTCTCTTTTTTTGTAGTTGATCCATAGGCGTCTCCTTTACTTTAGTATCATACCATATTATTGAGCAGTTTGAACACTTAGATGGTTACTTTATAAAATAATAATGTATGCTATAGGCATAAGAAATAACATTTTGACAGAATCATTAAACTCTTCTATAATGGTGTAGTATGATGTGAGAAGAGATGAAAGTAGGATATATTGAATAGAATAGCGATTATGGTTTGTGGTGAAGTCACCTGTAAATGTACGGGTAATGGATGTTTTAAAGCTTTTAACGAAAGAAAAGATGCTTTTTCTGACTATGAGGATGTACAAATGGTTGCTTTTACACATTGTGATAAATGTATAGAAGAGGGGACTGATTTTAGTAAGAAGATTGAAAAACTAAAAAATGCACGTGTTGATACCATCCATTTATCAACATGTATCCGGGGTCGGTGTAAAGAGTATGAACAAATGGCAGAAGAGTTTTCAAAACACTTTGATGTGATGGGTTATACCCATGGATCTGAAACTAGTAAAAAGAATAATACAATAAAAATCGCCTCTAATAAATGAGGCGTTTTATTTTACTCAATGACAACTGCTGTACCTGATGCTGTTACCATTAGCATGTTATTAGATTGTCCAAGTACTTCATAATCGATATCAACACCGACTATAGCATTAGAACCCATTTGACGAGCGCGGTTTTCCATTTCTCTAAGGGCATTTTCTCTTGCTTCTATCAATTCACCTTCGTATGAACCCGATCTACCGCCAAAAAAGTTTGTAAGTCCTGCTGCAAAATCTTTTACAAAATCCACACCATTTACGACTTCTCCAAATACGATACCTTTGTAATCCACAATTTTATGTCCCTCAACATGAGGTGTTGTTGTAATAATCATTTTCTTATCCTCCTAAATCATTTGTAGTTCCATTATAATGAAAGAATATGAAAGAAAGATTAAAATGTCATGAAAATTACAATAACTTACACTAAAATGTCAGATGATATGAAGGTTTTCTTGTCGACCCGAAAAGAAAACAACATGGTTATTTTTGAATAATATATCGATTTCCTGACCATATAAAATTGTCATGTCAAGCATTTTGACATATTGTCTGACAAAGAGCTCCAAAGCATAACACGTGTTGTTATGAATGGGAAATTCATCCATATCCAATACAAACTTCTGATCAGAAGTTTGTCCGATTATTTGACCGGGACCATGACCATAAAACCCGATAGGGTGAGTATATACCATTGCGGCAGTGATATATTTTGCTTCTTTTAAAGAATTTTATAAAATTTCGTTGCCTGTTAAACCTTCTTTAAAGTGTCTAATCTATATTTCCGTATTTGATCCTTGATTATAATTTCGTCTTGTACTGACATGATTTTTTTCGTACATGCACCTTCGAATAAATCATAACATAAATAACTTGCGAAAAAGAACTCACCAGAAAAACTGATGAGTGATTTTTAGTATAAATCAAGAGTTGCATGTTTTAGAGATAGTCTTTCGATAACATGGAAGATGGTCATACCAACAACAAAGAAAACAAGACCTAAGAAAAACTCACCATATAGTAAATTAAGATGACTTGAAAGGAAATCACCTTTGGCAATGAATCGCATGAGTTGAATAGACCTTGTTAAAGGTAGTGCATATGAAATCCACTGTAAAACTATTGGCAGCAGTTTTACATCAAAATTGGATCCAGTTAAAGCTATGAGAACCATAGAAGCAACATTTAAAAGCATATTGATGTCCCTGGTTAAAAGTGCAAATGCACCAATGAGCAAACCGATGCCCATGGCTGAAAATATTGCCACTGTAATAACCAATAAACTTGGAAGCAACGTATTAAGAGGCATCGTAAAATTAAATAATGCAGCACCTGCCAAAAAACCCACAAAGATTGAAACAAAGGCATCTACCGACTGAGATAATACTCTTGGTAGTACAATATGGATGGTACTAGTTGGTGCTGAAATAATTGCTTTTAAGGTACCTTGTGAACGTTCTGATACAAATGTTTGTCCAACACCATAAAAAGCACTGAAGTAGCATAAAGTAAGAGCGTTACCAATAACCCAAGGTGTTACATCATTGGTATTATAAACATATCTTGCAACTGTACAGAAAAATACCAGTTGGAAAAAAGGATTGATAACCCTAAATATCAAATAGCCACTAAATGACAAAGCTCCAAAAGCATTTTTGTAATTAAAAGCAAACCGTCTTATAAATCGTGAAATCCTATCCATTAATACACCCCCAAAGTAGCTTTTACTCTTGCTTTATAGTCAATTTTCTTAAATAATAGGTGTCCTAAAAACCAGTATAATAAGGTTAAAATACTGAGCCCGACAAGGTAGAAAAATTTTTCTTTTGTATGACCACCGATGACCGAAAGCCTTAACAGTTTAATTGCCCATGTAGGAGATAATAAATAACTGATGGGCTGTATGAATCTTGGCAATATTTCTACTGGAAAAACAATACCACATAGTAAAAAAATGGGGTGTTCTAAAGAGTTCATAACAAGTCTCGTATTTCTCGACAATGTAAACAAACCTGCCATAAATAGTGCTATGGCTATAAATGATAATGTCATCAGAAGAAATGCGGTTGCCAGCAAGAGCGGGGAATCAATGGTAAATGGTTTTCTAAATACAATTAGGACAAACGTACTACTGATGATCATACTGACTAATCCCCAGAAAGTATTACCTATAATTTTACCGATAATAATATTTTTAAATCCTGCTGGTGCAACAAAGATACTTTCTAATGTGCCCATAAATCGTTCTCTATTGATATCGCTTGCAGATGAAAAACATATTGAACTCCAAAACGAGACAATGCCACTTCCGAACAATACATAAATCAGAAATTCTTCTCCAGAACGATTTAGATACATCATGCCTAGAATCAAACCATATATTATAGGTTGTCCAAAGATACAAAACCTAAACATGCTTCTACCGAAAGATTGACTAAACTGTTGTTTCAGGCAGGCGATAATAACATTAAACTTAGACTGCATGACTGCCTCCTACTAATTCCACATAAACATCTTCTAAATTGACATCTTGTATTTGCATGCCCTTTACTTTTTCCTTACCATAGTCTTTTATAATCTGATTGAGTACTTGATCAATTTCATGCGTGTAGATATCAATAAAATTACTTTTTTCAATTTTATAAATCTTCTTTACCAAGTCATATGATTTTATAGAATGACACTCTGAATCGTTTAAGTTAGAAGAGGGGAATCGCAGTTTAGCAGGTTCATAGATCAAATTTCTTAAACCTGTTACATCGTCTAAGGCAATTATTGATCCTTTATCAATAATTGCAATTCGATCACAAAGTTCCTCCGCTTCAGGCATATAATGTGTTGTGAGTACAACGGTTGTTTTATTAGATGCGATTTCTCTAATAATAGTTCTTAGTTCTCTTGCACCTACTGGATCGAGTCCTATAGTGGGTTCATCTAAGAATAGGATTTCTGGTTCGTTTAACAACGCTTTTGCAATGAGCAGTCTTTGTTTCATCCCTTTTGAGAATGTTTCTATTTTCCGATCTTTTACATCTGAAAGTCCAACTCGTTCTAATACTTTAGGAATTAATTTCTTTTGTTTTTCTTTTGGTACAAGATAAAGATCAGCAAAAAAAATAAGATTTTCAATAGCGCTTAATCGCCAGTATAGATTTCTTTCTCCACCAAAAATAAAATTAATACGAGGTCTTATTTTTTTATAATCATGAACACAATCGTATCCTAAAATGGATAGAACACCAGATGAAGGTGTAAGGAGTGTGGTCATCATCTTTATTGTGGTTGTTTTACCTGCACCATTTGGGCCTAATAATCCGAAAATTTCACCTTCGTAAATTGAAAAGTTAAGTGGTTTAACCGCTTCAACAGTTTCCTTTTTTTTACGGATAACTCCAATAGTTGTTTGATAATTTCTTGTAACATTCTCTAGTTTTAGTACTTCTTTCATTCATTCCTCCTAGTTAGATACACATCTAATTAGATGTACGTCTAATTTATCTCGAATAACTTATTTTGTCAATATAAAAACACCATTTTCATGGTGTTAGTTTTTTTTGATATATTTTGATAATAAGCTTATTAGCTTATCAAATTGCCTTTGGTTGGTAGAGTAATATTTTGTATTCTTGTCTCTTTCAATATGGATTAAACCTTCTTTTCTTAAGACGTCCAAATGATGTGAAACCGTTGCAGTTGTAAGAGATAAAGTTTCAGCGATTTCCTTACCAAACATCGGATTTGCATAGATCATCCTGAGAATTGAAAGTCTTGTAGGATCAGAAATTAGTTTGATACCATTTTTGATTTCGTTTAATTGCTCCTCATCGGTCTTATCACGATCGTATAAACTGAGCAACATGATATTTCGGGTTTGATCCATGAGTCTCAGTTTGTAGGGATAAAGCATATAACTATAAAGAAATTCGTATTCAGACCAATCTGCAATATTATAAAAGCTTTTACCCATTAGACTTTGTGAGTAACTCAGTGGATGTCTGTTTTCAAGTACGTTTATCGTATCAGCGTATCTTTTTTTGATATCTGTTAGTATGTTCAAATTAAAGAGATTCCTGAAATCTGCATGATAAAAGATAGATTCCGCTAATATAACGATCTCATCAAACAGAGTTTTCGGATTTTCAAAGTAAGTCTGAAATAATTTTATATTATTTAAAGACATCCTTTGAATATGTTGTTTCAAGTTCTTATTCTTTTCAGTGATTGTTTCTCTAGAGTAGAGTCCACTTAGAAGATAATACTGTAAATCAAGTATTGTACATTTCTGATAGTTTTTTTTAAAGGTTTGAAATTCATGTCTTTCATGATTGTCTATGAACATCTCAAATATTGAAAATTGAAGACTTGGTTCAGTCTTTAAGTATTGAACAGCGCTATTTGATTTGATTTGACTATACAGTGATTCTGGTAAGATATCCTTTTTACTGATCTCAGATAAATAGCAGTGTATGACAGCAAAAGATTCAAAAATCATACTATGTTTTGTGTAAGTATTATGTGTATTCATAGAGCCTCCTTATAAAATGTATTATAGCCACAAACCCTGCAAGTTGCAAATCTTATGTTAGAATAAAGTAATGAAAGTGAGGTTGTATGGATTTGAAATTAATTAAAAAAGAAAAAACTGGATATCTATATAATTATGGTGATGATAAAATTCTAAAACTTTTTCATGAAGAAGTTTCTGAAGATGAAATGCAAAATGAATATAAAGCAGTCAAACTTGCCAATAAAATAGAATATTTATCACCAAGAGCTCATGAGATGATAACACTTGGAGCTCAAAGTGGTATTGTTTTTGAGGATGTTGAGAGTCTATCTTTAAAACAATATTTTCTTAAACATATTTCACGTGTCAGGTTTATTTCAAAAATTTTTTCAGGGCTTCATATTAAACTCCATTCATTAGAAAGTGATGAACTTATTAATCAGGTGACTTATTTTGAAAAAGAGCTTCATAAAATAACAGTATTATCAGAAGAAATAAAAGAAGTATTAATTGATTATATGAAAACATTGCCACGAGAATCTCGTTTATGTCATGGACACTTTGATTTGAGTCAAATTATGATTGACAAAACATGGCAAGTAACGAATTTTTCATATGCTTATCAAGGCAATCCATGTAGCGATGTACAAAAAACACACCTCCTTTTATTATCACCCAATAGAAATAAGGATATAACATTTATTCAAAGATGTCTTTTAGCTACTTGTTCCAAATGGTTCAATAGAATGTACTTGCAGTATTATTTAAGACAAACGAGTTATAGCAAAAAACAAGTTAAAGCTTGGAAAGTGATTGTTGCTGCGATTCAACTAAATGAAATGATTCAGTGTGAAAAATCATGGTTGTTGAGCATTGTATTTTCTGAAATGAAACGTCTTAAACTATAGGCTTAATGCTTAAAAAGTATAAAATGTGGTATAAATACCAAAAGGGATAAAAAGAGGAGGTTTATATGGCTAGCAAAAAGAGAGTTGTAATTTTCTTTGTTAGTTTTATTTGTTTGATTTATTTATATGGTATTTTAAATAGTTTTACTTATCAAAATACTTTAAGTAATACTCAATCCATAAATCTTGATAAATCTTCTTTTTTAGTCGTTAATTATCCTGAACTTACGATTGAAAATAGGGAACTTAATCTTGGAGAAAGTCAGATTTATCTGTACAAGTATGGTTTTTCTAAAGATGATTTAAAAGACTTAAACTTATCAGTGCAACACAATGAAAATATCTATCTTATGATTGAAAAACCAGATGCCAATTATTTTGAAGTTCAACTTAACAATCAAAATATTGGTAGATTTGGTGAATTTGACGGTAACTCAAACATATGGAACGGTACCTTCTTTATTAGATTTAACGAAAATATCATTGAAGACGAGAATGTATTAACAATCTTAGAAAAATCAAGTTATATGACTGGTGTTGCTGGCGATATCAGATTTCTGAATGATGACGATTATCATCGTATGCAACAAAAAATTGAGTATGGTTTTGATTTGATTAAATCCGCGATAATTATAGCTTTTTTGGTAGCAATAATTATTGGTATTGTAGTGATGGCTTGGTATAAGGAATTATATAATATCAGAGTCTATCTATATTTTTTTATTTCAATAGTAGCAATTGGCATCAGTTTGTTTGATTTTAGTGTGACGCAATCTCTTCCGATGGATTATCTATTGTTTAAAAAGATTATTATTGTTTCCTATCATGTAACCACTACATTTGCAACACTTGCAGTCGCTTCGTTATTCAATTCAAAACATAAAATAAATATTGGGATGATTGGTCTGATATTGGTGCTTATTAAGGCTTTTTCAACAACTAATATGATAGAGTGGAGAAATGCATATACAATATTAAACTTGTTTTTGGTTGCTTCAATAGTTCAATTATTATTTTATTTATTCATTTACAGAAAACGTGCACCAATTAGATCTTTTGTTTTAACGATAGGCTTTTCATTAGGAGCCATTACTGTTATCAAACTTATATATATTACAAATTTAGCACTTGAAAGTACAATGCTTATTGATTTGTCGATTTTGGTCATTATCTATGCCGCTGTGGTTTTATTTGTGTTTTATATAGAATTGCTTCAAATGGTAGATAATTATGATTTGTCAGGTAATGAACTCCAATCTATGAGTTTGCAAGGATCATTTACAATTGATAAAACATTACATGTGGTTGGGTCTTATACCAATTCATGTAATACTATTTTTGATCAACTGATTGTAGGACAAAAGTTGACGACATTAATGTATGATGAAAATGAAAGAGAATTTATAAGAGATATCTTAGAGAGTATATTCGATATAAAAAATGATTTCAAAGAAGGATTTATAGATCTATTGCCTAATGAAATTGCATTAAACGAAAAAAAATACAAAGTATATTACCAGTACCTTGAAAGAACCAGCAATTTCTTGAAAATTACATTAAGTGATGTGACAAAGAGTACAAACTTGAAATCGAAGTTAGAAGAAAAAAAATGGGAACAAAGATTTTTAATCAATGCTTTAAAGTCTAAACAAGAAGTGAGCTTTTTTATAAATAAGGCGGAAAGTTTTTTTAGAGATTTAAGAAACGAAGGATTTACAATTGATAATCAAAGGTATCTGCATATTTTAAAAGGTAATTTGGGACAATTTGGATTTGTACATTTCGAGAGGACTGTTCATGAAGTAGAAACGAGTTTAGAATCAGACTCATATGATACTTCAGAATTGGTTACAGTTTTGGAACAAGGATTAAATCAGGCCGTTGCTTATTTGGAACAATATATTGGTAAAGATTATTTTACCGACAGTTATCAAGAAGTTACAATCCAAAGATCATTAATAGATAAATTAGAATCATCATACTTATCTTTGGGAAATATGGATACTGAAGTCTTAAAACAAATTCGGCATCTTAGAAATATTGATATAAAAAAAATGCTTTCGAGGTATAAGGATTATATAGCACGTATGGCTGAAGAGTTAGATAAAGCAGTTTTACCGTTTCACATACAAGGTGAATCTGTATTTGTTGAACCCAGTAAAACAGAAGAACTGATGATGGTCCTTGTTGGTATATTTAGAAACTCCTTGATACACGGTATAGAATCTCCTGAGGACAGAATCGATTTTGGTAAAGATTCTTATGGTCTTATAACATGTCAAGTTAAAACAGATCACGAGAATCTAGTACTGAATATTAGAGATGATGGTTCGGGTGTTGATACAGAAAGTGTTTTAAAACAGGCGATTAATGCTGGTATGCTCACTGAAGTAGAAGGTCAACAGTTAAGCCGTTCTGAAATATTAAAGTTAATCTTTACAAATAGACTGTCGACAGAAGAATTTTCGAATATTCTAGCAGGTCGAGGTGTTGGTTTATCCGCTGTAGTTGACGTGGTCAATAAACTGGATGGTCAGATAGATATTATATCTGAAGAGAGAATAGGAACTGAATTTATAATTAGTATACCACTTTCAAAGTTAATCGATTAGGAGATAGTATATGGCAACTGTAATGGTAGTAGATGATTCTACGTATTTTAGACTTAAACTTAAAATGGTATTAGAGAGTTTGGGTCATCAAGTGATTGGTGAAGCAACTGATGGTAAAAAAGCAGCTCTACTTTATGAAAAAATAAAACCGGATTTAGTGACTATGGATATCAGTATGCCAAATGTAAATGGCATTGAAGGTGTTCAACTTATAATGGAAAAATATCCTGATGCAGTAATCATCATGGTGAGTGCCATGGGACAAAAACATCATGTACTTGAGGCTATGAAGTTGGGAGCAAAACATTTTATATTAAAACCGATGCATGAGGAAACGGTAAAAAAGGTATTGGATAAAGTATTGTATTAAAGATAGAACCAGTCATAGGCTGGTTTTTTGTTTGTTTTGAACCAACTTATCAAGGATTCATTTTGTTGATTCATGCGATGGAAAAGATAAGATATTCCTATTGGTATCTTGACCCACTCTCATGGATAATAGTAACTGAATATAGGAGGTTATGATGACGATAAAAAAAGAATTACCAGAGATATTTGAAGAGTTTTCAGAAGCAAGAAGGAATGGTTTTATTGCTGCAAAAAAATTCAAAGAACAAAACAGACCTATGATAGGCACTTTCTGTACTTTTATGCCACAGGAGTTACCTTTATCAATTGGTGCTGCAACCGTGTCACTTTGTGCGACTTCTGACGAGCCGATTGCAGAAGCAGAAAAAGATTTGCCAAGAAACCTTTGCCCATTGATTAAATCAAGTTACGGTTTCGGAAAAACGGATAAATGTCCATATTTCTATTTTAGTGATTTAGTAGTCGGCGAAACAACTTGTGATGGTAAAAGGAAGATGTTTGAATTGATGGGTGACTATAAACCTGTTCATGTCATGCAACTGCCACATAATCCGGTTCAAGATTTGGCTCATGAGATGTGGAAAGGTGAAATCATAAAGTTAAAAGAACTGTTAGAAAGTCAGTTTGATACGACGATTACAACTGAAAAAATCAGAGAAGCCATTGTATTAAAAAATAAAGAAAGAAAAGCTTTAAAAGAATTTTATGCATTAGGAAAATTAAATCCTCCAGCACTTAGTGGGATGGATATTTTAAAAGTATTGTATGGTACAACATTTAAATTTGAGAAAGAAGACACCATAAGAGAATTAACAGACTTGACTAAAAAAGTCGTAGCAGAGTATGAAGCTGGACAAGTATTGGATGTTAAACCAAGAATATTAATTACAGGATGTCCAATTGGCGGTGTGACAGAAAAAGTAGTTAAAGCGATTGAAGACAATGGTGCGACGGTTGTATTTTATGAGAACTGCATGGGTGCTAAAGCTGTTGAAGATTTAGTAGATGAAAATAATGATGATGTATTTGATGCATTAGCAGAGAAATATCTGAAAATCGGATGTTCTTGTATGTCTCCTAATGATCAGCGTTTTAACTTATTAGACCGTGCAATTGATGAGTATCATGTTGATGCAGTAGTCGAAGTTGTGTTACAAGCATGTCATACTTATGCTATTGAGACCACAAACATCAAGCGTTTTGTAAATGATAAGAAAAACAAACCTTATATAAGTGTTGAAACTGATTATTCGACTTCTGATGTTGGACAACTTAACACTAGAATGGCAGCATTTATTGAGATGTTGTAATGTATAGTATTGGTATAGATTCGGGATCTGCAACAACTAAAGGTGTGTTGTTTGATGGTATTGATATAATTGAAAAAGTAATTGTTGCGACGGGTGTCAATCCTAGACGTACTATGGAAGATGTGTACAAAAAATTGTATAGGGAACAGGCTTACACCGTGACGACGGGTTATGGCCGAGCGTTATTAAAAGCTTCTAACAAACAAATTACTGAGATTACATGCCATGGAAAAGGTGCTGCTTTTCTGGATGATGAAATATCGGCGGTTGTTGATATTGGCGGTCAGGACAGTAAAGTCATTTTACTAGATAGAGACTTGAATATAAAAGATTTTTTAATGAATGATAAATGTGCAGCTGGTACAGGGAGATTTGTTGAAGTGATTATGAGACTTTTACAAGAGGATCTCAGTGACTTGGATCGGTATGTGATTGATGCTGAAGCTATCAAGATTAGTAGTATGTGTACAGTATTTGCTGAAAGTGAAGTGGTCAGTTTATTGGCACAGGACGTTTCCGGTCCATCTATTGCTAAGGGTGTTATTGAGTCAATTGCTCAAAGAACAGCCAGTTTTGCTAAACGGTTACCACTTGAAGGCAAAATATTTTTTAGTGGTGGTTTGGCACAACTTGATTCGATGAAAGATGCTATTGAGAAAAGTATGGAGTTAGAAATTGTAACACATAAAGACGCCCAATATGTTGGTGCCATAGGTGCTGCAGTTATAGGCTTTCAGAAGAATACTTAGGCAATTGTCTAAGTATTTTTTGTAGTTAAATTTCATATTAGTCCATTTAAATAGCTTAAAATGATATAATTGGAGAATAATAAATAATTGGAGGTATGACATGAAAAAAATAGTGATATTAATGTTTCTGCTATTCGCCTTAATCGGATGTCAATCAGAAGTATCAAAATCAATAGATACTTACGCTGAATGGGATGATGTGATCTCTGATGGCAGTAAGAAAGAGGTCACCATATTGATGTGGGGTGGCAATGAAAGCATCAATCAGTATATGGATGGTTTTGTAAGTGATTCATTAAACGAAAAATATGGTATAACACTTCAGAGGGTACCAATGAACGCACCAGAATACTTGGCAAAACTTATAAATGAAAAAAAGGGTGGTGTAGAAGTGGGCACTGCAGATCTTTTATGGATCAATGCTGAAAACTTTAGAACGGCAAAAGAAGGTCAGTTACTGGATGGACCGTTTACGTCTCTGCTTCCTAATTTGAATACTTTTTATGATAATTCTGCTAGTGATTTGAATTACGACTCTGGTATTGAAATTGAGGGTTATGAAGGTATTTGGGGACGAGCTCAATTGGTATTTAGTTATGATGAAATATCTTTAGAAGCTCCTAAATCGTACCAAGAGCTTTTGGATTACGCTAAATCAAATCCGGGTAGAATAACTTATCCAAGATTACCTGACGACTTTGTTGGTGTCGCTTTTGTAAGAAATGCCTATTATGAATTAACAGGCGAATCAGATGTTTTTCAAACGGATATGTCCAAAGAAGCATTTGAAGAGTTGTCAGAACCAGTTATGGCATATTTCAAAACTCTCAGTTCATATCTTTGGAATGAAGGTGAGACATATCCAGCAACGCAAGCACAATTAGATGAATTATTTAGAAATGGTGAAATTGATTTAACAATGGGATTTGAAATTGGTAAAACAGCTGGTTTAGTTGCTTCTGGTGTTTATCCAGAAACAGTTTCTACATTTGTATTTGATACAGGCACTATTGGTAATTCCCACTATCTAGCGATTCCATACAATGCACCTGAAAAAGCAGCGGCATTACTTGTAATGGATTTTTTACAGAGTCCTGAAGCACAGATTGAAAAGATGAAATCAGATGTATGGGGTGATATGCCAGCATTTGATGTTGATAAAATGGACGAAAAGATGTTAAGTATTTTAAAAACAATTGAAGGCAAACCTGGTGCTCTATCACTAGATGAGTTAACTCAAAAAAGAAATCCTGAAATGAAAGCCCAGTATATAGAATGGATTAAAGAATTATGGATAGAAAATATCGGAGAGTAGTGTTATTAAGTCCTATAACGTTATTATATAGTTTGTTGATTGGTGGTGGTTTTTGGATTATCTTAAAGGAGAGTTTTGGTATTATACCCATTCTTGGATTTGATGAGATGACGTTTAGCTACTACTTAAAAGTCATGCATATGAATGGCTTTTTTCATAGTGTCCTTTTCGCACTGTACCTTGCTGTTGTCTCATCAGTGATTTCCATGGTGATAGGAACATGGATAGCATATAGATTAACACGTTCAAAGAATCAACGATTAAAAAGTGTGATTAACTTAATTATGGGCTTAGGTATCATGTTGCCTTATCTCTATATGGTATTTATAACCATGTTATTTTTAAGTCAATCAGGGCTGATTTCCAGAGTAATATATATGTTTAATGTGACGGAACTGCCCTCTGACTTTCCTAATCTGTTGTATGGTCGTTTAGGAATTGGTATTATAATAGTTTATGTATTAAAAGGCATACCATTTGTTTTTTTACTAACTTTAAATGTGATGTCTCAGATTAGTATTAATTTCGAGCAAGTGGCAATGACGCTTGGAAGCAATAACAAACAAATATTCAAGAAAATATATCTTCCTTTATCAAGGGATACAATAGTATGGTCGGGGATGGTTTTGTTTGCATATGATTTGGGTTCTTTTGAAGTCCCTTATATTTTCGGCAATTTAAAATCAAAGAGTTTTTCTGTGATGTTATACAGCGAATACTTAAAGCCAAGTATTATTTCTATACCAACGACAATGGCTATGACAGTTATATTATTTGGTATAAGTATTGTATCTGTTATATTATTTGCATTATTTGTTAGAAACGTTATCAGGAGGCTTCACCGATGAAAAAAATAATAGCATGGTTTATCCTGTTACTGCCGATATTTTATTTAATACTATTATCATTTCATTCTTATCATAAATTTCCTGTTGTGATACCAAAAACATTTACTTGGTTATATTGGTCAGATGTTTTAATAAAAAACTCTTTGTTTTATAGAGGATTAATCAGTAGCATTGCCATTGGTTTTATGACAGCATGTTTATCGACCCTTATTGGATTTATGACCGGAAGAGCTGTCGTTTATCATTTAAACGGATTCACTAAAACCATTGCAATAATAATAGCCATTCCATTGATGATACCAGGTATGATTATGTTTCTTGGGATGCAACAAATTTTAATACAGAGTCCATTCATCAATTCAATTATTGGAGTCGTGATTGCACATACTGTGATATGTATACCGTATACTAGTAATATTGCAATCGCCTATTTCACAGGAATACCAAGGGAGTTTGAAGAGGTTACTAAAACATTAGGCGGAAAAGGAATTATCACTTTAAAAAAAGTGATTCTACCACTTATATTACCAGGCATTTTGATGTCCATGAGTATTAGTTTTTTAATATCAAATACAGAGTACTTTTCTACTTTTCTAATTGGTGGCGGTAAAGTTGTCTCGTTATCGATGTTGATGTTTCCCTATATTACAAATGCAGATTATGGCCATACGGCAGTGATGGGACTGATCTTTATTGGCGTTCACAGTTTGTTGTTTTTAGGTATGCAAATTCTTATAAAAAGCCGCCAGAACAAAGTGTTCTACGAAGGAGATTAAATGAGATTAACCATAAAAAATTTAAGCGTATCTTATGAAAATATAGTAATTGACTCTTTAAATCTGACTGTAGAGAATGGAGAATTCTGCACATTGATTGGTCACTCGGGTACTGGAAAAAGTACCATCTTAAAGAGTGTTGCTGGACTTATTGACATTCAAGCTGATGATATCACTTTAAACGGTGAGTCCATTTTGACACTTTCAGCAGATAAAAGAGAAATAGGATTTGTTTTTCAAAAACCTTTACTGTTTCCACATTTAACAGTTGAGGAAAATATAAGCTTTTCATTAGAAATCAGAAAGTGGTCTTCAATAAAAAAGGTGAACCGAGTTAATGAGTTGATTCAATTACTAGAGTTAGAGGGGCTTGAAAAAAGGTATCCTAATGAGATATCTGGTGGACAACAGCAACGAGTTGCAATCGGTAGGGCAATGGCTTTTAATCCTAAAATAATTTTAATGGATGAACCGTTCTCTAGTTTGGATCCAAGACTTAGAATTTCCATGGGAGAGTTTTTAAAAGAGTTACAGATAAAATTGAATCTGACCATTGTTTTTGTCACTCACGATCCTTTAGAAGCATTAAGGTTATCCGATAAAATTGCATTTGTCCATCAGAAGACAATTATTCAAAATGACATCCCTAACGTTATTTATAACAAACCCAAAGCTAAAATCATTGGAGACTTTTTTGGTAAAGCCAATTGGATTGACGGAATAGTTAAAGATAACATGTTTTCATGTGATTTCTTTAAGATTGAAATGATTGTAGAAGAGGGGTTGTACACTGTTTTATTGAGACCGCACCAAATTGAAATCTTAGAAGGTGATGTTTGGCTGATTGAACAAGTGAAGCTTCTTGGAAAAGAAACACATTATCTTTTGAGATTTAAAGACCATTTTATATGGGTTGAAGTAAAAGGAGAACCTAAAAACAAACTAGGTGATACCGTGAATATACATATTGAGAACATTCAACATTATCTGAAAAGGTAATGGTTTATTTGTATAATATAAAGAAATGTATTTGTTGGTGTTTGCAAATAAAATAATGGATAAAAAAGTGTGTTGAAAAAGTCAAACGGTGCAGGGGATTCAACTGACAACTCTAATTAATTTATCTGTAATGATCAGAAAATATTTTTAAGAATTAATATGATTTATGGACAATTCACTTACATCGGAAATCTGAAAACTATAAAACTTCAAAACGGTGCAATAAGCTGATTGTAGAAGAAATAGAATCCCGAGTAGTCAAAAAAACTATGATGTATATGGAAGTGTTAAGGTTTTATGGACATAGATATAAAAGCTGAAAATATAAATTAAAGCTTGTATATTTAGAAATATTTTGTTAAGCTTTTATCAATTAAATAGTTCCTTCAGGGCAGGGTGAAATTCCCGACCGGCGGTAAAGTCCGCGAGCCGAAAGGCTGACTTGGTGTAATTCCAAGACCGACAGTAAAGTCTGGATGGTAGAAGGAGAAGTATAGGTTTTTTTAGGAAACCCTATTTTTGTGAACACGCTCTGAAGATTTTTTGTCTTCAGGGCTTTTTATTTGCCTTGAAGAAAGAAGGAGGCAAATGAAAGAGAAATTTATGTTAGAAGCTATTAGGCTAGCAAAAAAAGGGATTGGATTTACAAATCCTAATCCTCTGGTTGGTGCAGTTCTTGTAAAAGAGGATACAATTTTAAGCAGAGGTTATCACAGGTTTTATTCAGGACCTCATGCAGAAGTGGAGGTTATCAAAAAGATACACGATTTTACTGATACAACACTTTATGTCACCTTAGAACCTTGCTGTCATCACGGTAAAACACCACCCTGTACGGACTTGATTATTAAGAGTGGTATAAAAAAAGTTGTGATTGGTACACTAGATCCAAATCCTTTAGTTGCAGGTAAAGGTGTGGAGATACTTAGGAAACATGGTGTTGACGTAGAAGTTGGCTGTTTGGAATCAGAAGTAAAACAGATGAATGAAATATTTAATCACTATATTTTGGAAAAGACTCCTTATGTCATCTTAAAATACGCTATGACATTGGATGGAAAAATCGCTACGATGACAGGTGACTCCAAATGGATAACCAATGAATCGTCTAGAAAATTGGTCCACGAAACAAGACAACAAGTTATGGGCATTCTAATTGGTGTGAATACAGTCCTTTCAGATGATCCAGAATTAACAACACGACTAGAGAAGAAGTGTTCACATCCTAAGCCTATCATTTTAGATACAAATGGAAGAATTCCATTAACATCAAAGTTACTTAAAAGGCCAGCTATTATAGCAACTCATCATATGAGTGATGACAAAAGAAGCATACTCAAAGGTATGGATATAGAAGTTATGGATATACCCTTAAAAGATCAATATTTGGATTTAGAGATACTTTTAGAGACACTTGGCGAGTATGGATTAGACAGTATTTTAGTTGAAGGTGGTGCTAAAATACATGGCAGCTTTTTAAAACAACATTTGGTTCATAAAGTTCAAGCATTTATAGCACCTAAATTAATAGGAGATGGTATAAGTCCAGTACAAGGTATGGCTAATGAGAAGATGTCCGAAGCTGTGGAACTACATCAAATAGCATATAGGTTTTTTGACAATGATATTCTAGTTGAAGGGTATACAAAGGAGGGGTTATGTTTACAGGCATTGTAGAGGAAATAGGTTTTATCAAAAAAATAGATAGAAAAGGTCAAGGTCTACAATTAATGATTTCATGTCATAGGATTTTAGATGATATAAAGATTGGTGATAGTATTTCTACCAACGGGGTCTGTTTGACCGTTACTTCTTTTGGCGGTGATTATTATACGGCTGATGTGATGCCTGAAACTGCTAAATTGAGTACTTTTAATTATTTGAAAACTGGCGAGTCTGTTAATTTGGAAAGAGCATTGGCTTTAGGAAATCGATTTGGTGGACATATGGTCTCGGGTCATATTGATGGAATCGGTGAAATTATCAGAAAAGTAAAAGATAGCAACGCCACACGGTTATTGATCAGATGCTCAGAAGAGCTTCTAAGATATGTTGTAAAAAAAGGCTCAATTACATTAGATGGCATTAGTTTAACAGTGGCTTCTCTAACTAATTGTGAATTTGAAGTATCCATTATCCCTCAAACCAAAGAGGAAACAACCTTGCTTAGTAAAGCAATAGGACAATACATCAATATAGAAAATGATATAGTAGCGAAATATATAGAGAAGTTTATGCCTACTAATAAAAATACAATAACCACGGATTTTTTAAAGAAGAATGGATTTATGTAAAGGAGGAGTTATGTTTGATTCGATTGAATCGGCTTTAACAGCGATAAAAAATGGCGAAATGATCATCGTTGTGGATGATGAAGATAGAGAGAATGAAGGCGACCTTCTGATGGCTGCTGAACATGCAACAACTGAAGCTATCAATTTTATGGCAACTAACGGTAAAGGTCTTATTTGTGTACCGATGGAAAAGAACCGATTAGATGCATTGGATATCCCAGTGATGATTCAAGATAATACCGATCCGAAAGAAACCGCCTTTACAGTTTCTGTCGATGCAATAACAACAACGACCGGTATTTCAGCAAGTGAAAGAGCTATCACCATCATGAGTTTAATTGACGAGACATCCAAACCAACAGATTTTACAAAACCCGGGCATATATTTCCTTTGATTGCTAAAAGTGGTGGTGTTCTTAAACGTGCAGGACATACTGAGGCTGCTGTGGATATAGCACTATTAGCAGGACTTAAACCAGCAGGTATTATTTGTGAAATTATGAATGACGATGGTACCATGGCAAGAGTCCCTGATCTTATAAAATACAAAGAAAAACATCAATTAAAAATGATTACAATTGCTGACCTAATAGCTTATAGACTTCTTAATGATTCTTTAGTTGAGAGAGTTTCTGAAGCCAATATGCCAACCAAACATGGTGACTTTAAAATGGTGGGTTATATCAACAAACTAAGTGGTGAACATCATGTGGCATTGGTTAAAGGGGATATTACATCTACAGAACCGATTTTAATAAGAGTACATTCAGAGTGTTTAACAGGAGATGCTTTTGGATCACTCAGATGTGATTGCGGTGAACAATTGGATGCAGCTATGGCTGCTATTGAATCAGAGGGCAAAGGTATTTTACTATATATGCGTCAAGAAGGTAGAGGGATTGGACTGATCAATAAAATTAAAGCTTATGCTTTACAAGATGAAGGTTATGATACTGTAGATGCAAATCTAGCTCTAGGATTTGATGAAGACTTAAGAGATTATGGGATAGGAGCACAGATTTTATTTGATTTAAAAGCCAATAGAATTAAGATGATGACAAACAACCCACTAAAAATATCGGGTTTATCCAGTTATGGAATAGAAGTTGTCGAAAGAGTATCAATAGAAATGAATCATAATGAGAAAAATGCGTATTACTTAAAAACTAAAAAAAATAGAATGGGACATATACTTGATATTTAGGAGGTCAGTATGAAAACTTATGAAGGTCAATTGGTAGCAACAGGATTGAAATTTTCAATAGTAGTAGGACGATTTAATGAGTTTATAGGCAGCAAATTGCTTTCAGGGGCCATAGATACCCTTAAAAGACATGGTGTTTGTGAAGACGATATCGAAATTGTTTGGTCACCAGGAGCATTTGAAATTCCTTTAATTGCTAAAAAACTGGCTAAAAAGAAGAGTTGTGATGGTATAATTTGTCTGGGTGCAGTCATAAGAGGTGCAACAGCTCACTTTGATTTTGTATCAAGTGAAGTCTCTAAAGGAATTGCCAATGTATCTCTTCAAGAGGAATTGCCCATTATATTCGGGGTACTGACAACCGATACAATTGAACAGGCAATTGAACGTGCCGGTACAAAAGCGGGTAATAAAGGTTCAGAAGCTGCCCTTGCTGCAATAGAGATGGCCAATTTGCTGAAAACATTAGTATAAAACGTTAAGAAATATTTATGATTTCATATGATAAATATCTCTTTTATTGTATGTGTGGAAATAGTTTTATACATCAAGCAAATTGCATAATGCGCCTAATTATGATATATATAGTGAATAGGTGGTGAACTATGAAAGAGAAAAATACTATTATAAATACACAACAAATTTACAATCAAAGTACATTACAATTTCAGTTCATTATTAGAGTGGTAGGCACTTTGGTTGGCCTTCTATTGATCAATATCTCAAGTTATCACAATAATATGACTATGGTCTATGGTGTAGCAATTCTGTTTTTAACAATCAGTATTCTGGTTAGATTTACTAATATCAAGGAAAATATAAGGATTCAAAAAATTAATTTATATATGGATGTGCTGGTTATATCTGTCCTCATTATTTTTAGAGGGGGATTAAGAAGTGACTTTTTCTTGGGATACTACATCATACTAGGTTATGTGTTACTGCTTAGAGATGCTAAGTTACTTTTACGAATCAGTATTTGGATTATCATATTATTTAGTCTGGTTTCTATTGTATTTACACCGGAAGCTCAATTTTCATTTGGTCGTTTATTAATTCGAGAAACTTTATTGATGGGAACTGTATATTGTCTGTTCAATTACTCTCGTATGTTAAACAAAGAAATGTCATTAAGAATACAAGCAACGGATTTAGCGCTTCGTGATAATTTAACCAAAACTTACAATAGAAATATTTTGATGAATGTAGATGAAATGCTTTTAAAAGAAAGTACAAATGTGTTTATTGTTTTACTGGATATTGATAAGTTTAAAATGATTAATGATACATTCGGGCATATCTACGGTGATCAGGTCTTGGTATCATTGGGCTCATTATTAAATCAAACCATTCCAACTGAAGATGTTGTCATACGGTATGGTGGAGAGGAATTCCTGATCTTATTACAAGACATGACAGAAAAACAGGTTTTTCATATGATTGAATCGATAAAAATTAAGTTCAATCAAATGACTTATGATTGGTATAATTTAGAGACCGATTTAGCCTTTTCTGCAGGTATTATAAAGAAGAAAGATTCGGAGTCGTTTTCATCGGGTATAGACAGAGCAGATAAAAAACTATATCAAGCGAAATCCGAAGGTAGAAATAAAGTGATTATGTAAAAACCACTACCGTGGTTTTTTTGCTATTTAAATAATTTAGATTATTTAATCAACTTAGGGTATCATTTCATATTTTATTGTAGTATACTGTGTAGATGCGAGTAAAGAACAAAATAATTTTAATATAGATGAGAGGTTTATTATGAAAAGACAAGACATTTTAAATGTGGCAGTAATTGCCCATGTTGATGCTGGAAAATCAACACTTGTAGATGCGCTATTATCACAAAGTGGCGTATTTAGAGCGAACGAAGCAGTAGTAGAACAAGTTATGGATTCAAATGATTTAGAGAGAGAAAGAGGTATTACAATTACCTCAAAGAACTGTGCAATCGAGCATAGTGGATTAAAAATAAACATTGTTGACACACCAGGTCATGCTGATTTTTCTTCTGAAGTAGAACGTATTATCAGAACTGTAGATACAGCAATTCTATTAGTAGATTCAAGTGAAGGGCCAATGCCACAAACTAGATTCGTACTTCAAAAAACTTTAGAACGTGGTTTAAGTCCAATTTTATTCATTAACAAAATTGATAAAAAAGATCAAAGAGCAGAAGAAGTTGTAGATATGACATTTGACTTATTTGTTGAGTTAGGTGCTACAGATGAGCAACTTGACTTCCCTATTGTATATGGTATCGCAAAAGACGGTGTCGCAATAATTGATATGGCAGATGAAAGAAATAATTTGGAGCCATTATTTGAGTTATTGGTTGAACGTTATGATACTTATCCCGATTTAGATGATGAGCCTTTACAACTTCAAGTGTCATCATTGGCTTATGATGATTATTTAGGACGTTTAGGAATTGGAAGAATCACTAAAGGTACTGTTAAAAAAGGTCAAACATTAGCAATCGCTAGAAGAGATGGTACTGTAGGTAGAGGTAAAGTTTCTAAATTATTGGTTAATGAAGGTCTTAAGAGAGTAGAAAAAGACATGGCTCACAGTGGTGATATCGTTGTCCTAGCAGGATTTACTGATATCAGTATTGGTGAAACTTTAGGTATAGCCGATAAATTAGATCCAATGCCAATGATTGAAATTGAAGAGCCAACACTTTCAATGAATTTCTATGTAAATGATTCACCTTTTGTTGGTGAAAGTGGTAAATTCTTAACAACAAGACATATCAGAGAAAGACTTCATAAAGAATTAGAAACCAATGTTGGATTAAAAGTTGAAGAACTTACAACGACTGATGGTTATAAAGTATCAGGTAGAGGTGAACTTCACTTATCAATCTTACTTGAGAACATGAGACGTGAAGGTTACGAGTTAAGTGTTTCTAAACCAGAAGTATTAATGCATAAAACTGAAAATGGCATTGAAGAGCCTTTTGAAAAAGTTATCATTGATGTACCAGATGCTTATTGTGGTGGTGTTATCAGTGCAATGAACTTAAGAAAAGGTACTATGGAAAACATGTTTGCTGAAAACGGTTATACACGTTTAGAATTCCTTATTCCAACTAGAGGTTTATTAGGATACAGATCACAGTTTATCAATGAGACACGTGGTGAAGGTACAATGGTACAGTCATTCCACGCTTATATGCCTTATGCTGGTGAAGTACCAAAGAGACTTAATGGTGTTTTAATTGCTCAGGAGAGAACTGCTACAATGGCATATGCTTTATTTAACTTAGGTGAGCGTGCAATCATGTTTGTTGATGCTGCCGTTAATGTTTATGAAGGTATGATTGTAGGTATGAACTCTAGAAAAGACGATATGATTGTTAATCCTGGAAAGAACAAGAAGTTAACAAACACAAGAGCTTCTGGTTCAGATGATGCTGTTAAGGTAAGAAAGCCTAGAGTGTTTACACTAGAAGAAGCATTGGAGTTTATTGAGCATGATGAATTGGTTGAAGTAACTCCAGCTGTTATTAGATTAAGAAAAAGAGTTCTTAATGCTAATGATCGTCATAGATGGAATAAAGCAAACAACAAAGCTTAATATATTAAAACATCACTTCGGTGATGTTTTTTTGAATGTAAACTTCAACTTCGTGTATAAGTATTCTGAGGTGATGAAATGGATTTTAATATTTCGATTGTTGGACTGATAGTAGGAACATTAATTAATATGGGATTAGGAGCTTTATGGTATTCAAATGTGCTATTTTCTAAATCTTGGATGAAAGAGGCTAATATAACTGAAGACGATATAAAAAATCCTGATAAGATGGGAGTTGTATATGCATTAACTGCATTAACCGCACTACTGACCTCTTTTGTATTGGGTATGTTGATATTGAATTTGGGCATTGATACGATTTTAGAAGGTTTATTTTTCGCTCTAGTGTTATGGGTCGGTACAAATATACCACCTATTATTAAAAATTGGGGATTTGAGAATCGAACCCTTAAATTAGGTATGATTAATCATGGCTATGATTTAATAGTTTATATGTTGGTAACTATAGTATATGTATTACTGTAACAAAAAAGCACGCATTGCGTGCTTTTTAGTTTTTTAGTTTATATTTTACATTTACTTCAGTTTCCCAAGTAGGAATAATTTTTTTGATGATTTGTGGACCAATTTTAGAGATGATAACCAAACTCGAGTCATGATTGTCTGAATCAATAGCATAATCAATTTTACCATTGACCACATCAACTTGTAGAGCTTCACCTGTAGTTAAAGTGATGTATCCTTTCATTCTGAAGGCATCTTGACTTAATGTCGTTAAGAAGGCTTCAAACTTTTCTTTCTCGACTGACTCATAGATTTCTAAAGATAATGTCTTGGGTTTGTTTTCGACTTTATTGGTTGTTTCATCTTGAATAACGGATATTTCTTTTCGCCAATCGGTAAAGAAATCAAATGGTAAACGACCCATATCAGATGGTGCAATATCGATATTTCTATTATAGTTTAAAACGGTACTTTTGATATCTTCATAATTATCAATCATATCGGTCTTACTAACAACAGCCAAATGACTGTGTTTGATTTGTCTTTCTAGAGTTTTACTATCTTTAGTTTGTTCTATAAAATTGACAGCATCAACTAAACAGATGGAACCGGAATAATTGTAGACCTCACCAATTAAAATTTCTGTAGCTTCTAGAATTTCACCAATATTAGATGGATCTGCAAGACCTGAACCTTCTACAAACAGTACATCAATTGGTTTTTCAGACATATCTTTTAGACTTTCAACAAATGATAACTTTAAACAAGAACAGAAGATTGAACCTCTGTTGATTTCAATGAGTTCACTGGCTTTATCTTTTACAAGACCACCATCAATTCCTACTTTTCCAAACTCATTCATTATGATGCCTATTTTGTGTTCACCAGCATCTTCTAACAGGGATTTTAAAAATGTTGTTTTACCAGATCCTAAGAATCCAGTCAATAAATATAAATCTATTTTTTTATTCATATGACCTCCGTATATTCTTTTTAATGATATTAAAAATATGGCAGAAATGCAATACTCAAATATAACTCTTTAAATGATTTGCTAGTCAGTCTAATCGTCGTTATAATATGAACAAGGAGATATTATGATTGATACTAAACTTAGAAAAAAAGTACAACCCTTTTTTGATACTATTGCAAAAGGATTTGTAAAATTAAAAATAAGACCCAATACAATTACTTTACTCGCATTTGTTATAGGAATCATTTCAGCAATATTCATTGGTTTAGAATGGATGATGTTAGCTTTGATATTATTATGGATTTCAGGATTGTTTGATGTATTAGACGGCACTGTGGCAAGGATTACTGGTAAATCTAGTTCTGTAGGTGCCTATATGGATTTAATCTTAGATCGTATGGTTGAGGCAACTGTAATTCTAGGATTTTATCATGCTTATCCAGAACATACTTTGATGTATTTACTCTTTTTTGTAGCAGTCTTATTTAATTTCACGACATTTATTGTTGCTGGAGCCTTATTTAAAAATGAAGGGAATAAGAGTATGTATTACGATGTTGGTATTGCAGAACGTACAGAAACCTTTATTGTTTTTAGTTTGATGATGTTACTGACTTCTTATATATATTGGATATTGTTAGCATTTAATGCAATTGTATTTCTAACTGGTTTTATTAGATTTTATAGAGTTCTAAAATATACAAAAGAGTAAAAGGTTCATCCTTCTACTCTTTTTTTTGACTGGAATAGTTCAAACTCCATGGAATACCAAATTCATCAACTAATGAACCGAAAGTATCACCCCAGAATTGTTCTTCTAACGGCATAGTTATTTTTCCGTTTTTAGATAGTTCATCAAAAATTCTTTTCTGTTCAGTTGGATCTTTTAAGGCAAGGTTAAGACCGATTCGACTATCTGCTGAAAGAGGTGTACCAGGGAAATTATCTGATAGATAAAGTACAATTTCACCAATTTGTAATTGCGCATGCATCACACGATCTAAAAACTTTTCTGAAATGCCCATCTCGGGGCCATCCTTAAAACGTAGTAGATAAATTATTTCACCATCAAAGATCTTTTGATAACGTTTCAAGGCTTTTTCACAATTGCCTTCAAATGTTAGGTAAGGTATTAGGTTCATGATATCCTCCAATCTTACCTTGTGAATACCCTAAGATTATGCTGTTAAACACAAAAATAGCTGTATTAAAGTTCTTTGCATTCCTACAAAGTTCCCTAAAGTGCTTTGCAAATGTAACTTTGGGTGATATTGTATTAAAAAAGGAGGTTGTTATGGATAACAATTATTATACGGTCGATCAGGTTGCAAAGTTATTGGAAATGCACCCAAAGACGATTAGAAAATTTATTAGAGAAGGTAAACTTCAAGCATCAAGAGTAGGAAAGCAATATAGAATTACTGGACATGATTTAAGTGTTTTTACTGGGTCAGAACAAACAGAGATGATTGTAACAGGACAACCAAGTGAGGTAAAAGTATCAACAGTAGTGGATATGGATAATATTAGTAGTGATGAGGCTCAAAAAATATCTAACTTATTATTAGCATCAACCAATCATAGAGATGAAAAATATGGTCAAGTCACTCTAAAGAATCAATATATCAAATCAGAGAACAAACTCAGAATTATGATTTGGGGCAATTTAGAGTTTACTCAGATTATGCTTGAGTCCATTCAGATGTTAGTGGAGGATAGAGATGACAATTTATAAAAAACAGAGAGCAAAGGAATCTTCATGTCGTATTATGATGATATTTTAAAACGTTGGCCAATCCCATACAAAAGTCGTATGGTAGAAACACGATATGGGGATACTCATATTTTAGAAATGGGTGATGGGGAAGAACTATTGGTTTTACTTCATGGTTCTACTAGCAATAGCAGTATGTGGATTGGCGAAGTTTCATATTTGAAAAAATATAAGATTTTAGCGATTGATATACCTGGTGAACCCAATAGAAGTACAGAAGAAAGATTTGATTTAGAAGATGATTCATTTAGTTTATGGGTAGAAGATTGTATGAAACATTATGACAAGCCTTTTCATTTAGTGGGGAATTCACTGGGGGCTGGGTAGCTTTAAAATACGCTGTAAAGTATCCAAATCAATTAAAATCGTTAATATTATTGGCACCATCTGGTTTAGCACCGGCTAGGATTTCTTTTGTTATTAAAAAACTTATTTATTTATCAATGGGGAAAAAAGGTATAAAGAAGATGACTGCTCTTGCTATGGGGACTAAAGATGTCCCAAAAGAAGTATGTGATGTTACTAAAATGATGATGTCACATTTTACTCCAAGGATGGGATCATTGCCTACATTTGAGTATGAAGCACTTAGAAAGTTATCTATGCCCGTTCTTTATATGGCTGGTAGTCGAGATCAGTTACTACAGTCTCAAAAAAGTGCAGATAGATTGAAGTCTTTGGCACCAACCTCTGATATCAGAATAATAGATAGAGGTCATGCGATATTTGATATTGGTAAAGATTTAGCTGACTATTTTGAGTCAATATAGGAGGGCATATGAAACATTTCAGAAAAGAGTTATGGTTTAGAATTCCTGAAAGAAGAGGATTTAGAAATATCACACCAACTTTAGAGGAATGTCTTAAAGAGAGTGGTATAAAGGAAGGTTTTCTTTTATGTAATGCAATGCATATTACTGCAAGTGTTTTTATAAATGATGATGAAGGTGGTTTGCATAGAGACTTTGAGAGATGGTTAGAGAAATTAGCACCTGAAAAACCCTATGACCAGTACGATCACAATGGTTATGAGGACAATGGCGATGCCCACTTAAAACGTACGATTATGGGTAGGGAAATAGTTGTAGCAATCACAGATGGCCAGCTTGATTTAGGGCCTTGGGAACAAGCTTTCTACGGGGAGTTTGATGGCTGTCGTAATAAAAGGGTGCTTGTGAAAATAATAGGTGAATAATTTTAAAGGCTTCTCTTCATACTAACAGGAGCTTCGTATTATAATAGGCATTAATATTCTGACCTGTAAAGAAGTGTTGTTTGACAAGATTTCACATATAAAGTATTATAAATATATGCTATTAGGCATCCCGCGGAACGAGCGATATCGTTTCGCGGGATTTTTTTTGGAGGTGAAAATATGTTAAAAAGAGTAATTAGTGTAATAGCCTTATTTGATGATGAAGGAGACAAAAAGATCAGGGACATACAGAACATAATGCAACAATCTCCAAGTTGGCTAAATGATTTGCTGCATTTAACTTTAGCGGTTTATGATAAACCGTTAGATGAAGGCGAATTGATAAACTGGATAGTCAATGTATCAGAAAGACATAAGGCATTTAACCTTGATTTAGTTTCGATTGGAGTATTTCATAAGTCTTGTATTTTTGCAATGCCAAGACTGGCTAAAGAGATGTATCAATTATACATGAACATACATGATAGGTTTGAAGATCAGTGTAGGGATTACTTAAAACCCTCTGAGAACAAATGGTTTCCTCATGTGGGGTTGCTCTATACTGACATTGAAAACGCTTGTAATAAATTACCTGTTCTAATACAAAAGTTTGAAGAGACAAGAGTGAGAGTGAACAGATTACGAATTACCATAAGAGAAGAAGAGCATTTTCGAATATTGTACGAAGTATCACTAAACTAATATGTTACAACCAATGTTTGAAGATTTTATCATCTACATAATTGAGTTCATTACATAATGAAGTTGATATGGAAGTTTAGTTATCAGTATAATTTTACATCGACATTTATTCGCTACGGTGAGTTTGATGGATTTCGAAATAAGAGAGTTCTGGTAAAAATAATAGGTGAATAAGTTTGAACTTCTCTTTTATGGAGGAGTTTTTTTCAAATGATTTGAATAAAGCATTTCTGAATATTACTCAACAATTGATATGTAACGCAATATGCGTTACAATTAATATATAAGGAGGTGTAGAAATGGCAAACACAACAACATTAAACATAAGGATTAATCCTTCTGTGAAAAAGAAGGCTGAAGAAGTATTAGAAGAATTAGGCATTCCAATGTCAACTGCTATAAACATGTATTTAAGACAAATCAGTTTGACAGGAGGGATCCCATTTCCAGTCAAGCTTCCTAAAGCTCCTGAGAATCTTAATGCTGGAACAATGAGTGAATCAGAGTTGTATGATAAATTAGATAAGGGATATAATGATGCTACAGCAGGAAGAGTTCATGAAGCTTCGGAAGCATTTGATTCAATAAGAAAGAAAAATTCTATATGACATCATTTAAGATTGAACTTACTGATGAGGCAATTGATAACTTAGAACAGATCTATTTATATATTGCAGAAGAGCTAAAATCTAAGGTAAGTGCTAAGAAGCAATATGAAAGGATCGTTAATCAAATAATGAAGTTAGAGACATTTCCGGAAAGATATCATATTCTTGAGTATGATAAAGCATATTCAAGAGGAATGAGAATGATGCCAATAGATAACTATGCGATAATTTATATAGTTCGACAAAAAAGAGTTATCATCACAAACATATTGTATGGTGCTTCGGATATTCGAACTAAGCTAAAGGAATGAGTTTTCCTCACTTAAAATTTCCATACCATTAGAATTAATTCGCTACGGAGAGTTCGATGGCATGCGTAACAAAAGAGTACTGGTTAAGATAATAGGAGAGTAAGCAAATGCTTCACTTTTGTATAGAAGACTCCTTTGTAGTGCATTCAAAGAATTATATTTCTTATCATTCTCATTGCATGGGTTGTATGAAGTAAATACTATGATATTAAGACTAGATGATAAAGACAGAAAAGCTTTATCATCTGTTATTGTTGAAATATATTTTTTATGGTAGGTTTATACATGTGAACTAAAATAACATGTTTGAGTTTTTATAGAGGAGATTGAAATGAGTATAAATGACCGATACACAGAGTTTGTAAATATATCTTTTGAGTTGGCATGCAAGATTGTAAAAGAATATGATGATAATATATTGGTAAAATCTCTATCTGCGATAAGAAGTGGTAGAGCAAACAGTAACCATATTATAGATACTTCCAATGGCAAGTTGGTTTTGAGAGTATGCAGAGATTCGTCAACATATAATAATGAGATAATAATTGATCGTTCATTGGATAAATCCATTAGGAGACCAGAGTTGCTTTACCACACAGTTTATGATGGAACATCATATCTCCTCTACCAGTACATTGAAAGTAATTTATTAGGAGCCTACAATGAAATTTCTAATGACATTATTGAGCAAGTGGCAACTTTATGTGCACGAATACATAATACTCCAACAGAGAAATTGGATGAGATAAAAAAACTAGATTTGCCACCATTCAAAGTTTGGTATGACCATTTTCTTGATAATCAAAATACAATCAACCGCATAGGTATTGATGTTCAGAATAGAATAAAGAAAATAATTAAAGTCAGCCATAATAAAATAGAGTGTATCGATTCGATACATACTACCATACATAATGATTTCTCATTAGATAATTTGATTTTAGATAATAATGATAGAGTCTTTATAACCGATTGGGAAGGTATAACTGTCAATCATATGTTAACGGACATGGGACAATTTTTTCGATTAAGTAAAAAGTTTTCAGAAAAACAACTCAAGATATTTGAACATATTTATAATAAAGAAGCTAATATCGCATTACCTGAAAATTGGTATGAGTTGGCAAGACTTCGTGATTTAGTGAATTTATTACAATTAATTAGTTCAGAGCAAGATTTGCCTAACTATCATGAAATATTGAAAACTCTTATAATTGAGACATTAGATTATTTTGAGTCTTTATAATGCTGCAGAAGATTAGTCTCTTTACAATCTGAAATTTTACTTATGAACAATACTAAATGAGGTTCATTTTATTACAGGTTCCCATGCCATAAAGAATGATTCGCTACGGTGAGTTTGATGGCTGTCGTAATAAAAGAGTACTAGTAAAAATAATAGGTGAATAATAATCAGAAACTTCTCTTTTTAAAGAGGAGTTTTTCTATCGTTGTTATGTAGAAACATTATCGTATAGTGTAATGCTAATGAAACATATATAAGTCATAGGTAATGATATACTTATATGGTGAAAGTACTATTTATAGTAGTAAAAGAGATTAGGTTAAAAGGAGCAAAGTCATGATAAGTTGTAATATTGATATGTTCATAGCTGGTTGCAGTACAAAATGTAAACACTGTTATGTTGACGGTGGTCCTGAAAAATCAACTGATATTGATAATATCAACTATGCTATGAAGAGATTGGAAGTATTGTTGCCTCTCATTGAAGCTATGAACATAGAAGTTTCTGTTACTTTGGATAATGAACCTGTTAATCATAAGGATGCTATAAAGATATATAATTTGACTAAAAAGCATCTAGGTGATTATTATTTTCACCATGCTTCTACTACAGGTATTCCACTTTTAAGACATAAGGATAAGGCTTCTTTAACTGACACTATGATTAAACACGGTTATGGACAAGTTGGTTTAACTCTTCATGGAAATCACGACAATCATAATGAGATAGTTGGTAATCCTGATGGATTGACATCCCTCATTGAAGCTGGAAAGTATTTGTACCAGAATAACTTTCATGTTGTTGTTTCCTTTATGTTGAGCAAATTACTAATTCGAGATAGAGATGAAATAGGTCAGATACTCGAGGAATTACCACATCATGGTATTTATTTTGCTATTACAAACGCAAGTCCCATCGATAGAATGCAGGACTACCAAAAGTATAGAGTATCTTCAAATGATGTTCATAAACTTAAGGGCTATTTAGGAAAATGGGGATTTGATGAGGAAGAAATATTTAATAGATTAGAAGTGTGTCATGAGGATTATTATATAGATGAACTACAAAAATTACCTTCATGGGATTACCTTAAAGGTAGTGGTTCTAACATCTATATGTCACTAGATGCTGATTTGAATTTTAACTATGGGAATACAGGATTGGAAGTTTTCACAATTGGCAATCTTAAATCACTGTCAGATCAAGAGATCATCACTTCCATAAAAAATCTAAAACCTAATGATTGCTATTGGGATTCTTACTTTAGGAAAGAGACTTTGCCTGATTTAAAGGATTTTATAAGAAGAGTTGATGAAGTTAGAACAGATAACTATATATATCCCAATATAGACTCCTTTTTGACTTATTGGTTTAAGAGATTCAACTATGACAATGAGTAAAAAGTTTTACATTGATAATAATTCGCTACGGTGAGTTTGATGGCTGTCGTAACAAAAGAGTTCTGGTTAAGATTATAGGTGAGTAAATATAATAGATGTTAAACAAGAAATGCCTTTGATTATTTCTATAAATGTATCCTTAGCATATTTTTCTCGCCAAGGATAATGACCACATTTAGTGAGAAGGTTAAAATCATAATCTATATCTAATTGATCAAAAGGCTCAATTATGCCTTTGATGTTGTGTGAATCATAATCACCTTGAACAACATGTAATGGAACGGATAAGCATTTTACAATATCAAGCAATTGACCATTTCTTCTTAATGATGACGCTTCAGACCATATTGAATCATACATCTTAAAGTCACCTTGACCAACACTAGCTTGTTCATTTTCTATGTATGCGTAAGTGTCTAGTTTTCCCATAAGAGCTCCGAACTTTTTCATTACATCATTCTTGACGGACATGTCACCAGAATTGAGTTCCTTCACTAGGGAATCAAAGTATACCCTCTCTTTAGGAGATAGTCGACTCATTCGAGTGTTATTGAATTCTCTTACATAATCCTCATTGAAACATCCACTACCGACAAGAACTAACTTATTAATATTCTCAGGATACCTTGCAGCATAAAGGCATATTAACCAGGCTCCCCATGAATGTCCAAGAAGGACAAATTGCTCCTTGCAATGGTTATCAATGCAGACTTTCATGTCTTCGATTAACTCGTCAATTGAACATTTCGTTTGATTTATTTCCAAGACGCCTAATTCATCAGATAGCATCAGAGCCAAATCTTTCATACTACCTCTTGCTCCTGGACCGCCGTGTACAAGTACCAGTTTAATGTCTTCTTCTCCATATATATTGTAATCGTTCATTGCTTCTCCTATTCTGTTTTATCTTTCAACTTAGACTTATAAAGGTTTACTTTTTTATTCAAGAAGTCGATACCAGCATCGATTTTCTTTTTTTCTACAATAAGCTTTTCCCGACACTCAAGAGCCACAGATAACCTCTCATTAAAATCCTCATTGTTGCTATAATAAAGCATACCAAACTTCTTTATATCTTCAATTGGGAGACATGCAGATTTCATAGAGACAACAAATTTAATCCATTGCAAATCTTCTTCCGTATATTCTCTCTGTCCAGAGTCATTCAGCTTAATGTTCTTTATCAGTTCAATTTTTTCATAGTATCTTAGAGTAGAACAACTTAATCCAGTAAGTTCACTTATTTCTCCTATTCTCAAGTTAACACCTCCGCTTCATGAATTTATTGTAACACTTAAAGTATACTTGAAGTCAAGATATGTATTTGACAAATTTGACAAACTTATTAGTCATGAAAGTTAACTGATCATATTAGTTTATGTATGTAAACTTGAAGAGTTCCATACCATTTGGATTGGTTCGCTATGGAGAATTTGATGGCAAACGAGACAAACGTGTCTTAATCAAAATTACTGGTGAATGATTCACTAACTTACTATTCGGATAGTATTACCTTATTATGGCATTAGCGTTATACTGATTATAGGTTGGTATATTTAAAGGGAGAATTCTTATGATAAAAAGATATTGTTTAGTTCTATTGTTGTTATTAGTCCTATCCATGACCGGATGTAATCAAAAAGATAAATCGATGGAATTAAATAATGCACAGAGTGTTTTCCAAGAAAATTCTAGTACTGTGTATCCATTAGATAGGAATGTTATTAAAGGCATCAACAGTTCTGGATCAGATATTTTTCAGAAGATATACGAAAAAGAAAATTCAGGAAATGTTTTATTCTCACCACTCAGTTTGGCCAGTGCGTTATCGATGTTGGAAAATGGTGCAAGTGGCATCAGCCAAACTGAAATAATGGATGTTTTAAATATAGAGTCTGATGAAAGACTAAATATGACTTACAATAGTTTGATCAATCATTTTAGTGATATCTCAAATCATGATCAAGATTATAAAACGACAGTCAGTTTATCCA
Source organism: Clostridiales bacterium (assembly GCA_016342415.1). Classification (GTDB taxonomy): domain Bacteria; phylum Bacillota; class Clostridia; order Peptostreptococcales; family Acidaminobacteraceae; genus JABXKX01. The sequence goes on from JAEIOD010000007.1 coordinate 162,653, forward strand.
ATTCATTTTGGTTTAAAGAAAATGACCTTATAGTTAAGGACAGTTATATTGATACAATAAAAGAACAATATGATGGTGATATATACTCGGTTGATTTTAATGATGAAACAAAAAATAAAATGAACGGTTGGATAGAGGATAAAACCAATGGGCTTCTTAAAAATACAATCAAGGAAATAGATCCTCTTAATGTAGCGTATCTCATCAACACATTATACTTTAACGGCCACTGGACAAGTGATTTTCCTAAATATGCTACAAAGGTAGATGATTTCTATTTGAGTAATGGAAATACTGTGCCTGTTCAGATGATGCATAATGAAGACCGTTACAAGTATTATGAATCAGATGATGTTCAGATGATAGCACTTAATTATTCAGATGCTTTCATGTATGTGATGCTACCAAAAGGTAGTATGGATGAATTTATGAGTCGTAATAACCAGTTTCAAATAGAAGATTGGATAGATGAACTAGATTTTAAAACAGTCGATTTATCATTCCCAAGATTTAAGTTTAGTAATAAACATGATTTAAAGGACATATTAATATTATTGGGAATGCCATCTGTATTTAATGGACAAACAGCAGAATTTAGGAATATGACAGACTCTGATAAGGTTTATGTTTCTAGAGTTTTTCAAAATACAACCATTGAAGTAGATGAAGAAGGCACAGAAGCCGCTGCGGTAACTGTTATGTCAATGGATACGACTGCAATGCCAGTTGAACCGGAAGTGATTGTGATGAACTGTAATAAACCATTTATGTTTGTCATAAAAGATAATTTAAGTGGCTGTGATTTATTTGTAGGAGTTGTTCAGAATCCCCTTGAGGAATAATGACAGCATTAAAAATTACTGAAACTGACTGTTAAAATGCAGTCGATTTATTACTTGATTAGATATTGTCAGTTTTACAGACTACTGTTTAGCTTTGTGTTGATATAATTATTGTGTTAAGATATTTCTAACAAAATATGTGAGTGTAAGTAATAAATTAGTTGTAAATCACATCTCTGTATGAGAAAATACTAGTATTAAATAAAACTATCTTGGAGGGAATCATGGATCAATATGTAAAAAGAGCGCAAAGGTTTAATATACTAATTATTTATATTTTTTGTATTGTATTAGAATTTACGGCTTTTCTAAATGGCGGTATGTCATATGCATTAGAAGCAATTATTCCAATAATCGGTACCGCAGTACTTGTGACCGCTATTTATTTCATTAAAATGAATTATCAGGTAAAAGGATTTATTATTTCCATGATTCCAGCTTTAGCAAGTCTTGGTTTGTCCATCTCCAAAGGTGGTGTACCTAGAATGTTCAATGTTTATATTTTAGGTTTGGTTCTAGTTGCCATTTATTTTAAGAAAAAAATGGTTGCAATTTATGGAGGGATATTCAGTTTACTGTTGATTGTTATTTTCATGGTATACCCAGTAGGCTTATTAGGAGAAGAACTTTCGAACATCGGAGAATTTTTCCCGAGGATAGCAGTTTACATGTGTGTTGTCGGTGTCATATATATCATAACTAGTTGGGGTGATCAGTACATTTCAGATGCTCTAAAAGAAAGTGAGTTGGCGTCTGTAACGAGTAAAAATTTAGATCATATTATAAAAAATATTGAAACAAATGCAGAAGAAGTGACCAATAGCATCAGCCTGTGTAATGCAAAAATGGATATCGTAGAAGAATCAACTAAAGTAGTCGCTAGGTCTATGAAAGAAGTGAGTACAACCAGTGAGCATAGTGCCGAAAGATTGGGTACGATTAACGTGATTGCAATAGAATCAGTTGATCATATGCGAGATACATTAAATGCTATGAAGAGCATAGAAGAGTCGTTTAAAATGACCAGTAATGATTTAGATAAAGGTGGCGATAGCGTTTCTGATATTGCTCGTCAAATGGAGAAAATTGGTGAAGCGATAGATTTAAGTTATTCAACTGTTGTTGATTTAAAAGCTAGTATGGCTGATATTACAACAGCACTTCAAGGGATAACAAATATCTCGGAACAAACAAACTTGCTGGCATTAAATGCAGCTATTGAAGCCGCACGTGCTGGAGAACATGGTAGAGGATTTAGTGTTGTTGCTGAAGAAGTTCGAAAGTTAGCAGAAGAATCTTCTAAACAAGCAGAACATATTAAAGTGATTACAGAAAAAGTTCTAACCGTTTCTTCTGAAGCGGAAAGAGAAGTAGGCGTCGGTAAAGTTGCAGTGACTGAAGGCAATGATATTATGGAGAGTTTATCTGAAGTCTTTGCTAATGTGAAATCTTCTTTTGATACAGCTTACAAGTTGATTGAAAATGAAATGGATGTTATTGCTAATACGGAAAAACAGTTCTTCAATATTCAAGATCAAATATCAAGTGTTTCGTCTGCAATTGAAGAGAATGCTGCAGCGACAGAGGAAGTCTTATCACAAGTAAATGTACAAGAGACCGTCTCTAATGAAGTAAATGGCATGTTGGATGATATTGAACGAATGAGCAGTGAATTAAAAGAAATGGCTAAAATTTAGAATGGACCTACCTCTTTTGGGGTAGGTTTTATTTATGACATACAGATGTCGTAGTTTCTTTGTTATAGTATGAACAAGGAGGATATTATGTTTAAAGTGATTACAAATGATAATTTAGAACAAGAACATATTTGTTGTGCCATTTCAGGCAAAGATGAGGGTGTGGTCCTTAAGAAAAAATGGTTGAAGGAAAGACTACTGGAAGGTCTGGTATTTAATAAACTAGATGAACGAGGAAAAGTATTTATTGAGTATATGCCTGCTGAAGCATCTTTTGCCCCTATTACAGCAGAAGATTATATGTACATCAACTGTTTCTGGGTTTCTGGAAAATATAAAAAAAGTGGTTATGGTAGTCAGTTGTTGACTCAGTGTATTGAGGATTCTAAAAGCAAAGGTAAAAAGGGTTTGGTGGCGTTATCTTCAAATAAGAAGAAACCTTTTTTATCCGATCCGAAGTACTTGAAGAAAAAAGGATTTGAAGTGTGTGATACGATAGGTTTTTATGAGTTGATGTATTTACCATTTGAAAAGACTGCAAAACCTAAATTTAAGAATCAAGTTTCGCTTGAAACAGAAGGGAATCTATTATATTATACACATCAATGTCCACATACAGAAAAATATGTAGGTTTGATTAAAGCGTTAGCGAAGGTGCATCATGTTAACTTGAATGTCATATTACTGGATACAAAGGAAAAAGCACAATCCGCAATTTGTCCATTTACAACTTATAGTTTGTATTTAAAAGGGGAGTTTGTTACCAACGAAATATTAACAGAAAAGAAGTTTCTTGAGTATTTAGAGTCATATAGTCTACTAAAAAACCCACAGTAATGTGGGTTAAATTGTGTAATTAAGCTCTTTTAATAACTCTATATCTCTTTGAACGGTAAATCCGGTTGTCGTTAAATAATCTCCTGTTAAAATACCATTAACACCACACTTGTAAACCTTATCTAGATAATTTTCTAGTTGCATACGGCCACCTGCTAAACGTATTTCTTTGTCTTGTAATACAATTCTATAGATTGCCAAAGTTTTCATGATTTCAATTGGACTTTCAGGCATATTGTTTTCAAGAGGCGTTCCTGCTACAGGACATAGAAAATTAATTGGTACAGAATTCACGTTTAATGAGTTCAGAGTCAACAACATGTCAATTCTGTCTTTCCTAGTTTCTCCTAACCCCCATATACCACCTGAACAGACTTCTAATCCAACGGATTGACATGCTTTAATGGTGTCGATTCTATCTTGATATGTATGTGTTGTACAAATGTTTTTATAGTACGATTCAGAACTTTCTAAGTTATGATGATATCTTTTTACACCAGCAGCTTTTAATCTCTTTGCTTGATCTTTTGTTATGATACCATGAGAAGCACAAAGTGAAAGATTGGTTTTATTATTTAGAGTTTTATAGAGATCAATTAAAGAATCTAAATCATTTGGATCTAGACCTTTACCACTGCTGACCAGTGAATGTTTATGTACACCTTGCGTTTCCAAACTTTGTGCGGTTTGAAGGGCTTTCTCACAATCTATAAGATCATAAGTCGGTGAACCTGTTTTAAAGTGGATAGACTGCGAACAGAAAGTACAATCTTCTGTGCATTTACCACTTTTTATATTATTAATAGAACATAAATCAAAAGTCCTTACAAAATGTTTTTGCCTGAGTTGATCAGCCTTGGTGATCAACTCATCTAGTGTTAATTCAAATAATGCTAAAATATCATTTTTTGTATTCATGCTTCCTCCTTGTCTAAGTCTATCCTTAGGATAATGAATTAAACAAAGAATGTCAACCGAAAAATAGATTCGGTTGACATATGAAGATGTTCCTATGATTTTTAAAGAAGAGAAATGATTAAGTCATAAAAAGGAATCAAATTTTTATATCTACATTTATTTTAATATTGAATCATGATATAGTAAATTCTAGGAGAGTGAACGTATGATAAAAATAAGTGAAAAAATAAAAAATATAGAGTTGAACATGTCGTTGGGTATTCTAACCGCAACCGTTACAGTAAGACCTTCTTGTCATGAGATTGTCTCTCTTTTGGAACATGAAGTTAAAAATATTGAATCTCAATATACTCTTGAAAATTATAGAAATGAAACACTAGAAGCTTGTAGAAAAATCTATAAGGCATTGGGTAAAGATCCTTCGAGATATAGAATTTCTTCAGATTCTTTATTCAGAAGAATTATTAAGGGTAAAGGTGTTTATTATGTTAATAATATTGTCGACATCAATAATATCATATCACTTAGAACTCTTTGGAGTGTTGGGGCATATGATTTGAATAAAATACAAGGTGATATTGTTTATGGAGTCGGGACAAAAGAGGATCTTTATGAAGGCATCGGCAGAGGACTTTTAAACATTGATAAACTACCTGTGCTAATTGATTCTATTAGCCCATTTGGTAGTGCAACCTCAGATTCTCTAAGAACTATGGTAACAACAGAGACTACTGAACTCCTTATGGTAGTACATGCATTTGGCGGAAATGATGGTCTGGTGGAGGCTATGAATGATATGAAGATATATTTGGAACAGTATGGTAGTGCTACTCAAGTAGATATTAAGATTATATAACCTATATAGGTTATGTATCTTTTTTTTGATACAATTAACTATACTATATTAGTAAAGAAAGGTTGAGAGATATGAAAAAAAGTCTATTAATAATAGGAATTGTACTGTCTATGAGTTTGATTTCTTGTGGTAAGTCAGATAATAATATGAATGATGTGATTTATGATAACGAAGAAGAAACGGTTAATCAAACAAATGAAGAAAAGATAGACACTGGGGAGATAATTTTTAATAAAGAAACACTGGCTATATACAATGGTAAAGATGGTATGGCAGGGTATGTGGCTGTAGATGGTATTGTTTATGATGTAACTGATGTTGTCGCATGGCAATCACTTCATGCTGGTCAATTTGAACCTGGAAAAGACTATTCAGATGAAATAAGACAGTCACCTCATGGCTTGAAAAATTTAAAAAAACTAAAAGTGGTGGGTGGTTATGAAGAGTAAATTCAAACTGTTTCATGGACTCTTATTGATGTTTTATATTGTGATGTATTCTACTTCTGTATTTCAGTTGAGTTCTAAGTGGCGGCTTCCGTTAACTCATAAGCAATTTGGACTTGGATTTGCTTTAATGTTGACGATTTTCTTGTTGTTTAATGGGAAAACTATCTTAAAAAGATTAAGATATTTTTTTGATTTGTCTAAGGGCAAGTTTATGATGAAATTATTTAAGTTAAGCGTTGTGTTGATGATACTCCATTTTGTGATGTCTATTGTATCGGGAGTATTGATGAACTTTGGTCTAAACACATATGTTATTCATGCATTATCTAAATATATCGTACCAATACTCGTTATTTTCCATCTATTTACTCATTTATTCAAGAAATATTAAATTGCAATCATTAGGCTGTGTTTTTTGTAATCTTTAGGGTATAAAAAAATTATGGAGGATGTTAAGATGAGTGATAAAATTGTACAAGAGATAGAAAGATTATTAGAAGAAGCAAGATTACGAGTGTACAATGACTCTGAAACAGGTCTCGGTTTTTTGGATGAAGCTTTCGAACTATCTAAAACCCATGATTATAAAAAAGGTATTGCATGGTCAATTATGAGATATGGATCATATGCTTTATCCAGTGGTTATCGCTACAAGGCGATTGAAGAATATAAAATGTCATTAAAATTAATGTTGGAATTAAAAGATTATCAAGGTGTATCTAGATGTCATTATTCAATCGGTACTGTTTATGCACTTTTAAGTGAGTTTGATTTAGCGCTGGCTCATTTAATGAAAGCAAAAGCACTTTCAAAAGAATATGATTCGACATACTACATGAAATTAATAAACAATATTGCATCGCTTTATTTAGAACTTAATCAGTATGAGAACGCCATTAATATGTCGCATTATATAATTGATTACATGAAAAAAAATAACTTAGAAAGACTTTACTTACCTCATGTATCTTTAGGTGATATTTATCTAAAGATGGGCAAATATAAAGAGGCGCTATTCTCTTCAGAAAAAGCTTTGGAATACTTGGAAGGTGAAGATGAATACAGCTATGTTGGTAAATGTAATTTGATTATAGCTGGTGCATACAAAGGTTTAAAGTATTTTGATGAGGCGTTGATTGTTTATAATAGAGCGCTTAAGTTGCTTGAAAGTTCTGGAGATTTTCAGAAATCCTCTTCTATTCATAGAGATATAGCAGAAATATATTTGAAGAGGAAAGAAATTGATTATGCATTTAGACATTGTCAAAAAGCGATGACCCTATCCTTGAAGCATCGTTCAGAAGATGCAGAATCAAAGGTCTATTACCTTTATTCAAAAATTTATGAGACATTAGAGAACTATGAGAAAGCTTACGAATTTTATAAAAAGGGATCAGAGATCGAAAAGAAACTTTACTCTGAAAGGTTGATTAAAAAGTACAAAGCTGTAAAAACCGAAGATATTGAAATCGAAGATATTGAAATTGAAGAATCACTGTCATTAGATCGTACCTTGAGTGAACTGAAGACAACTTATTTGGATTTGTCTTTATCTGAAAAAAGCGAATTAACAGATGCCTTTGTGGAAGCCATTGTGGATACCATTGATATGAGAGACACCACAACCTCAGGACATTCCAAGCGTATTGCTAAGTATAGCTTGGAGATGATGAGACAAGTAAATCTTGATAAAGAAAACTTTGGTGATGTTATGTTCACCGAATCAGAATTGAAAGAGATGTATTACGCTGCTCTTTTACATGACATAGGTAAGCTCGCAATCAAAGAAAGTATTCTTTTGAAGCATCAGAGATTAACACTTGATCGAATTGAAGCATTACAACATAAATTTGTTTATATGAAATCCTGTTTAAAAGTCAGATTGGAACGGGAGGGATTAAACGACGCAGAAGTAAATATTCTTGCGAGTCTAGACACCAGTATGGAATTTATTAAATCTGTGAATTCAAAACAATATCTAGATGATTATACCATTGGTAAATTGAATGAAATTTATAAAATGGAATTGATCGATTGTGATGGTTATAGCATTAGGTTGCTCGATAAATTTGAGTTGGAACATTTATCTGTCAGACGAGGCAACTTAGTGGCGACTGAATGGGTGGACATGAAGGGACATGCACAAAAGACGAAAGAGTTTTTAGAGAATATCCCTTGGCTAAAGAGTATTAAGAATGTCCCTAAGATTGCATCCAGTCATCATGAAAAATTGGATGGTTCAGGTTATCCTGCTGGTTTGTCTGGAGACGAGCTCTCAACTCAAATGAGGATTTTGTCTATCGTAGATATATTTGAAGCCTTAACGGCAAGTGATAGACCTTACAAAGCACCTATGTCAATAAATCAAGCTGTTTTAACCTTGAAAAGTGAAGCTGAAGATGGTAAGTTAGATATTAAGTTAATCGATTTTTTCGAATCAAAAGGTATATGTTATTTATGTAAAGAAGAGCTAGAGAGTAAGTCTTAGACTTGCTTTCTTTTTTAGGAGGTCATATGAATATAGGATGTCATTTATCTATAGCAAACGGATTTTATAAAGCGGGACTTCAGATTTTAGAACTAGGTGGTAACACATTTCAGTTTTTTACTAGGAACCCAAGAGGTGGTAAAGCAAAAGCTATTGATGAAAAAGATATAAAAAAATTAATAGAATTGATGAATGAATATAGTTTTGGTAAACTATTTGCTCATGGTTCTTATACTATGAACTTATGTTCAAATAAAGAAGAGATCAGAACCTATGCAAGAGACTTGCTCATAGATGATATTAAAAGGGTATCTGTGATCCCTAAAGCACTCTATGTATTTCATCCAGGATCTCATGTTAAACAAGGAGCTGATGTAGGTATCACTTACATTATCGATGCTTTAAACGAGGCAATAGATCATGACAATACAGTGGAAATATGTTTGGAAGGGATGTCTGGTAAAGGGACTGAAATTGGTAGGACTTTTGAAGAATTAAGTCGAATCATAGAAGGCGTTACACATAATGAACGCTTAGGTGTTTGTATTGATACATGTCATTTATATTCAGCAGGCTATGATATTGTTAATGACTTGGATGGTGTATTAAATGAATTTGATAGGATTATTGGATTGGGTCGTTTAAAAGCAGTTCATCTGAATGATTCCAAAATGCCATTTGCTTCAAATAAAGATCGTCATGAAAAAATAGGAGAAGGTACTCTTGGATTAGAAGCGCTTATCAATATTGTGAATCATCCAAAGTTAAAACATCTTTCATTTAACTTAGAAACACCTAATGAATTAGAGGGGTACAAAAAAGAAATACTATTACTGAAACAGAATTACATAGGATAGTACACTAAAATTGTAGGTTTTTTATGTGATATAGACGTTGAAATTTAAACGTTTATATCACAAATTAAATTATCTGAATAATTAATCTTTTCAAAAACTGTTGACGGAGGCAGTTAATTTTACTATACTTGCTTTAAATTAAATAAAAACACTTATCAAGAGTGGTGGAGGGACTGGCCCGATGAAACCCAGCAACCTGTTAATTCAAGGTGCTAAATCCAGCAGTTAAACTGAGAGATGAGTTGAGTTAAGGTACTGCTCAACTTGAGTGGTTTTTTTTATAAAAAAACTACCTTAGTCGAGCTATTTTTGTATCAACATATTTACAAATAAAAACATTTATGTTAAATAAAGGAGTTGAAAGAATGATTAAAATAAATCAATTACGGAAGGTGTTTAAAACAAAGGAATCATCTTTGATAGCACTTGATGGGGTGAACCTAGAGGTTGAAAAAGGTGAAATATATGGTGTTATTGGATTGAGTGGTGCTGGAAAATCAACTCTTATACGAACCATAAACCGCTTAGAAGAGCCAACAAGTGGTGAGATTCTCATTGATCGATGTTCAGTTCTTGAATATAACAAAAGATCTTTAAATCAGCAACGAAAAAAAATAGGTATGATATTTCAACATTTTCATTTATTGCAATCTAGGAATGTATTCAAAAATATCAGTTTACCTTTGGAGCTTATCAAAATGCCTAAACCTGAGATTGAAACTAGAGTTGAAGATCTTTTAGAAAAGGTTGGATTATCTGATAAAAGAAATGCAAGTATTTCAAGTTTAAGCGGTGGACAAAAACAAAGGGTTGCCATCGCACGGGCTTTAGCAACATCACCTGAAATTTTATTATGCGATGAAGCGACTAGTGCTCTAGATCCTAAAACAACACTTGAGATTCTAGATTTGATCAAAACACTAAGAGATCAGCTAAAGTTGACAGTTATTTTAATTACACATGAAATGTCTGTTATTGAGTTAATCTGTGATAGAGTGGGGGTTTTGGAAAAAGGACAAATTGTTGAAAGTGGTTATGTTAAAAATGTCTTTTTAAATCCTAAGGAGAGTATTACTAAAGAATTTGTAAAGGTGGGATAAGATGATAAATCTATTGTTAAAACCATCCATCGAAACCTTGTGGATGGTAGGATGTTCAACGGTAATTGCTTTGATTTTGGGATTGCCTTTAGGTATTATATTGGTGGTCACGGATGAAAAAGGCATACATCCCAATAAAGTCACATACAGTATTTTAAGTGGTTTTGTTAATCTCACACGGTCCATTCCATTTATCATTCTGATGATTTTACTGTTTCCATTGTCTAGGATTATTGTTGGTACAACCATAGGAACAGCAGCCACGATTGTACCACTATCAATCGGTGCTGCACCTTTTATGGCAAGAATCATAGAATCGTCACTAAAGGAAGTGGGGCATGGCATTATAGAAGCTGCTCAGTCGATGGGTGCTAATGAATATGAAATTGTGATAAAGGTTTTATTACCGGAGTCTCTACCCAGTCTGGTAAGAGGTATTACCATGTTGATGATAAGTTTAGTAGGTTATTCTGCTATGGCGGGAGCCATCGGTGGAGGTGGACTGGGAGACTTAGCCATTCGATATGGTTATCATAGGTATCAAATGGATGTATTAATCGCATCTGTTATTACAATTGTGCTATTTGTGCAATTGATACAAGGATTAGGCAATTTAGTCGCAAATATTATAGTATCTAGAAGATAGGAGAAAAAGATGAAAAAAAGTTTAGTTTTATTATTAAGTGTCATATTGGTAGTCAGTTTAATTTCATGTAAAGAAGAGTCGAGTGAGTTGACAATTAGGGTTGGTGCAACACCTGTTCCCCATGCAGAGCTGTTAGAGCTTGTGAAAGATGAGTTAAAAGAAGAGGGGATTGTACTTGAAATCGTTGAGTTTACGGATTATGTAACACCGAATATCGCATTAAGCGATGGTGATATCGATGCAAACTTCTTTCAGCATATACCATATTTAGAGGAGTTTTCTTCAGAACATAATCTAGAGTTATCATCTATTGGAACGATTCATGTAGAACCGTTAGGACTTTATTCGAATGACTTAAAGTCAATTGATGAACTTAAAGATCAGGCAACTATTGCAATACCGAGTGATAGCGTTAATGGTGGACGAGCGTTAATTTTACTTGAAAATAAAGGTTTGATTACACTAAAGGACGGTGCTGGACTGAAAGCGACTGATGCGGATATTATTGAAAACCCTAAACGACTTATTTTTAAAGCTGTTGAAGCAGCACAATTACCAAGAATTCTTCCAGATGTAGATGCTGCCATTATCAATGGAAATTATGCTTTAGAAGCAGGCTTATCTCCAGCATCGGATGCTTTGATTTTAGAAGGCAGTGAATCACCATATGCCAATATAGTTGTAGTGCGTACAGGAGAAGAGGAAAACAAATCACTGGTGGCTTTGGTAAAAGCGCTTCAATCTGATAAAGTGAAAACTTTTATAGACGCTGAATACGGTGGTGGTGTCGTTGACGCCTTTGGTGAGTAAAACTTGATTAATAATTTTGAACGTCATATACTAATAATGTTAGAGAGGTAAGATATGACGTCGAAAATAGTTACGGGTAAACCGAGTTTTCTGAAACAAATGAATAGAAATATCATTATTAAGTTGGTATTCCAACATGAAAAAATAAGTCGTGCACAAATTGCAAAACTGACCAATCTGAAATTACCTAGTGTGATGCGATTGGTAGATGGACTGATAGAGGATGGCATCATTGTCGATATTGGTAAGGGTGATTCATCAGGTGGTAGAAGACCTAATTTGATTACTCTGAAGCAAGATGCCATGTATATCATCGGTGTTGAAATTGCCATAAAAACAACGATTATCTTAACTGATTTAGTTGGACATGTGATTGATAAGTGGCAATCAGAAGAACTCCTAGAGAGTACACCAGAATTTATACTATCTCAGGTTCATGATAAAATAAATGGTTTGTTAAATAGTCACCATTTAAAACCAGATCAAGTTGCCGGGATTGGTATTGGAACGCCAGGGACCAACTTTAAATATGTAAAAGAAATAGAATACTCGATCTTAAAAGGTTGGGAATCTATAGATATAAAAGGTTGGTTTGAAGAACGATCAAAGATCAATATTTTTGTAGATAACGTTGCTCGTACCAGGACTTTAGCAGAATTGTGGTTCGGGCACGGAAAAACTATAACAGACTTCATCTATGTATTTGTTGATCAAGGTGTTGGATGTGGCATAGTACACAACAACAAGATATTTGAAGGGCATCATAAAGTTGCAGGTGAATTTGGTCATACGATTATATCTTTAGATGGTAAACCGTGTTATTGTGGCAGTCAAGGTTGTCTTGAAATGTATGTTTCTGCTGGTGCGGTTACTCATGATATCAAAGAAGATTATCCTGAAGTAGTGAGTTTCTCAGAAGCAATTCAATGTGCTCCACAAAGTGAAGTATTAGTTGAATCCGGTCGCATACTTGGAATCGGAATATCTAATTTAATCAACATTCATAACCCTAAAACAATTATATTGGGTGGGATTGTACCAATGTCTTCAGATGTATTTACGAAGAGTGTCATTCAATCAGTTGAAGCCAATATATTTTCTAGATATGCCGAAAAGACACCAGTCATTTTGGGTTCAGTAGAACAAGAGGGTATTGGAAGTATAGCACTTGTTATCAATCATATATTTGAGTCGGAAATATAACCTAGAGCTTGCTCTAGGTTATTTGTTTGTAATGTGATATGCCAACTTATCGTATTTTGATCGGTCGGATATAATTCAATCTCTCCACATAATCCTCTTGTGACAATGATCTGTAATAAATGAAGATTAATATTAAAATTTGACATGGTCATTTGTTCAAAGTCATTGTCATATAAATAAGGTGAAATTTCATCATAAGATGTGATGTTATCTTCAAAAATAATTATAACACCATGGTGATTTTCATATATGATCTCCATTTATAATTAGATACCCATTTTTATATTTGTAGCTCAATTTCTTTGACGAAATACAAGAATAATGATACACTACTATTAGTTAGTAACATTATGTAACAAAGTGGAGGTCGTATGGATATTGTATTAAAACCACTTCAAGTCTCGGAAGAGATTTTGGATAGGTTGGAACAACTGGGTGTTATCTCAAGAATAAAACCAGGGAAACATATTCTTGAGACAGAAAAAGGTGAATCAAAACATGAAACGGTGTATGGCTGTGATGATCACTATGGACCACATAAGTTGATTTGTGTAACCATCAATAATTCTAAACCAACAAATTTTTTATATCACAATGACAACGAGGATTTTATGTTAATTGACTTAAACAATAGAGCGGGTTTGGTAATTACAATGGCACTCGTAGAACATCGTATACTGGAGCAAAAAATAGAAAACAATACAATTGATTCAAAAGATTTTATTTCGGTGATATTCGAACCGAATGATGCATTTACAAGTTTTTTTACAATGAACAAAGGTTTCGCTCATGTGGAGACTTGTTTGTTTGAGTCTGATGCACCCCCAAGCTTTTACGTGGCTGAATCAAGAGACTTAGATGAAAATCATATTGATTTTAAAGGATATCAATTAAGGATAGAGGTGTAAAATGAAAAGATCAGAGATTAATAAGGCATTAGATTGGGCAAAAGAACTACTAGAAACGAATAATATCAAATTACCCCCATTTGGTTATTGGACACTTGAGGATTGGAAAAGCAAATCAGACTCACTTAAAACAATTAAAGAAGTGATGTTGGGGTGGGATATTACCGATTATGGTATGGATAAATTTGAGGAGTTGGGAGCTGTTTTATTTACATTAAGAAATGGATCTTTAACGGATAGTTCAGTTGGTACACCTTATGCTGAAAAATTGATTATCCTAAAAGATGGACAAAGGCTTCCAAATCACTACCATGCAAGTAAAACGGAAGATATCATCAACAAAGGTGGTGGTGTATTGGCCATTAAACTATACAATTCATTAGATAATGGTTCTGTAGATTATAACTCTAAAGTTCAAGTTGATATGGATGGGGTCAACTATACTGTTGAAGCAGGTGAGGAAATTCACATAAAGCCAGGAGATAGTATCACCTTGAGACCTTATATGTATCATTTGTTCTGGGCTAAAGAAGGCGCTGGAGATTTAATCTGTGGTGAAGTATCTTCAATTAATGACGATAATATAGATAACTACAATGCAGAAGATGTTTTAAGATTCTCTACAGTTGAAGAAGATGAAGCGATTTTACATCCATTATGTAACGAATACAAAGGAGTACTTAATGATTGATATATTAGCAATTGGTGAATTGTTAATTGATTTTACACCAGTTAAAACGAAAGAGGGTTTGTGCTTCAAACCCAATCCAGGTGGAGCACCTTGTAACATGCTTGCGATGGCTCAAAGTATGGGAGCAAAAACTGCTTTCATAGGCAAAGTGGGCCATGACCAATTCGGCATAACTTTGAAAGAGACTTTGATGAAATCGAAGATAAATGTTGAAGGACTTATTCTATCTGATGAGGTCCCAACAACTTTGGCTTTTGTACATTTAACAGACGCAGGTGATAGAAGTTTTAGTTTTTATAGAAAAGGTTGCGCGGATGTGATGTTGGAGGAGAGCGATATCAATTACAAATTGATTGATGAAGCGCAGTTGATTCATTTTGGATCACTTTCATTTACAGATGAACCGAGTAAATCTTCTGTTGAAAAAGCAATTGCATATGCCAAGAAAAAGGGCAAGTTAATTAGTTATGATCCTAATTATAGACCGGCTTTATGGCACAGTGAAACTGAAGCCCTGACAGGCATGAAAATCGGACTAAAATATGCTGATATGATAAAAGTGTCAGATGAAGAAGCTGAACTGTTAACGGGAGAAAAAAATCCGAAAAAAGCTGCAAGAATCTTATTTGATATGGGCATTTCACTTATTACCATTACACTAGGCGAAGCTGGAGTGTACTATTTACATGAATCAGGATCAGGCACAATCAAAGGCTTTAAGAGTCAAGTGATTGATACAACTGGTGCAGGTGACTCATTCTTTGGTGCTGTTATTGCTCAAATAATGCAGTCGGGATATGATACTTTAACACATGAAAAACTTCAAGAAATATTGACAATAGGTAATGCTGCTGCATCAATTGTAATTGAGGGACTAGGCGGTATCCCATCTATTCCTAGTAAAGAGAAAGTCCTTGAAAGAATAATTAAGAGTTGATTGTCATAAGTTGTATATGATATAATAATGCAAACGAGTAGGATTAGGTGATATTTATGTTAGCATTAAAAATAAAAAAACATCATCATCATAGTTAGACGTGTATTTATGACAAAGTCGTAGATGCAGGTCCATTTTGCGTGTCTATGATGGTTAATTAGGACTCTAAGCCATGTAGAACACATGGCTTTTTATATTTTTTGAAAGGAGTACCGTATGAAGTTTAGAACGAAACCTGCAAAGGGAACTCAGGATATTTTACCTGAGGATATGGCCCTTAGAAACTATGTACAAGATACCATTAGAAATACTTATAGAGAGAAAGGCTTCACTCAAATACAAACACCATCAATTGAAAACATTGAATTATTATCTAATAGTGATGGTGGTGAAAACCTTAGAATGTTATTTAAAATTCTAAAAAGAGGTGAGAAGTTGGATTTACAAGCGGGAGAAAATGATTTATCAGATTTGGGTTTAAGATTTGACTTAACCTTACCGTTATCTAGATTCTATGCCAATAATCGAAATGACTTACCAATGCCGTTCAAGGCAATTCAAATCGGTGATGTATGGCGAGCAGAAAGACCTCAAAAAGGACGATACAGACAATTTATGCAGTGTGACGTTGATATCATTGGTGAATCTTCAATTGTTTCTGAAATAGAACTACTGACTACTGTACCTGAAGCGATAAAGAGATTGGGTTTTGACAATTTTAAGATCGTTATCAATGATAGAAGATTACTCAAAGAGATGGTACTATCATCGCAAATCGATGAAGAGCTTTTTGGGACCGTATGTATTTCCCTTGATAAAGTGGATAAGATTGGTGTCGAAGGTGTTAGAAATGACTTGGCTGAAAAAGGGTTAACAGAGGTTCAAATCGATGCATTAATTAAAAGAATGGATACAGACCTGGCATCTCTTGATTCAGATGCGGCAAGAGAAATAAAACAAATTATTGATGTTGTGAGTGCCTATTATCCAGTAGAATTTGATCCAACTTTAGTAAGGGGTATGGGTTACTATACTGGTTCTATATTTGAGGTGCAATCAAGTGAGTTTAAAGGATCGCTTGGTGGTGGTGGTCGTTACGATACGCTGCTTAATAAATATCAAAATGATCCAATTCCAGCAGTCGGATTTTCAATTGGATTTGAAAGAATCGTAGATTTATTAAAATCAAAAAATGTGAAAGTTGAAACAGAGGAAAAAATTGCATTTGTTTATATCGATCCAATTTATCTTTCAAAGGCGGTTGCCTTGAGTCAAGAATTAGTTGGTAAAGGCAAGATTACTTCACTATATCAAGTGAAAAAGAACAAGGTTGGAAAAAAACTGAACAGATTAAAAGAAGAGGGTTTTACTGAAATTATTGTAGTAGATAACTTAGAAATGTAAGTGAGAATGAATATCATTAAGAAAGTATAAAGTCGGTTGAATAATGTGAACAACGATGGTATAGTATAAACAAGTTATAACATAACTTAGCCCCAAAATATATTGTACAGATTACTTCCCGAATCAAAAAAAAAGGATGGACGCCCCCATCCTTTTTTATTTTTTTGAGGACAGACAGTTTTATTTTAAATTGCATTTTTTTAATATAATTCGTTAAATAAATAACAAAGTCCGGATAGGGTTCATGTTCAAAATGTTACAAAACTGAAACCGATATATGAACGAATTGAGATGTATTCAAGAAAAGTGGTGTTGTACAAAACAGTAAAATAAATACACCTTGAATTATTAAGCAATCGTAACATGGACAACGTTTTCATTTAGAAAACGTCATTGTTTTTATTTGAA
This sequence comes from Clostridiales bacterium, assembly GCA_016342415.1. Classification (GTDB taxonomy): domain Bacteria; phylum Bacillota; class Clostridia; order Peptostreptococcales; family Acidaminobacteraceae; genus JABXKX01. The sequence goes on from JAEIOD010000007.1 coordinate 179,704, forward strand.
AAAGGGGTAGACTTTTAAAAAGATTGTGATAATATTAACGATGTAAAGACCACAAGGTCATTGAAAGGAGTTTATGATGCAAGTAAAAACAGTAGAGCAATTAAATAAGAGAATTGAGCTAGTTAGAACGGCACAGAAAGAATTTTCAGGGTTTAATCAAAATCAGGTAGATGAGATTTTCAGAAAAGCAGCAATCGCTGCCAATAATTCTAGAATTGATTTGGCAAAACTTGCACATGATGAAACCAAAATGGGCATTGTTGAAGATAAAGTTATAAAAAATCACTTTGCTGCTGAGTATATTTACAATAAATATAAAGATGAAAAAACATGTGGTGTTATTGAAAGAGATACATCATTTGGACTGTTAAAGATTGCAGAACCGATTGGTGTGATAGCTGCTGTTATTCCAACTACAAATCCAACATCAACGGCAATATTCAAAATATTACTTTGTCTAAAAACTAGAAATGGCATCATCTTGTCACCACATCCAAGAGCAAAAAAAGCAACTATTGCTGCAGCAAAAATTATTTTAGACGCTGCGGTTAAAGCTGGTGCACCCAAAGATATTATTGGATGGATAGATGAACCCTCATTAGAATTGACGCAAACAGTTATGAAAGAAGCGGATTTAATATTAGCGACAGGTGGACCGGGAATGGTTAAAGCGGCTTATTCTTCAGGGAAACCAGCAATTGGTGTTGGAGCAGGTAATACACCGGCAATTATTGATGAAACTGCAGATATAAAAATGGCAGTTAACTCCATATTACTTTCAAAGAGTTTTGATAATGGTGTTATCTGCGCTTCAGAGCAATCGGTACTGGTACATGAGGATATTTATAGTGTTGTTAAAAATGAATTTGCATCACGTGGTGCTTATATTTTAAATAAAAAAGAAACTGAAAGAATGAAACAAGTTATTTTGGTAGATGGTCATTTGAATTCAAAGATTGTTGGACAAAGTGCTTATGATATAGCGAAGATGGGTGATGTATCAGTACCAGAAGCTACTAAAATTCTAATCGGCGAAGTCACATCTGTTGAGTTATCAGAAGCATTTTCACATGAAAAATTATCACCTGTTTTAGCGATGTACAAAGTGAAGTCATTTGAAGAAGCGTTAACAAAAGCTGAACGGTTAGTAGAACTCGGAGGTTTCGGTCATACATCAGTACTTTATACAGATCAAATGAAGTCAAAGGAACGTATAGAGGCATTTGGTAATATGATGAAAACAGGACGTACTATTATCAATATGCCGGCCTCACAAGGTGCAATTGGTGATATCTATAACTTTAAATTAGCGCCATCTTTAACACTTGGTTGTGGCTCTTGGGGTGGCAACTCAATTTCAGAAAATGTTGGTGTTAAACATTTATTAAATATTAAGCATGTCGCAGAAAGAAGAGAGAATATGTTATGGTATCGTGTGCCTCAAAAAGTGTATTTCAAGTATGGTTGTTTAGGCGTAGGTTTAAAAGATTTACAGGACTTAAATAAAAAGAAAGTATTCATTGTTACGGATAAAGTGTTATACGATTTAGGATTTGTTGATAAAGTGACAGATTGTTTAGAAGATATGGGTATTGATTCAAAAGTTTTCTATGATGTTGAACCGGACCCGACTTTGGCAACGGCAAGACGTGGTGCGAATGAGATGTTAAGTTATAAACCTGATACGATCATTGCACTTGGTGGTGGGTCTCCTATGGATGCTGCCAAAATCATGTGGGTGTTATATGAACATCCAGAAGTAAAATTCGAAGATCTTGCAATGCGTTTTATGGATATCAGAAAAAGAGTCTATCCTTTCCCTAAATTAGGTGATAAGGCAATGATGGTTGCTATTCCGACATCGGCAGGAACAGGATCTGAAGTAACACCATTTGCAGTTATTACCGATGAGAAGACAGATGTAAAATATCCTTTAGCAGATTATGAGTTAACACCTGACATGGCAATTGTTGATGCTGAATTGATGATGAGTATGCCGAAATCATTAACGGCTGCATCAGGTATTGATGCTTTAACCCATGCTATAGAAGCTTATGTTTCAGTACTGGCATCAGAATTTACAAATGGCATGGCACTCGAAGCTATCAAGTTGATATTTGAGTATTTACCTAAAGCTTATGAAAATGGTTTAGAAGATATTGAAGCTAGAGAAAAAATGGCTCATGCTTCAACGATTGCCGGTATGGCATTTGCAAATGCTTTCTTAGGTGTTTGTCATTCAATGGCCCATAAACTAGGTTCAAATCATCATATTCCACATGGTATTTCCAATGCACTTTTAATCAATGAAGTGATTAGATTTAATGCAGTAGATAATCCAAGAAAACAAGCCGCATTTCCTCAATACAAATACCCTAATGCAAAATGGCGTTACGCGCAGATTGCGGACTATTTAAACTTAGGCGGGAAGACTGAAGATGAAAAAGTTGAGAAATTGATTGAGGCAATTGATGCTTTAAAATCAATCTTAAATATTCCAAAATCAATTAAGGAAGCTGGCGTGTCTGAGGTGAACTTTATGAAGACTCTAGATGAAATGAGTATGAATGCTTTCGATGATCAATGTACAGGAGCAAATCCAAGATATCCGCTAATTAACGAAATAAAGGAAATGTATTTAAATGCATATAAGAAATAAGGAGTGAGTGATATGGTGATTAAAGTTTGCATTGGTAGTGCATGTCATCTAAAAGGGTCCTATGACGTGATAAAAGGTATAGAAGCTTACATCAACGAAAATGATTTGAATACAGAAGTTGATTTGAAATCATCTTTCTGTTTAGGAAAATGCTCTGAGGCTGTATCGGTAGAAGTAAATCAAGATTATATTGTATCGATGTCACCTTCAACTGTAAATGAATTGATGGATCAAATAATAAAGGGGTGAGTGCAATGAAATTTATAGAATTTCATTCAGAAAAATGCGACGAGTGTTTTAAATGCTTAAGATTTTGCCCAACCAAGGCAATAGCTTTTACCCGAGTAAAAAGACACATCGTAGATGATTTATGTATCAAGTGTGGCCAATGTTTGGTTCAATGCAAACAAGGTGCACTCACCATCTATAAAGATACAAATCGTGTAAAAACAATGATTGCATCTCGTCAAAAAGTTGCAGTATCACTAGCGCCTTCCTTTGCAGGGGTATTTCAAATGAATGCCCCTGGCCAAATGGCCACAGCACTCAATCAAGTTGGATTTGATATTGTTGAGGAAACAGCAAGGGGGGCAGAGATTGTCTCAGAGGCATATGATAAAGTGATTAAATCGAGTCATATGAAAAATATTATTACCAGTTGTTGTACATCTAGTATGTACTTATTGCAACATAATTATGGCAAATCTACAGATACAGCAATACCTGTGGTTTCACCGATGATTGCACATGGTAGAGATATGAAAGCTAGATATGGAAATATCTATACTGTATTTATAGGACCTTGTATTGCTAAGAAAGCAGAAGCTGCTGAGTTTGATGATGCAATTGATGCAGTGATGACATTCAAAGAACTTGAAGAATGGTTTGATGAAAAAAATATAGAACTCTCAGGTTTGGAAAGTGGCTCATTTGATACACCGGCAACCATGAGAGGTCGTGCTTTTCCAGTTGGTGGTAGTCTGGATGTTGAAGGGGCTTATCAATACTTACATCTAGAAGGTATTGATGACTGTAAAAGTTTTTTAGATGCCGTGGAATGTGACGAGATTACAGGGTTTTGTGCAGAACTCAATATTTGTTCAGGCGGCTGTTTAAATGGGCCAGAGATTCCATTACAATCCCCAAGTACTTTTAGTAGGATGGAAAAGCTTCTAAAGTATGTTAAGAAAACTGAATCAGAAGAACCTGATGTTGCAATACCAGAGATAGAGACCAAAAGACTCTTTAAGGATATGACATATGTGAATCAGCCAGTAGATGAAAATCAAGTCTATAATATTTTAATGGATATGGAGAAGTATACAGAACAAGATCAGATAAACTGTGGTGCTTGTGGGTATTCATCTTGTTACGATAAAGCAGTTGCTGTCGTAAAAGGTTATTCTGATAGTGATATGTGTTTGGATCGGCTAAAACATAAAGTAGAGAGCTTACAAAGTATTATCTTTGATAACAGTCCAAATGCAATTTGCATATTGGATGATGAACAACGTATACAGGAAATAAATCCTTCTTTTATGAGAATTTTTAATGAGGACAAAATTAAATTGGATGGTTGGCCGATTCATGCTGTCATCGGTCATGATATATTTGAAATCTTAAGATTACCCGATAAAACCAGTATCAGTCAGAAGTTGTATTTGGAATCTGTCGATAAAACGTTCTTTATCAATCTCCTGAAAATTGATGATAGCAAAACTTATGTAGGTATTTTTACAGATATTACTTATGAAGAACAAAGCATTGAAGAGATGAATCATATGAAAAGTAAAACACTGGATACCGTTCAAGAGGTTATTGAAAATCAAATGAGAGTCGCTCAAGAAATCGCTAGTCTTTTGGGTGAAACAACTGCAGAAACAAAGATTGGCTTAAATAAACTTAGAGATATTGTTTTAGGTGAGGAGGGGAGATAATGAAAACTATTCCCCATTATGTAGACCTATCATTTCATTCGCTGAACAAATATGGCGAAGAGCTCTGTGGTGATAAAGTTGAAGTGGTCAAATCTGAGGATCGAACCATTGTGGTGTTGGCAGATGGATTAGGCAGTGGTGTAAAAGCCAATATATTAGCAACTTTAACAAGTAAAATTATGATTACCATGTTAGACAAAGGTGCATCGTTGATAGAAACGATTGATACGATTACCAATACGCTCCCAGTCTGTCAGGTAAGACAGATTGCCTATTCTACCTTTACAGTTTTGGATATAGATAAGGAGTTGAATTGTAAAATTATTGAGTTTGACAATCCACCAGCTTTTATTTTAAGAAAACATAAACTTTTACAATTGGAAAAAGAAAGATTGCTATCCTCTAATAAACAAGTGATGGTCACCGAGTTCAAATTAAGTGTAGGAGATGAAATTATAGTTGTATCAGATGGTGTGATTCATGCTGGTGTTGGGAAGTTTTTAAATCATGGTTGGGAATGGGGTCATGTTGCTGAGTATCTAGAAAATCAGGAATTAAGTTCTGCTGACAAGCTCAATCGTCGGTTGCTTGAGGCTTGTCATAAACTGTATGATGACAAACCCGGTGATGATACAACAGCAGTTGTAGTAAAGGTGAGACTACCACAACAAATACAGCTGTTGACAGGTCCACCAACGGATCCTTCATTTGATCAGTCTCTAATAGAAGGATTTATGAAAAAACATGGCAAAAAAATAGTATGTGGTGGTACAGCTGCCAATATCGTTTCAAGAGAATTGAAAAGAAATATTGAATCAGATTTAACATATATAGATCCTAAAATACCACCTACTGCAAAAATACGAGGAATTGATTTGGTAACAGAAGGGGTCTTAACTTTAAAAATGGTGCATGATGAGTTAAAAATAATTAACAATTCTTGTATAGAACCAGTACTGGACAAAGATGATGGGGTGAGTAAATTGCTAAAACTTTTAATAGAAGATTCAACTCATGTTAATTTCTATTTGGGACATGCCATTAATCCGGCTCATCAAAATCCCAATTTTCCAGTAGAGTTAAGTATAAAAGTAAAAATTGTAGAAGGTATTATTGATGAATTAAGAGAAATGGGTAAAATAGTCAACTTATACGATACGGACCGGTGATGTTATGAGACAATACGAAAATGAAGTTCAAAAAATAAAAAATGAAGTCCTCACACTATTAGCAAAATCAGCTTTCAACCAAACACTATTAGAAGACGTTCATAAAATACCGAAAATAGTTAATCCAGGACCAGATGGACGCTTTAGATGCTGTGTTCATCATGAAAGAGCCATTACATCAGAACGTATTGAAATGGCATTTGGTGGTAATCAAAATGAACATGAAATTGTTGAAGTATTACCATCAGCATGTGATCAATGTTTAGTGGATAGATTTGTTGTGACAGAAGCTTGTAGAGGATGCCTAGCACATAGATGTGTTAAAGCTTGTCCTGTAAATGCAATACAAATGCAGCATGGTAAAGCTTTCATTAATCAAAAAAAGTGCATCGAATGCGGTAAATGTAAAGCAGCTTGTCCTTATAGTGCAATAGCAGATGTAATGCGTCCTTGTTTAAGAGGTTGTCCAACTGATGCTATTAGTGTGGATGAAACAAAACGAGCGATTATTGACTATGATGTTTGCATTTCATGTGGTGCCTGTGTTTACAATTGCCCATTTGGAGCGATTCAAGAAAAATCGGAAATATTAAAGGTTATTGAAAAACTACAAGATGACTCTGTTGATGTTTATGCGATGTTAGCACCTGCGTTTTCAACACAGTTTCAATATGTACCACTTGAAAATGTCATAGAAGGCATTAAATTATTAGGTTTTAGAGATGTAGTAGAAGTGGCATTAGGGGCAGATTTGGTCATAAAGCATGAAGTGGATGAAATCGGTGGGCATCTAGAAATGCATCCAGCGATGACGTCATCGTGTTGTCCAGGATTTGTTAATTTGCTAGAACAAAAATTTCCAGATATGTTAGAAATGGTATCTGGCACGGTATCACCGATGATTGCAACTTCAAGATTGATTAAATCCATAGATCCTTCAAGCGTGGTTGTTTTTATTGGACCGTGTATAGCTAAAAAACATGAGAAGAAAAGGTATGATGATGTAGAGTTTGTATTAACGTTTGAAGAACTGGCGGCTTTAATGGATGCCAAAGAATTGGACTTAGAAACATTGAACGGAGCACCTCTTAACAATGCTTCGTATTATGGTAGACAATTTGCTGCAACTGGTGGCGTTTCCAAAGCAGTTAAACATCATTATAAGAATAAAACCAATCAATCCATTGAAACGATTAGCTGTGACGGGGCTAAAGAGTGTGAAAAAATATTGACTCAATTAAAATACAAGAAATTGAATCAGGTATTTATTGAGGGAATGGCTTGCCAGGGAGGATGTATAAAAGGACCCGTTACAATGCATCACGGACCCAAAGACCTTAAATCAGTTGAACTGTATTCTAAGAAAGCATTAGAAGATGATGCAATAGAATCAACAGCTATTTTTAACAAAATAACTATAGATCTAAATAGAAAAAGAAGATAAATAATCTTCTTTTTCTATTGCCATCTTTTTAAGCCCTTTAGGTTATTATTTAAGTAGTCTCTGGCTTCTTTTTCTGTGTAACCCTCTTTCATCATAAATGGAACACATGATTCAACCATTTCTTCAAAAGTTTCGTTGGGATTGTTGAAACGTCCTTCAGGGTAACAGTAGGTACAGAAATCTTCATTTTGGGTCCCATCGGTATTTTTACCAAACATCTCTTCTGAATTCATTGGCATACCACAACTTTGACAAATTTTCATACAACGCCTCCTTAAACTATTTATAAGCCTAATAATATTATAATGAGTAAACTATGACATCTGTATGTCATAATTGTTAAGCTCAATTGATTTTTTTAATCGATCTAAAAATTCAACTCTTAAAGCATCGGGTTTGATGATTTTTATATAAGGCACCAAACTCATTAAAAGAGAGAATACCCATTCGTCAACTGGGAAGTTGAGTGTGACGATTATTTTGTCTTCCATAAGAACGCAGGAAGAAGGACCAAAGTACTCAGGTAGTTTGCCTTGTAGTTTTCTGTCGATTTCCAAAACGATTTCAGTTTGTTCACGTCTTGTATCGATCTGGTCTTCCCAAGGTAAGACCGATGGTAATGTTTTTAACTCGAAAGATTCATGTAATATCTCACATGTTGCGATTCTATGGAGTTTGAACATTCTAAAATCATCTCTTAAATCACAATAGGCGTAAACATACCAGTTGCTACCAAACATAACCAAAGTATAAGGGCAAATGATTCTAGTGGTTTCCTTAAAATCAATATTATAGTAAGTGATACTAACTTTTAACTGTTCATCTCTACCTTTGGATAGGCAGTTCAAATGGGATTCGAACTCAGCGGAATCCAGTCCAGGATTCAAATGAAATACCATCTTTTCCGGTTGGTTACTTTCTTTATTGAGTGAAGAAAATTTATTAAACATAGATTTAACTTCTGAATATGGAGCAGCCTTTTCCAAACTTTTTAAAAACCCAATGAGTATAGTGGCTTCATTATCATTTAAGAAGTTCTTATCAAGTTTATAATGGTCCATGAGCTGATAACCGCCATTAACACCAACATCTGCGTACAAAGGAATACCAGCAAGTGTAAGTGTATCGATATCTCTTTGTATGGTTCTTATTGAGACATCAAAATGTTCGGCCAATTGTTTGGCCGTTAGTTTTTCCTGATTGATCAGTAACATTAAAATTCCGAGTAGTCTATCAATTTTCATTTTTTCACCTCATCCAATTATAACATAAAGAATTTCCTGCTTTAAATCCAATAAAACAGGTATATAAATAATAGAGGTGATGAATATGAATTTAAATTATATAACAGAAGATATAAAAAGAAGTTTTGCCAATCAATTTTTAAAATGGAAACTATTGCTAGAAGATGCTGTGATTGATAGTATGAATACTCATGTTATTAAGACAGAGGAATGGGAAATCAGATTTATAGAAAATGATAACGAAGATGGTAAGTATTTAGAGTTTTATGCAATCAGTCCAGTGTATAGTGATTGTCATTTTCGAATTTACCAAAATGGTGTGATTGAAGAATTAGATGTCATCTTAGAACATTATAGTTATGATGAAACATTACCTGGCAATAAAGAAATTCAAAAGGAAGAATATTTAGAACAAAATAGAACAGTATATGAGTATTTAAAAGAAGTTGGTTTATACAGATCATAATAGCCGACAATCATTAGTATATTTTCGAGGTGATTATGAATAAACCTGTTGAAATAAAAACGAAGTATACTGATAAGAACGAGTGTATGACCTCTTGTTTAGATTATCATGGTAAAACATACTTAGCCTGGCTCTTTAATAAAGATATTTCAGGCATCGTAGATGGTGGAGGCCATTTTGAGTTAAGCTCTAGATCCAGTGCAGCAGCAATGCAAGTTTTTAGTGGTGAAATCGTCGAAAAAAAAGATGCTATATATATGATTGGTGAGATTAGAGCCAAACCATTTGTAAAAAAACTTCTATGGGTATTTACGGTCCTAATGTTATTGTCAGCACCTATATATATCATTGAATGGGGAAATGTTTGTGAGCTTGTATTTTTTACACTACTTCTTATTAATTATTGTTTTATGTATCGATCAGATATGCTCTATAAAAGAATATCAAATAAAGTTTGCATCAAAAAAACCAGTTTATGAACTGGTTTTTTTGATGAGTTATTCAAAGTCAAATGGCCATTTTGCCATGCCGTCTAACAAGGAAAAAGCATTGAACCCCATAGTTTTTAAAAGTGTTGCGACATGCATAGAAGATTGCCCGGTATAACAAATAACAATAATATCTGTTTTTTTATGAAGTGTTTTATTATCTATCATTTTGTAGACATCATGCCAGTAACAGGATATTGCACCTTCGATCTTTTTTTCTTGAAAATCGTCATGTCGTCTAATATCTATAAGTTGCAACGAATCTGTTTCAAGTCTCATTTTTAGATCATCAGCTGAAATAAGGCAATTATGAGTATCCGCATGCTGAAGCAAATACATGGAACTTTGCTTTCTGAGATCTTTAACCAAGCTAACTCGTAAAATATCATCCCATATGGGTCCTATTCTGACCACATCATACGATAGTTTCTGATTGAGTTCGATGACATGTTGATTTTGGATTTCCGTGTGGGTATAGAGGGTGTAAATATGTCTGTTTAATGCCTCTGTTTCAATCGCTTCTTTTAAAAGAGTTGCGATGCCGTGTCGCCTGTGCTCTTTTGAAATCCATAACTGATAAACAACAAGCATTTGGCCAGAATCATCAAAGTAGCTGTCATTAATGTCATTATAAATTGTTGGCCAGTCATAGGTTTTAAATTTATTCTCAATGTTAAATAGAATACATCCGATTTGTTGACGATTGAGTTCATAAATAAATCCACCGAAATCAGGATGTTCAATAAAATGAGTCATCTTTTTGACATGCTCATCGTAATCTTTTATCTCGTCATTTTTAATGCCTTCATCTTTTATATCAACCGTTACTAAAAATTCTAAATCTTTTATTTCAATTGGTCTTATCATATGAGTCCTTTCTATTATTTTTTAAGAGTTAATTAATATATTATGTCTAATTGTAGTATATAATGAAGAGGTAAATTCTAAAAGGCATAGTTTATTTAAAAGGGGACTTATGAAGATAGCAATACATGGTGGTATGGCTGTTGGTAAAACAACGCTGCTGCAAAGTTTAGAGAAAAAATATCCTGAGATTACTTACAGTTATGAAGACATTACTGCAGTGGTGAAAAAAGTAAAATTGTTAGGTTTGAACAAGAATGAATATTGTGATTACTTGATCAATCAAGACTTGTTCATAAAACATGAAATGAAACGGTTCAAATCTTTGGAAGGATCTGCGGTGCTGATGGATTATAGTTCAGAAGAAGTAGTCTTTCAGACACTTACATTTCCAAAAGTTTATCACCCGCAGTGGCAAATGCATCATATAAAGCGACTCGCAGACCAGTTAAAGGAGTGTTATGTTGATCATATACTGTATTTAGATGCGAATCCGAATGTTTTAAGGAGTCGAAAAGACATAGATTCTACTCGTTTAAGAAAGTCTTTTGACAATTACCTACATGGTATTCATATTCTTAAAAGAGAATGGTTTAAATCACTTGATCATGTAACATTTTTAGATACGACTTCTTTGTCAAAAGAGGATGTTCTGAAGTTTACAATCAACTGGTTAAAAGAGCTTGGAGCGATTAAAGATTGATAAAGTCTGCAATGGAAGCAATCAATACAATTTAAAAATAATTGTATGCAAGATGAGTACCCATGAGAAGACATATGTTTATGGTTTGGAGAATTCATCGGCTACATTATTATTTTTAGCCAGATGGTACGACTATATATTTAGAGTTGGTTATGATAAAAATCAATGATACATTGTAGAAAACTATCAAGGGGCTTTAAAAGGCATTTTGCTAATATATATGATGAAATTATCAATTTAGATATTATGAGTGCTGTTAAATATCATATGGTTTGGTATGACTCAACAGATGAGTTTTGTAAAGTTCATTTTCGTTTAAAAGATAGAGTAGTACAGGCTTTGAGATAGATGAAAGATTGTTTTTAGATATCTTAAGTTAATATAAAATATTTTATATAGCCATGTATCATTTATATATTTCTATATAATTAGACAAAGGAGGTGACGAGGTGAGTACATTTATTGTAGTAGATTCATGTTGTGATTTACCACTAACATTTATTGAAGAACATCAGGATTGCTTAGAAGTAATCGGTATGCCAGTCAATGTTGACGGATTTGAGTATTATGATGATTTGGGCAAAACATTTACACATGATGCTTTGTATTCAAAGTTAAGGCAGGGCATTATGCCATCAACAGCACAAATTAATAGTTATAGATTTTCAGAGATTTTCAAAAAACATGTTGCTCTGAATCAAATTGTTGTATATGTTGGATTTTCTTCAGAAATGAGTGGTACATTTGATAGTGCACATTCAAGTATCGAACTGGTAAAAGAAAAATATCCTGCAGCAGATATTCGAGTAATTGATACCAAATCTGCTTCTATTGGTCAAGGATTACTAACCATGAAAGCAGTAGAAATGTGTAGAAAGAATAAAAGTGCAGACGAGATTGTCAATTGGATTGAGACGTATAAAATGACGACCAACCATTGGTTTGCAGTAGACGATTTAAATTATTTGAAAAGCGGCGGTAGAATAACACCGACAGAAGCTGCAATAGGGACACTTTTAAGTGTTAAACCTATACTAATAGTCAATCAAGACGGTGCATTAAAATCTTATACGAAGGTAAAAGGTCGTAAAAAATCTATGAAATTTTTATGTGATAAGTTTAGAGAACACTATAACAATACTGAATTTGAAAAAGTAATTATAGGGCATGGTAATGTGATTGAGGATGCATTGGTTTTAAAGAATATGTTATTAGAACATACGGCTGAAGAACAGATTGTTGTTTCAGAACTTTCAGCAACAATTGCATCTCATGTAGGACCCGGTATGTTGGCCATCAGCTTTATGGGTCAGGAGAGAGAACACAAGTAAACGCAATTATTATAAAATTATTCGGGAGACAACTCATTGAGTTGTCTCTTTATCTTAAGAAAACATATATTTTTAAAAATATATGTTAGTTACCGGGTTGTTTATCGTATAATAATGATAGAGGTGACAAATGAGATTTGAAAAAGGTCAAATAATTTACAGTGCGGTTATACTCGTGGTTGTGATTCTTTTATTATTTCCAACAAGCACATCATTTTTTAATATGGCGGTTTATGATTTAACAGATACAAATTGGAGCATGTGGTTACCGGACTTGTTAGGATTAGTAACTGTTTTAATAGGGTATTTGTTGCTTAAGATGTTTTACAAAAAACGTTCTAAGTACCGAAAATGGTATCCGGTATTGGCATTGGTGATTGGTCTATTATGGACCATTGTAATTCAAATAAAGAGAGTGTAAGATGAAAAAACAATTAATAAATGCATTAAAAACCTATCAGGCATATGATAAAGAAGAAAAAAATATGGTAGAAAAAACAATAGAGTATTTAGAAGGTACGGATGTGTATTTGGGAAAAATAAATCCTGATGGACATATTACGGGAAGTGCATGGATTGTAAATAAAAATAAAAATAAAGCCTTGTTAACACATCATTTAAAATTAAACATCTGGGTACAATTGGGTGGACATACCGAACTTGATGAAAGTGTGTTTGACTCTGCATATAGAGAAGGTATTGAAGAATCAGGATTAGAAGTTCTCAATAAGATTAATGATAGTATTTTTGATGTAGATGTTCATAAAATCCCTGAGAGAAAAGGTGTTAAAGCACATTATCACTATGATGTCAGATATATCTTTGAGGCAGATGATATGATTCCATTGATTGTCAGTGATGAATCACATGACCTTTCATGGGTAGCTTTTAACGAAATCGAAAAATATACAACTGAACGTTCTGTGATTCGTATGGTAGAAAAAATGGAGGCATATCATGACTTTAGAAGTAATTGATCAAGCTCTGAATGTTTCAAGAGAAGCACTTGTTAAACTGAAGTATGATAAGAGGAGATTAGAAGAACTGAACAAACAATACCCGCAGCTAGAAGAAAAAAGACAAAGTGCCAGAAAGCAGCTTGAAAAAGAAAATAAAGATGTGGAACGCATCGCTGGTGTATCTCTTCAATCGTTTGTTGCAACCATACTGAATAATCGTACAGAAAAATTAGAAAAAGAAGAATATGAAGCCATTGAAGCCAAACGTGTATATGATGCAATTACATATGAATTAGAAGAGTTAAAGTCTGATATGGTACATTTGAAATCCTCATTAAATAAACAATCAGAAATTGAAGACGCTTATCAGGAGGCTTATCAAGCCAAGAAGAACTTCATAATATTAGAGAATCCTAAAATATGGGAAGCCGTACAACAACTTGAGTTAAAAAAAGCAGATATTGACAGTGGTATTAAAGAAATTGATGAAGCCCTTCAGGCAAGTAGAGTGGTACTGAAAAGTACTAAGAGTGCAATTTCTGAACTTAAAGATGCAAAGAGTTTAGGTGTACTCGACATGTTCGGTGGTGGTTTACTGGTAACCATGGCCAAAAGAAACCATATGTCTCAAGCCCAAGCAATTATAAATGAACTTAATGTCAGTTTGAAAAGATTTTCTGAAGAACTTGGAGATGTGAATATGGAAATGGTCAACCATATTGATATAGAGAATTATATGTCGCTTGGAGATTATTTTTTTGATGGATTATTTATGGATATTATGGTTCAAAACAAAATTGATGAAGCGCTAAATCGTGTACAAAATCTTAACAATAATGTTCAATCTGTTCAGAAAAATTTGGCAACCTTTAAGACTGATAAAATAATAAAAAGGAAAAGAGTGTCAGATGAAATGGATGCGATTGTTGTTCGGTCATAAAACAAAGTTTGCATATCAATTGATTTAGCTTTAGACTATATATAAGAAAGAGGTGGATGGCATGAAAAGATATGTGGGATTGTTGTCAGAGGTTAATGATCTAAGACAAAAGAATCAAACTGATGTAGATGCCTATATAAAGATTGCTAAGCGTTATGAAGGCAAGATATTGGAATTAGGATCAGGCAGTGGAAATATAAGTATTGAGTTGGCAAAAGAAGGGTATGAAGTGACTTGCCTTGAGATCCATAGAGATATGATTCATTTACACGAAGAGAAACTTAATGAAAGTATTGCTGATAATACCACCTTAGTTCTTGGGGATATGTGTTCATTTGATCTAGAAGAAAAATTTGACTTGATTATTGCAGCGAATAATCTTGTTAATTCGGTAAAAACAACTGAAGACATGAGATTGATGTTGTCTTCTGTAAAAAAACATCTGTCGAGTGCGGGTGTCTTTGTCATCGAATGCGATTACCCAAATATAGAAGAGATGAAAGCAAAACATGATATTGAAGTAAAAACATATTTTGAAAATCCAAGGAGCCAAATGAATGTTGAAAACAAAGTCACCCCTAAATATAATTTTAATAATTTAACGCGACAAGATAGAATCGTTATAACGGAATTTAAAAATGATAGAATAAAACGTCGTATACAAGTTATAAAGGATTTTAAGATTTGGTTGCCTGAAGAATTACAACAATTATTCAAAGATGAAAAAATGCACATTATGTTGGAATCAGGTAATATTCATAATATTGAACCGATTAATAAAAATAGTAAACACATGGTGTTCTTCCTTAAAATATAGTGTCAAATTGTGAACCAGCACAAAACTTGTGATACTTTCTTTCAAAAAATTTAAAAAATCCTGAAAGGTATTAAACTTAATTCACAATTGAATGTTTGTCGTGAATAATTTACCATAAAATGTTATGCTGAAGCAGCAATGTGGAGGCATTTTTTTATGACGAAAAAAAGTAATATATCATATACCGATAGAGAAGGTATGATAGCAACTAGTTTTTTAATTATATATTTATTATTTTCATATGTTATGGTGTATTGGACAAAGACCATTTCAAACCAGTTATTATCAAGAGAGAATATGATGATCAATGTTTTTATGTATGTAATGCCTTGTTTGGTCATTGTTGTTATGATTTTGTACAAGGAGTCATCTCTAAAAACTATTGGTATCGGGAAAGATAGTTCAATCTGGTTATTAGGACTGACGATATTGTCATTGGTATTTTATACACAAAATATAGGACTAAAAATACTTTTAGTGGTTATCAGTGAAGAAATTATTTTTAGAGGTTATGCAGCGGAACGATTGAAAGCATCTTATGGTCGTGTGGGAAGCATTCTCTTAGCAGGTGTAATTCTAGGATTGGTATATAGTTTAATACCTTTGGTAAATCAAGCGATAACAGTGTTGGAATTAATGAGTTATATTGGTTTAGGTATGATGACTCAATTGATTTTACAAGTGATTTATCAACGTTTTGGTAATATTATTTTATCCATAGCACTTCATTCAAGTTTGTTATTTTTCATATTATAATAGTAAAGTCATCAGCATAAAATTGCTGATGACTTTTTTTATATTTTAAAGGTTTCGACTTTAGATTGCAACATTCCTGCCTGACTGGATAGTTCCTCGCTTGCTGCAGCGGTTTCTTCAGCGGTTGCGCTGGTTGTTTGGACTACGGCGGAAATTTGAAAAATGCCCTGGTTGACTTGATTCACACCAAAAGATTGCTCTGTAGAAGCACGAGCAATATCTCTGACTAAATCGGTTGCAATATTTATTTCCTGAACCATCTCTTTAAGGGATTCAGCGGTACTGTTAGCAATGACGGTACCCTCTTTTACATTTTTGATAGAACCTTCAATGAGCGAAGTGGTATCTTTTGCAGCATTGGCTGATTGGGAAGCTAAATTTCGTACTTCTTCAGCTACCACCGCAAATCCCTTACCATGTTGTCCTGCACGTGCAGCTTCAACAGCTGCATTTAAAGCCAAAATATTGGTTTGGAAGGCAATATCATCTATAACTTTTATAATTTTAGAAATATTGTTAGAAGATTGATTGATGCCTTCCATCGAAGACAGCATTTCATCCATTTGTTGATTACTGACTTCTACACTGGATTTAATTGAATCAACGATCCCCTTTGCCTTATTTGCATTTTCCGCATTATTATTAGTTTGTGCTGAAATCTTTTCCATTGTTGCAGTTAATTCTTGAACAGCACTCGCTTGTTCTGTCGCACCTTGTGAAAGTGCCATACTTGAATCTGATAGTTGAGAAGAACCTGAAGATACTTGGTCTGATGCGGTATTGATTGTTGATAAAACATCTTTTAGGGCATCGATCATTTTTAAAAACGACCGTGACAAATGACCTATTTCATCTTTCGAATATACATCGACAGCCACATTTAAATCACCATTTCCTGCCATTTCCATGGCCGTCTCAAGAACTGAAAGTGGCTTTGTTATAATCTTTGATACCAAAAAATAGCTCACAAGTGTACTTAGTATTACACCTACTAAGATTGTAATAGCCGTAATATTTCTAATTTCAATGGAGGTAGCTTTCAAATCAGATTCATTTGCTGTAATAATAAGTGCCCAATTTTCAATATGTTGGAACTGAATAACTTTTTTGTCACCATTATACTCATAATTGGCTGAACCACCTTCTTCGTTGATAATCCTCTCAGTTACTGAGATTAAACTTTCACTTAGATTGGAAAGCAGCTCTGCTTCTTCTACATATGCTTCATTCTTGTGATAAACAATCGTGCCTGCATTATCACCAGTGATATCAATCATATAACCATAACCATTGTTTGCAATTTTAGTTTCTGCAACCACATCTGAAATAAGTACAAAGTCAATTGTAGAGACAACGGAACCTTGATAAACACCGTCATTGTATAGTGGCTCACAGATGGCAATAACTTTTTTACCTGTTGCTTTTGAAATAACTAAATCACTAATCACAATCGATCGATTTTCCATGGCTTCTTTTAGATAAGCACGTTCAGAAAGGCTGACGCCTATGACGTTTTCGTTATCAGAATCAGTTGCAATAATAACATTATCTTTGTTTACGATGGACATCAAACTGATAAGACCTTTGTTTTGGGCTTTCACGGTTGTAAACATATCGGAAACTTCTTTCAAGTTTTCTTGGGAGTTGAGAGCTTCTGAAACCCTCGCATCAGTTGAAACTTGCAAGATAGTACTTTTTGTATTGTTTATTTTTTCTTGAATTAAATCAGTTCTTAACTGAAGTTGATCTTCGACTTTACTTGTCATTAATTCATTGGTACTCTTAGATGCTTTGAAGTAAGAGAAAATTCCAATTGCCAAGCTCGTAATTAAAATAAGTGTTAATATACTGAGTAATAATTTTTGTAGTAGTTTCATATGTCCTCCTTCTTGCGATGTCCATTTAATATCCAGTTTAACTCCAAATAAACATATATCAGCAATTTGCTTATTTATTCATAAATGACTATTTTGATATATTTGTATTTGTTATATAGGTATTTGTTATATTGGTTGATTGCAAAACTCATTGTCACCTTCATCGGTATTTGCATGTGTGCAAGAGTTATTAACCTATTTTCCTCTAA
>JAEIOD010000074.1 GCA_016342415.1 Clostridiales bacterium
TTAAAGTTGGGTATTGGTGACATAGAAAAGATTACATTAAAAACTATATCCATTTAAATTCATGAGAACACTCGTATTAACCATTTTTATCTTAAGCTCCTGTTTTTCCGGTTTCTCTCAAGCCCAAAAGCTTATTTCATCCGATACTTATGATGCCGGAGCTTTGTATGGCTATATGAATGGAGGATCGGAATTATACCACGAATATGGATTCCAGGAGCTGATTGTTAAAGAAGTCGAAGTGGATAACATTAATCTAACATTAGAATACTACCGCATGAAAGATATGTTATCTGCCTATGGAATTTACTCGGTTAATGTTCATAAATGCCATTCTTCAACTCACGATTCAGGTATTCACAAATGTCATAATCCTTATCAATTACAAGCTGTTGTTGGCAACTATTACTTATCGTTTATTAATAGTACCGGGAGTCAGAGAGCCCAGGATGCTTCTTTAACACTCTTACATGAATTTGTCAACAAGCAGGATTCCATAAAGTCGTTTACCATTCCTTCAGCTATCACTAATTACAATTCCTCACCAGCAATCTACTTGTGCGGACGTTTAGGCATTGAAAACAGAGCATCCCAATGGCTCTCCTATTTCAATCTTTTTCAAATGGAAGAGTGCTGGCTATTGAAATGGCCAAATATGAAAGCTAATATGTTGGTGGTTGATTTAAAGAAGATGAATCCACAAATCAAATTTTCTAATTTTACTGTTATAGAAGATAAAAAATACATCGTGCAAGGTAAAATAGCCACAGATCACTTTCTAATAATGCGTATGCTAAGGGGTGATCAATTAGTGCAAGATATTTTTAATCAAATGAAATAGTAATAAGAAAGCCGTCTCTCGACGGCTTTTTTATTATTTGGTAATCAAATTGATATCATCCATTAACTTGTCTTTGTAGGATTTTCCAATCGGTATAATTTTCGATCCCCCATCATAACGGATCACGACCGAGTTATCCTCAATGACCTTAATCTTACTCAAATTAACAATAAATGAGCGATGTACGCGAATAAATTGTTCTGCAGGCATGCGCTCAGAAATGGCTTTCATGGTAAAATGAATGGTGTACTTATCGTTGAACGTATTTAGTACTACATAATTCTCCAGAGCTTCTATCCAAAGAATATCATCATACCTTACCCGAACCAGAGAACTATTATTCTTTATAAAAATTTCAGTGCTTTCTCTTACGACTGTATCTTTTGTTTCAAAACGCTCACGTGCCCGGTTCACTGCTTTTATGAATCGTCCGTACTGAACCGGCTTGAGCAGATAGTCCGTGACGTCATATTCATAAGTTTCAAATGCATATTTCTCTTGCGAAGAATATACAATAATCTGTGGCAACTCATCCAATGATTTCAGAAAATCAATACCGCTCATTTCCGGCATTTCAATATCAAGAAAAATCAGATGTACAGGATTAGTGTCTGGTTTTGACAAAAAATTAATTGCACTTACAGCATTGTCAAAACTACCGCCTAAATTCAGATCGTCCGTTTTTTCCACGAACTCTTCAATAATCTTGGTCGAAAGCTTGTCATCATCGATTATTATGCAATTCATATTAATGTATTTTTTCCAAATTTAAAAAAATATCACCATTAATGGTTCAATCCTTTAAAAAAAAGCAACTATATACTTGTTTGAATGTCCTTATAAAATTTATCTACCAGTAAATCAGATTTTTTAATAGATTGTTTCAACCACTGAAGATATACCTGTTGACGATCGGCTTCAGATAATTGCCAGTCTATTGAACTTTGATGCAATCTGTGTTTAAGATGGTGCATCGAAATAGCCGCCGAAACAGATATATTAAAACTTTCAGTAAATCCATACATGGGAATTTTCATAAACTCATCAGCTTCCTCACGTACAATGTCAGAAATACCTGTTAATTCAGTTCCAAATACGAGGGCCAATTTACCGGCGTTTAAATCCAAACTCTCCAGATTAACATCATCTTTATGAGGTGAGGTGGCTACAATCCGATAACCTTGCTTTTTTAACTTCTGAATGGCCTCACGCGTATTGTTTTGCTGTTGATTGTAACGATGTATTGAAATCCACTTGGATGATCCCATTACTACTTCTGGATCGACATTAAATTCATTTCTGTTTTCAATGATATGCACGTCCTGAATACCAAAACAATCACATGTACGCAATACTGCACTGGCATTTTGCGGTTGAAAAATATCCTCTAAAACCACGGTGACATATTTTGTACGATGAGCCAATACCTGTGCCATTTGATCACGTCGCTCATCGGTCACAAAGCGCTCTAAAAAACAGCTCAATCCCTTCATCACACTAACCTACAACTGATTCCTGATCTACTAATTGAATATAAATAACAACTTGTCTATAAAAAAAAGAGAGCACCTGAAGTACTCTCTGAATATTTTCTTTTAGTTGCTTTGTTGATTAGTTGACAGCGTCACTTAATTCACTACCAGCTTTAAATTTCACAACTTTTTTAGCTGCGATTTGAATTTCTTTACCAGTTTGTGGATTTCTACCAGTACGAGCGCCTCTTTCACTAACAGCAAAAGAACCAAATCCAACTAATGCAACACGATCTCCGGCTTTCAATGAATCACCAGTTACTTTAATGAATGCATCCAATGCTTTTTTTGCATCAGCTTTAGTTAAACCTGCTTCACCAGCAATTGCATCAATTAATTGAGCCTTGTTCATAATAATCCTTCATTTTAGGGTTAAATACTAAATTCTTAAACTTTCCATGACAAATATAGAGTATTTCCGGTGCTTACCAAATTTGGATGTTAAAAAACAATAAAAAATGAAAGGATTATTTTCGCCGTTTTCTTTGAAACTATATTTTCTTTTTTTTCTTCATATTTTCCGCATAAAAAGTGAGGTTTTAATGATAAAAAATATATATTTGCAGCCGCTAATCAGAAATGATAGTCATAATAAGTTGTAAAACTTACAAAATACTGGAGAGATGGCAGAGTGGTCGAATGCGGTGGTCTTGAAAACCATTGTACTGCAAGGTACCGGGGGTTCGAA
>JAEIOD010000075.1 GCA_016342415.1 Clostridiales bacterium
GAAAAAATGCGTACTCAGTCTAACCTGTTGGTAGGCTTATTTTTATATCTAAGTACGCATATTTTTCTAATCATTTGCATGGATGTTAATAATCTATAGAATCAGTTGCAATGCACTACAAACTTGAAAATATTGGATGTAATTGATTAAAAGGGGGAAAAATAAGATTATGCAAAGATGTATTGTGAGAGTCAGAGATATTAAAAAAAAGAGGAAATCTGATTATGGAGTAACGATAATAGCTGATGTTGCATGGGCAGGCATTCATCCTTCAATAAAGTTTGAGTTTGAAGCTGTTAGCACACTGAGACAGTTATCTCATGCTGACTTGCCTGAAACCGTAATGGATCAATTGGCTGAGATTTTAAGTGAAAGGCTAGTGGGAGAAAATGGTAAGATATCATTAGAAGCTAGAAAACTGTTAAAAGAGAATTATGAGATTGTCATTAAGTACTAATTTAGGAGGAATGACTATGAATAGATTTGAGGAGAAACAATGTACAATAGAGAAGTATTGGAAACTTAAAAATAGTAAAGTTATTATACATCATGCTTGGGGAGAATCAAATGATTATAGCGTAATCTATCTTAATGGCCAAGAAGTTGGTTTGGCTTCTTTTCATAAAGTAACTGAAAAACATCTTCATATTTTTCTTATTGAAATGTTTGATAAGCGTAGAGGATATGGTTCTTCAGTTATCCAAGAAATCAAAAATCGCTATGAGTATATTGATCTTATTGCAGATGGAACAGAGAGTGTGAGTTTCTTCAGTAAAAATGGCTTTAGTATTGATCCTAACTCAACAGCTGGTGAAATGTACTATGAAAAATAGCTTAATTCAGTATTATTTCATCTCTTCAGACGTAAGTATATATAAGCTAAGCAACATTCATACAAATTGAAATCAGTATATGAAAAGGTGCCAAAAAGTATGGAGCTTTTGGTACCTTTTATTATTTTACACACGGATTCTGATATGTATGGTTGATAGAATATATACTATATACATTTTATAAATCGATCACTTCCTTTCACCTCCAAAATTACTTTAAAACTTTGGAATAACAATAAAATAGTGGACCAATTTTCAACCGATTAAAGTAAGAAAAAGGGACCACTTTGAAGTTACATATACACAATTCAAACCATAATTTTAGCAAACAAGATATTAACAAAATATAAAAATATGATTGACATCATACTATAGATAAAATATTATTAGTATAGGAATGGTAAAATTTGCGTAATGGAGGGTAATATGGAAAAAAATTCAGTTCTTGAAAAAAATGTAGAACAACAGGAAAATAATAATGTTGGTGCTGATATGAAATTTTGTAAACACTGTGGAGGTAAAATACATAAAGATGCAGTTTTGTGTACATTATGCGGTAGACAAGTTGAAAAAATGAATGAGAATACACAACCACAGATTATTATTAACAATGAAAATAATAATAGTAATGTTAATACAAATACTGTAGGCGCTGTTGGTGTCGGAAATCCTAAAAACAAATGGGTGGCATTCTTCCTAGCTCTTTTCTTAGGTGGAATTGGAGCTCATAAATTCTATGAAGGAAAAATTCTTTTAGGAATAATTTATTTAGTATTTTGTTGGACGGGTATACCTTCTTTTATTGGATTTATAGAAGCAATCATTATATTATTTAAACCAAATCCGTATTACGTCTAGTTTATAAAGTATTCTTACCACCTAGTTATATTAGGTGGTTTTTTGTTAAGTTTTACTATAACTTATAACAAGTATATAATGAACACAAAAAAGTAAGATAATGATTCGTTATTCTCCATGTAAATGAAATTTATCGGTAAGGATAATGACTCCATTTTAAATCTAGTTTTGGTCAAAGAAGATTATTTTTAGTATAATATGTAGAATATTGAGATAAAAATTCAATAACGGCACATATTAGATTATACTTATTGAGTTGGAATAGTCAGATTTTACATTAGATAGCTCCATTTAATTCTAAGTAATTAAGATAGTATAGAGTGTATCTATTAAATATGGTCAATCAGAGTATGGGATCTTAGAGAACTCGATATTAAAAGTCATAGATATCAGGTAAAATGATTTATTGATATTCTATGACTTTTTTGTTTCTATAATAATTTATTGGAAATGAAGCATACAGATTCTGATATGTTGTATAGAATTAATATTATTATAGTAGTTAAAATTTGGATTATAATGTAAAATTGAGATAATGGTTTATAGAAATAATGATGAAATAAAAACCACAGTAAAGGAGAAATAGATAAGTTGAATTATGCATTGGGCAGAAAAAAATACTTTATTTTATTGTTTAGTATTTTGATGGTATTAGGAGTAGGTGTATCCATCTATGTAGATTACAATCTAAATCATGTGACCTTTGATGGACAAGTCTATACCTTGGATTCTTTTCATGATGGTGGATGGCATTTCAACAGTGAATCAGGTGAGACTTTTATGGTTATAGAATCAACTGGGCAGAATTATGTCCATACCTTAAGTGATTTGATTATGATTATTAATCAGGATACCTATGAAATAAAAAGTGAATTTGAATATAATCTTGGTCGTAAAGCAAAGTCAGAACAGGTGAGATATATTGAAATGGATGATGAGAGAGTTGATGTAATGAGAGTATATAATTTGATTTCAACAATTGATGACAATTTTTTGTTACCTATGATTATGATCATTGCATTTATTACTGTATTCACCTGCATTAGTTTGCTATATCCTGAATCTCTATGGAAAATAAAAATGTTATTTGTGACCCGTGGTGGTGAGCCAACAGATTTCTATATTGCATCTACTGGACTATTTGGAATTTTTGTATGGTGTGTAACGGTTTTCAAGTTCCTAAGTATGATATAGAAAGTATTATCTGAATTCTTAAACTCAATACTATTTTTGTTGTTACAAATCCAAAACTAAAAATAAAGTACTGCCATACAAATGATTAGAAAAATATGCGTACTTAGATATAAAAATAAGCCTACCAACAGGTTAGACTGAGTACGCATT
>JAEIOD010000037.1 GCA_016342415.1 Clostridiales bacterium
AAATAAAAAAAGTCTGAACCAATTTGTACAACTTTGGTTCAGACTTCACTATGTATAAACTTGCTGCAAAACTCGGGGGATCTCAATGAAAACATTGACTTAGATCTCATTATGGATATCTATAAAGAACATCTCATAATGGAATATAAAGAAGAGGTAATATTTAGTAAGTCGGAGCAAAAGATCTATAATTACCTTACTAGTAATGTATTATATTTTACAACTAATGTCAACGATATCATCACCAAACATGTAATACACTTTATTTCTGCCGATGATCAGGTTCACATCGTGGCATTTAAGTATCCTAACAACATTTCGGAAAAGTTTATTCTTCAAGTATTTGAAAACATCATGCAAACTTTTTATATTGATGGACTATCGTTTGATAAAAGCTCTGAACATTATTTGGAGTTTCAAGCGGCAAGAAATTATCATCTGAAAGTTAGCAGTAAAGCCTATTCCAATATGACAGTAAATGATATTTTTCCTTTGGAAGGCTATTTTAATAGTGACGAAAAAATCGATTCTTTAACCATTACGGTTTCAAGAGGAGATGAGCAACTGGAATTCTCTGTACCCGTTGAAAACAACTCTTTTATGACCAATATATATACTCCTTTTGGATTAGGTAAACATGATATTAAAATTGCTATTACACCCAAGGAAGAGAAAATAACTTTTGACAATTCTGTACCGATAGATGCACCAAACGAACAATTATTGCTTCAATATTCAGTTGTAAACCTAAGCAAATACGATATTCAATACACCATTCCAACTAAAATGGTTCAGAGTAACGACAGAGACATCGAATCGATGTCAAAACTGTTGACTCGAAAATTCCATACCGACTATTCTAAAGCCAAAGCCATTTATGATTTTATACTGGAAGATATTGAGGTACTGGAAATCAATGAAATCAATTTTTCAGCTCGAGAGGTTTATGAACAGTATCAAGGAACACAAAAAGAAATCGCACTTTATTTAACCGCTTTGCTTAGAGCACAGGACATTCCAGCAAGAATAATCGAAGGCAGCAACGCTTATGTCACCCACCACTGGGTTGAAGCATATCTCAACAATGAATGGATTATTGTCGATCCTTTTGGCGATTCCGTTTTAATTGAACTGGAATTGGATACTATGATGGTTTTACCACCTGGGTTCAACGCTTCAAAGACAACGTACAAGAATCGATATCCCGAAAAAATAATATTAGAACACTAAACATTAAACCCGCTGTTTTTTTATCAGCGGGTTTTTATCTGCTACAGGGACTCTTCCCATTGTAAGTTTTCAAGATTCGTAATGCCCCATACGACTAGGACCAGTCGTTTTCCATCTTTCTTTTGCGTCTTAATAATCAGTTCTATGCCTTTAATCCAATCATCCTCTTGAAAATAACAGACATCATTCAAAAAATTCAAATCACTTAACAAAAAAAATGACTGCATCAGGGATACAGTCAATTCATTTATTTAAGATTTAAAATTTGTCTTGCTTCATCTGGTGTTGCAACTTCTCTGCCGAGTTCTTTCGAGATTCTTACAACTCTTTCAACCAACTGGGCATTTGAATCTGCCAATACTCCTTTTGAATAATATACATTGTCTTCAAAACCAACACGTACATGACCACCCAAGATGATCGCCATTGTAGCAAGTGGTGTTTCAGATCTTCCGATGCCTGCTACAGTCCACGTTGCATCACTTGGCAAACAACGGATCATGTGCATTAAATCTTCTGGTGTGCCTGGGCAAGC
This sequence comes from Clostridiales bacterium, assembly GCA_016342415.1. Classification (GTDB taxonomy): domain Bacteria; phylum Bacillota; class Clostridia; order Peptostreptococcales; family Acidaminobacteraceae; genus JABXKX01. The sequence continues at coordinate 1,766 of JAEIOD010000037.1, forward strand.
CCCTGGTACACCAAGTACAAAATCAAAGTGCGCTGGTGAAGCTACTAAACCTTGTTTGATTAGACGTTTGGCATTTTCAATCATACCACGCTCAAATACTTCAATTTCAGGTTTAACACCTAATTCTTTCATTCTAGTTGCAAACTTAACCATATACTCACCAGTATTCATGAATACTTCATTACCAAAGTTACAAGTACCAGCACTTAAGGTTGCCATTTCAGGCTTTAACTCAACTGGTTGCAATCTTTCTTCTGGTGTATGCCATGTAGCACCACCAGTTGATGGTTGGACAATTACTGGGCATTTGGCTTCGATTTTCTCTTTGATTTCCTTGTACACATCATAAGATTGAGTTGGATTACCCTCTTCATCTCTTGCATGAACATGTACAATTGATGCACCAGCTAAATAACACTGATATGCAGCTTCTGCAATTTCATCTGGCGATACAGGCAAACTTGGTTGAATGTCCTTGGTAACCTCAGCTCCTGTCAGTGCCGCCGTGATAATTAATTTTTCCATAGTACCTCCTCATTATATAATCCTCACATAAATTATATAATGATTTAGTATGAACTACAACACCTATTTTACAGCTTCTCTAACCGCTTCTACAAGCGCTGAAACACCCGTTTCTATGCGTTTTAAGTCCTCTTTTGTTGGAGCACCTTTATACTCAACCGGTTCAACGAAGTCCCAGTTCATTTTAAGTCTTGTATTGATATCATCCAGTTCTCTTTGAGCACCACCAGACCAGCCATAAGATCCTAATCTAAATACTTTTCTATTGATCACTTTCTTTTTTCCCAACTCCTCAAGAGCTGCAGCCATTGGTGGGAACATTTTATATTCATATGTTGGCATCGCTAAAACAATACCAGTAGAAGTCCATGCATGACCCAGTATTTTTCCCCAAGAATCCTGAGGTACTCTCACTACATTTACTTTAATGTCATCTTCTTTTTCTAAACACTTAACCGCATGATTAACACCCGATTCGGTCATACCATACATAGATCCCCATAAAACAGTGATCTCTTTTCTTGCAGGTCCCTTCTGGTATTGAACATATCTTTTATAATCTTCTATAATTCTATTTGGATCTTTTCTCCAAACAACGCCATGACCCGGTGCAATAATTTTAATAGGTAAAGAAGCACATTTCTTAATGGCTTTATCAACAAACATTGAAAATGCTGCTACGATATTGGCATAGTATCTAACCGCTTCTTTTTCATAGAATTGAAGGTCTTCTTCTGATAATAAATCATCATAATTACCATGATCCACCTTACCATATGAACCAAACGCATCACATGAGAAAAGTGTACCCGTTTCAACATCAAATGTTGCCATTGTATCTGGCCAGTGAACATTTGGAATTTCAGCAAACTGAAGTGTTCTACCACCTAAATCCAACGAGTCTCCATCACCTACAACCATAATATTTTCAGTATGATTAAAGAAAGCTTCCAACATCGGTTCTGCTTTTTTTGTACACACAACTTTAAAATCTTTTGAGATCTTTTTTAAATCTTCAATCCAGCCCGTATGATCTGGTTCCATATGATTTAAAATAACATACTCTATTGATGCCGGATCAATATCTAAATCTTTAAGCATATCGAAGAAATTTTGTGGTACGCCATCCCATCCGCATACACCGTCGATGATTGCTGTTTTTTCGCCTTTAACAATATACGAGTTCATAGAAACACCATCCGGAATTTCCCATAGGCCTTCAAACAACATGTTTTCTATATTGATGGCTAATTGATATATACCATCTGCAACTTGTGAAACGTGCATAATAAACTCCTTTACTTATATATTACTAACTGATACTATTTATCAATTAGATTTTATCAAATTATTAGAATATTTGCAAAAATACTTTACATTGTAATAGACACAAGCTTGCCTGTGTCTAAATCAATTCATTATAACAAGTAAATAACTCTACCGCAAGAGTCCACTTAAGATTTTGTCTTCGCCTTTACTTTTTTTAATCTAAAGAAATCCTCACGTTCTTTTTCTTCTAACGCATTCTCAATATCTTTAACGATTTCACTGTATTTGGGTATTTGTATTTTGTCCAATCCATTGGCTCTCTTTTGTGTTTTTTTAATTTCCATTGCCAACTTGTACACAGCGGTTTCAATCTCTGCCAATTCATAAATCAAATACTTTACTTCGTTGAATTTAGATAACGCATTGTCAAAAGTGGCATTGGTTCTAAACAATCCGTATGAGGGTTGTAAATCTTTTCTTTCATATTTTACTTTTGGTATCTCAACGCCCATCACTGAATGTAAAAGTATATCATAATCTTCACCTTTAGAGATGGCACCTGACAACTCCCTTACCACATTCGTTCCAATAATTATATTCGTGTATTGAAGCGATTCATATGCTTCAGCAAAAATATTTTCTATCTGAGTTTGAATGTTTTCTGCTCGAGAAACAAGACCCATTACTTCTCTAATGAGAACATTCCTTTTTTTATCTAATAAATCATAACCTTTTTTCGAAAAATCCAACATAGATTTAGATTTCATTAAATTCGCTTTAGTCGGGGCTGTTTTCATCTTTAATCACCTAATAATATTTCTGCAATATCTCATCATCAATACGGTCGAGTTCTGATTTCGGTAATATTTTTAAAATATCCCAAGCCAACTCCACACTATAATCCATATTTCTTTCCTCATTATGTTTTTGTGTGACAAAGCGTTTTTCAAACTGTCTTCCAAATTCCAATAACTTTTGATCACTAAGAGACAAATCACTCTCACCAATAATCTGAGCCAGAGCTCTTACATCTTGTACCTTAGAATAGGACGCAAACAATTGGTTCGCTACATCAGGATGATCTTCTCTTGTATAGCCTTCTCCAATGCCATCTTTCATCAAACGAGACAAGGATGGTAAAACACTAACTGGTGGATAGACATTGTTTCTTGACAAATCCCTGCCTAGAACAATTTGACCTTCAGTAATATAACCGGTTAAATCTGGTATCGGATGTGAAATGTCATCGTTAGGCATGGTGAGAATTGGCAAGAATGTAATCGAACCCTCTTTGCCTTGTAACACACCTGCTCTTTCATAAAGTGTCGCTAAATCTGAATACAGATACCCTGGATAGCCTTTTCTAGATGGTATCTCTTCTCTTGCAGATGAAATCTCTCTTAATGCTTCACAGTAACTTGTGATATCGGTCATCACCACTAAAATATCGTAATTTTCTTTAAAAGCCAAATACTCTGCCACGGTTAATGCACATCTTGGCGTACTAATTCTTTCAACAATGGGATCATCTGCAAGGTTTAAAAACATAACAACGTTTTCTAGAACACCTGCTTCTTCAAAACTTTTTCTAAAAAATGCCGCATCGTCATTTTTTATGCCTATGGCAGCAAATACAACCGCAAATTTTTTATCAGAATCACTAAGTTTTGCTTGTCTTACAATTTGTGCAGCCAGTTCATTATGCGGTAGTCCATTACCTGAAAATATAGGTAACTTTTGCCCTTTGATCAAAGTCGTCAATGTATCAATTGTTGAAATCCCTGTTTGGATATAATCTCTTGGATACATTCTGGCAACAGGATTAATCGGACGACCGTTTATATTATACATTTCCTTGCTGTAAATAAAACCACCCTGATCAATAGGTTTGCCAACACCATTAAAGGTTCTACCAAGTACTTCTTTTGAAATATTTATTTCAAAGGGTTTACCTGTAAACTTAACTGCCGAATTGTATCTTGAAAGACCTTGTGTACCTTCAAATACTTGAGCAATGACTTGATTGCCTTCAATTTTAATGACTTTTCCCATACGTGTTCTCATACCTTCAGATTTTATCTGAATAATCTCACCATAAGATGCATGGTCAACATGATCTAAGATGATCAAAGGACCTTCAATTTTATCTATTTGTAAATATTCTTGTCTCATCTCTCACCTATTTCTTATACTTCGCCATAAGATCGTTGTAGTATTTGTCTATATCTTGCATCAAAAAACCGAAATCTTGCAAGTCATCGTTTTTGATGGTGTATTTGACTCTAGTCACTCGATTATACAACTCCAGATTTTTAACGACTGAAATCGGAATCCCCATTTTTATGGCTTCCTTGCCTTTTTCATATAAATAATTGATGATTTCTAACATCAGATGCTGTTTCTGAAGTGGTACATAAGTATCCTCTTTATGAAAAGCATTTTGTTGTAAGAATCCAACTTTAATCACTTTTGCAATTTCTAAAATCAAACGTTGATCATCCGGAAGAACATCTTCACCAACCAATTGAACAATATCTGACAGTTTGTTTTCTTCATGAAGTACTTTTAACATTTCGGCTCTTAATTCCAAAATATCATCTGATACATAATTTGAATACCACTCCTCCAACATTTTGATATACCCAGAATAAGAGTCTAACCAATTGATTGCAGGATAATGTCTTGCATAAGCAAGTCGCTTATCCAATGCCAAGAAAGCATTTACATATCGTTTTGTATTTTCAGTTACAGGTTCGGAAAAATCTCCCCCAGCAGGCGAAACGGCTCCAATGATTGTAACGGATGCTTCTTGACCACAAAGTGTTTCAACAAGACCGGCTCTTTCATAAAAACCAGCCAATCTAGACGGTAAATATGCTGGGTAACCTTCTTCTGCAGGCATTTCTTCCAATCGTCCTGATAATTCTCTTAGAGCTTCAGCCCATCTAGAAGTACTGTCAGCCATTACAGCAACGTGATATCCCATATCCCTATAGAATTCTGCAATGGTAATACCGGTATAGATACTAGCTTCTCTTGCAGCAACGGGCATATTAGAAGTATTGGCGATTAAAACAGTCCTTTCCATAATTGATTTACCACTTGTAGGATCAATCAATTTTGGGAATTCCTGAAGTACATCTGTCATTTCATTACCACGTTCACCACAACCGATATAAACAATAATATCCGCATCACACCATTTAGCCAACTGATGTTGTGTCATGGTTTTTCCCGTACCAAATCCACCAGGAATAGCAGCGGTTCCGCCTTTTGCAATGGGAAAGAATATATCAAGTACACGTTGTCCTGTCAGAAGTGGTATGGATAGAGTTTTTCTTTCAAGAATTGGACGTTGCTCCCTGACTGGCCATTCCTGATAAAGTTTTATTTCTATATCATCACCGTGTTCATCTTCTAACACACAAATTATATCTTCTAATTTATACAGACCATCATTAAGTATCTTTTTAACATGTCCTTTTTTACCTGGTGGCATCAATACTTTATGCTGAATCAATTCCGTTTCCTGTATCCAAGCAATCGGATAACCTTCATCAACAAACTCGCCTTCTTCAACCATCATGTTAACGTCCCAATCAACAGTATCATCAATCGAAATCAATCCAATGCCTTCAGCGATAAAATCACCTGATAACTCAAATAACTTCTTGAGTGGTCTTTCAATACCGTCAAACATGTTTTTGAGTAGTCCTGGTCCTAATTTCAAGGATAAAGGTTTATGTGTCGGTTCAATTACTTCATTTAAAAAAAGTCCTTCTGTTTCTTCATATACCTGTATCGTACCAATATCACCTTCAAGAGAAATCACTTCACCGATCAGTTTCTTATCACCCACCATGACCATTTCTCTCATTTTGAAATCTGACATATAACGACCCTTTACAACTGGACCATTGACCATTATTATTTTAGCTTTGTTTTCCACTGAATTCACCTGCTTCTTCTAACATGTCATAGATTAATTGGCCCATATATTTTTTGTTATCCTCAATTACAGAATATAAAGATAAATCCAAACGTGTTGTTTGATCATCTTTAATGAAGATAGCACCGCCCAACATTCTTTTTTCGCTGATTTCTATACTTGTACACTCAAGTTCTAATGTGTTAAACAAATGGATAAACATATCTTTATACATTAAATCTCGTTCATGAACAAACATTTTGAAGGCGCCCATTCTACGGATCATCTCCTGATGTTTCTCTATCATTTTTTTCAAATAGTTCTCATATTCTTTTGTATTGACAAACTCAAGTGTATAATCTTTTACACCTGTTAACAACACATCAATCATATCTTTACGCTTTAGAAGCAACCTTCTTTTTCTTTCACTTCTCGCATTTGAAAGTCGTTGAGCCCGTTCAGTTTTTACACCTTTTAACAAAGATGTTTCATATCTTGTACGATCTTTAACCAACATTTGTTTACGTTCTTCTAGTTCAACAACCATTTTTTCTTCCAAAGCCTGGACTTTATCATCATATTCTTCTTGTTGCCGATCGATGATACGTTTTGTAAACAATTTTAACTTATCATTGACTGTAATCATTTAGCACCTTCTTTACAGTTTTAATCCGATGGATTCTCTAATATACTTCGTAATAAAATCTTTCTTTATCGACTCGTTTGGTCCTGGTATTTCAATAATCAGGGTTTCTCTTGATTGCAATTTTCTAATCATGACCTCTTCTTCAATTTTTTCTTTTGTTTTATGGGTTAAGATAACAATACCTATCTTAGGATCTAAAATCAGTTCATCAATCCGAGCAAGTATCTCATGATTTTCAGTCAATAATTCTCCTGAGATACCAGCCATTTTCATACCGATTAAAGTTTCTTCATTGTCACTGATCAAATAAGATTCCATTACAATCTACCAATAATAAGGATAGAGATTATTAAGCCATAGATAGCAATACCTTCTGCCAATCCAACAAAAATAAGTGTTTTACCTAAAATCTTAGGATCTTCTGAAACGGCTCCAAGAGCTGATGACCCAACCGCACCAACAGCATACCCTGTACCTATTGTTGCAAGTCCTGTTGCTAAGGCTGCTGCAATGTATCCCAGTCCTGCAGAAGAATTCTCAGCTACAGCAGTTGTAGTTGTATCGGTCATAGCAAATACAGCATCCGGTACGAGTAGTGCCATCGCAATTAACATCAAAGGGATAAAGGTAAAAACATTTACTCTAAGCATCTTCTTTAATAATTTTCTAGACTTTTCATTTTTCTTAACAATATAATAAATGCCAAACCCAACTGTCACCAAAACAATTAGAATATTCAATGCCAAAATTAGTTCCATTATTTTAATCCTCCTACGTTTTCTACTTCAATAGGCTCAAATGATAAGCCATCTCCAGTGTAGTATTTACTAAACATCTCATAATACACCAATCTCAACCCTTGTATTAAAACAATCAGGCCCTCAAGGCCAATAACAATTACATTTCCTACTATAAACATACTCACTTCACCCATCACCGAGCCGATCAACTTGGCAATGGTATGAAAGGCCATGAAAAGCCCTACATGATTCAAAGCAAATGCACCAACTCTAATAAATGACAGAGTATTGCTTAACATCCCTAAGAATGTTTCCAATAGTTCAAATCCACTTTCTACATAATATTCTGAAGCCGGTTCATGATACAACGGTTTTTTCTTCTTAAGTGTATTGGCAAGTGGTTCTCTAATCACCATTAAGATAACCATTAATACCATAATAATTTTCATCAAGTCTATCGGTACCCAAGTCATTTCCAAGAAACTACCTGCGACAAGCAAAAGTGTTGCTGTAAATAATACTATCCCTGCAATACCGTTACGCCCAAATAAACCTTCTTTCATATCATTGTTTCTGAGTTTGTTTATGACACTGTAACCATAACTAATCATCAAGAATACCAAACCGGAAACAACACCTGCGATTAAAACCGTATTGATGTTTTCAATCGGTCTAAAGAACATATTTGACAGACTTTCTGGAAACAGATTGGAAATGACATGTTCATAACCAAACAAGCTGTCATAGAAGAATCCAAACACCATCGAAAAGAGCCCTATTCTCATTAAAATACCACCAGGGGCTTCTGATTTCTTTTTTAGGAAATAGCCTGCAATCAATAAAAGAAGTCCTTGACCCAAATCCCCAAACATGGCACCAAACAACAACATGTAGGCTAATCCAACAAATGCTGTTGGATCCAGTTCGCTGTAAGATGGTGTCCCATACATATGCACCAACATCTCAAACGGTTTGAACAACCAATTGTTTTTCAGTTTTGTCGGTGGTTTTATCTTATGACTGACATCAGTAACTTCTCTGGTAGCAAAGACTATTTTTGTACCATACTGATTAAAATGAGATTCCATTTCCATACAATCACTTTCAGATACCCAACCAGTGATATACACATAATTGTTGGTAACAGCCAATTGTTTCTTCATTTGCTCGATTTTCAGTTCTAACATCAACTGAGAATAACATACCATCAGTCGCTGACCATACTTCTCGTCATAATGTTTGGCTTCCAAATGAAGTCCTTCTAATTCTTGATCAACAAACATCATTTGATGTTCAATTTTCTTAATCATTTGAACGGGAGTGTCTAAATATTCATCTAGTAATTTTATTTCTTCAAAGTAGACCGATCTTAAGATTCTATCCGTTTCCAGTTCTAATTCTTTTAAGGAAACAACAATATAAATTTCATTTGAACCTTTACGACCAATATGTAATATAGCTGCATAGATATTGTCATAGTTCTTGGTCAGTCTTTCCATATTTTCCTTGGATAACGTTCCAAACTTGACATTAAAAAAGTTTAAGTTAAATAACTTATGAAAATCAATTTCCTCATAGATGCCTTCTATTATATTCATTTCCTCTAAAGAAGATTTTTCAGCTTCCAATATTTGAATTCTGTCTCTTATTTCAGAGAGTTCATCGTATATCGAACTGATTTCTTCTCGAAGTACATCAAAGTCATATTCATCTTCTAAAAGAGCTTTATCTAAAACTCGTTCCAGTTTCATATAATCCATCAACTTATATAGTTTATCTTGTATGGTCTTATAATCTTTCTTTTCCGAAAAGTTATCGATTAGACAAAGTCCCTTTACTTCTTCAATTAAATCCTCATCTACTTTTAATTTAAAATTACTTTCATTGATTTCTGTCATAGAATTAATCAAATGGATACGTTCTTGGAGTGCGATGTCTTTTAGCACGCCATGAGCTTGTGATTTTTCAATAACCAGATTCAATAATTTCATTTTTTCTACTGCCAAGACTTCACCTCCTATAACACACGAATCAAATACTCTTTTAATTCATGAGATGATACGCCGTAATGTTTTGCTTCTATCATTGTAAATAAATCTCTCATCTCAAATTCCAATCGATGAGTAAAGGTCACTACTGTCACCATGTTTAATATAGATTCTCTTTCACTCTTTAAAAAGTTTTTATACAAGTAACGATCCATATCTCTTTCTAAATAACGTTCTGTTTTATCGTCATGTTCAAATAATTTCTTATAATGTGTATGAGACATGATTTCAAATAATTCGACTTCATCATCTGTATAAGCCAAAGTTTTCAATAATTCATAATTGAGAAAATGACCATTGGGCAGTGTGTAGTTTAACACCTCTTCTGATGACAAATGATAAAACTTCCGACCTCTATAAATCCACTGAAAGTTCAAAAAATCAATGTTCATTTTTAGTATTTCAGATATAGGCTGTTCATCACCTTTGAACTTAGAAATTTCTACTGAAAGTTTCGAAAAATATACTCTGTCTAAATTCATCTCCATATAAAAAAGCATTCGATCCGACGATTCATTTAAGTAAAGTTTCAGAACCTTATAATAGATGGTGCCATTAAGATGTTCAACAAACTCCGTTAAATCAGCAGATTGACTAAGTGTTTGATAATCCAGTTTAGAATAAAAAGAAGCATTGGGATATTCCAGATACAACTTCGAAACATCTTGTTTCAAAATAAGCGCTCTCAAATAAGTTTTAATATCTTCTGCTTCAAAACGTTTCATCAACAGTCTGAACAACTTCTGATAATCTCCTGTTATAAAACACATGATTTTTTTATACAAAGTAATAATATAATTCTTTATATGAGCTTCCACAGTGGTCACACTGTAGTCTTCTTCATTTAAGTCTTTAAAAATATTGGCATAGTATGTCGATTCATTCAGATAATCAAAAATCTCTTTTTCATTTTTCATCACCAACATGTTTTGATAATCTTCCTGGGTTAACAACTTCCCAACCATACTCTTAATTTTTGTGTTTAGTGCTGCAAATCGCCTGACATTAGACATGCTACACCTCTTCTAAGAATACATGTTCAAAAACTTTCTTGATCAGCTTTTCTTTATGATTTTTCATAATATCATCCAATCGATCCACTTCTTTATAACAAGTTTCCATAATGGCTTGTTCTTCTTCAATTGTTTTAGCCAAGATCTCTTTTGTTTTTCGTTTGGCTTCAAGACGCGCTGCCTTCATGTATTCTCTTTCAGATTTTTTCAAATTTTCCAATAATTTTTGATAAAATTCATCTTCTACTATATTCAATTTTTCTTGAAGCACCATACCCTCTTCATCGATTTGATAGAGTTCGTCCAGTACTTTATCGATGTCAAAATCTTTCATTTACACACCTCACAATCCTAAGTCTATGATATCACAAAGAACTTTAAGTTGAAAACATTCCAAGTATATTATTAACAAGAATATAAACAAAACACCCTTCTAAAATAGAACAGTGTTTTGTCGTTTTTTTATTTGTAATAATTAAAAGCAAACACTCTGATTTATCCTTCAAAAAGAAGAGGAGCAGCTTTCACTGCTCCATTGTCTATACTGCTTTTTTATTCTGTTTAAATGTTAGTGCATAAGCAGGATCTTCAACTTCCTTACCTATAAATTTAACTGCTACAAATGCCAAACCATATCCTAATACTAATGAAACAATCGGATTAATGCCAATAAGGGCTGCTGGCAAGTATCCTACGATGACTGCTATAATTGCAACGGTTACCGAATAAGGTATTTGCGTCTTAACATGATCAATGTGATCAGATGCAGCCGACATCGAACTCATAATGGTTGTATCTGAAATAGGTGAACAGTGATCTCCAAATACAGCACCTGTAAATACAGCACCAATTGTTGCGTATAGAAGTGTACCCGTATCTCCACCGCTTAAAGTAAATACCAACGGTACTGCTATTGGCATCATGATTGCAGTAGTTCCCCAAGATGTACCTGTTGAAAACGCAATTAAACAACCAAGAACAAATACTGCTAACGGAATAATTTCCGCACTGATTTTTCCCTCCAATATACCAACTAGGTAATTGGCAGTTCCTAGATCTTTACACATCGATCCAATACCCCAAGCCATTACCAATACAAATATGGCGATTACAAGTGATTTTGCACCATCAATCCAAGCATTCATCGCTTCTTCGAAGGTTAAAATCTTTTGGAACAATACCATACCAAATGCAACCAAAGATCCCAAGAATGAAGCCCACATCATGGCTACAGCTGCATTAGCAGATCCAATGACATCTCTTATAACTGTAAATGCAAATGGCGACTCTTTTAATCTGGCGATCAAGTCCATGTCATCGCCACCTAATATTGAACTTTTACCACTGATATAAAGACCAACAATAACCATTACTACAACTGTTAAAACTGGAACAATTGCGTTCATTGCACGAAGTGGAATACCTTTTTTGATTTCCATTTCAGTCAACTCTTTTGAAGCTAGAGGTGTTGCATCGTCTCCAACCAATTTTCCTTCGAATCTTGCTCTTCTTTCTGCTTTTAACATTGGTCCATAGTCACGACCCGTTACAGCAATCATCAAAACAAAACCCAACATGATCAAACTGTAGAATCTAAATGGTACCGATTTGATAAATACAGAATAAATGTTTGCTTCTACACCAATTGCAGCAAATGCATCTCTTAAAAGACCCATTTCATAAGCAATCCACGTTGATATAAGTGCCATTGATGCAACAGGCGCGGCTGTTGAATCAGTTAAAAATGCTAATTTTTCTCTTGAAATCTTTAACTTGTCTGTTAAAGGTCTCATTGTTGTACCAACTAATAATGTGTTTGAATAATCATCAAAGAATATTAAAAGTCCCATTGCCCAAGTTGCAGCCATACCCGATTTTGCGGTTCGTGCTTTTGTTGCCAACCAATCAGCAATGGCCTTTGCACCGCCAGATGCTGCTACAATACCGATCATACCGCCCAAGCCGATATCAAATACAATGATACCTGCATTCCATTCAGATGCAACCGATCCTGCTATGTATTTAGTAACCGTATTTGAAAAGCCCTCAAATACATTACCACCTGCAATAATAGTCGCTCCAACTAAAATAGCAGCAAATAGTGATGGTAACACTTGTTTTGTTTTAAATGCTAATACAATTGCTACAAGTGGTGGTAAAAGTGACCACAAACCATAGTTTTCAATAACTCCATTCATAAAATAATCCCTCCCTTATGAAAAGTATAAGGGAGGGATTCAAAAAGCTTCATCGTGCTTCATATTATTTCAATTATTTAGAATTTTTAGAATTCATTCAGACTTTCTAAAAACTTGTCGATGGATATAGTGCCTCTATTCTTATTGATCCCACGGATGTAATCCATCTCTCTTTTAACCGTTTCAAAATCATATAGACTATTAGAGTATTTGACAAATAACTCATTCATATAGTCTTCAATGCCAAGATAAGCCAAATTTCTTAAGCCTTTTGACATTGAACGTCTCATACGTTGTCTGACGATCTTTGGTTTTTCATGATATGCTTGACTGTAATGATCAAAGGCTTCAGAGATATCTAGCTCATCCGATTGCATAATTTCTATTATGGCAATCATGTCTTTACTGCCTTTTTCAGAATAAATACCCAAATCTTTTAGGACGCTTTTTGCAATCTCATAACGATTGATTGATGGTTCGTTTTTTTCAGAGTTTCCTATCAAATGAATGATTTGATTCAATTTACGAGATGTTTTAATACGACCTTCCATATTGTTTAATATCACATCTACTTCAATTTTATTGATTGGCTTTGTTATGAAGAAACTTAGACCTTCACCATAAGCTTCTCCAATCATCGCTTTATCAGAAACTTGTGATATCATGACAAATTCAATATCAGAAATTACAGATTTTATTTTCTTGATTACATCTACACCATCATATCCAGGCATCAAGTAATCAATCAAAACAACGTCTGGTCGATTCAAAAGAATTTCATCAATCGCTGATTTTGGATTTGTATTATATCCTACAACACGCCTATCAAAGTTTTCTTCAATAATATTTCTTAGGATTTTAACAATATTTATATCATCATCAAGAATATAATATTTCATCTTCAGATCCTTCCTGTAAAACTTGTGGATTCAAATTCAGAATAAAAGTCGTGCCTTTGTTCAGTTCCGATTCATAGGTGATGTTGCCGTCAAATATATTTTCAACCATTTCTTTTACAAGAGTCAGTCCTAAACCTCTATAAATATCACCTGTAGATTCATTAAATTTTGTAGAATAGCCTGTATTAAAAATAAATGCTCTATCCTCTTCGGAAATACCGGTACCGTTATCTCTTACATAAATTGAGATCGTATCCTTTACTTCATGGGCATAGACGTCAATTACTCCCAAAGCACCACAGGCATCAATGCTGTTGTTGACCAGATTTCTAAGAATAGACATCATATAAAAATGATCCTTTATCATGATATTGACTTTACATTTGAAGCGACAAATCACATTCAGATGTTTGCTTCTAATATAGTCTTCTGTACTGACTTCGATGAGTTTAAACAAATCCTTCATGGAAATCTCATCTAAATTCATACCACCGTCATAGATTTCTTCTAAACCTCTGACCACCCGGATATAGTCTTTTTTTATCTCGTGAATCCCTTTAGACAAGTCCAGTGTCAATTCTTTCAGTTCCAAATCCTCCGATACTTTTCTTTTGATTCGATGAGACAAACTCATCAAACTTTCAAGCTGATTCATATTTTTATACAGAAAGTAAATTTCACTTTTAAATCTGGAAGACTGCATCATCAAATATTGATACCTTTTTTCATGTTCCTGTCTCATTAAAAGTGTGGAGTATCTGACAATCAGATAAATAGACAGCAAAGTAATCAACGTTCGTCCAATTGCGACCAAGACAATACCTTCTATCATAAACCATTTAATTTCAAACACTCTTGTACGCACCAACATTTCCGCTAAATTGGATAGGAAATCCGTTGCAAAAGCGACAAGGTAAAACTTCGACTTAAAACTGTGCCCCAGGTGTTTTCTAAAGAAATAAAATACAAGTCCATATGTCAAATAGAAAAAAATATCTGGATAAACTTGGTTAATAGACATCAATACATCAGGCGAGGTAAAAGACTCAAAAGCAAATCTCATCCCTGGTGATACAATCGCCACCGCCATGCCAAGTGCTAAAGGATGTACATCCTCATTGAAGTACAAAGATATAGCAAGTATAATCGCAGTAAAGGTAATGATAAAACCATCTACAAAAAAACTAACATACAACCTTGCACCAATTGCTGCCAAAAATGCTATTAAAACTATTTTTTTTACTTTAGCCCATTTACTCATTTTAGTCTCCAATAATTGTCATCTTATTAATTATAGCATTTATGATAAAAAAAAAGCCACTCAAAGAGTGACTAAAATTCTAAAACTTCATAATCATGGTTCAAAAGATCTATAAACAATAATTTTTTTGTCAGTATGTCCCCTTTGTTGAGAAGAACTTTTAACACTTCTGCAACTTGTATAGAAGCGATGGTTCCCGGTGTAAAAGATGGATTGCCAAGCTCCTTTTCTATACTCTTTTTATTCTTATAAACCAAGTCTAGAGTTCTATCACCCGGTAGTACTGTCGACACTTGACCGTACCAGCCACCAATAGCGCCATGAACGAGTGGCAGATTAAGCTTTTCACATATATTTTGCAAAAATAACTTTGTATCAATGGAATCCACTGCATCTACAAGCACATCACATCTTTCAATAATTCGCTGGTAATTCTTTTCTGTTAACATCTCATCAAAAGCCATCACTTGAACTTTTGAATTTATTTTAGCGACATGCTTTTTAGCTGTTCCTGCTTTAGAATGACCAATCAATGCTTCTTCAGATAATAATTGTCTATTCAAGTTACTTTCATCAAAAACATCTCCATCAACACAAACAATACTGCCTATACCAAGTCTTGCCAACATCTCAATACAATAACCTCCAAGACCGCCACAACCAATCACCGCTACTCTAAAATTTTTTAGAGACTTGTTTTCTTCTGGCGTCAACATCTTTTCATTCTTGGAATATCTCATCATCCGCCACCTACCGGGGGAAATACTGAAATGACATCTCCATCTTTAAGCTTAACATCAAATTGTCCGTCATGACCATTGATTAACAAAATAGCCACTTCTTCAATGGGAATATCCAATTGGTTTAAGATGTCCTTTGGGGTCACTGTGAGTTCAAATGTTTGAACTTCTTTTTTGAAGCGACCCGTTCTCAGGGTCGCAAATAATCTAACTTCTATGTTCATTTTATAATCCTAATTTTTTTAGTCTTTCTTCTGTTGGATAACCTTCTTTATTCCAGCCTCTTAACTCATAATACTCTGGTAACAACTCAGATAATTTATGAACCCAACCTTTAGAAGGACCATCTGGAATCGGCTCTTCCAATAGACGTTTTGGTAATTTATCTTCTGAAGGTAAGATGCCCGCTTCCAAGTTAAACTGTCTTTCAATATTCCAAATACGTTCACCGGCTTCTAAAATAGAATCTGCATTATGAGTCGTACCACATACAGCATTAACTAAATCAGCATACTCTGGTGCACCAAGAGCAAATGATGTAAACAAACATAAACCCAATGAGTCAATAGATGCTGTTAAATCTTGGAAAATTTTCGCCCAAAGCGGTTTATCTTTTAATGACAAACGATCTAACTTTTCAGGAAGTGCTAAAATTTCAGGAGAAATCAAATACCCTCTTACATGACAACCGCCACGGTTAGATGTCGCATATTGCAATCCTTGACCTTGGATACCTCTAGGGTCATAAGCTGGGATTTCCAGTTTTTTAACCGACATTGATAAATCAGCAACACCATAACTATCTGCTAATCTATAAGAACCCATCGCAAGTTTTTTACCAAAACCTTCTGCTCTACCTGTTTTTCTCATCCACTCAACTATAGAGTCTGCGTCACCCCATTTAAGCGTAAGACCTTCTAATTCTTCTTCTTTTACATGACCTCTTTGATACAATTCCATAGCAGCTGCTAAAGTTGCACCAGCAGAGATTGTATCAATACCCACTTCGTTACACATATGATTGGCTTTTATGATCTGATCCATATCACTGATACCACAGTCTGCACCAAACGCCCAAATTGTTTCATACTCAGGTCCGCCACCTTCGCCATCACCAATTCTTACGTGACGACCACAAGCGATAGGACATCTATAACATGCTGTTTTTTTGATTAAATGTTTCTCAGCTAATGTTTCACCACTAATCTCTTCTGCTTTATCAAAATATGATTCTTGGAAGTTGTTTACAGGAAATGCACCGTTCTCGTTTATGATATTAACAAGTACCGCTGTACCATATGTTGGTAAACCAGATCCTGTTACACCATTCTCTTTTATTTTTCCCAAACAGTCTTTAAAGATTGTTTGAAGAGCGGCTTCATCATAAATTTCTGGTTTTGAAGAACCTTTTACCGTGATTGCTTTTAAGTTCTTAGAACCCATAACAGCACCTACGCCCGAACGACCTGCAGCTCTGTCTTTTTCATTCATAATCGCTGCAATCATCGATAAGTTTTCACCAGCTGGTCCTATCGTCATAACTCTAGCATTATCTGGGATTTCCTTCATTAGGATATCAGAAGTTTCAGAAACCACTTTCCCCCATATATGAGCGGCATCTCTGAATTCCACTTTATCATCTTCAATGTTTATGTAAGTCGGTTTTGCTGCTTTCCCTTCAAGAATAATCACATCATAACCAGCAAACTTCAGTTCTGCACCCCAATATCCACCTGAATTAGAGCTTGCAATTGTACCTGATAATGGTGATTTGGTGACGACCATATAACGTCCACCAGTTGGTGTCGGCGTACCCGTAAGTGGTCCCGTCACCACCAACAATTTGTTTTCAGGACTTAATGCATCTACATTAGCATCTACTTCATCTCTGAAAATCTTAGTACCTAGACCACGTCCACCAATAAACTTCTGAGCCATTTCCAAATCCAAGACTTCTACCTTGTAGGTAAGCTCTGTTAAATTTACTCTTAAAATTTTTCCATTATAACCTTTCATTATTACCTCCTTATATATTGTACTAAGGTTCTATAACGCATAAATGATGCCAAAAAAAAGAAACGCCATCCGTAGACAACGTTCCATTTCGATACAACTTTTTAATTAATTATGTTCCATATTTGAACACTGTTCTATATCGATACAGTGTTTTTCAATTTTTCTATACAATGTGTTTCTACCAATATTTAGAACTTTGGCAGCCAAAGTAATATTACCACTGAAATGTTTCAAGATTTGAGTGATATGTTTTTTTTCAATAGAATCCAAAGAAAATAAATCTACAGGTTCCAGCTTGGTTTTATGATTCAGTTTTATTTCGGGCATTTCATCATAAGCAGGAATACTTTCAGTATTAATAATCAATTCTACTAGATTTTCTAATTCCCGTATATTGCCTGGCCAATTGTAATGCATCAGATAGTTCATATAATCGTCTGGCAATTCTACAGGATTCTTATTGAGTTTCTTGGAAATTCTGCTCATAAAATATTCTACCAAATCAGGCACATCTTCTCTTCTTTCTCGTAAAGATGGGAGTTTGATCGGTAAGACATTTAACCTGTAAAACAAATCTTTTCTGAAGTTGCCTTTTTTGACTTCTTCAATTAAATCTTTATTGGTAGCTGCAATTATTCTAACATCTACCGGTATTTCATTGGTACTACCAATTCTTGAGACCGTTGATTCTTCAATGACTCTAAGAAGTCTTGTTTGCATATCTATTGGCATTTCACCAATTTCATCCAAGAAGATGGTGCCGCCATCCGCAATTTCAAATTTCCCTGGTTGTCCACTTCTTTTAGCACCTGTAAAAGCGCCTTCCTCATAACCAAACAACTCGGATTCAATTAAATTCTTGGGAATGGCACCACAGTTTATGGCAACAAAGGCTTCATTGCTTCTGATAGAGTAGTTTTGAATGGCCTGAGCAAATATTTCTTTACCAGTACCACTTTCTCCCATGATTAATACAGTGGATTTGCTGTCTGCTACTTTTTTTGCAAAAGCAACAACATTTAAAAAGCTTTCATTCACACCAATGATTTTATCAAAGGTATAAATAGCTCTTCTACCCATGATTCTATTGGCTAATTTTCGCATCTTTTTAATATCCTTTATAACAAAAATCATTTGATCAATCTGTTCATCAGCATCCAAGATAGGATAAATGGATACATTGTATAAGACTTTGTTCAACTTTGAACGCATGTGCATTTCTTCATCTACTATAGATTTTTTATGAGATATATTGATAATGATATCCTTATAATTGGGCATGATATCATTAAAATTGATTGACTTAAGTTCTTCTTGATTAAACCCGAGCGCTTTCATCACATATGGATTGAAAGAGATAATACGCCCTTCCAAATCTACAGTTAAAATCGCTGAAGGAATGGAATTGATTATCGTTTCCGTATATATTTTTGAAGCGTTGAGTTGATTGTTATAAGCATGTCCTTCCAACATCTTCTCAATGGCATGCGAGGCCGCTACCACCATGCCTAAAGTATGTGAATGAACCCCTTCGCTAAATCCGGTCAGATCCAAACACCCAATGATAGAACCATCTACATCATGAATAGGCGCTCCAGAACAAGTCCACCTATGGTAAGCTTTTATATAATGTTCACCTGCAGATATTTGTACGGGTTTGTCTTCATAAAGTGCAGTTCCCATTGCATTTGTGCCGATGCTTTTTTCATCCATAAAAGCACCTGGAACCATTTCAAAGGAAAAAGCAGTCTCTAAAATTTCTTCGTCACCAATCAGACTTAAGATGCAGCCATCTTTGTCTGTCAATATTGCAAAGAAATTTGATCCTTTTACAAAATTATATAAGTGGTTCATAAAAGGCTCTGCAATTTGAATAAAATTTTCTTGACTCATCAATCTTTTATGAAGATCTTCAGGCGATAATATTCTCTTACTAACAACCTGTGTTTTTTCAATTCCAAATAATTTACATCTATCATGAGAATTCTCTACATATGATTTCATTAATTCACCTCTTATTTAGCATACATTATTTTAAAGATAAATAAAAGAAGAGATGCTAGGCATCTCTATAGTCACTCGTTTCCGGTTCTTTTTCTATTGCTTGATTGTATACAGCTGTCATCGTTATAGTTAAAAACATAGATATTATCCCTGAAAGAATACCTGTTATTATTATCGTGACGATTGATTCCGATAAGAATAGACTTCTTAACAGAAATGATACCAACATAAAACCTATATAAGTAAAAAATACTCTAAAAAAGTTATGACTCACAAGTTTGATACTGTTTAACCATCCTCTTATCGGACCAACATCTTCGATAACAATACTGTATTGAATCATGATGCACATGTTAATATATGCAAACAATCCAATAACAAAAACTATGATCAATATGACCATCACAGGTGGCGCGGCTATGGATAAAACAACCAGAATAACCATGACGATTATTAACGGTATAAACGTTAACATCATAAATAAGAAACTCACTATTAAAGCGAATATTTTCTTAAGACTGTAATAAATAATGTCTTCAATAGTCATCTCATTTTTATTGAAGAACTTATTTGAAATACTGATGACAACATTCATATTCATAAACACAATCAAAGTCAATCCAAAGCTCATCAATGTTTGAAAGCCTGTCATTCCAGGCATGTTTTCTACTTGGGTTCTGTAGACTTCAGGATCTGTAAAAGCAAGACTTAAATCTGCCGTTGATAATGGTTGATAATAAATACCTTGAACAATCTGTATTGCCAACATAATCAACAGCAATACCAAAAGAGGTTTGTATGTTGATTTAATACACTCTACGGCATCAGCAATGCCTTTTCCAATATCTAATTTAATTTTCTTCATAATACTCCAATTCACATTCGTTATCTTGATACGGTTTTTTAGAAACTTGTTTATACAAAGTTGTTATG
Organism: Clostridiales bacterium; assembly: GCA_016342415.1. Classification (GTDB taxonomy): domain Bacteria; phylum Bacillota; class Clostridia; order Peptostreptococcales; family Acidaminobacteraceae; genus JABXKX01. The sequence continues at coordinate 21,986 of JAEIOD010000037.1, forward strand.
AAAACAATAGCGTACAAAGATAAGAATGCATCAATAATTGCTTTAATAACAACTACAACAACACTTGTATCTTTTAAAATCGTACCTATAATAAGTGTCAAAATACCATAGCCTATAAATGTGAATAACAATCTAAAGAAATTATGACTTACAACACTAAAACTGTTTTTTATAGCCTGAAAGGCACTCACTTCTTCGGTAATGATACTTTGATTAATAAACGTCAACATCATTGCATAAGCTAACATGATTAATAACATGAGAAAAAACGGCGCAAAACTACCATAATACATATTGGTGATTGTTCTAAACATCAGCAAATACATAAGTATTACCGGAATCAAAACCATTACACCTGCAAAAATCATTTTCCCTAATTTCCTTAATACAAATACAAATTGCTCTTTGTAACTCAATTGTCTTTTTTCAATGGTATCATCAATTATCTTAATATACATCGCTTGAATACAAACGCTTATCAAGCCAATCACAATCATAAAAGGCAGTATCATAAGAAACGACTTAATCATTAATTCAAACGGTGATTTATAACCAGTGTATAGAAGCGCTTCAATGTCTCCAGTAAATACCGAGACTGTATATGCTGTTGTAATCAAACCAATACCCAACATGAATAAATAGTTGATCAAAAGTAGTTTCCAACTCATTCTTATATGTTGAACCGCATCTGATATGGCTTCACCAATCTCCAATTTTTCTCTCATCTTTTCCTCCTATTATCATCTAAATAATTCCATAGCAATTATACCATATACTGGCATAAAAAGGATATTTGATGTTAAAATAAATGTTGATAACTTTCAGATACAGAAAGTTATCAACATAGTTGCTCAGTTGTTCTATGCTTCTATCTTTTGTTCAAAAATAATCTCATATTCTGTTGGTTTACCGTGTCCATTGTATCTAATAGGCAACAACTGCACAACTCGCCAGCCTTCTTTGGCATGCTTATCAATGACTTCATGATGATTAGCGGTTTGAAAAACACCATTTAATACTACTTCCACATATTTATATTTGTACATAATCCTTCTCCTTGTTTTATATTGCCTTATTGACATCAGGTTGCTTCTTAAAATAATGATTTACTGCATAATTAAATTGTTCCAAAATATATGTCTTGGCTTCTATAGATATTTTAGCCTTAGGATTAACAACCTCAAAACCATGAAATGCCCCTTCCAATACTTTGCATTCAGCAGATACTCCTGCCTGTTTAAGCCTTTTAACATAATCAAGGGTCTCATCTAAAAAAGGATCCAAACTTCCAACAAATGTACTTAACGGTGGTAAATTTTCTAGCGATTCAGCTCTTGATGGTGCTGCGTAACATGAGGTCTCTTTACTATTAGCCAAGTATAAATCCCAAGCATATTTACTTAGAGCTTCATTCCAAATAGGTCCATCATGATTTTTCATGGAATCAGTCGTCATTTGGTCATCCAACATCGGATACATTGGCATTTGATAAGCAATGTTTATCTCACCTAAATCCCTAGCCATTAGATTTATAGCAGCTGTTAAACCACCACCTGCACTAATGCCAGCCGTAAACAATTGGTCTTTTCGAAAACCTAGTTCCTCATGATTTTTTATCATCCATTTTAACGTATCATAACAATCATGAATCGCTGCAGGATACGGACGATCAAAAGATTTTCTATATTCAGGAGAAACAATAACACATTGTCTTTTTAATAAAAATTCTTTCATAACACCATGATCTTGTTCAGGCGATCCCATGATATAGCCACCACCGTGCATATAAAGTAAACCAGGTATATCTTTATTCGAGTTTACTGGTTTATAAACAACGACTCTAATTGAGCGTCCCTTTTCTCTACTCTTTATAAAGTGTTCCCTAGTATCATAACCTTCTACAGACTTTATTTTTAGTCTATTCCCAAATTTGATTAACAGTTCAAATCTCTTTTTATCAGGAACAATTGAATATTTCAAGAGTCTAGCATGTAAACGAAGCTCTTTATCAATCATCTTATAAGTTACTTTCATATCACCGTCCTCTATCTCTAAATTTCAATTCTCTATTCTATTATATAGGAAAGCAATTGGAAATATGATAAAAAATATACAAATCATTCATATTGATATAATACATAATATATTTTTTGATAAGTTGTTATCACTTTTGAGCTTGTAATAAAGGATACAACAGGAATATATGTTATATCCATACTTCGTACTGCTCTCCAATTGCCGTTTCTTATTGGAGAATATTAACAAGTCCTTAATTATTATAAAAATTCCATTATCATTTATTATTTAAAAATGTTTTCAATAATATTAATGCTATAGTCATAACGGCGGTTGTATCAAAACTAATATCACAAGGAGATTTTATGAAGTACATCAAATTAATTTTTAAAGTAATATTTGTAGCACTCATTCCTATCATTTTTCAACTGTTCGGATTTTCAATTACAGGCATCTATATCGGCATAACAGAAGCAGCAAAAACGTTAGGAGAAGATATCGATCCAAATGCATTAGCAGATTCAATGGCAAATGATATTGCAAGGATCACACCTCATGTGATATTAATCAGCAGTATCTGCGTTATTTTTGCTTTTTATTTGATTCATAAAGGAAAAAAAAGAAACAATATATCAGTTGCTTATAGATTCAATAAGATTCAAACAAAGCACATACCATATGTAATCGCACTTGGTTTTGTAGGATGTTTATTCTCAATCGGATTTTCCAGTTTGATCAATTTGGCAAGTTTAGATCCAGAAATGATAGAAACCTTAAGCACACTTGTGGTTAATAATTCAATCATCATCACTTTATTGTCGGTTGGTATATTTGTACCATTATGCGAGGAAATTGTTTTTAGAGGTTCTATTTTAAAGAATCTTTCGGGTAAACTCTCTGTTAAATGGGCAATCATCATACAAGCTATTTTATTTAGTGCCTATCATATGAATATGGTCCAAGCTTTTCCAACTTTAGTACTCGGTTTACTGACGGGTTTTGCAGTGTACTACACCAATAGCATTTGGAGCGGTATCATCATACATATACTAAATAATCTCATTGCTATCATACTTAGCAATGTCTTATCGGCTAATTTTGAGATGAGTAATTTATCATATGGCGTTATTATGGTAATTTCAGGTTTCTCAATCATCTTTATTATTAGAAAACTTTCAAGAGCAAAATCAAATTGGACCATCGTTGAAGAACCCATTCAGGAAACACTGGTAACAGAAGACATATTGTAGAAAAAGCTATAATGACATGGTCATTATAGCTTTTTTTTAGTCTATTTCTTTATTTTTTTGATAAGTCGCTATCATCGTTGACGCTGCAATAATCAATAAAAACAGTACAATGAAATTATATCTCGGTTGTCCTTCGTAAACAAAGTAAACCAATGAAATATAAGAAAGATTTAAAAATGTTATCGATGTCAATAGATTGATTTTCTTCTTTGAAAAAATGCCAACTATTATATCTTTGAAGTTCAAGACGATAAACATCAAACCAAATCCAGAAATAATATACAACAGAATGTCATACACTGATTTCATAAAGTTAAAATGTCTTGAAATTTCTTTATCATCCTCAGGATGTTCTTCTAATTGTTCCAAACGGTAATCATTCATCGCCCAGTATTCAATATCCCAAGCACCGTTAAAGTAAGTACTGTGAACTCTGATGAGTCCCAGTTTTAAAAACTCCAAAGGATTTTTTTTGATCCACTCCTTTGCTGCAGGTTTGAAGTCCAGCTCTATATCACTGGCGATTTTAACACTTCCCAAAGGATTGTTCAAATGTTCGTCTATTTTTTCTTGCAGTTCCGGTGTTTTGTAAATATCGTCAAACGACTGCCATCCACCATGTACATTGTTTTCATTGTTATTGATGTATAGATTAAAACCTGAATTGTATGAGATAGGAATGAATCTATCAAACTTCTTATAATTTCTCATGGTCCAAGGCGAAATGATCATCATCATAACAACCGTAACTATTGAAAGCAGTTTTAAACTTTCTTTCCAGTCCTTTTCCTTTAACCATTCAATAAGTGCCAAAAGTAAAGGATAAGCCAAGAAAAACGGTTTGGTCAGTGCCATTAGTCCAACCGCTACACCGAGTACCGGATACTTAAACTTCCAGTTGAATTCTGTAACCTGAATGGCAATGACACCAGCCAGTATAAAAGCTGACATGACTTCTGTTCCAATGGTGTTGCAGTATGCGATATGGTGTGGTAAAAAAATAACTGTAATCGTTGAAAGCATAATGATCAATTTATTGGTTGTAATCTTATGTAAGATATAATAAACCAAATAAATCGTACCCATCGACATAATAACATTCAACCACTTGGCTGTAATTTCAGAATTATCACCCATGAACTTAAACCAATAGCCTAAAAGAGTGGAATAACCCATGCCTTGAAAAGCGATTGGATACCCTCTAAACGTATACCCTAAGTTGTGATATAAATTATCTGCAATCTCATAGTAGGTACTAAAATCATAAAGTTGTGTAGTTGGAATTGACTGAATCATGTGTACTCTTAAGTACAATCCAATCATACTGAGTATTAAAATTACTGCATGTTCTACTTTTAAAAATCTCTTCATTAGTTTATCACCTCTAACTTATTATAAAAGCCAGAGCATGCTCTGGCTAGTACTTTTATCTATTTTCTTTTGAAGCTTTAATGAAATCTCTGAATAATGGATGTGATCTAGTTGGTCTTGATTTAAACTCCGGATGGAATTGACCTGCCACAAACCAAGGATGTTCATTTCCATCTAATTCAACAATTTCAACCAATCTTTCATCTGGTGAAATACCGGAAATAATCATACCTTTTTCTTCGATGATGTCTCTGTAGTGATTATTAAATTCATATCTATGTCTATGACGCTCGTAAATTAATTCCTCACCATAAGCTTCATATGCCTTTGTGCCTTTTTTGACTTTACATGGGTAAACACCCAATCTCATCGTACCACCCATATCTTCAACATCATGTTGATCCAACATTAAATCGATTACAGGATTTTCTGTTGACGGCATTAATTCAGAACTGTGTGCATCTTTATATCCAATAACGTTTCTAGCAAAATCAATTACAGCAATTTGCATACCTAGACAGATTCCAAAGAAGGGTACTTTGTTGACTCTTGCATAGTTAGAGGCAGCAACTTTACCTTCAACACCTCTATCACCAAATCCACCTGGTACAATAATACCATCTGCATCTCCTAAGATTTCAGCGGCATTTTCATTGTTGACTTGTTCTGCATGAACCCAATTGATATCGATTTTAACATTATTAGATAGTCCTGCATGTTTAAGAGCTTCTGCGACTGATAAATAAGCATCATGTAGTTCCACATATTTACCGACTAATGCAATCTTTACAGTATCTTTTAAGTTCTTTTCTATTTCAACAATTCTTGTCCATTCTTCTAGATCAGGTTCTTTACATTCCAAACCTAACATTGTACATACTTTAGTTGCCAAACCTTCACGTTCTAACATCAAAGGGACTTCATACAATGTTTCAGCATCTCTATTTGTAATAACATTCTCAGGTTCAATGTTACAGAATAATCCTATTTTATCTTTTAAATCATCAGTAACTTCCTTTTCAGATCTACAAATGATAAGGTCTGGTTGAATACCGATTTGTCTTAATTCTTTTACCGAATGTTGAGTTGGTTTTGTTTTTAACTCACCTGCTTTTTCAAGGTAAGGTAATAATGTCAAATGTACATAACATACATTTTCTTTACCAACATCATGTTTGATTTGACGGATAGATTCCATAAACGGTTGTGATTCTATATCTCCAACAGTTCCACCAATCTCAGTGATTACTACGTCTGGATTTTCTTCTTTTGCAACTCTAAAAGCTCTTTCTTTGATTTCATTGGTAATATGCGGAATCACTTGGATAGTCGCACCTAAATAGTCACCACGTCTTTCTTTAGTAATAACAGACCAGTAAATCTTACCAGTTGTTACATTACTGTTCTTATTCAGATTAATATCTATAAATCTTTCATAGTGACCTAAATCCAAATCTGTTTCTGCGCCATCTTCCGTTACAAAAACCTCACCATGCTGGTATGGACTCATTGTTCCTGGATCCTTGTTGATATATGGATCGAACTTTTGAATCGATACTTTTAAACCTCTTGCCTTTAATAACTGTCCTAGAGACGCCGCAGTAATACCCTTACCTAAAGACGATACCACACCACCTGTTACAAATACATATTTCGTTGCCATCAGAACTCCTTCCACAAAATTGAAAACCAAAAAAAGAGGTGACCAGCCCGTAAAACGGGATGATCTACCTCTTAACTAATCATATTGGATAGACACCCTCTCAATCAGGGTTTCCATTATATACTCAAAAATAATACTTACTCAGTATATACCATTTCAATTCCCAGTGCAAGCATAAATTTTTATTCCAAAACAATAATTAAATCTGCCTCAAATAAGTCTCCTGAAACTTCCACACCATACACAAACACACTGTCTCCAACGGTATAATCATCAATGTTTTGATCAGATCCTTCCAAAGAGATAATCCATGCTTTGTTATTTGTATCTAGAGCTTTAATCAGATTAATGTTCTTATGAATCTCAGTAATTTCCGCTTGGAACTGCGCTTTTTCTACTGACTGATTGATTGAAATCAAGTTGACTTCAACACCATTTAGTTCTAAAGTAACATCCTGGTCTAATCTTAAAGCATATAAACCGTTTGTATCTACTGTACCTAAATTCTTTAATACCATATCACTTGCGATATTAAAAGTCTTAGTTTCACCATTTTTAGTCATGACTGAAATAGATGGTGTTTGACTGATAACGATCTTTGTTATTCTACCAGACGCTTCTGTAGACAAACCAGTACCTTCAACAGCTGTAATTTTACCTTTTTCAATTGTAATTTTTACAATATCGCCTTTAGACAGGTCTGATGTAATATTAAATTTTTGAACAGTATTTGTAATTGTCTGTTCAAATAATTTACCATTTGATAGTTTGATACTTACAGCATCCCCTATATTAAATTGACTTGAACGCTGAAGCGCACCATCTAATACAGCTTTATTCGATAAGGCTTCTATCTTCTTGATATAATCACCTTGATAAGAGATTTTAACAATGTCATTTTCATTTAACTCATCCAAAGTAGATGGTTGATAGTCTCTTTCTACAACAACTGAATTTAACGTTTTGAAATATTTGAATGTATTGCCTATATTGATACTTACAGGTCTAAAAGTCTCACCTTTTACGGTTACTTTTAATCCTACAGACCCCAGTGTACCTTCAATTGCTGTAAAATCCTCTTTAACATTTAAAGTGATCAACTGTTTTCCTGTTACTTTTACATCCACATCCATACCCGGCTCTAAGTTTTGAATTGCAATTACTTCACCATTTAAAGTCAACTCAGCACTGGTTGCATCGTAAACATTCAATTTATTGTAAGCATCTCTAATTTCAATGATATTTTTATCATAATGTAAAATAGAAATTTTACCACTGACATTTGTTGTAACACCCGGTAAAGGTGTTGTTGTGTTATCTGAATTTGCTACAAATCCCTCTAATTCTCTTAAAACATTTGCAGAAAGTACAGATAAAATATTTCTATCTAAAATTGAGTTTGGATAGAAGTAACGATCCGATCCCCCAACAATAACTTCTTTTTCAATCAAAAGATTAATCCAAGGCCACTGCAATAAGTTTATTTCACCACCATCTTTGTATTGAATTTCATAGAACTTATTCACATTTTCTTCTAAATAAACATTCATTGCTTTACCAATAAATACTGAAGCATCCACTTTACTGATCACTTCAAACGTACCATTAACAAAGAAAAGGCTTAATTCCGATTTTTTTACAATATTGTTTTCTAATGCATACGCAATCGCACGGTGGTTATCTGGTCCATAAGGTTCTAAAACATTCGGAATCAAATAAGCATCAATAGTTGATTTATGTTGACTCACTAAAGCATCTGCCTCAGTTGTTGTCACTTCACCTTTTAATAATGCCATACGATATATAACATTTAAAACTTCCATTTTAGTTGCATATTGAGTCGGTTTAAATTCATTTGTAGAATAAGCCGGCATCACATCCGTATCCAGAACTTTACTGATAAACGGCTCTGCCCATTCTACGTCTTGTATATCAATCAATTGATCTACAGTCACACCTTCTGCATAAGCAAAACTACTCATAAGCATTGATAATATTAAAATTATAACGAGCGCTTTATATTTCTTCACCTTGTCCTCCTTTTTTGAATACAATGAATTTACTGTACATGTAATTGCAAATTATCACCAATAGAGTCACTGCTACCTTACTATAAAATTCATCCAATTTCATCCAAGAAACTGCAATAATTAAAATTGCTGTTTCCGCTAAAAAAATTATAATCCTGCCTGAAAAAAACTTAATGCCTTCTGATATAAAGTTACCTTTACTTTCAAATACAAAAAATCTGTTTGTCATGAAAGCGAAAATAACCGCCAAAGTCGCAGAAAGTGTTGTTGCAATAATATAATAAATACCCAGTACTAAAAATAGTTTATAGGTACCAATACTGATCATTGTGGTCAACACACCGAATAAAGTGTATAGACTAATCTCTTTTTGTAACTTCATCTTCAATACCTTCTTGCTTTTGAATGATATAAAGAGGTCTTCTTCTTACTTCTTCATAAATTCTTGCAATATATTCTCCAAGTACACTGATCTGTAACATCATAACACCAAAGAAGAATAAAACAATTGTAATCGTCGAGGTCCAACCCGCTATAGGGTTATCTGTAACGATTTTATAAACAATCCAATAAATCATAAATAGGAAACTAAAAAATGACATGCCTATTCCAAAAATACTGAATAGTTTTAAGGGTTTATATGAGAACGATAATATCGCATCAACAGCAAGTCGCATCAACTTAAAATAGTTGTATTTTGTTTCGCCTGCATGTCTACCATCTCTATTAAATTCCACATACGTCACATTAAATCCTACCCAGTGGGTAATCCCTCTAAAGAATCTATTGTGTTCATTCATTTCATTGATTTCATTTACAACACGCCTACTGAGCAGTCTGAAATCACCTGTATCCAATGGTAATTCAACGTAACTCATATACTTCATAAATCTATAGAATGATTTAGAAGTTATTTTTTTTAGCCATGATTCTTTCTTTCTCGATGCCCTTTTAGCATAGACAACATCATAGCCTTCCTTGTATTTTGAATACATTTCTTCTATGAGTTCTGGCGGATCTTGAAGATCCCCATCAATTATGACAACCGCTTCACCACAGGCTTTTCTAAATCCTGCACTGTTGGCCATTTCATGACCAAAATTTCTAGAAAAACTTAAAAGTTTAACCTTCTCGTCTTCTAATCTAATTGCCATCACTTCTTCTACTGTATGATCTGTACTGCCATCATCTACAAAAATGACTTCATAAGAAGAAGTTAACTTATCCAAAGTCTTTTTTAAACGACTATAAAGAGGTCTAACATTGTCCTCTTCATTCATTACAGGTATTACTACACTTAAATCCACAACTCACCCTCTATTCTAAATACTCCACATATTGACTGTCTACCCAATGATGTGTATCATCAAAAAACGCACTGTCTTTTTTATAAAAGTCATAAACAATTACATTATTAAGATCATCATCCGCCCATGTAAGGTCATAATGATAATAAACACCTTCTATTTTAATTAGATTCCATGCATGGTTCACAGCCCCATCAAAGTTACCGTCCTCATCACTTTCTCCAAAAATCAAAACATTTTCTATGCCTACTTTATCAAGCAGATATTTATAAGCTTCTGAATACCCGTCACAAACAGCAACACCATCAATTAAAGCACCATAAGCTGTATGAGAAATATCTTTGAAATCATTTTCAGCAATTGGATTCGGATCATAGGTTATATGATTTGCCAGATAATCATGTATTGCTTTTACCTTGTCTGCATCGGTCATTTCATCTGTGATAATTTCTTGTATGATATCATCAGCCAGTTGATTCATTAGATTGGACTTTAAGTCATCCTGATCATCAGGTGCATAATACAAACCATCTCCAAGTCTAGACCAATCATCAAAATTACCAATATACTCAACACCATCAGCAAATTTCAAATAACCGAAACCTGTAAAGACATTATCTGAAATACCTTCAGCATCAGTAGGGGCAATGTACACGTTACCACTCGGATTCACTTGCACAACCACATCTCTATCGATGGCACCTCTATCAAACAATTCAAAGCCCTCTTTGTATTTCACATACTCTAAATCTACGGACTTATCATCTTCAAATTTATAATAAGCATCATGTAAATATTGATTGTTCTTATCAAATGCGACTTGATGACTGATACCTTCTCTTGAACCCTTTTCATAATAAGTCAGCTTATACGCATAACCATTTTCTAATTGACTGTATGAAAACTCCAAACCCGTTTCCTGATTCTCAACAAATTGACTGTAGTCAAAACCCGTTTCATAAATCTCCGACAGAAAACCTTCTCTTTTATTGTTCTTAAACTGCCCAATTAGTTCGCCACCCGATTTGAACTGATAATAAGCCAGTCCAAACATCTCGTTGTCTAAAAAATCGCCATAATATAAATCACCATTTGTAAACTCATACGGTGTATTTTTTGCTACCAGATCCTTCTTCAATGCCAAATGTTGAGTTTCCTTATAATTTTTAAAAGTACTCAACATATCATTTAAAGGCATGTTTGGTGGTAGGTTCAAGCCACATGAACTGGCTAAATCGATTAAATCCGTTTTTAACTGAACATCATGAGTCAAATAATCCGATTTCATTGTCATCACTTGATCATAGATACTATGATACTGCTTTCGGATAACCGGTATGTTGGGTCCGTCATTATCATTGACATCTTCATATATATCTACAAATATAGCGTCAATAGTTTTATTCTCTAAGTATTCAATTGAAATACTTCTAGTATCATTATGCCAAACCACTAAAGCCCCTGTACTTTCAGCAACAAATCGAAGTGGTACATAAGTCCTATCGTTGATGATTGTTGCAGGTACATCTAAAACAACTTCTTCACCATTGACCAGGGCTTTATCACTATCAATGGGCATCACAATTACCAAACTGTCTTTTGCCCCTGTTGCGGTTCTTGACTCAGCATCCCAAGAAACTTTCAGCCCTAATGGTTCAAATATGAATTTCACAGGAACAAGAGTACGTCCCTCCACAATAACAGGAGGTTCTTCCAAAATCATCACTTCTTCATTTAGTGATATTTCAATTGCCTCTTGTGTGTCTGCACTAGCAAACGACACCAATAATAGTATCATCATCATGATACTAAGAACTTTCTTCATCTACGCCTCCAATTTGATTCAAGTAACTTTCTATCAACTGAATCTTGTTATTTGTAAGCCCATTATTTTCTATCTGTATGATTTCTTCTTTTTCTTTTAACAATGCAATCGACTCTTCCATATGACGCAACATTTCTTTAATAAGGTCCATGGCAGATACGATTTTTTCAGATACTTTTTCTCCTGTCATCACGCGTTCTATAAAACAATCTGAGAACATCAACAGTCTACTGTTATCAATGGACACATCACATATGCCTAATACATCTAAAACCTCAATGTGATAACGTCTGATATGTTGTTGTATTAAAACCAATTGTTTATTGGTATTTTTAACATCCTCATGGCCGCAATCCGATACCAGTAATCCGTTTTCCAAAATATCTATGATACCAAGGTCGTCCGCTTTTTCCAAACTCTCAACAATACAATCAAATGCCTTTTTGAGTGCAATTCCTGCTTCGATTGCTTCTTTTATTTCTCTAATAATCTCTGTATTATAATATACAGCATCCATTAAACTTTTTACTTGAATAGCATCAGCTGAATTCATATTCAACATTTTTGCTTCCTGAGCTTTAATAAATTCCAAATAATCACGTTCAACAATAAATTTATCTTTAATTCGTTCTCTATATAGAGTTATTTCCTTCAAGCAAACTTCAAGTTCCTGACATGCAATTTCATACTGGTTCTTTGCAATCATTGCTTCTCTTTCTTCTTTGTCCAATTTATCAATTAGTGTGCCTTTGATTAAATGAATGAATCCTTCTATGGATAAACCTTCTAGCTTTTCAACATCATAATTCTCTTTATCAAGCGCTACTTTTTTCTCTCTTACTTTAGCTTCCAAAGATGCCTTATTCTCTATTAATATTTTTAATCGTTCTTCTGAACGTTTAATTTTCTGCAGTGTTTGTGTAAGTATTTGATATGTTGACATATGACCTCCAGCTTGACATTAATCATCACTATAAGTATATCAAATAAGTGTTCTAGGAGCATTAAAAGATTTAAATTGTAATACTTTCATAATACCTTTGATATATTTCATTTTTCTCCTTAAAGTTTTATTAATTTAAGCCCTTCTTCTTGTTATTAAAGGCTGAATAAAATATCATTAACATATGAGTAACTAGGAAAGGAAAATTGATTATGAACGAAAAGATTCTAGTAGTAGAAGACGAAAAAGAAATTGCAGATTTAATCAGAGATTATTTAACAGCTTCCAACTATAAGGTTGTTATTGCAAACGATGGTGAAGCAGGATTGGCTTTATTTGAATCAGAAAAACCACAACTCGCTGTACTTGATATTATGTTACCAAAAAAAGATGGTTTCGAAGTATGCCGAACCATCCGTTCTAAGTCGAATATCCCAATTTTAATGTTAAGTGCAAAAAAAGAAGATACAGACAAGATCATCGGTCTTGGATTAGGTGCTGATGACTATATCACAAAACCATTCAGTCCAAGAGAATTGATTGCACGTGTACAATCTCAATTAAGACGATTTACAGAATTATCTACCAATCAAGAGAAAAAAGAAATTTTAGCATACAATGGTTTAGAAATAGATTCAACAGCTTATACAGTATCATTAGATAATGAAATCATTCCGTTTTCAGTAAAGGAATTTGAAATTCTTCATTATTTAGCATCCAATGCCAACCAAGCTCTTTCTAGAGAAAAAATATTTGATGAAATCTGGGGATACAACGAATATGGTGATATCAATACCGTCACTGTTCATATCCGTAAGATCAGAGAAAAAATTGAAAAAGATCCTTCCCGACCAACATTTATTGAAACGGTATGGGGCATCGGTTACAAGTTCAAAGGAGATAAGTAATGTCTACGAGCCTTCGTTCGAAGATACTTGTTGCACTTGTTTCAATTATTATTATACCGATAGTGATTGTTGGTTTCACCTTGGTTTTAATGCATTTTGATATTATCCATGTCCCTGCACTTCAAGACATTGATTTTCATGCCATACAGATTACAGCACCTGGTAAAAATACTGAGGAACTGACCCTTTTACCCTTAACACTTTTGTGGATTTATATCATTGCTATGATTGCCATGGTCATTGTTGTTTCAAAAGTATTATCCGATTTTCTGCTGATGCCTCTTAAGGAGCTTAACTATGCTGCTGAACGTATCGGTACTGGCGATTTTGATTTTAAAATTCGTTACAACAAAGACAACGAATTCGGAAAACTCTGTAGAGAGTTTGACAGTATGAAAGACAATTTACAGTTGACCTCTAGAAAACAGGATATTTATGAGAATTCAAGAAAAGAGCTCATTGCAAGTATCACTCATGATTTAAAAACACCTCTTACAAGCATCATCGGTTATGTAGAGGGTCTGCAAGATGGTGTGGTGACCAATCCTGAAACGGTAGAGAACTACTTGAAAGTCATTCATGACAAATCTCTAAGATTGGACCATTTGATTGATGATCTGTTTACATTTACACAGCTTGAACTTGAAAAGTTTACCGTTAATGTGGCAGAAACCTCTATGGCTTCTATGATTACAGAGTATTCGAATACAAAAATAAGAGAATATCAATCCAATGACCACATCGCATTTATTGTAGGTGAATCGGTTGATGACGCACTCATCAACATTGATGAATTTAGAATCGGTCAAGTTTTAGAAAACCTGATCAGCAACGCAGAAAAATATACTGATTCTTACATCAAACTTTATACATCATCAGATGATTTACACTATAATATATTTATTGAAGACGATGGTATCGGTATTGCAAAGGAAGATCTGCCATTTATCTTTGATTACTTCTATCAATGTGATAAAGCTAGAGAAACCAAACGCAAAGGCACCGGACTGGGACTCGCTATCTGTAAACAGCTGGTTGAAGCTCATAAAGGTAGAATTTATGTCAGAAGTACGGTTGGTGAAGGTACCGTCTTCAAAATCAGTTTGAGAAAATAAAAAACATGATGAAAATCATGTTTTTATATTGCCCAAATTGGCATCATATAGTTTTTTTCATCAATTGGTATCACGCCTTCAGTCATGGAAATTACCCAGCCATTACCAATCAAAACTATTACTTCAGTTTGGTCGACTTCTTGTAACCTATGACAATTATGATGCAAACAGCAAAATACCCCTTCTCATAGAGAAGAGGTATTATTATTAGTAAATGATATAACCTGCTGTTTGAGGTGGTATACTCATCGTTGTTGCCATTGATGTTAAAGCATTGATCTGATCACCAACTTTGATACTGCCTTGTACAAAAGTTGTCTCATTTGATGTATGAATCACAACATCAACCATCTCTGCGCCTTCTTCGTAAGTTAAAAATAAACTTACAACACCTTTATCATTAATCTTGATCTCTTTGATATATCCTGAATAAGCTGACATGCCATATTCATTAAATTCAATTTGACCCTCTTCTACTTGAATTCCAAGATCTAATATAACATTGAAGAACTCAGCTGGTACCATTGCTCTATCATTATAAATAACAGGTGCTGCACTTAATGGTCTTGCTGCCATTCTGTTTTTAAAATATGCATTTTTACCAATTGTAATTGATGTCCATTGAGCGTTTCTTGAGATTTCAATCGATTGAGTCTCAGATACCCATTTTACATCATAACCCAAAGCTCTTAAAGTTTCTGCAACCGGAACCATTGTAACACCATCGATTGTTTGGATCGCTGTATCCATTTCTAACATTTTTTCCGATACCACAACACCTGATTTGATTGGTTCAGAAATTAATACAGGTTCATTGATTGTTACAATACCATTTTCTTCAACAAATACTTTTTCACCGTTTTTATAAACCAATACATCTATTGTATCAATTGTTGAATTTTCTTCAAATGATCTGTGATGTTTAAAATCAATTGTAGATACACCATCTGCTAATACTTCAAATGTAAAATGATGTTTGCCTGGAGCACCTGGTATATTGCTTTTCGAAACATACTCATCTGAAATAAACTTCACATGATCTTCCTTATTCACTACATATGACCATGTGTAACCTGTACTTCCGTTTTCATCTAATATAATTGTGAAAATGTCACCTTCTTGACTTAACTCAAATGGTAGTTCACTATATAGTGTCGGCACTGCTGTATCAGCAAATACACCTGTCATCATCATTAAAATCAATACAATACTTACTATCTTTTTCATATTTTCCTCCATTGTTTTCTTGAGCACTACGCTATTTAGACGCCAAGAAAATAAAAAGGTTCCATAAATATTTATTTTTTCGAATCTTTTTTTAAAAATTGTTCCTCAAGAGCATCCGCAGTCATTGGTTTGGCTAAATAGTAACCTTGAATCACATGACAATTTAAATCGTTTAGAATATCTAATTGCTCTTTTGTTTCAACACCTTCTGCAATTATTTTTAAGCCTAACGCCTCAGACATCTTGATAATCGCTTTTACAATTTGCATTTCATCTTCATGAAGTTCTATATTGGCAATTAATTCTTTTGCTATTTTAAGTGTATCCACATTAAATCGTTTGAGATAACTTAGTGAGGAATAACCTGTGCCAAAGTCGTCTATGGAAATATAAAAACCCAATGCTTTTATCTGTCTAAAAACGTCCTCCATTATATTAGAAGAGTTCATGGCACTGTGTTCGGTAATTTCAAATTCCAAATAACCTGGATTTACACCTGTTATTTCTAATAGATCCTTTAGATTCAAGTAAAAATCCACACTATTTAAGGTCAAAGGTGATAGATTAACACTCATAACCATATCTTTATTGTAAAAGGCATTCCATCTTTTTATTTGTAACATTGCTTCAGCAAATACAAATTCGTTGATGGCAAGTATCAGTCCAACTTCTTCGGCGATGGGTATAAACTCTGCTGGTGATATAAAACCTTCTTCTGTATGGAACCATCTAATTAAAGCTTCCATACCGATTATTTCTAAACTATTTGAATCGAATTGCGGTTGATAATACAACTCGAAGTCCGTTTTGAAATCAGCATTTTTCAAAAGTATCTCAATATGGTTTCTTCTCTCTAATTGTTCGATCAAATCAGATGAAAATACGACATGTTTGGTCATAGCGCCGTTGGCTTTTGCATGATACATGGCAATATCAGCATTTTTTACAAGGTCACTCACTGTTAACGCATCATTTGGATATCTTGCAAAACCTATACTTGCATCTATTGTAAACTGAAAAACATCTATAGCAATCGGGACTTTCATAATCTCAATTATTCTTTGACTGATTTCTTCTAAGTCCTTCGCTTTATTACCGGGAATGATAATCGCAAACTCGTCACCACCAACCCTAAAGATATCATAATCAGTCGTCAGTTGTTTTGAAAACCGTTTGGAAACTTCAATTAATACCAGGTCTCCCATTGGATGTCCATGTAAATCATTTATAATCTTGAACCTATCTAAATCCAAATAAGCTACGGAAAAAGGTTTTTTATCCTTTAAACGATTATTAAGCGATTCAATAAAGTAATCTCTATTATACAGATGGGTCAAAGAATCTGTAATTGCTCTCTTCTCCAATTCTTTTTGGGATATCAGCAGTTCTTTTGTTCGTTCGGTGATGGTTTTTTCCAAAGCCATTTTGATTTCATGTTCTTTTATATATAAGATTTCTGTCATTAATAGTTTTTGAACATAATGAGACATCACTTGATAAATAACCAATGTAAACAAAATTGCAGTTAAGTGACCAATACTCAGTCGCCCCATCAAATAAAGCCCCACGGGAGCAATTAATACCCACCATAAGATTTTTGATTTTCCAAAATTATTGGGTGTCGTTTCAGAGTTATCGTAATAATCAACAGGATCACTTGCTGCTGTAACAGCTGATAATGTAAATAGTAAAAAAGCAATCATAAATATGATATCGGATATGGAGTTTGGTACATAAGTCATACTATAATAACTATCTATATAAAATAAATCAGCCAGCACATAAACGATATAAGCAACTGTTGTATATTTAATGGCTATTTTTATTTTTTTATATCGTGATGATGCGACCATTGTCACAATGATAATCAAGATCAAAATATCAAGTGATAAATAGACAACCGTCCCTACAAAATCGGCTAACAGAATCTCAGAAAAATCTATTTTAGAAAAGAATAAAGCACTTCCAAGAGCAAATGAAATGATCATTATTACCGTTGCATCCAACAACAGCTGAAGACGGTTCCACTTATCGAGGTTCTTTACAAAGTATATGGCTGCATTGATCAACAATAAGATATCTGTTATCAAATACAGATACATAAACAAATCCATTTCATTTGGATCTAGGTTTGTCGCTATAGAAATATAAGCCCATAACAAGTCTGTTAGACCCCAACTTAACATGGCTAAAGCCAATAGCTTCCATACGATCCTCAGGTTTTCAATTCTCCTAGATTGCAGATATATGATCCCGCTAATTAAAAACATATAAATCGGAGATATGATATCAGCCATCACTGGAAATGTATAAGAAGCTATAATATATGCAATTAAAATTGGTATAATTATAAATCCAATTGTTTTTCTCATACAACCTCCAACAAGAAAAGTGTGTTTGACACCTTTTAATTCATAACTCATATAGTAAAATTATATCATTAGTCTAACACATATTTTACATATAATTTTAGAAAAAAAAAGGATACATATGTATCCTATCCATTTAATATTTACCCATTCCATAGGGATATAAGCATTATAATCGATTATAATTGGCTTGATATGTGAGTAACCCTCTACTTCTTTTCTGACAACTCATTTCTTTTAAAAACAGGAAAAATGGTAATCCAAAGGAAACTCCAAATAAACAAGTACCTAAAACCGCCATCCAAGAAAACTTCACTTGATGTTTTATGTATTCCAATATGATAAAAACTATCAAGATACCCATGGCAAATAATACATTCACCGAAAAGAAACGACTTACATCATTTAGAAACATTAGGTCGATAAACAATTGATAATCAAAACTATGTTCTTTTACAAATGGTACCATATAATAGCAAGGTAATATCGCACCGATTAGAGATAATAATACGTAAATGATTTTCTTCATGTCATTCTCCTTTAACTAACATCTCTATTTTACCTTATAATATCTTAAGTAACAAGAAATTGATATTATTTGACATTTTTTTTATAAGCTTTAAAATCCTTATCATCTATATTTTTTTGATAAGCAATAAATTCAGCCGTTTTCCTAAGCATTTGTAATTGTTCATTTTCACTAAATTCTTTTGGATAGTGATCATAGTATTCAATTAAGAAGTCTATAATCATTTTTGCCTCTGCTTTATCAAATATTTTATTCTTAAGTGTTGCTATTTTTATAGATTCTTCTTCTGTGATAGGGTGAGTTGCATGTGCCAATAGATATCTCATATACCCGACCAAACATGCTTTACCATCACAAACACCACAGTGTTCTGTACCTTTACACATGCTCTCAATCTTAAACTCAATTTTTGATTTTATTTGTTTTAAAACTTCAGCTTGCCTCATAAACGATGTCTCTTCAATCGAGTTGTACTTCTTAGTAAATCTCTTGATGACATATAAAGAAATGACAATAAGAGCACCAATAATCAAACCCGTCCATACATATTTGTATTGATGTAAAAAGGATTGGTACAACTTCTGTACACCAAATAACAAGAATATGATATAAGCTGATATTTTCAATTTGTCTTCTGGTATTTTTTTACCGAGTTTCAGACCAACAAAGATTCCCAAAGATGATGTTAAAACCATCCCAGTCACAGTACCTAACAACACCATAAACATATATGTCGAATCAATAGACAGTCCTAAAGCTGCCAGTTGAGTTTTATCTCCCAGTTCACCTAGAAAAAATGCCAACGAAACGGTTAATATGGGTCCGTATTTGACAACCCCCTCTTCAATCTCTTCTTCTTCAATGTCTAAAGATTTAAATGCAAAGAAAATAAACATCAAACCTGCTACAACACCAATGATTTCAAGAGGTACAAGTTCCAACAAAGCACGTCCCAATAAAATGGCCAATCCATGATTTAAAAATGAGCCTAGAAATACACCTATCAAGATTTTTTTAACTGGATATTTTGTTGCAAATGCCATGGATAAGAACTGTGTCTTATCTCCCATTTCTGCAAAGAATATTAATATGACTGCGCCGATATAATCTGAAAACATTTCTTACTCCTATTAACTTTTTTTGTTGATACATCCAATCCATTGTCTAAACAAATAGCAAAGGCCTAAAGTATAAGTATATTCTTCTCACAAAACGCCATCCTTAAACTCTCACATTTTGTTCAAAAATCTCCATCAGTTTAACATGATTAGGGATATGGGTCAATCGATTTGTATAAGTATCAGTCTCGTTTTAATATTGACCTTTATTTATCTTTGTTTTAATAATGAAAACGTATACAGCTTTATCTAACAGCACATTTATTATAACGATACATTTAATCTTCTACAATTTCTTAATTATGTCACTTTTATATGATACTATTTAAGTATCTAGATACCCAAAAGCGTCAAAACAACTCAAGTGGGTATAAAGAGTATACTTGAAGGAGGCCATATGAAAAAAACAATCGCAATACTTATCTGCAGTTTAATGTTCTCGTCTTTATCCTTTGCAGTCATCGATCAACCAAGTATCTGGGCTGAGGATTTTATTGAAGAATTAAAAGCTTATGATCAAATAAGAAGCAACGCTTTTGAAGGGTATCAAGACGATATTACACGAGCTGAATTTGTCTACTTAACAGTTAAAATGATTGAAATCGTTACTCATGAAACCATTGAGGTCGATTCAAGTATTTCCTTTACGGACACCAATGATATCTATGCTCTAAAAGGCGCTACAATTGGTATTACCTCTGGTATTGGTGATGGCAAGTTTGGTCCGGATATGTTGTTGACAAGAGAACAAATGGCAACACTTCTTTTAAACACACTTGACTTGATGGACATGAATACCCTCATCAATACAGATTATAAATTTGTAGATGACAGCGAATTCAGTTCATGGGCAAAAGAAGCTATTTATCTTGTTAAGGCCAACGATATTATGAGTGGCGTTGGTAATGATAAATTTAATGCAGCAGGAAAAACCAGTAAAGAAGCAGCACTTGTTGTTGTGACAAAACTGATCAGAAAGAATCTTCATAAATTAGACAACACATTTATCAACAACATGAATAAAACCTCATTAAATGTAGCAGTAACAGTAAATGATAGTATTGAAGTCATTATGGAAAAAATCACGGTATCTGAAAAACCTTCCATAAACACATTAACATTTACTTATTCACAAAAAAATATCTCCAATAAGGATATTCCTGAATCCAGCCTTAGAGTTTTCTTTAGTGACGGTTCTTCAGAACTCATAAAAGGTTTCTCAAAGTACTATAGTCCTGGAAGCACAAAAATAAGAACCTCATCACTGGATTATTCCAAACTAAAAACACCTCTATTTGTTATTATAGAAACCAGTACCATTGATATCAATCTAAATCTACCGACAATGACCAAATGGATTATTGAAGAATAAACTCGCGAAAGCGAGTTTTTTAAAAATCAAAAAAGCACCAGATCATATTAATGGAATCTGGTGTTTTATATGTAATTATTCATCTCTGGATTAAAACAGGTGATAATAGGTACTGATAACTTTCTAAATCTCGAGATTTGATGAAAAAGTGCTCGCACACTCGTTACTTCAGTTGTGAGTTAGAGCATGATTCTGTTACTGTTGTTCTTAGATATCTTCAATAATGTATGTTATACGAACTCAAAAAAGAGGAAGTCTGAGGCTTTATTAAAACGTTCTTTTATAAAGCGAACTCTTGTTCTTATTGTATAATAAGAACCTTGCACATCTTAAATGAAAAATTAATAGTACAGTCTCTTTGTATAAACTAGACAATAAGTCTTGCACATTTCCTGTATACTGTTAGGTATGGTTGCCTGCCTGCAGCAGAAGGGAAATTTATATGAAGCAAGAACGAACTCAAAGCAACCATAAGAACCTAACATACCAGGACCGATTAAATATAGAAGAAAGACTAAAAGCTGGTTTTTCATTTAAGGCTATCCGATGAACTAGGACGTCATGCAAGAACTATTTCTAGAGAAGTTCAACGAGGTAATTTTACTAGAGAGAAGAAT
>JAEIOD010000076.1 GCA_016342415.1 Clostridiales bacterium
CGTTAGCTGGCATTCCCCCTATAGCAGAAAAGGCTATTGATTTCGGAAGCGAACGGTAAACATGAATGTGTAGAATTTGAGATAGTTATGAAATTAGAATTTTACTGTTAGTTAGGATTAAAGCCAAAATTCCGCGACTTAAGATATTGAACTTAAAGATGCATTAATTATGATATGAATTTACAAAACTTAATAAGCCGATAATATAGAAATGGTTGAATAAACTTTTAAATAACAAAGTATCACACTATAGAAGAAATGTGGGAAGAGTTGATTAACATTATTAATACAAGGAAAAAAGAACAGGAAGTAACATTTTCTCAAAACGTAGCACTTCCTGTTCAGACTCCCTTTTCAATTCCGATCACTATCGGAGGAAAGGAGGTGAACTGACAAAGATAGGAGAATGAATTTCAATGTCATAATTTGACAAAGTCTGTGAAATGATAAATCAGATCCCAATAAAAAATTACATCATAATAAAAAGTAATAATAATGAAGAAAATTATTATAAAAACAGTTTTTGTAGTCAGTATAATTTGTGTTACAGTAATTAATACCTATTCTGACAAAAATACAGTAACAAACATATTAGATTTATCTAATTTATCAAGAATAAGTCTTGCCAATTCTGGGGAACAAGACCCTTTTGGAAAAGATTCTGATTGTGAAGTTGGATATAAAATGGGCTTTGAAAGTGATTGCTATATCTGTATGCCATGTTCATCCATATGTAATGTATCAGATCAGTGTTGCAAATCATGGGGTAACTGTCCAGGGTAAATTCCATTTTATCTATTAGAAGCCCCCATGTTTGTGGGGGCATTTTTCTAAAACATAAATCATTTAAATATGAAGTTTATAAAGAAATTAAAATTGGTTGTTATATTACCAATATTCATATTAGCATATTCATGCTGTTGTAATGAACAAGTCAATCAAAATTGTTCTACAATAATAGCCCACGGAAGTATAGCAAAAGAGAAGGACTTTTCGGACTTTTTCGTAATAGATAGAATCATTAAACTGGATTCTAAAAAGGGTTTTTTTCTAGGTCATTCAAAATTTTATGTTGGACAAAAGTATATTGTAGTAAAGAACGGATTGCAAAATCAGGATGTACTTATATTCGACAAAGAGAATGGTTTGGCTGTTTCGAAGTTTAATAGGTTTGGCAAGGGGCCTGATGAATATTTTTTCATCCAAAGTCTTAATATACTCAAAAATGATTCAATAATTGAAATTGGAACATCAAATAAAAAACAAATTATACAGTATGATAAGGATGGGAATGTCATTAAATCAAAAAGGATACCACTACGGTATTGGTGTGATGTAGATTATTTAAACGACAGTACGTTTTGCTTATATATGAGCGGAGGATTTAGTAAAGAAAAGATGTTTAAATATGCCACGTACAACCTTAACAATAAAGAGTTGAATTTTAATTTGAAAATAGATAAGCATGAAGATTATATGTTCTATACTGGCTTAGATAACTTTCAGCGATCAAATGATACTTTATTCCTTACTGAACCAATATCTAATTTAATATATAGTATCTCAGAAGAGGGGCTGACAGAAAGGTATTATATTGATTATGGTGATAATGCTATACCCCCAAGCTTTTTAAATAAAAAATATAGAGATATACTTGAATTCCATAAAAAGCTTGGTCTCAAATCCTATGCGTATCATCAAGGAAAAATTCACATAACAAATGGTCACATTATTATCGAATCATACAAGGGGAACGACAAATATATGGTTGTATATTGTAAAAGCTCAGGCAAAAGTAGAATTATTGAAAGCTTTAATACAAAACTGCCCTTATCAGATGTGAAGAGAAAGTTCGTCCCTAAAATTGCTTTTTGTGATGGTGAATTCATCTACATATCCATAGACCCGGAAGAAATTGCAAAATGGTATTCAATAAAACTGCCTAAAATAGGAGGATTTGAAGCTATTGCCACAGACTTTTCAAATTTTAAAAGCTCGATTTCCAAAAGTACAGCTTATGATAATCCATTTCTGCTTAAATGCAGACTAAAAATATTTGATTAAAGTATGAAGAAAAAAAATATCGCAGGAATTACTATTGTTATTCTCTCGATTGCGTTAGCAATCTTTTACTATCTATATAAGTACAATATTGATTACACTTCAAATAAGTCTGTCAAACAAGATATTCTTAGAAATGAGTTGCTCAGTTTTTTGCAAGTCCAATCGCAGCTAGGAGGCATGAAGTATGAAACTTCATGCCTACAATCCGTGAACGATTCTTCTGCAAAAAAGTGTTTTACCGACCAAACTCATCATATAATTCTATGGATACCTGAAGATGCCTGCTCTGCTTGTTTTATGGGAAGGCTAAAACAATTAAGAGAGTTGACTAATAAAAATCCCAAAGCAATACCGAAGTTTATTTTTGCAGGGTATAAAAAAAACAGAAGGTTGCTTTCGATGATTGCAGAGATGAATATTCCTATTCGAAACACATTCTTTGTGCAGAGAGATGAAATTAATGAGCAACTAATACAAAAAGTGCCTATACTATTTGTATTGGATTCAAAACTTTCTATAATCAAGCACCCTTTTGTATCCAGCAAGAATATTTCAAAACAAGTGTATCAAGGATATCTTAATCATGTTGCTAAGCTTTATTTTGAATAAGTCAAAGAATTGTTGTTTGGTCTCCTGAAAACCTTTAAATAGAAACTGATTATAAACCTAATTCTTCTTAGAAAGTATGTGATAGTCTTGAAGAAATGATGGGTAATTAAATATCAATAACTTTATAATTGTAGATAATAACGCCAGCTAACACGCGGTATAAAAAATTGCCGGTTTAGTAGGTTATTCAAGGGTTGTAACCCGCTCCAACTTTTGTGTAACTTGATAGGAAATCGCCCGCAATCGGCATCTTTTCATACCGCCATCCGTT
>JAEIOD010000077.1 GCA_016342415.1 Clostridiales bacterium
CACTCTTAAAGTCATAATATTAAGTACTACATTTATTGATTTATGTCAACATCTCTTAAGTTGGTGACATTGCTCTTTGTGAGGTAGTTTTTTATTTTACAGAATTTAGAAATATGACAAAAGGACATTGAACTCAACCTCACATTAATATCAGCAAACTCATGTTAATAAGTTGTTAAGTGTTAACGTGTGATTGGATAATAGATCGTGGTTTTGATTTGTAACATAAATCAATGATTTATGTTACGTTTTTTTACAAGCTTTTATGATACGTTTTTTTGAGTTAGTTTCATACACGTATTGCAAGGTAACATAATGATGCGTTCAGATCTAAATAATTTTGATTGTGTACTCTACTTTTTGTTACGTTTTGCAGTGTGCATAGATATTCACGCTCAAGTTGAGCATAATTGAGCGCTTTTTTATTGACATATTACACAAAATCTAAGATAATGTAAGTACAAGTAAGATATTATTACAACTAAAAAGAAGCCTGGCAAGGCTTCAATTTAATAACTACTCTTCAGAACTTATCTTTAGTCGGATTATCTGAAGGGTTTTTTCTTTGTATTTTACAATATTCAAAATTGAATAACTTAAACAAAGAAAATTTTAATTTTGAATCACCATCATACTTATTCATGCTATATATAACATAAAGGTAACTATTCAGTCACAGTGAACAATTTCTTATAAATTTTCATTATATAACTACTTATATAGATAAGAAAAAATGCATCCATTTCATTGCTATTTTTATGCTCTAATCCTCTGAAAACACTGTTTTTGTCTGCCGAATAATGGTATAATTATAGTAGATAAAACAGAAAGGAAAGTCGTAAAGATGAGTGAAAATATAACTTCTAAAACAATTAAAGAGCTCATTGAGAAAGTTGATGCTTTAACATCAATTATTAGCACTCTCACGACTACATTAGCGGCTCAGACTAAAATGATTGAAGCTCAAACTGAAAAAATCAATTCTCAATCTCAAAGAATTGACGCGCAAACTGAAACTATTTCAGAACAAGTGGCTATCAACAATAAACTTAAAGAACAGCTTGGCATGAATAGTCAAAATAGTTCTAAACCACCTTCTACTGATGGTTTCAAAAAACTTCAACCCAAAAGTCTACGAAAACCTTCTGGCAGAAAAACAGGTGCTCAAAAGGGTCATAAAGGTACTGGATTAAAACTTATGAAAAAACCTGATGAAACCATTGAACATTATCCAGTTGCGTGTGAAGATTGTCCAAATAAATTACGATGTACTTCTTTTAAAGTTGCAGCAACAAGGTATGAATACGATATCGTGTTAGAAACTAAACTTACTTGCCATAAACAAATGGCTTGTTCATGTCCAAATCTAAATAACGAGAAGATATCAGGTACTTTTCCTAAGTCAATTAAGAGTAGTATGCAGTATGGTGATAATCTTAGAGCCTTTGTTGTAACACTTAACGCATCTGGAATGATTGCTATAAAGCGGTTACATGATATCTTAAAAGCAACATTTAGCATACCCATTAGCACAGGTTCAATCAATAACATAATCGCATCGATGAACGAGAAACTCGATCCTATTTTAGAATTAATTAAAAATAGAGTAACCAATTCTGAAATCGTTCACTTTGATGAAACAGGTATTCCTGTTAACGGTAAAGGTCATTGGATTCATTGTTCTTCAACATCTGATTTAACTTATTTAACCGTTGATAAGAAACGTGGTGAAAAAGGTGTTATTGCTAATGGAGTTTTACCTTATTACAAAGGTATAGCCATTCATGATTGTTGGTCCACATACTTCAAATTCCCCAACATTAGCCATGGGTTATGCGTTGCGCACCTCTTAAGAGAGCTTACGGGTATTTTTGAGAATGACCCTAAACAGATTTGGGCTGAGAAAATGATTAAACATCTCTTGCTTATGAAGACATACAAAGATAACTTCATGAATAATGGCATTTTTGAGATGAAACCTATTTATCTGACGCATTTCCTTAAGAAGTATAGCGAAATTCTTGAGGAAGGGATCCGGATGAATCCACTCCCAAAAGTTGTTAAACCCAAACCAGGTAAGCCTGCAAAAGGAAAAATAAGAGCTTTGATTCACAGATTTTTAATACACAAGGCATCCATTTGTCTATTTGCTACAAACTTTAAAGTTCCATTTACTAATAATCAAGCTGAACGTGATATTCGTATGTCAAAAGTAAAGAAGAAAATTGTAGGGACTTTTAGAACATTAAGAGGTGCTGAGACCTTTGTAAAAATTATGGCTTATATGAGCACACTATCTAAAAATGGAGTAGGTGCATTTGAATCAATAAAAGCTGTAATGAAAGGTGAATCTATTAATTTGTTTCTTGCCGCGACTGAATAGTTACACATAAAGTAATACGAAAGATGATATAACATAGATCATATATCACTCCTTTTATGTCCTGTCGTAATTGACCAATTCAATCACTTAATAACCTAGACGAGTGAAGATTATTAAATGATCGAGAGACTAAAATGATAATTGACTATATGATGTATAATAATTACTTTGTTACACTATATATTGTATCATTGAATGATATCCCTAACAACAAAAAAAGCCATAAATTCTGTGCTACATTAACATCATAATGAAAGAAAATAACCTATAAGAGTAATACCAATGGTTAGAGCAAAAAAAAGATTTTTACTCAAATCTGCTGATTTGTTAAGTCTTATGGTAAACTAATTCATATAAAAAGCCTATACTATTGGGATAGATTTATGCTGTACTATTTGTTCGTTAAATACATACTTAATGACATTGCCTTACACAGTAGGTAGTTTATTATTTGAAAATAATCGTTTATCTTAAGTTTTGCAGCAAAACAGACAAAAAACACCCTTGAAACATTGTATTAGCAATGCTTTCAAGGGTTTCTTTTTT
>JAEIOD010000008.1 GCA_016342415.1 Clostridiales bacterium
ATTCTTACCCAGTGGAGTTCTTGGATTAAAAATTGATTTTGAAAAGCCACCGCGCTAGCGGTTTAGTTCAATCAGAACATGTATGACAGATTCAAAGCTCCGAACTGCAGGTACTTCATAAGTATATAATTTGATTTATAGAGATATTATCATAAAAAATATCCCTATCGGGAAGTATACGAAAAGTGTCTATGTTAGCTTTTAAAATATGCTTTTTAACATCATTAAAAAACGTCACTTATTAAAGGTTTGTATATTAGCAGTGAATAAGAATAACAAGATAATATTATTGAAAAGGGAATAATAGAATGTTAAAGTATAGAAGAAATGCTTTAATTCTTTATAAGCCATTTATCATTGAGGAGTATTTTAATTGATGTGATATTTGTGTGTATTTTATTTTAGGAGGCAGTAATGATTTATCTTGAAAAGTTTGTGTTTCCTTGTAAGGACGATGAATTTAATTTCTTCGCAGAAGTAAAACGAGAGTGTTATACCACATTTTACCCGTTTCAAGTAATTGCTCCTCATGAAAAGCTGGAGCTTGATTTTGAGCCAATTACTATTTTGTATGGTGGCAATGGTTCTGGAAAGACTACAGCACTTAATGTGATTGCAGAAAAGCTTAAACTAAAGAGAGTATCTGTATTTAATCAGTCCAATTTTTTTGAAGATTATTTAAAACTCTGTATCTGTCGGTTAGAAGAGTTTGTTCCAGAAAGTAGTGAAATCATTACGAGTGACGATGTCTTTGACTATGCTCTAAATATAAGACATCTAAACCAAGGTATAGATCATAAGAGAGAAGAAATGTTCGGTGAGTATTTAGATTCAAAATTCGCTAAATTTCAAATGAAATCAATGGATGATTATGAAAAACTCAAACAAGTAAACCAAGCAAAAAGTAAAACACAATCTAGATATGTTAGAGATAATTTAATCTCCAATATCAGAACCAAATCTAACGGTGAAAATGCCTATAAGTATTTTATTGAGAAAATTACAGAAAATGGTGTGTTTCTCTTAGATGAGCCTGAAAATAGTTTATCCCCTGAAATGCAGTTAAAGCTTAAGTCATTTATCGAAGAATCTGCGAGGTATTTTGGTTGTCAAATTATTATGGCAACACATTCACCATTTCTGTTATCAATTGAAGGTGCTAAGATTTATGACTTTGACTCAGATCCCGTTGAAATAAAACATTGGTACGAACTGAAAAACATAAAAACGTATTATAATTTTTTTAGTAAGTTAGATTTGGAATTATACAAATAAAAAACTAATTAGATTGAAGAGCAAATGACTAATTGCAATCTTCATTTTTTTCTCATTCCCTAAAATTGATTGTAATTTCCCACCATACTATTCATTCAACCTATTTGTTAAAGCCCCTTCCTATTAGGCAATTTATTTATTAGTTGGATGGCAATCTAACTTATCGATTTTATAGTATAGTGTTTCAACTTTTTTGTTATCAAACTGATCCAAAATTTCCTCTTTTGTAAAACTATATTTAAATCCACATTTTTCATTAACTCTTTTTGAATTGTAGTTTTTCTTATAATGTCCACACCAAATGATATCTAAGTCTAGCACCTCAAACCCAAACTTAATTAACCTGCGTACTGCCTCAGGTACAATACCTTTTCCCCAATATTCCGGATTCAAATCATATCCGATTTCACCTTGTTTTTTTTCAGATATTCTTGGATTCGGTCTTCTATCGTTTATCCCAATACCACCAATAACTTTTTTGTTTTCTTTTAATTCTATCGCATATACATATTGACATGTCATGAAATATTTAATCATATTCTTGCTGTTTTCTTCAGACTTATGAGGAAGCCATCCTGCACTTGGACCTACTAGTTCTGATTTAGCATACTCATATAAATCTGACGAATCAGATAATCTCCACTTTCTTAAAGTCAGCCGTTCTGTTTCTATTAATCCCATATCTATTCCTTTCAATAATATTAAATGACCCAATAATAATACCATATATATCCAACTGATGACTAGTAAAAATATAATAATATCTTGCATAATTTGAATTTTAACACCATCAGGACGGCAAAACACACTGCTAGAGACAGTGTGTTTAAAAAGTAGCTCTTATACAATTGGCGATCCATGGGTTTAAATCTCCAAAAACAAAGTAATATTATAAGTCATTTCTAAGATACTTATCAATTGCAACTGCAGCCTTTCTACCATCAGCAATAGCCTTACAAACAAGCGATTGTCCAGTATGCATATCTCCTGCCGTAAAGATATTTGAGTGGTTGGTTTGATTCATTTCAGCTTTTACATTACCTCTTTCATCTTTTTCCAAATCAAAAGACTCCAACATCCCCAAATGATCTGGATGTAAAAATCCCATAGCAAAAAGTACTAGATCTGCTTTTATGACAAATTCACTTCCTGGTATTTCATTCATGACCATTCCATTATTTTCATTAACCCAGTCCAAACGGATACAATGAATTTTATTAACAACCCCATTTTCTCCAGAAAAGTACTTTGTAGCGATGCTCCACTCCCTATTCCCACCTTCTTCGTGCGCTGTATTGGTTCTAAGGATCATCGGCCAATACGGCCATGGCATTTGTGCGTTTCTAGAGTGAGGTGGCTTAGGCATCAATTCCAACTGAGAGACTTGTTTAGCACCTTGTCTAATTGAAATACCCAAACAATCTGCACCAGTATCACCACCACCAATAATCACAACATGTTTGTCTTTGGCGTTGATACTGTCACTGGTAATTTTTTTGTTTTGGTTAATCAGATTCTGTTGTATAAGAAAATCCATAGCAAAATGAATCCCTTGTAACTGTCTTCCTTCGACATTAAGATCTCTCGGTACTGATGATCCACCACATAAGCAGACCGCATCATACTTTGATTTTATTTCAGCTGTGGTAATATCTATGCCCACATGACTATTTGTTTTAAACTTAATACCTTCTTCTTTTAATTGAAAGACTCTTCTTTCAATAATTGATTTTTCCAATTTGTAATCTGGAATACCCCTTGCCAATATACCACCAATTTCATCAGATCTTTCATAAACCGTAACATGATGCCCTACTCTACAGAGTTGCTGAGCAACAGTTAAACCTGCAGGACCCGAACCGATTACAGCTACTTTTCTACCACTTTTAATGGTTGCGTATTGAGGTTTTACCCATCCTTCTTCAAATCCTTTTTCTATGATTTTCAACTCTATTTCTTTTGTAGTTGTGGCTTCTTCATTTATGCTGAGTGTACAGGAAGCTTCACATAAAGCCGGGCATAACCGGCCTGTAAATTCGGGAAAATTATTTGTTTTATGAAGCATCTTTAGTGCTTTTTCCCACTTTTGATCAGCTACTAATGCATTTAAATCCGGTAGAACATTACCTAAAGGACATGCATGATTGCAATAAGCGATACCACAGTCCATACATCTGGATGCTTGATTTGAAATAGCATTCTCTGTTTGAGGTATATAAAACTCACGGTGATGCATAACACGAAGTTCTGCATCTTCTTTCTCAGCAGTTTCTCTATTGTACTTGATTATATTTTTTACCATGCCCATCTCACCCTACCTTACTTTCTACAACTGCATCAGCTTGATTTATAATTTCTCGATATTTCGGGCTAATGGCCTTTTTAAACCGGCATGACTCTTGTGACCAATTATCAAGTATTGACATCGCTTTTACACTTTTGGTGTATTTAACATGGGTTTCTATTTGATCTTTGACATATAATAGATCCTCTTCATTCAAGCCTTCAACTTCAATGAGTTCATAATTGCATCTTGCCGAGAATTGATTGTCTTCATCATAAACAAATGCAATACCGCCACTCATACCTGCACCGAAGTTTCTACCTGTTTTGCCTAGTATTAAGACGCGTCCACCTGTCATATATTCACAACCATGATCCCCAATCCCTTCAACAACTGCTATAGCGCCACTGTTTCTGACTGCGAATCGTTCACCAGCCATTCCACTAAGATATGCTTCACCCCTTGTTGCACCGTAAAGGAGCGTGTTACCTGCAATGATATTATCTTTTGCTTCCATTGAAGCACAGTCATGAGGACTGACTATGATTTTACCACCCGATAGACCTTTGCCTAAGTAATCATTAGCGTCTCCTTTTAAATCAAGCGTAATGCCAGGTGCCAAGAAAGCACCAAAACTTTGACCTGCAGTACCGTTAAGATTAATTGTTATCGTATCTTCTTTTAACCCTTCTTTTCCATAGGATTCAACAATTTTACCAGATAACATGGTACCCACAGATCGATCTATATTTCTTACTTCTTTATCTATCACTACCGCTTCTTGATTCATCAGTGCGGATTTGGCTAAGTCAATCAGTTTTCTGTCAAGAACTCCTATCGTTTGATCGGCCTGATTTTCTGTCTTTCTATGTCCAAATCTAGCAGGCAGTTCTGGTTTATAGAGTATCGATGATAAATCAACATCCTTTGTCTTCCAGTTTCTATTGTCGTTATCTATTTCTAATAAATCAACACGCCCTACCATTTCATTTAATGTTCTAAGACCTAACTCTGCCATGATTTCACGAAGCTCCATCGCAATAAATCTAAAGTAATTAATCACATGTTCTGGTTTGCCTTTAAAGTGTTTTCTTAGCTCTGGATCTTGTGTTGCGACACCGACTGGACATGTATTGTTATGACATTTTCTCATCATTATACAACCACATACAATAAGTGGCGCTGTTGCAAAACCAAACTCTTCAGCACCTAACAATGCTCCAATTGCAACATCTCGTCCAGTTCTCAATTGACCATCTACCTGCACAGCAATTCGACTTCTCAAGTTATTAAGCAGTAACGTTTGATGTGTTTCACTTAATCCCAGTTCCCAAGGAACTCCTGCAGTTTTAACAGATGTTATTGCTGCAGCTCCAGTACCCCCGTCATGACCACTGATCAAAACCATATCAGCACTCCCTTTGGCAACACCCGCAGCAATTGTACCAACCCCTGCTTCAGAAACCAACTTAACACTGACACGTGCTTTCGTATTGACGTTTTTAAGATCAAATATCAATTGCTCCAAGTCTTCAATGGAATAAATATCATGATGTGGTGGCGGTGATATTAAATCAATCCCAGGTAAGGAATGTCGTACTTTTGCAATTTCCTTGGTCACTTTACTGCCTGGTAAATGACCACCCTCACCTGGTTTAGCACCTTGTGCAACTTTTATTTGCAATTCGGTCGCTTGAGATAAATAATAAGCATCCACACCAAATCTTGCCGCTGCAATTTGCTTGATGGCACTTCTTTTATAATCACCATTGTCTGTTTTTATGTAACGGCTATCATCTTCTCCACCTTCACCGGAATTGCTCTTAGCACCAATGCGATTCATTGCTATGGCTAATGTCTCATGTACTTCTTTACTCAAACTACCAAATGACATGGCACCTGTAGCAAAGTGACTCACAATACTGTCTACGGATTCTACTTCACTGAGGTCTATTGAATCACTTGCCTTAAACTTCATCAAACCACGAATTGTTTTAAGTTTCTTGGATTGATCATTAACCTGAGTTGCATATGATTTATATAACGTGTAATCATCTGTTTTACATGACTGTTGCAATTTAGCAATGGCATCAGGTGTTAATAAATGTGTTTCCTCACCTTTTCTCCAGTGAATATTACCACCTATCTCCAATCCCTCTTCACCATGCATTTCATAAGCTTTTTTATGTCTCATCAAAGTCTCTTTTGCAATAACATCCAACTGAACACCTGATAATTTGTAACTCGTGTTGGTGAAGTAGTTTTCTACTAATGTTTCATCTAAACCGATAATTTCAAAAATCTGAGCACCATTAAAACTCCTGAGTGTTGAGATACCCATTTTTGAAGTAATTTTACGAATACCATAACCTAAGGCTCTGACATAATTCATGCTTGCCACTTTTACATCTTTAACATCCAAATACAATTGCTGTTTTACCAAATAATTAATGGTCTCAAATGCCAAATAGGGATAGACAGCCGTAGCACCATAGCCTATTAGTAGAGCCATTTGGAAGGTGTCTCTTGCTTCTGCGGTTTCTATAATAATATCCACTTGAGTTCTAAGTTTTTTCTTGATCAAGTGATTATGTACTGCTGAAACAGCTAAAATACTAGGCATAGGTGCACGATATCTATCTACATCCACATCACTTAAAATGATGATTCGGTAACCTTGTTCAATGCTTTCTTCAACCCTTTTGAGTAGAGTATCCAAAGCTTTACGCAGACCGGTTTCATGTTGATCCGCCTCAAATATAATCGGGATGGTGACCGGTCTTAGAGAATCTATGTTCAGATTTCTAATGCGGGCCATTTTATCAGGATATAAGATGGGTTGTTCCAACTCCACAAAAGGTTTTGCTTTCTTTTCATTTAATTTTTTTAGAAGGTTCCCTGATCTACCAAGATACTGATTTAATGACATCACTTTCTTTTCACGAATCGGATCGATTGGAGGATTGGTCACTTGAGCAAATAATTGCCTGAAGTAATTAAACATCAATTGCGGCTCATCGGATAAGACCGCTAAAGGCGTATCATTTCCCATAGAACTTACAGCTTCTTTGCTGCTATCTGCCATAGGTGCTATAACCCGTTTTAATTCTTCTTCTGTATAACCAAAAATTTTCTGTTTCGTTACCAGTACGGCCTCATCCAAATTAGGCAAAGATTTTTTTAGTTTTACAGATAAGAGATCTACTTTATTTTCATTAATCCACTTGTCATAAGCTTTATCATGAGATAAATCATATTTAACTTCTTCATCAAAAATAACTTGACCTTTTTCTGTATCTACAACAAAAATATTACCTGGCCCTAATTTACCTTTGCTTTTTATATTTTTCTCATCAATCTTCAGAACACCAGATTCTGATGCCATGATCACCAGATCATCTTTTGTGATGACATATCTTGCAGGTCTTAAACCATTTCGGTCAAGAGTCACCCCTACTTGTATACCGTCTGAATATGCAATTGTAGCCGGTCCATCCCAAGGTTCTACTAAACCTTCATGATACTCATAAAAAGATCTGAGTTCTTCAGGCATGGTTCTGTCATATCGCCACGCTTCTGGCATCAACATCTTCAGAGCATGTGACATGGAATAACCGTTTAAGATCAAAAACTCAAATACGTTATCAAAACTAAATGAATCACTACTATCTGGTCTTGTAATGGGTAAAATCTTATGAAGCGACTCACCAAATGCTTTGGATGTCATTTCACCCTCTCTCGCATTCATCCACTTCACATTACCTTTTATGGTGTTAATTTCGCCATTATGAGAAATATATCTATAAGGATGAGCAAGTTTCCAAGATGGGAATGTATTGGTACTATAACGTTGATGCACTATTGCTATAGCACTTTTCATCAAAGGTTCTTGTAATTCCGGATAAAAAGTTTCTATTTGATGTGCTAAGAACTGGCCTTTATATACAATGGTACGAGTTGATAAACTACAGATAAAAAACATTTCTTTGTTTTTACATGTCGAGTTGATGATTTCAGTCTCAATACGCTTTCGTATCATATACAGTTTCTTATTAAACTCAGCTTCACTACTTTCATTGTTTTTTATGAATAACTGTTCAACGATTGGTCTCGTACCTTGAGCAGAAACACCACACGCCTTATCATTTACAGGGACATCACGCCAAGCTATTACCGATTGGCCTTCTTCCTCAACAATCCTTTCACAAATACCTTCACAGAAGTATCTCGCATTAGGTTCCATGGGAAAGAATATCATGCCAACACCGTATTCCCCTGGATCTGTAAGAATAATATTATCCTTTTCCAAATCTGATTTATAGAAATCATGTGGTACTTGAATCATAATTCCAGCCCCATCTCCTGTATCGGGATCAGCACCAGTTGCACCTCTATGAGACATGTTCTTTAAAATTTTCAAACCATTTTTTACAGTATCATATGTTTTTTTTCCATTGATATCAGCAATAAAACCGACACCACAACTTCCTTTTTCGAAATCGGGGTCATAAAGACCTTGTTTTTTAGGGCATTGATCAATTTCATCCATAGTATAATCTCCTTTGTTATTTATTAAACAGCAGTCGGAATATTCTGACAATTGTTGTATTGTTATAGATTATACGGATACCAAAAATGAAAGTCAACGATGAAAATGAGAATAACGTTTTCCTTTTTTTGAGTGTATTTTACTGACAAACAAAAAGAAAGCAATCCTAAGATTTGCTTTCAATTGTTAATGTATACCCCAATCGTCTTTTCGTCAGTATGACTACGGAAGAATCCAATTGTTTTATTTTCTTTCTAAGATATGAGATATAAACTTCCAAATTGTTGTCGACACAGTCTTTATTGCCCCACAGAACAGCCATCAGTTTGGTTTTAGACAACGTAATATTTTGATTGTAGTAAAAATACTCCATCAATTTTATTTCCATATTGGTTAGAGAAATAATGTCTTTACCTTTTCTTATGATGCCATTTTCCGGTTCGAATACAATAGATCCCAAACTATAACTCCGCTGATACCGTTTTGAAGTTCTTCTTAACAACGATTTGACCTTAGAAATAAAAAGTGTCTGATCTAAATCGATTGACAGCACTTCATCTACACCAGCATCTAATACTGAAATCATCGTGTCGTCCGTCAGAGATTCTACTAATACCACAATTGGTTGTATAAATCCTCTGTTTCTCATGTGTGAAATGCGATTAAACTCGCATAATCTATGGGCCATAAATATCAATTGATACTGATTACTGAGTGCTAAGATCTCACCTTTTTTATAGGTGTTTACAGACTCTATAACATAACCGGTATTCTTTAAACTGACCATTAATGGATCCAGTGTTTCTAATTTATCATCTACTACTAATATTTTCATATAAATCCTTAGGTGTTAGTATTATATATTACTTCCTGATTGACCAATCAATTCTAAAATTTCATTCATGCTTTTTGAAGAAAACAAGTTGTTTTCATCTTCTTGTGCATCTAATGCTTCTAATAAAGTACTAATTAAATCTTCTTCTTCCTCATCTTCTGTTTCAATAGACTCTAACATATTCATTCCAGCCGGTTTCACACCTCTCATGCCACCTTTACCACCTGGAGGACCATATTGTCCTTTTGCTCCACCTATTTTTTCATTCATCCCCTGAATGTTGGTAAGAGTGTCTTTTAATTCTGATGACTCCATTTCAGATGCTGGTTTGAAGCCTTCATGCATATATTCAGACATTGAACTTTCAAATGCTGATAACACTTCTGTAATTTCCTCATCAGTCATATTTTCTACATCTAATGATTCAATATCCAGTTCTGCATAAGTTTCTTGGAATGCCGTTTTATGAGCTTCCATTGCCTCTTTACTCTCTTGTCTTCTCATCATTTTGCTCATTGCTTTACCTTCTGAACTGATACTCATCTCATCCTCTTTGGATTCTCTGGCTTGAAATGCTTTGGATAGAGATGTGTTACTATATCCAGAGTTCACTTGAGATAGTTGCGAAATATATGAGTTCATATTGTTTATTGAAATACTCATGTTTACCTCCTTGCACCTAAGGACTTACATTATAGCTATCGATGGTTAACCTTAAAATAAGCTTAAGAATCTAATTATTTTTCAGATAATTGTAATTTAATATTTTCTATTCTTGCTAAAAGCACATTTATTATTGAAACATCATTGCCAATTTGAATATTGTCGGCTTTTCCATTCATTCTCCCACCATTAGGAGGCTGTGTATTTTGATCTCTTGGTGGTATAGCAGCTTCTTCATTTGGTTTTCCTTCTTCTGGAGGTGTACCTCTTTTCATATCTTGCATCACTGCAACTTCTACAGCACCACCTTCTTGAAAAACCACATTGGATTCAAATAACGCCATGGTTGTAAATTTAGTAGGATCGTTATCAACGCTCTCCCTGATCATATCTGCTAATTCAGTCACTTCATCTTCAAAGTCTGTAAAATAATCCATATAGTCTTCTAAGATGTTGTAATACAATTCTCGGTACTCATCTACTGAAAGTAAATTTTCAATAAGCGGTGAACTTTCTGTAATACCGGAAATGGGATTATCAATATCTACAGTGGATTGGCCTGCACCACCAAATCCTCCAAAGGACATATTGTAGTCCCATGGAATGACAACAAATACGTTATTATCATTGTATAAATAATAGTTCTGCTGATGTTGACCATTTAAACTATCGTAGTTTTCCAACAACGTGTTTGTTGCAATGTATCTTAAGGCACTTTCAACATCTAGAACCGATTCAATGTCACCTTTTTCACCTTCTGGCATGGCATTTAAAATATCCATAAATTCATATAAATCTGTTTTGGAGTCATCATCACCATTTTTTTGAGAGACATTTTCTATATATTCGCCATCAGTGATGGCAAGTGAAGTACCTTGATCTGCTCGATACAAATTGCCTTCATTATCTCCGAAATTTCTATCTAAGAAACTATCATCAACTGATTCAACAAGTAAATATAAACCATACAGTTCATCATTCACATAAACATTTGCAAAGCTTGATAACGGTACATTCAAGCCATTTTCTGACATCGCTTCATAACTGAGGTGTTCTCTTAAATATGATGCATCTGAAAACATATTATTAAGTACAAATTCATCTAATCCAAGAAGGTCTTGATCCTCATATTCATTAGCCTTTATCTTAAAGCTGTATCGTTCTGAATCGGATTCAGCTACTTGCCTTAAAGTACTATTGCCTTTTGTTCTAAATCCAACAGATGATAAAGTAACTCCATCAAGTGTTATCGTTGCCTCATGATATTCTTCATCTAAAGCGTTGTTTAAAATATCAGTAAAATCCTCATCAGAAATGTCTATATGTATTTCATGAATTTCATCGTCTGAAAAGAATGTCAAGTAATCATTTAACTCACTGACAGTCTCCGTTACAAGCTTTGTTTCAGCAGTATCATCAGATACTGAACAACCAGTAAAAGCCATCACCATTATTAGTATAATAATTAGTATTTTTTTCATTTTGCCCTCCTAATAACTTGCATTTTCGATCATATTTAAGCTTATGTTTAAGTTACCATTTCTTATTCTTATTTCATCCATAAAGGACTTTATATTGACCGTTTCTTTAATAGAAATATCATATGTCAATTGATACAAACTTCCCATCGCTGATGTCTTTACATGTACTAAGATATAGTCATTTGTATACGCTTCAAACAATGGATTGAACGTACTTTCATAATCTAAATCTTCTGGTATCGTCACTTTTAATTTTTTAACAGTAGTATCCATTTTTCCGAAGTCTATTTTTTTTAGAACAAACATAACCGAACATAAAATCACTGAAAAAAGAATTGAAAAAACATACAAACTAACACCCGCTGCTAATCCTGCTGCCATAGAAAATAAAACATAGGCAATATCCTTTGGATCTCCAGGCGCCGATCTAAATCTTATAATCGAAAACGCGCCAGCCAAACTAAATGCTTTGGCGATGTCACTACCGATTAACATGATGATGGTGGCAATAATCGCTGGTAATAGGACAATTGTTAAAGCGAAGTTTTGTGAGTGTTTACCTTTTTCATGTGTTTTCATATAAGTTAAACTGATAATGGTTCCTGCACCAAATGATACAAAGATTCCTATAATCGCCATCATTAATGTGATAGGCGTTTCTGATGTGTAGCTAAGTATTGAGTCCAACATAACTGAGCAACTCCTCTCTCTTCTATTGTTTTATGTCTTCTGATATAATCTTTGCCGTATTTAGAAAAGGAGCTTTTATATATTTGAAGTTGTGATAGTAAAGTCACAAACCATATTGGAAACGCACCAGTGGATTTTGCTTCCAATAAAACAAAATCTTCTTCTAATAACAAATCACCATAACCGCCATTTTCCAGTCTTAGATTGTCTTTTCTTGTCTGTATATTACTGTCTGAAGTTACTCTAAATTCATCTTGTTTATAGGCACATCTATCATATGAAATCACCGTAGAAGCCTTTAAGTCATAACGCCCTAAAAAAAACTGTATTTCTCTTAAAACCAACTCATTGTGATATGATTTCAATTGAGGAAGTTGTTTTGTTTTGATCATTTTATAAGCATCTTTTAATCTGATTTTGCTTCTTCTTTTATTAACAACTCCATTGATTTTTTTCTTGAGTTCAATAAATACCATACTGTCCAATGTCACTTGACCATAAGCTCTAATTCTGAGTTTTTCTTTAAAATCAGGTTTACTAAGAGAATGTTTTATTAAGTAGTCATCTTTTGTATCGTAATAAATATTACTGATGGTATAACAAGGATCTATTCCTTGATCATCTAATAACATTTGTTCTTGTAATGTTTGTTTTAAAATATTGTATTGCCCTGAAGTCATTAAGTATTTGTTCTCAATCCTATTGAATATTTCAATTGCCATAACGTACCTCCTACCATTATAGTAATCACTTTGGCTTAAACGAACCTTAAACCGTGGATAAATAAATTTTGATGTTAACTCCATGATAAGTTCTTAAACTTAAACGAACCTTAAAAAACTTATAAAAAATGAGTTATACTAAATGTAGAAACATTTAAGGTTCATTAAAGGTTTCTACATTATCCTATAAGAAAGGAGAACTATATGAGACTATTAATTGTAGAAGATGAAAAACATTTGGCTGAAGCTGTAAAAGAATTGTTAAAGAAGGAAAACTACGTTGTAGATGTTTTTTACGATGGACAAGAAGGATTAGACAATGCACTTACAGACATCTATGACCTCATTTTATTAGATATCATGTTACCGAGTGTTGATGGACTTGAAATTCTTAAAATCATAAGAAAGGAAGGTATTAAAACACCTGTCCTTCTGTTAACTGCAAGAAATCAAATCAATGATAGAGTTAAAGGTTTAGATCTTGGTGCAGATGACTATTTATCAAAACCATTTGCCCAAGAAGAATTAAACGCTAGAATTCGAGCTATTTTGAGAAGAAAAGGCGATATCACAACAACAAGCGAAATGGTCTTTCATGATATCACTCTCGATTACAACTCATTAACTTTATCCTGTAGAAATAAAAATATCTCTCTTACACTTAAAGAATCAGAATTACTGCAATTTCTAATCACTAGGAAAAATATGATTACACCCAAAGAACTTTTAATAGAAAAGCTTTGGGGATTTAATTCAGATGCAGAAGATAATAATGTTGAAGTTTATATATCCTTTCTAAGAAAGAAATTCAAATACTTAAACTGTGAAACATCTATTAAAACAACCCGAGGTTTAGGGTATTCATTGGAGGTCATACATGTTTAAACAACTGAAAAAGAGACTGCTCTCCATCAATATGGTCAGTATCACACTTTTAATGATTATTGCTTTTGGCAGTATTTATTTTGTAACTTATAGTAGAACCTACATGGAAATAAATAATGACCTTAATCATTTCGAAAACTTCAAGCCGGAAGATGATAAACCTCCAAGATCACCAGAATTATCAATGAAAGAGAACATATTACCTGAAAGAGAAGTCATTTTTGTAGTTAACTTAGACACGGATAGTATAATATTTTCTACTCATTCTTCTTTTGATGCAGAGGATGCCTTTTATGAAGAAGCAGTCGCATTGGTACAATCAGGTGAGAATGACAGCTACATTGAATTGGATGATGCAAAATGGGCTTATAGAGTGGTTCCCAGAAAAGACTTTTATCAGATTTTCTTTGTTGATGTTACCTCACAATTGAATGCTGTCAGTATATTAGCTTATACCTTCTTAGTAGTCTTTCTTATTATGTTTGTTATGACTTATATTTTTAGTAATTACATGACCAATGAATCCATTAAACCTATTAAGAAAGCATTCGATAAGCAAAACCAATTTATTTCCGATGCTTCACATGAATTAAAAACACCACTTGCTATTATAAACTCCAATGTTGATGTGTTATTGAACGACTCCTCTGATTCTGAAAAATGGCTTCATTATATTAAATCGGAAGTCAGTAGAATGAGTAAACTCACTGAAAATCTACTTTATCTGTCACAGTTTGATGATAACAATCTTATGACATCAACAACCGATGTTAATTTTAGCGAACTTTGTGAGCATGTTTTATTGGGAATGGAAGCAGTTGCATTTGAAAAGAGAAGGACCTTAGAATATACGATAGAACCTGATATAATCATTCAAGGTGATTTTGAACAGCTTTCTCAAGTCCTTATGATTTTAATGGACAATGCCATGAAATATTCAAATGAAAATGGCCATATATCCGTTAATCTTTTTATGTCATCACAAGTTAACTTAACAGTTACAAATGATGGTCCTGGGATTCCTGGAGAAAACATTGATCTAATATTCAATCGTTTTTACAAAGTTGATGCCTCAAGATCTCAGAAGAACGGTTACGGTTTAGGTCTAGCAATAGCCGCTTCCATTATTTCGCATCATCACGGCAAAATAAGTTGTAAAAGTACAATCAACAAAGAAACAAGCTTTTTTATAAAATTACCCAAATAACATCTCTTGGGTTATTTGCTTTTTAGTCAAAAATACTCTATAGTTATAAAGCATTAATTAAAGGAGAAATTTATGTCATTTTATAAAATAGGATTAAAAGGCGATTTGGTATACGCACTTGATATACAAAATATCATCTCCCCTACACCCATTCAAAGTTTAAGTATTCCGGAAATACTAAAAGGTCATGATCTGTTGGCTGAAGCGCAAACCGGTACGGGAAAAACCCTTGCTTTTTTACTACCGATGTTTCAGACTTTAGAGTTTGACAATCCCAATATCCAGGCAATGGTCATCACCCCAACAAGAGAGTTGGCAATTCAAATTACAGAAGAAGCTAGAAAATTAGCTGAGATACTGCCTCTTAATATATTGGCTGCTTATGGCGGACAAGATGTTAATGCCCAGCTTCATAAATTAAAAGGTGATATACAATTGGTTATTGGAACACCAGGTAGAATTTTAGATCACTTGAGACGTGGTTCTATCATTTGTGATCAACTTAAAATGTTTGTAGTTGATGAAGCCGATCAACTCTTTCATATCGGATTTAAAAAAGAACTGAAAGAAATCATCAAGCAACTACCCAAAGAAAGACAAACGCTTTGTTTTTCTGCCACTTTGAGTCATCGTGTTGGTAGTTTTACAAACCATTACTTGAATAATCCGGTTCATGTAAAAGCACCTAAAAATCAAATCACACTTGAAAATATTACACAACTGGTCATAGAAACATCAAATCGTAAAAAAATGGATGATTTTGAGACATTGATAAAAAAAGAAAAGCCTGTAAAGGCCATTGTATTCTGTAGATCTAGAAGAGGTACTCAAAGTCTATGCGATGAAATGAAAGAAAAAGGATACAATGTGGAGAGTCTTCATGGCGAACTGTCTCAAGCCAAAAGAGAATTTAATATGACTGCTTTCAAAGAAAACCAAATACAATATCTGATAGCAACCGATGTTGCTGCTAGAGGTTTGGATGTACAAGGTGTTTCACATGTTTTTAACTATAATTTACCAGATGATATAGAAAACTACGTTCATAGAATTGGTCGTACAGGACGTGCCGGTCAAGATGGCAAATCATTTATTATCTATACTAAAAAAGACGAGAATCGTTTAGTCGAAATAGAAACTTTTATCAACATGACACTGAACAAAATGTCTATTGAGGACTACCTAAAAGAAGTATAATCTTTTCTTCTGTTTATGCTTTATCTTGACGGGTAAAAAAAAGATAGAAGGAGGCGGTTAAATGAGTAACAGAAAACATGATACATGTCATATGCATGACAAAGGTAAATCTACACTTAGGGAATCCTCAAAAGAGAGATTCATGGATGAGAAAAAGGAAATGGAACATGAGCTAAGTCGTAATAAGGAGGTTCTCACAAAACTATTAAATGATCGCTACACCTACAAAACTACTTCTAAACACAGAGGCCATTATGTCGTTAAGTTCCAACATCCTTCGACTCATAAGATGGAAAAATTAGATTTTTTATTTGAACCAAATCTAAAGACCCTTGAGAGCATTTGGCAAGAAAAATAGATTTTCAGGTAGCTTATGCTACCTGTTTTATTTTTAAGTTTAATCGTTCAACTCATGATCAAATGTTATAGTCAAAGAAAAAAGACCACTTACGTGGTCTTAAAACTACTTATTCTTTCCGGGAGGTAACTTTCCATTTTTATTCGAACGATCGTCATCGTCGTCATCGTCGTCATCGTCGTCATCGTCTTGATCGTCTTGATCGTCGTGAAAATTGTGTTTATCAAAGTACTTCTTATAATACTCATAACCTTCAAACTCATCTTCAACTGCAATCATGCCATCTTCAATTTCAAATTCTAAAACAACAAATTCTACAGAATGAGGACCTTTGATATAACGGCTGAGTTTTAATTCAGCTAATTCGACTCTATACTCGTCACCATCATATTCAAGTACAAGTGTTACTTTTCTTTGTACCATAAACTTATAAATATGATAAGGAATAGTCAACGTACCTTCATCATTGTCAATCGGTACTACGATTTCGTTATTTTGATTATTGCCCCATTTAAATGCTTGTACGATT
Source organism: Clostridiales bacterium (assembly GCA_016342415.1). Lineage (GTDB taxonomy): Bacteria > Bacillota > Clostridia > Peptostreptococcales > Acidaminobacteraceae > JABXKX01. Next base: position 16,676 of record JAEIOD010000008.1, read on the forward strand.
TGTCTATATGAATTTGGACCAAATCCCAAATCATCATCGTCCCAATCAAGATTCATTTCTGTATGAGTGTATCTATATCTATTCATATCTTTTGGTGGTGTTGTTTCATCATCATCTCTTGTAATTCTAAGTACATACTCTAGTGTTACACCATCATACTCGGTCATTACAACGATTGTATTTTTACCTTCATCTAATCCAACGATTAGATAATCTTCTTCTAATAAGTCACCATCAATATAAATATCTACGTCAGTAGCAGCTGTAGGTGTTAATACTACTTCATCAACTTCGTTTTCAACTTTCAAATTGTAGTTAAAATCACTTGGGTCAAATCCATAATCACCAATTGGTTCTACACCTAGTGTTAATAATGGCATTGGTCGTCTTAGTGTCACTTCATACGCTTCAATGACATCATCACCATCTTTAATCTCAACTACTACAATTTGCTCGCCATAACCAACAGCAATAAGGTTGTCAAGCGGATCATATAAATCATCATTGACATAAATATCAAGATCTGATAGTTCTGTTGGTAGTGCAGCTTCTAATGCAACTTCATCTACATCAAATGGAATTTCAACAACATACTCTTGATCTGTTGTATCAAATTCTGGTGTCATATCGAGTACTTCTACATCACCATCATCATATGAAAACTCTAATGTTTCCAATCTGCCTTCTTTAGTTACTGTAATAGTGTAAACAATTTCTGAATCACCATTTGTAACAGTCACTACAACATCAACTGTACGATGATCATCAAAATCATAGTTTACAACATTTCCAGATTCATATGCGATAAAATAGGTAGTAGAATCAGCATCTACAACACTAATTGCTACAACAGAATCTTCATCACTATCATTCTCCGGGTCGTCAATTAACATTGCTGACAGGTTAAGAGAATCAGTTTCATAACCAACCATTGCTGTATACTCTAAAACATCGCCAGCAAAATCAGGTACAAGTGTTACATCTTCTACAACGTCAGAACCGACACCTTCATCAACAGATTCAATTGTAATTGATTCTAAAGATGCTACTTCAAAAGTTAATGTATAAGTTTCATACTCTTGCCAATCTGGTGTTTCAACAGTACCTTCGTTTGTTTCTATAGCAATCGCAACAACATTATTGCCATATACTATTTCATCTAATAAATAATCTACATCAAATAATGGATCATCCATTTCGTTGATTGTATCAAGGTCTTCTCCTTCAAAAATTGTATCACCTAGAGCATCGGTAATAACAACTCTGTAAGTTACACCTTCCAGTAAATCAGCCAATTCTAAATCCAATTCAATTTCTTCTGGCATAATAAGCAATTTCTCATACACCAATGTATTAGAATCAAATTCTGGTACCAAATCAACCATATCACCATCTACATATACATATAATTCGTCCAGAACATTCTTTCTAGTTACTGTAAATGTATAAAGTGTTACTGTTTCATCATCAGCCGTACCAGTATCAGGATCTTCTGTCACTGACATCTCAATTACATTTTCACCTATTGATAATGCAACATCAACGGTGTCATAAATCCAATCGTCACCATCAGCTACTGGATCAAGTACAGTGTCTCCATCAATTACTACAGTAATATTTGCAGGTGCTTCACTTTGTGCAAATATCGGTGTGAATGTTAATACTTCTGTATCATAATCCACATTAAAGCTGTATAGCAACTCGTCAGCATCAAAATTCAGATGTCCCTTTGATACTTCAACATCTTGAATGACTGGTTCATCAACAATTGCTGGATCCTCTGCAAATATAATATTCATCGATAGAACAATTAATAAGCAGGTTACTAATAGTGCAAATTTTTTCTTCATTTCAACCACCTTTCCTTTGCGCTCTTTCCTTTACGTATATTATACATTCAGACACTGGCATTTGGGTCCCTTTTTGTTTTAAAAAAAATAAAAAACTCGGTAAAAACCGAGTTAATCTAAAATCAATCCATAATGTAAACAGTCATAATACATTCCATCAATATAAAATTGATCAATTAGTTGACCTTCTTGTATAAAACCTGTTTTTAAAAGTACTTTTGAAGAACCTTTATTTATAGAAACAACTCGAGCGCATAACTTATGAAGATCTGTATGTTCTTTTACATAGTCCAAAATCATACTCACAGCTTCGGTTGTATACCCTTTATTCCAATACTCATGATGAATAACAAAACCTATTTCTGCATGTTTTGCTACATCATCAAAGTTAAACAACATCATAGTACCAATATGTAAATTGTTTTCTTTTAAAACAACACTGGCATATTGATGTGTTTTATTTTTTTCGTTTTGAATCAGTTTTTTCACATAAGCTTCAGAATCTGATAGAGTATGCATCAATGGCCATCCAATGAATCTTGAAACATCTTCATTAGAAGCATAATCATGTAAATCTTCTGCTATTTCAATTGTGACAGGTTCAAATTTAATTCTCTGTCCATTTAAATTAGACCAACTCATTAAAAACCTTTATCTACTCTATATTTTTTGATCATTTCGACCATTTCGTCCTTTTTATCTTTTAAAGCGCTCATTTCATTAAAGATTAGACCATCATGTCTATCACCTTTTTCAATAAAGTACATAGATAAACCACCTAAACCAACATGTGTTCCAACAGAAACACCCATTTGCATGATATATATGTCACCTTTAAAACCTGCTTCATTTATCATTTTAGTTTTCATCGTTTCAGCAACAGAACGATCGGAAGTATAACCTATAATTATAAAATCTGTCAGCAATATATCAACACGTTTTTTATACTCCTCTATATAATGAGTATAAACTTTTTTGCTACCTCTTACTTTCGCAACAATAGCACCTTTACCTTTTCTCATTGACATAATTGGTTTAACTTTTAATACTTTACCAATAAATGCACTAACCTCAGTTAATCTTCCACTCTTGATAAGATTGTCTAAATCGTCAACTGATAAGAAATGTTTGATATTGGTTTTGTATGTTTCATTAAAATCTACAAGTTCCTTAAAGGTCGCACCCTTTTCTCTTAAAATTGCTGATTTTAAGATCAAATAGCCACTACCATGACTCATACATTTAGAATCCACAATATGCACCATTACAGCGCCTTGAATTTTATCGTCAAAATACTCTTTTGCGATAACAGCTGATTGATAACTGCCACTCGTTCCACTCGACATACAAATACATAGAATTTCATGGAATCCTTTTGAATAAGCATCCTCAAATAAATTGATGAACTCAGTTGGACTCGGCATAGCAGTCGTTGGTAAAACCTCTAAGGCACCCAATTGATTGTAAAATTCATCTGGTTGAATATCAATACGATCTTTGTAAACCGTTTCACCAATCTTAATCGTTAATGGAGCAATACCTATATCATATTTCTTTAATATTTCATCTGATAGATCACATGTTGAATCTGCAATAATTTTAATCATAAAAGCCTCCTATACTAAAGATACACATTAAATGAATGAATATCAATCAATTTTATTCTTTATTAACTTATACCATATAAAATTCACTTGAATCACCTATTAAACGAACAGGATTTCTGATATAATAAGGCGCTATAGAAAGGATACCTATGAATACATTTGAAGCGCTAGGCGTAAATAACTTGCTTGTTGAGAAATTAAAAGCCCGTTATATAACAGAACCAACCCCTATCCAAACTCAAACCATACCATTATTATTAGAAAATAACGATATTATGGCCGAAGCTGAAACCGGAACTGGAAAGACACTTGCTTTTTTATTACCCATCATGCAACGACTTGAATTAGAAAAAGGCATACAAGCATTAATACTTGCACCAACAAGAGAATTGGCTATTCAAATTACTGAAGAAGTTGATAAACTTAATGAAGATTATAAAGTACTTTCGATCTTTGGTGGTAAAGACATACAGGGTCAACTCAAGAAGTTAAACAAGAATATTCACATTGTTGTTGCAACTCCAGGTCGATTATTAGATCATATCTCCAGAGAGACGATTGATTTAAAACAAATTAAATATCTTGTCTTAGATGAAGTAGATCAACTGCTTGATATGGGATTTAGAGACGATATTATTAAAATTAAAAATGCTTGTGCAAAAAAAATGCAAGTTATAGGCTACTCAGCTACAATCAGTTCAAACGTCAAAAAATTATCTTATCAGTTGATGAATGATCCTGTATTTATATCTGCAAGGACAGCTGAAATACCTTATGATCAAATTGATCAGCATGTTATCATCACAAGACCAAGAAAAAAATTAGACGATCTACAACAAGTTCTAAATGAAGAAAATCCATTTATGGCAATTATATTCTGTAGAACAAGAAGACGTGTTGATAATTTGGAAGTATCACTACATCAAGCAGGTTATAACTGTATGAAACTGCATGGTGGCATGCCTCAACCCAAAAGACAACAAGCCATAAAAGCATTTAAATCGCTAAAAATTCAATACCTCATTGCAACAGAAGTTGCTTCAAGAGGACTGGATATATCAGGCGTCACACACGTTTTCAATTATGATATACCAGAAACAGTTGAAAGTTATATTCATAGAATTGGTAGAACCGGTCGTTCTAAGGATTCAGGAAAGACCTTCCTATTTGTTAATGAAGAGGAAGTAGCAACATTGGAATTATTTGAAAAAACGTTAAACTTTAAAATTCAAAGAAGTGGTATATAACACATCACTTTATACTTGAGTGCAAATCAAATAATGAAAAAGTGGTTACAAACTTATTCTCTCTCGAGGATAGTTTATATAACCACTTTTTTTTAGTCTTTATATTCTTTTGAAATCTCAATAAAACGTTCTTCCAACTCCAAAAATGCATCAACCACATCAGGATCAAAGTGCTTCCCTTTGCCTTCCAGTATAATGGCTTTCGCCCTTTCATGGCTAAATGGTGGTTTATAAACCCGTTCAGTCACTAAAGCGTCGTAGACGTCTGCAAGCGCCATAATTCTACCGCATATAGGAATATTTTCACCTTCAAGACCTCTAGGATAACCTGCGCCATTCCATTTTTCATGATGAGTGTAAGCTATATCATGAGCATATGAAACAAATAATTCACCCGGTAATTCCTCTTCTATGGTATCAATGGCCATTTTCCCGTACAGAGGATGTTCTTTCATAATATCAAACTCCTCATCAGTTAAAGGTCCTGGCTTTAACAGAATACTATCTGGTACACCAACTTTACCTACATCATGAAGAGGTGCCGACTTGAACATGGCTTCAATGACTTCATCCGTCAAATACTGCGAATACTTTTCATTCTCTTGTAGATATTTCGATAGCTCCAATAAATAGTACTGGGTTCTTTTGATATGTGCACCTGTTTCTGGATCCCTAAACTCAGCCAATACACCCATCGACTTAAGAATTGTATCTTTTGTTTTTTCTATTTTTTCTGTACGTTCCTGTACCATGAGTTCCAATTTGTTTTGATAGTTCTTAATAAATAAATAATTTTTTATTCTTGAAGAAACAATCACCGGATTAAATGGTTTTCTGATGAAATCCACCGCTCCTACTTTGATGCCATAAGCTTCATCTTCTTCATCTGACAACGCCGTTAAGAATATAATCGGAATATGCATTGTTTCTTCCTTTTTCTTCAAAGTTTTGCAAACCTCATAACCGTTAAGCCCTGGCATCATAACATCTAATAGGATAAGATCAGGTTTATTAACTTTAGCAAGTGCTAGACCTCGATAACCATCTAAAGCAACCAACAAGTTATAATCATGGCATAACAAGTCTACTAGTATGTCTATATTTTCTTCAGTATCATCTACGATTAATATTGTATTATTCAACCTTTACCTCCAGTTCTTTAATCAGTATCTCAAGATTCTCCTCAGCAATATCATATTGATATCGTTTGATTTGTCTGCACATCATTTCATAAGTTTTGGCTATCGAATGTTTGGGTTGAAATGAATTCAACTGATTCATAATATTTTTAATTTGATTGATGTAACCATTTTTCAGTGGTGGCAGTAATGTTTTTAACAGTTCTTTGAAAGCGCGATCGTTAACCTCTTTTTCCACAACTACATCATCAAATTTCAATAAAGCTTCTTCAATAGCTTCTACGATGTTTTCATACCCCTTTGAAAACGACTCCAGTTTCTTCTTGTACCCTCTTTTCCTTTCTGAAACATCAGTTTCAAGAATTTGAATTTCCTCATAAAGCCACTCGGCTCCTATATGACCAAGCAGACCTTTTAAGGTATGTAAGACTTTTTTTTCATCTCCTGTTTTCTTTAGGATGTATTCTTTTACAAGCTCCAAATCATTTTTATGATCTTTTACAAACTTGCTTAGAATATTCAAGTATAAAGTTTCATTCCCATTACATCTTAATAAACCCAAACCGGTGTTTATATTTTCTATGTGTAGATTAAAAGGTTTTTGACCCAACCATTTCAAAATAGTTTCAACCATTTCCTTTTGATCAATCGGCTTTGTAATAAAATCGTTCATGCCACAATTCATAGTCCTCTTTTTTGCATCCAACCTGGCATCAGCTGAAATTGCAATAATCGGTATATGATCGTATATCTTATATCTTCTTATATACTTGGTTGTTTCAAAACCGTCTAACACCGGCATTTGAATATCCATCAAAATTAGGCTACACGGTTCACCAGATTCCAAGTAATCCACCGCTAATTGCCCATTTTCCACACATACCGATTCTATACCATACGGTTCAAGGAACTCTGTTATGATTTGTTGATTGATTTCATTATCCTCGGCAATTAAAATTTTATTATGGTTGCCTGGATCAATATCAGTTGCTGTTATATTCAACATCTCTGATTCCACAATATCCATTGAAGCTTCAAAGTTCGCAGTAAAAATAAATTCACTACCTTCTTCATAAGTGCTCTCAACCCATATTTCACCTTCAAATAGTTCTACAAGCTGTTTACAAATCGTCAAACCTAAACCCGTACCACCAAATTGTCTGGTAATAGAAGTATCTGCCTGTTCAAATGAATCAAAAAGTTTTTCTTTAGCCACTTCAGTAATGCCAATACCAGTATCTTTTACTGAAAACTGCAACATAAAATAATCTTCATTATTGGTATCACTATAAACTCTATCAATAAAGACTTTGACAAAACCCTTGGAAGTAAATTTAATAGCATTACCCACTAAATTAATGAGGACTTGACCCAACCTGTATGGATCTCCCTTTAAATAACTCGGTACTGTATTTGCTACCTCTACTGATAACTCCAAGCCTTTTTCATTAGCCTTGTCCATCATCATACTTTTTATTTGTGTCGTAATTGAATCCAGTGAGAAAGGCACTTTTTCAAGAACCATCTTACCGGCTTCCACCTTTGAAACGTCTAAAATATCATTGATCAAGACCAATAGATGTTTAGCAGCTTCATTGATTTTAACCAAATAATCTTTCTGTTTAACTGTCATTTCAGTTTTTAAGGCAAGGTGTGTTAATCCAATAACAGCATTCATTGGTGTTCTTATTTCATGACTCATATTGGCAAGAAAATCAGATTTTGCTTTTGTAGCATCTTCAGCTTCTTTTTGCGCTTTTAAACGTTCTCTTGTTTCAAGAGTAATGGTCAACAAATCACTGATCGCTCTTAAAAAACTAATCTCATCAGGTACCCATTTTCTATATACAAGCGCTTGTTCCGCTTTTACAACACCAATCACTTCACCTCTAAACCAAATCGGTACATGAAGAGATGAAAAAATGTTTTTCTTGATATAAAAATCATACATTTTTTTATAGTCGCTATGTTCAATAGACGACATAATAATCTGTGATCCCGACAAGATCGCATCAAAATAATCCCTGTAGTCACTTAGTCGTAACACATCGTTATTCTCTGGAATATCATCACTCACAACATAGTGATGTCGACATCTTAATAGAGTGTTCATTTCATCAAAAAAACATATTGCACAACCACTAGTCTCCAAACCTGATACAACTGATTCCAAAATGACTTTTAATGATATTGATAAATCATTACTTGTAAGTTCAGTATTCTGAGTCAAACTCTGTAAAATCCATTGTTGCCTTGTGAGTCTTTTATTTCTCAGAATCATTTCATTTTCACGCTCTTTATCAATTGTAATATCTTCTTTTACACCAATATAAGAAACAATATTTTTAAATTCATCAAACATGGGTGAAATGATTCCCGATTCCCAGTAATACTCGCCGGATTTCTTTTTATTATAAAAAACACCTTTCCATGTTTCTCCACTACTGATGGTATCCCAAAGAGTTTTATAGAACTCGTCGTCGTGGTATTCTGATTTGATGATACTTGTACTTCTACCAATCGTTTCTTCAAGTGAATATCCTGTCATCTGTTCAAAAGCAGGATTGACATAATCAATCAACCCTTCTGCATCTGCAATAATAATACCTACTGGTGATGTATCAACCGCTTTTGATAGAAGGTCTAATTGTTTTTCAGATTCCTTTAGTTGATTGATGTTTATATGAACACCTGAAACCGTTTTTGCAGTACCATCTTCTAAATACTCAAGAATCTCTCCTCTAGCCAGTATCCATGTCCAATCTCCATAGTTGTTTTTCAATCTGAATTCCTTGTTGATATTATGATCTATACCTTTTGCAATTCTATTGAGCTTTTCAATCATAAAGGTAAGATCCATTTCATGCATCAACCCATAAAACCACTCATCATTGAACTCGAAGGTATTTTTATCATATCCCAACATGCTGAACCATTGATCACTCTCATAAGATTCATCATTAACCACATCCCATTCCCAATAACCGACATCTGCCGATTTAAGAGTTGCTTCCATCCGTTCTTGGGTTAGATTCAGCGACTTATAAATTTCTTTGAATTCCTTATTCTTCTTATGATATTTTAGCTCATAATGAACTTTTTCTCGTTCAATTAAGGTTCTATCTGTAGCATCTATGCATGATCCCGTTAATCGAATAGGTTCGTTGTCCTTGATTAAAAGAACCGCAGTGGTTCTAATGAAGTATTCTACACCATTTGTTAGAATTCTATAGGTTAAATCTAGATTTTCATGTTTTTCAAGTACATTCTCGATTGCATCATCTACCAAGTGTCGGTCATCTGGATGAACCATTGCTAGCCAATGATCCAACTGATAAATAGTTGTATCAATAGAGATATGATGTATTTTAAACATGTTGTTATCCCAAATTAAATCATCTGATAAAATATCATAGTCCCAAGTACCAATCGAAGCAACCTCTGTTGCCAATGATAATCTTTGGTCTAATTCTCTTCTGTCTTCTTCATTTTCATAATAGCCCATTTTTTTGATGAGTTCATCTTCAATAATGGGCGCTAAAACATAATCTTTAATGCCCATTTCAAAAAACTGTTTTATTTTTCTTTGTGTTGCTGATTTACAGATAACAATAATGTTCTGCCCGAGTCCAATTAGTTCATTACTCTCAAGTAATAACTGTTTTTCATCTACCAACAACCATTTAGTAGTACCAATTTGATCTATGGAATCAACAATTTGATATGTTTTCCTCAGTCTTTTCAAGACACTTCGCAACACTGCACAATCGTGTCCATATATAGTAATTTCTTTCATATTCATCACCCGTTAATCCTATACCCACAATTAAAAAAAATAACAAAAAAACAGCATTAAAGCTGTTTATACATTGTTTTTGTAATATAGTTCATACACTCTATTAAGTTTTTCAATGCTTCTTCATCTAAAGATTCATATTTATCTTGTACACCTTTCATCACTTGAAAATAACAAGCATCAAGTTTGGCTTTTCCTTTTCGAGTAATGTTGTATACCTTTTTTCTAGCATCCCTATCATCTTTTATGCTTTCCAAATAATGTCTTTCAATTAAGTTTTTGACGACTCTTCTACCTTGACCGGTAGACATATAAAGATCCTTACAAATTTCTGAAATATACTTTCCTTTAAAGAAATATAAATATTCTAAAATGCTATATTCTAATTGAGTGATGCCCTCAGGTTGATTTTCTTTTGTAATTTCAAAAGCATTTCTTTGTAAATCACTCATAAACTGAAAATAAACTTGATTAAAAGTATCTCGTACCACTTTATCCTCCAATCATCTCAAATAACATTTTTGCGACCAATGCAAAAGATACAATAATAAAAACTGGTTTAATAAAACGGGCCCCATTTTTAACAGCAAGCGCTGCCCCCACTCTAGCACCAATAATCATTGAAACAGCCATGGGCAATGCATATAAAAACCAAATTTGACCATTGAGTAAAAACAAAATAAGTGCAGTGAAATTACTTGTAAAGTTCATAAATTTTGAATTGGCAGAAGCTTTCTTAAAATCATATCCAAAAATACCAATTAAGCCAAATATTATAAACGATCCTGTACCAGGACCAAAAAAGCCATCATAAAATCCAAGCACTAATGCTAAAACCATGCCCAACACAATTTTCTTTTTTGTTAATCCAGAAAACTTATTGTGTAATCCTAAATCCTTCTTTAACAGCGTATAAGATCCAATAATTAAAACCATGACAATAATCAGTGTTTTAAGAAACTCTGGATCTATCAATAGTACAGTCATGACACCTAAGGCTGAACCAACTAATGACAGGGGTAATAAATACTTCAATAAATTAAAATTGATTTCACCACTTTTGAAATAGTGATACGCCGAGGAGATCGTCCCCATTGATGATGCAAATTTATTGGTTCCAAGTGCTAAATGAGTTGGCATGCCTGTAGCCAATAATGCAGGTATTGTAATCAACCCACCACCACCTACAATCGCATCCACCATAGCGCCTAAAAAACCAGCCATACAAACAATCATTATTTTTATAACCATACTGCCCTCCAACGTTAATTATTATATCACAAATCAACCCAAAAGGAGTATAGCATTTAACCATTATCACACAATTTGAACAACCTCAGATAAGACATCGCTTTTATCGAACACAAGTTTTAAAAATCTATCCAATTCATGATTGCCTTCTAATTCCACCGACTCTATAACTTCTAAAAACAACACTGGTTTAATGAACTTAAGAGTAACCAATCCATTCTTAACAGTACATGTTTCCAGGTGCTCAAATGAGTAATTGACACCTCTATAAACCAGACTGGACTCATAAATACCACTTTTACCTTTGGTACTTCTAAAGAACAATGCATTTAGAAGAATCATCAAACCCAATACGACCAGTTTCCATATGCCTGTAAATCCAATAATCAAAATCACACCCAGTATATTCACACCAATAATAATTAACCATCCAATCTTATTGCTTTGACTGGTTTCAATAACAAGTTCAGGATTTGAGTGCATGATAACTTTGAACTCCAATAGAACCAATATCATTGGGATAATTGAAATCGTAATCATTACAATCGGTATTATTACCAGAAAAAGCAAACTGTTTTTCATATAAAATTCACTCAATGAGTTATCGTATATGGCATAAAACTGAAATATCAGGATTGGCATATTGTAACAGCCTGCAATAATTGAATTTAATGTGCTTTTTTTAATTCTCATGCGTCCTCCTTTTATGATTCCATTTTATAAGTCATTAGAACAGTATCCTTCAAATAGTCATTTCTAAAAATGCCATCACCATACAACAATATTTTATCCTTATCATCTGAAACGGTTACAAACCTATTTTTCAAATAAAACTTTTGAGCCCAGATAGCTTTTTTATGAACCAGTAACACAATTTCTTTCATATCTGATTCATTTAATACATTTCTCAGATTATCCATAACCAAACTTCCAAAACCTTTATTCTGATACTCTGAATGCATATAACATGCCACTAAGTACACTATCTGTTCATTCAGTTTTTTAGTACCTATAAATCCAATGGCCTCTTTGTCATTTTCAATTATAAAAGTATCATAACTCTGTGATAAACCTTGTTTTAAAAACCTTTCAGCTTGTTTGTTAAAAGCATTTGGCATGAACTTATCATAAAGAGGTGCTATTGATATACAGGTATCAGATAGAATATATCTATCTTTGTTTGTTGCAGGTCTTAAACTTATCATACTACCTCAAATCCTTATTTTAAAAAATAATCATACCAGTAGATTCTAGTATGTTAAGTGTTATATGAAGTTCTTTAAGTTACAGCTAAAATGCCTTTAGCAAAATTTCTTAAACCTACATTAGGTGCTACCTTAATGTAGTCATTAAACAGTTCAATACACTCCTCTTTAAGCATGCCACTAAATATTTTCGGAATAGCATATCCTGGTTCCTTGGATGTACGATTTTTTATTTCATCAATAAATCCAATTGCACCGTCAATAGGCGCATCAACAGAGTAATGTATTTCCCCTAAGAAAAATGACAAAGATGCACCCAAACACATCATACATGGTTCTAAAGTTACAAACATCTTCATTTTACGTCTATCAGCATATGAGTATTTTAGTTTATCAACTTCCATAAGTGCTTTCAATTCAGCGTGAACCAAAAATCTTTCATCATTAAATTCTGATGTATATGCTTTTGCAACGATTTCATCGTCTTTAAATATCACTGCTGCTATAGGCATTTCACCCTTTTCCAATGCCTCTTTGGCAAGATCATAGGCGATTTTCATTTTATCACGATTATCCATTTAGTCTCCATTTCTTTTATAAGTAACATTTAGTTTAATTCAAGTACTGAAAATACTAACTCCTAGGACTTCATTGAGGCCTTTCTTTGCGTTGGTTATTATTTTTATGTACAATTTAACGACGTTTCACAACAATAGTTCCTATTAATCATATCCTCCATTTGATTGACCCAAATCATCGTATTCATCAAGTGATCTTATTATTTTCTTGATTTCTTCTAATGCCTCTCTTAAAATAATTGCCTCTTCAATTTCAGAGGCATTGGAGTCATGCCAATACAATGAATACTCTGTATTATCATATTGAATCCAAAGTTTATAAACATTACTCGGTGTAACCATTCGACTAGAATCTTTCGGTGGATTTTCCATATATGCAGGTTTATAATTTTTAGGATAAGAAACGATATTACTTTTTTGAATCAATTCATATATCTTCTCAAGGTCAGTCCCACTTATTACAATATCCAAAGATGCTAAACCATCCAATACCAAATCTTTTTGGATTGTACCCTCTACTGTATTAATACCGCTATGTTGATTGGCTTGCTCAACACCGAAGGTAAACACGATTTGAAAATCAGAAGGCATCTTATCAGGCATTGTATTTGAATCTCTCAAAGTAGAATTGTCATTAGTTAAACTTAATGACTCCATTTCGTTATCCTCTAAATCTTTATTACACCGAAATAAAATCATACTAATGATTAAAATACATAATGAAATTATAATCACTTTATATTTCATCACAAAATCCTTTCGTATATATAATTTATAATCCTAATTAAGTTCTGATCCGCCCCAGTCTACAACGGTAAAGCCTTCTCTAGTGGCTTTTATAAGTATCTGAGGTTCTAGTTCTTCTTTAACTTCAATTCCTTCAAACAACATAAATACACGAATAAGCGATTGTGGTTCAGGTGTGATCTCTAATTTTGCTATCTCATCATAGGACTCTTGCATGAAGTGAATTTTATTGTATGGATTATCTTCCATCTCAGGCAACCAATAAGTTATAAAATCATTTCGTTCCCTATAATTCAAACCCATTAATTCTAGTTTGTCATCAAGAAATACAGCAGTATCTTCACCTGCAACAACAAAACCGGCATCAATTGATAAAGGGTGTTTTGTTATGCCCTCCCAGTATAAATAAGCATATTGATGATCGTCTACAAGAAGTTCACCATCAGGATAAGCAATGACTTCCCATCCGTTGTTATACTCAGGATATGTCGTTGTTAACTCACATGTTGTAATGAGTTTTACAGCTATTTTGGTTTCCACTTCTGGATATAAGTAGATTACCGGTTTTTTACAAACTGTACTGATTTGTGGAAATTTAACGGATGACAGTTCTTTATAAAGCGTTTTAACATCTTCATGCTCTGTTTTAAGTATTTCTGTCTCACCAATATATAAAAGTGTAAAGTCTTTACGGACTTCAACAACTATATTTCCATCTGTTAATTCAATGGTTAAGTAAAACACTCCTTCATCACCATTTGAATTGGCTTCATCAACAACGCTATAGTTTAAATGACTTAGAGTATCAAATAAAGGTCTCCACTCTTCTAGAGCATACTCAGTCCGATTGGTGTCAATCAAAAGCGGTCCTTTAGTTGAGATGGTTTCAACCTCACTATTTGTTGTATCTTCAGTACTACTTATCGATAACATCATAGAATCATCTGGAATTGGATCTAGTATACTTTTTATTGTATTGGCATTTGTATTACGTAATATATCAATTCGTTGATTGCCATTTGATATGCTCATTTTAACAACTTCATCTAATGATAATTTCACTTGTTTCTCTGCAACTTCATTACATCCCATCAATATAAAACAGATAATGATAATCCATACTCTTTTCATTTTCACCTCTTACTCCTTTAAAAATTCCATATAGGAACAACTTTAATATTATCATATATAAATTTCTGCCTCAATAAATACACAAGAATGTAAAATTAGGAATTGTTTTTTAATATAAAGTAATTATGGTCGCTTATATTGTCAACTTACTAATTAAACAGATTGACAATACAGTGGTATTGTTTATAATAAATATGACAAAACAAAAAAATTAAGGAGACTTTATGAAACTAACAACACAATCAATGATTAGAATTGCAATTTCAACAGCATTAATCGCAGTAGGAGCTCAACTCAAAATCCCATCACCACTTTCTGGGTATTTTACATTGCAACTGCCGATGGTCATCATCACAAGTATAATTTTAGGTAAAAGAGATGGTTTCTTGGCAGTAGGAACTTACTTACTAGGAGGACTCCTCGGTATCCCCTGGTTTGCTGCTGGTGGTGGAATCGGTTATGTTCTTAAACCAACATTTGGTTTTCTGTTATCCTTTTTATCAGTCTCTTTATGCTCCGCATATGGCTCCAAAGACAATAAAACGATACCCAGTTTAGTCTTTGCGACAATTGGTACTTTATCGGTATGGGTGATTGGTATGCTTTATTATACAGGTATCAACATCATGTATTTAGGCAAAACAGGTAGTTACATAGCAGCTTTAGTCTCAATACTCTCTTTAGATTTAGTATTAGATTTAGCCCTTACCTATTTCTCGGTCGTTACTGGACTTAGAGTAAAAAAACATTTAGGAGCATAATATGATTTGGTATCCTTATACACAAATGAAAACCATGGATGAGCCAATAAAAATAATAGGTGCTGAGGGCATTTACTTGCATACTGAAACACAAAAGCTAATAGATACAACCAGTTCTTGGTGGAGTGTTATTCATGGTTATAACAACCCAGAACTCAATGCTGTTTTAAAAGAACAAGTTGATGTGTTTTCTCACGTGATGCTTGGTGGTTTAACCCACGACCCAGTAGAGAAACTATCTGATAAACTAAAAGACATGTTACCTGGTGATTTGAACTACTGCTTCTATTCGGACTCTGGCAGCGTTGCTGTTGAGGTCTCATTAAAAATGGCCATTCAATATTTCTTTAATCAAAACAAACCGCTGAAAAAAGGAATCATTGCATTAGAACATGCCTATCATGGCGATACATTTAAAACAATGGCTGTTGGAGATGATGAAGACTACCACCTTGCCTTTCCGGAAAAAGAAGGTGTGTATCACATCAAGCCGGATGATGCTGCACTAGAAAGCATTTTAATCCATCATCATGAAACGATTGCTGCTCTTATTGTAGAACCACTTCTACAAGGCGCTGGTGGTATGAAAATATATGATGTTTCATTTTTAGAAAAAGCTAAACAACTCTGTGAAAGATATGATGTTTTACTCATATTTGATGAAGTCGCTACTGGCTTTGGTAGAACTGGACATCGTTTTGTAAGTGATTTGGTCTGTCCAGATATCATTGTATTGGGAAAAGCCTTAACGGCGGGATATATTGGTCATGCAGCGACTGTTGCTTCTGAAAAAATTTATCAGGGATTCTATTCAGATAACCCCGATCACGCTTTAATGCATGGTCCTACCTTTATGGGAAATCCACTGGCATGTACCGTAGCGCTTAAATCCTTTGAAATTTTCGAAAGAGAAGATTACTTATCAAAGATCAAACATATTGAAGCGAAATTAAAAGAGAACTTCAAATCGTTCGAATCCAATAAGGTCAGAGAGGTAAGAATTTTAGGTGGTTGTTTATGTATAGAAGTAAATGATCCAAAAGGTCTGAAAGGCTTTAAGCAGTATGCATTAAAACATGGTATTCACAGCAGGCCATTTATCAATTATATATACGGAATGTTTCCATACATTATTTCTGATGATGCACTTAACAAAGTGTGCAAGGTCTATAAAAAATGGTTTGAGGAGATCAAATGATAACATATATTATAGGGACAGATACCGACGCAGGTAAAACATTTTATGGTAAGTCTTTGATTCATAAAGGTCATCAAGTAATCAAACCTATAGAAACCGGAAGAGATTCCTTTGAAGATATTAGTGAAAGTGATGTTTATGGTTATTGTCACCTTCAAAACTTACCTATCGAAGTGGTTAATTTATACTTCTTTAAACAACCTCTATCACCTCATTTGGCTTCTGAAAGAGATGGCATTACCATCGATAAAAAGAGACTCTTAACATTCATAGAAACTCATAAGGAATGTTTTATTGAGTTAGCTGGAGGATTAATGGTTCCAATAACAAGAGATTACACCCAATTGGATTTAATCAAAGAGACAAAAGGACAAGTCGATTTAGTGGTTGGTAATAAGCTAGGATGTATCAACCATGCACTTTTGACACTCAAAACACTACATCAGGAAAAAATTCCCATTAGAAATGTTTTTATTAATAATTATGGAAAATCAGAGACACCTATGATGTTGGATAATAAAAAAGTGATTTTAAAATACTGGCATAGCTTATGTAAATAAAAAAACGCCTGAGTCGTATCAGGCGTTTTTCTTATGTTTCATTATTAATATCCGGTTTTAAAAAATCATGATGAATCAAATAGTGCAAGTACACCGAGGAAGTCCATGCAAATGCTGGATCAACAAGACCTTTTCCTTTTTTTGCATCAAAGTTTTCAGCCATTCCATTAATTTTCATACAGTTGAAGAAACGTTTAACCAGCTCCTCATGAAACTCAGTTTCGTTCATTTCCTTTAAAACACTTGTAAACATCAACATCACAGGTGCCCAGATCGGCCCCCTCCAATAACCATCACTTTGATAGTTAGGACTTCTAAGTGATTCGGTAGCCAAACCATGTTCAGTTAAAAAATGATTCTCTTCTTTTAGGATCTCTAATAAAGTTTCTTTTACCGTTGAATTTAAACGATAATGTATGATCAATGGTAAGAGACTTTGTAATGTCGATGAACCATCTATAAAAGTCTTATCTTTTATGGAATACCCTACAAACCCTTTATCGGTCCATAACATTTCCATCATGCGTTCAAAAATTTGATTGGCTTCTGCAGTCAATCGATTGCTTTCATATGTCATCCCCAGATCTAATGCGATTCTAGCGAGGAAATCCAATTGTCTAATTAAAAAACTTGATAAGTCGGGTGTAATAACAGGTACACCTTCTTTATAGAACGTACCATTATCCCAGCCTGATTCATTCCCATGAATATAATATGGTAATCCTTGATCACTCATACGGTGTCTTAACCAAAAATTAGATAACTTGGATACGGTATCATAAACTTTTTCTAATAAAGTAATATTCTTAAACACAGGGTTGATATCACACATCACCTCATACGCCCAGCCATATACAGGTGGTTTAGCACAACTATAAGAAGCGAATTTATCATTTAAAAAATCAGGATACATCCCCGACCGGTCTTGATGGTCTGAAAACATCAGATATTGGTCCAGTGCTAAATCCGAATCTATATGTGATAGGAAAATAGCAGAAAACACATTGTCCCAACTCCAAATGTTGGTCATCCAGTTCTTAGACATATACATAGCATAACGCTTTAATTGTCCTTCTGGTTTAACGAAGTTCATCCAGGTGATATAAGAGGCATCGGTCTGATCATTTGGCAATAAAGTATTCCAATAATCATAAGTATACCCATGACTTTTATGATTGATGATACTTTCAGTAAACACAGTCTTATAAGAACAGATGAAGAAGTGGTAATAGTGTTCTGCTATTAGTTCTATCTTAGTATTCCCTACAGCATCCCAAGGAGCATTTACACACAAAGTACCTTTTTCTCTTTTTATGCCAAACTTAACTTGTTGAGAATAACTTGTTAATTCATATATGTTCTCAGCCAACTCACAGATTGTATCATAACGTTTATGTTGATACTTAAGCTTAAATTTAAGGTTGCCCTTAAATGATAAAGTATCCTCATTGATAAAAGTAAGATGAAGTGCACCTTGTCTGCCCATTAGAGTCAACTGTGTTTCTGTCATCAGCACTGTAACGGACTCAAAAAATTGCATTTCAAAGGCTTTACCTAAATCGTCATCTCCACCCCTAATATCTCGTATCCATAATTTATTTTTAACAAGCGATATGACAAAATAACTACCAAAACGACTGAATGGTATTTTATTCATATCTATACTTTTTTTATCAATTTTCATAATAACCTCACTTCCAACTAATTATTATGATAATACTGAATTTTACAGTTGTAAAGTATTATTTAAGTCCAACTGGTGCAGCATATATTAAAAATTCGTTTTCTCCATCTACTTCCATGAATTTATCCAGTACATCTTGATCATATGCGCCCACAGCACAAGTCCCGAATCCGATGCTTTCACACGCCAAATATAAGTTCTGACAAATATGACCTGCATCTAGTAATATCAGTTTTTCTGAACAATGTGCATAACGCCATTCCATACGATATGGAATCGCTGTCCACATGAAGGTACACGGTGCACCGAAAGTAAAATATTCCATCTCATCCAATACATTAATGTCATTCTGATGGACTACAACAAGGGCATGCTCTAGAGGCAAGTATAAGTACAACCCCTTTTTAAGATCTTCAACTCGATCACAGTAGACATAGGTTTCTATAGCATGTCTTGCACCTGCTGAAGGAACTGATCGATAAAAAGGTTTAGAAGGATCTTCTATCCCTTGAGTAGCATATAATAGATAAGATAAAACCTCTAAAGATATTTTACCGTCTTGATATTTCCTAACAGACCGTCTATTCTTAATCGCATTATAAACATCCAAGTATTCAAAATTAAAGGTAGGTAATTTAATTCTAGCGATTGACACATCTATAGTTTTAGTTAGCTCAGGTCTTTTTTCACCTTGCTGCTGTGGTGAATTGAAGCCATCAAAATTTGACCACGATGGTTTTAAAGCTCTGCTTCTAAAATCATTCATAAAATCTCCTTGTTCCACTCATAGTTATATTATTTAACTTATATTTATTATATCTAATAAAGTTGCCAATATTATATATCTGCATCATAACAATATAATAACCAGATAATTTATATCTGGTTATTATATTATTATTCTTGATGCGTTATTCTTGCCATCAGATATTCATCTTCATATTTTCCGTTTCTGATTGCAGCTTTTCTTTTTAATCCTTCTTCTTCAAAACCCAATTTTTTATAAAGACCTATCGCTTTTTCATTATCCGTAAAAACAGTCAGTTCAACTCTAACCAGCATCAACCAATTGTCTGCAATATCCAGAAGAGTATTCATCAATGCACGGCCTAATCCCTTGCCTTGATAGTCCTTGTGAATCATGATGCCAACACCGCCTGAATGCCGTAGTCTATGATTTGCACTGACATGTAAGCCAGCCATCCCTGCAATTATTTCTTCTCCATCAACAAGTGTTACCGCTACAAAAACATGTGCATTGGGATCCATATTTTCTATAAAACTTTCATTTCTTCGAATGCGTTCGGATGGAATGCCCAAAATATTTTCAAAAACCCCAGGCATTCTCCTTAAGAGATTAATGCCTTTACCATCACCAGCTCTAACTGGTCTAATTTCATAATCGATCATATACCCCTCCAATAGTTTTTTATATTATAACATATAATTATATTGGAGATAAAAAACATCTATACCGTCATAATCCCTAGTGGCAAAGAGCCATATAATAAATTAACTCGCACTTTACCGTGTTTTGATTTTGTATGATCAACTACCAAACCCATATCAGGATCATTAAAGGCATCCCAAATTCTTGCTTTTAGAATAATCACACCCGCCGCCATTGCTGAAATACCTAAATCAACAATGTAAAAGAACAATAGATAAATAACAGTCATCTGAAATAACAAGTTGCTCGCCAAATCACCAAGGCCTTAACCTAGTTTTGTTACATTTGACAACTTATTCATAACTCACATCCTTAATATTATAGGTTTGCTTCATCTCTTTTGAAATATGTCTATGTTTTATTAGCTCGCCATAAAACTTGCCACTTTGTCTGATTGTCCTTTTTAAGGTATTATAATTGACTTCTACAAGTCCGAACCTTGGACCATACCCATCATTCCATTCTAAGTTATCCAGTAAAGACCAATGGTAATACCTCCTTATATCAATGCCCTCTTCAATCAGTGTCACAAGTTCTTTTAAGTGTTCATAGATAAATTGAGCCCGTTTTGTGTCATTAACATCTGGAATACCATTTTCAGTGATGTAAATAGGAAGTGGATAATCTTTGTACAACTTCTTTAAGATAATTGAAAGACCTTTAGGATATATTTCCCACCCTAAATCATTTTTCCTTGAGTCCGGCACAGACTCATCCACAGTTACTTCTCCAAAGAGCATAGAAGGATTCATTGTCGATCTGATAATATGCCTTGAATAATAATTCACACCAATAAAATCACAGAATCTACCTTTTCCTTCTGGATAACCTACTCCAAGTGGCATAGACAGTTTCCCCTCAATCATGCCTTTTGTAAAAAGATCATGAAATGAATAATCCATTAGTTTTTTACTAAGATGTGTTAAAGGATTTTTAGAATCGACTTCAAAATGTGCCAGGTGATGTGCGATTCCTACTTTCGTAATACCTGAGAATTTGTGTTCCGCTCTTATATTATGTATCAATTTATAGGCTCTTAGGTGTGCAACAATTAAGTTCTTTGATGCTTTAAAATAACTTTTTATATCATCCTTGTGCCCAGGTGGATACTTTGCATCCATATAAGTATCCATGGCAAATACATTAGGTTCATTGATGGTACAATATTCAGAAACCATATTTCCTAGTTCTAATACAACTTTTCCAGTAAATATTAAAAATCGTTCTACCGTGTCAGAATTAACCCATGCACCTTCTTTTTGTAACCATTCAGGACAGGAAAAGTGATGTAAGGTCACCAGAGGTTGAATGCCATTTTTTAATAACATAGCCATTTCATCTTTATAATGATCTATGCCTTCTTGTGACCAAACCCCTTTTACAGGTTCTATACGGCTCCATTCAATACTCATTCTGTATATTTCCTGGTTGAGTTCACTCATAATTTGAATGTCCTCTGGATAGCGATTATAATGATCTGCTGCCACTATACTGCTTTCATTATTAGCTATCTTGCCAGCCAGAGACCAGTGATACCAATTAGAATTTAAATCTCCTCCTTCAATTTGTGTCGCTGCTGTCGCGGAACCCAGCAACAATTTCTTTGGTATGGTTAACATGTTTCCTCCTTAATTTCATTTACTTATAAGCTTTTTATTACAATAATTCTATGACTATACATTTAAGACACATGACGTGTCATGATAACCATATCACGGTGACACACTGTGTGACAAGTATTTTTTTTAATTAACTGCGTAAAAATGAAATGACTTGGGTAAAAAATATAAAAATACGGGAGGTATTATTATGAATAAAAGCATAAAAATGAAACTAATATTAATATTTATTATGATCATCACTTTACCTGTAACTATACTCGGTATACTATCTTACAGAAGAAGTGCATTGGTTGTTTATAACGGCTTTCTTAATTCCAACTTAGAATTAGTCAAACAAGTGGAATATTCGGTAGAAAATTTTATGAAATCATATGAAATTGCCGCAGAACTATTCGCTCATAGTGAAACAACTAAAACAGCTCAAAGCAGTTTTGTTTCTAAACAGAAAATGATGGCTGAGTTTGCAAGTTTTGTAGATGTCCATCCTGATGTACTCTTTGTCTACATGGGAACTGAAAAAGGAGAAATGTTCGATCCAAGTTGGTTAGATGTTCCCCTTGATTATGATCCCACCACGAGACCATGGTATATTCAAGCAAAAGAAGCTGATGATACAATCTGGACAGAACCATATATAGACGAGGAAACTGGCAGCATGGTCGTATCGGTGGCAACCCCTATTTATGACAATGCAGATACCTTTATTGGTGTATTATCCATAGACATCACAACAGCCAGTTTATCTAATGAGATGAACAATATTAAAATCGGAGAAAACGGTTATCCAGTTTTAATAGATAGAGATCAAATCGTCATCACTCATAAAAAGCCTGAACAAATTGGTACAACAGTACCTATACCCGAAATCATTGACGCAGTGAATTCAAAAGATGAAGGTATGGTTGAATATGAGTTTGACAACAGCAAAAAGTTTGCTACCTTTAAAACGATGAAATCATCAGGTTGGACCGTTTTAGCAACAATGGACAATAGTGAGGTTTCAACCCTAACTAGACCTATATTAATTACTACAATCATTTTGGGTGTCGGTAGTTTGATTATCGGATTTGTTGTAGCTGTTTTACTGGCTAGAAACTTCATCAAGCCGATTATTTCATTGGAATCAACCATGGATAAGGTCAAAGATGGTGATCTGACAGTAAGAGCGGATATTCGATCAAAAGATGAAATCGGTAGAATGGCTGGTATCTTTAATGTCATGATTGACCACTTTGCAGACATGTTAGGAAAGTCTAAGGAAGTTGCCCATCAAGTCGTTGAGTCTGCCAGTAATTTAGCCGCTACTTCAGAAGAAGTTAGCGCATCATCAGATGAAGTGGCAAGAACAATTGATGAGATTGCAAAAGGTGCTGGAGACCAAGCATCAGAAACTGAAAAAGGCGCTGTTCTCATCAGCAGTTTAGCTGATAAAATTGTACATCTGACAGACAGTAGCGACACCATGTCTGCTGCTGCACTCCAAGTATCCAATGCCAATGTTAAAGGACTTGAGGTTATTTCTGAACTGAAAATTAAAACTAGCGAAAACAATGAGTCTACCCTTCGTATTGAGAAGGCAATTAAAGAACTCGAGCAAAAGTCTACTCAAATCGGAGGTATTCTTGAAACCATTTCCAGTATTGCAGACCAAACTAACCTTCTTGCGCTGAATGCTTCTATCGAAGCCGCAAGAGCTGGTGAACACGGCCGCGGATTTGCAGTTGTCGCAGATGAAATCAGAAAACTTGCTGAGGGTTCAAGTGAAGCGGCACTTGATATACAGGATATTGTTTCTCAAATTCAGAACGAAAGTAAAAATACCGTTTCGATAATGGGAGAAGTAAAAATAAGAACTGAAGAACAGAATATCGCAGTTAACTCAGTGGATGAAGTATTTGAAAATATCAGTGTTTCTACTGATGAGATCACTAAGGTGATTTCCGATGTTGCTGACTTTGTAATCAGCATGAATAAAGATAAGGAAAATATTGTAGCTTCTATTGAAGAAATAGCTGCAGTATCAGAGCAATCTGCAGCAGCCTCTGAGGAAGTTACCGCTTCAGTCATTCAACAAACTGAAGCCATCGACGAAGTAGCCAAAGCGGCTGAAAAACTTAATCGAATGGCTGATGAATTAGAAAATGAAATCAACAGGTTTAAGATATAAACTTAGAATGACTGGATTTAATATCATATCTAATATCATTATTATAAAAACACTCCCGATTCATTGAATCGGGAGTGTTTTTATGTTCATCTGTTGTCGCAGGTAACTCCTCATTTGAAGCTGCATGCTCTTCAGATATCCAAGCAATAGATACAACTTCCAAATTAATTGAAACACTATTTAAAACTTCAAATTTCTTTGTGACCAAACTTTTATATCTTGATTGCATTATAACCATTTAATAAGTATAAATCATTCTATAAACATATCCTTTGCAGCTTTACTACTATAAATTCCAAAATACTTCCATTCTTCAGATGAAGTGGTTTCCCTTTTAGAAGTCAATAACTACAAATTGGACTTAAATGAAAGTTTTAAATAAAATGATTTAATTTGTTTCACATTTACTGAACCTAAAACGGATTAATTTAATATGATAAGTAAAAACACTACTAATTGACTACTCGTAACCAGTCCATTTAATAGTTAACAGATCCTACTTTGTCGGTTAAATGTAAATCACTACATGACTTCGTGTGTCTTTGATGCATACAACTCATGGAGATCTTAAATCATTCTTTTCACTAAAAAACAACATTCATTAAACTGTTTTTTTATATATTCTTTTCACACTAAACTTTATGAAATTTTCAAATGATTATATATTAACATTTCTCATTTGTAGGGTTTATTTTAATATCTTGCAAGAACTCCCAATTAATTATCCTTTGTCTGTTTGAATTGTTTGATTAATTGTAAAAGTTTTCGTCTGAAATGATTGATATTAGTTGAAAAAAGTGTTATGCTACCAACGGTATACTCACATAAATGTTGTGAAGACATTATAATAAATCGAAAAACTGCGATTTGTAACATTATAGAATGAAGAGCTTATATTTATAGGCTCTTTTTAGGTAATAAAGAGAGGTAATAAAATGATAAAAATTGATAATCTGTCCTACTCATTTCCGAAGAAAGACCTTTACAATAAGATTTCATTTACATTGGAAGAAGGTCAACATTGTGCTTTTATCGGCACTAGTGGTAGTGGCAAAAGCACACTGATAGATATAATTATGGATCCTGAGAGATACATGTACGATGGTAACCTGGAGATGGATCCGAATTGTAGAATAGGTTATGTAAGCCAATTCTCACAATTAGACAAAACAAGCGAAACGACCGTTTTCGAATTTATTGGAGAAAAGTTTCTTAAGCTTCAAAGGGAAATAACATCTATATGTACTGAAATGGAAACATCTTCAGATATTGAACCTTTGCTTGAAAAGTACCAAGTAGCATTAGACGCATTTGATGCCATAGGTGGAGACGACTTTGAAAGTAACATAAATAAGAAGTTGAATCTTGCAGATCTAATGAAACAAAGAGATTTAAAAGTCTCTGAACTTAGTGGTGGCGAATTCAAACTTATCCAAGTTATTAAAGAAATGCTTAACAGTCCAGACTTAATGATTATGGATGAGCCAGATGTATTTTTAGACTTTGAGAACATTAACTCTCTTAAAAATCTAATCAACTCTCATAAAGGCATCTTGTTTATCATTACGCATAACAGATACCTGTTGAATCATTGTTTTAACAAAATTGTACATCTTGAGAATATGGAAATCCAAGAATTTGATGGCAGATATATTGATTATAACTTCTCATTACTTCAAACTAAAATTGAACTGCAAGAACTATCTATTGCAGATGATGAAGAGATTGCAAGAAATGCGATTTTAATTGATAAACTAAGACATATAGCAACTTACAGTTCAGAAGCTGCTAAAGGCAAGTCTCTAAGAGCAAGAGTTAAAGTACAGGAAAGACTTGAAGCTCGTAGAATTAAAGCACCATTTGTAGATATAAAACAACCCTACATTAATTTAGAAGCACATAATGAACTTGAAGATGCAATCGCTCTTGAAGTAAAAGATTATAGTGTGGCTTTTGATGAGTCGCTTTTAGAAAATGTTAGCTTTGAGATTAAATCAACCGATAAAGTTGCCATTATAGGTTCAAATGGAACTGGTAAAACTACTTTACTAAGAGAAATCTTTAGAAATAATCATGAGGCCATTAAGATAAATGATGATGTTGAGGTGGCTTATTTATCACAACTTCAAGGTGAAGTACTAAATGAATCAAACACAATACTTGAAGAATTCTATGATGCTGGTTTTGAAACATACAGTGATATAAAATCTTATCTTTTCAACTATGGTTTTGATGTAGAGTTTATAGAACAAAAGATTGGGTCATTATCTGGCGGAGAGAAGAATATACTTCAATTGGCTAAAATTTCAGCTAATAAGGCAAATATGTTGCTTTTAGATGAACCGACAAGTCATTTGGATACCTATTCACAAATTGCATTGGAAAAAGCCATAGCAAACTACAAAGGTGCCATTTTAATGATTTCACATGATTACTATTCAATTGTAAACAGTATGGATTATGTTTTATTGATTGAAGACAAGACTATCAGAAAAGTTAAAATGAAAAAATTCAAAAGAATGATTTATGCCAATCATTTTAACAAGGATTATATTGAAATTGAGCAAAATAAAAAATCAGTTGAAGTCAAGATTGCCTTGGCATTAAAAGCGACCGATTTTGAACTGGCAAAAGTTTTATCAGAAGAATTAGAAGGTCTGATTAAACTACTATAATATACTAAAAAACAATCCCCTTTAAGTTAACAGATCAATTAATCTGAGGACTTCAGGGGATTTTTTATATAAACTCTATTAGGATATTCATTTATACAAACAGACACCAATGAACACCAAATTTATCAATAAAATCTGCCATACACCCACTGTAAAAACACGGTCCACATGCATGGTTTATCTGACTGCCTTCTTTAAGTACTTCATAGGCATGTTTTACTGCTTCTTCTTGCCCTTCTTCATAATGAAAACAGAACTGCATCGTATTACCAGGTATCTTCTCATCATCTGTTTCAGATAATGCTATCGTATGACCACACACATCAAGTTCTGCATGCAAATAAGTTCCATCGTCATTACGCAACTCACTTTTAAGTGTTGCATTAAATGCATTCTGATACAGATCAACGGCCTCAATACTCCCTTTTACATAAACTTGCATCATTATTCTCTTCATCTCAAATCCTCCATCAAATCATTAATTGAATCCATTACTTCATCTCATCTTAAAATTATACATCAATCATTATCACATCTCTACAGTATTATAACTTTTTTACTTCTCTATTTAAAAAGTTATTGATTTAACTGAAATTTATCATCCTATAGTATCTTGTAATATCAATTAAGCATCTATCAGGTTGTGAAAACTAAATCAGTAACCTATCTCATAAGGACTTCTACTTCTGTTACCGTTATGGAGTTACTGGGCTGTGATCATGAGATATAATGAGTAAATATTTAAACTGTCAATCACAAGCGCTGAAACAACTGGATTCCACAAATAACCAATTAAATATTCTAGTAAACCTCTTCACATTATTTTGTTGAGAAAAAATGACTTCAACAAGTAACTAATTAAAGTCACATTTTTGATTAACAAATCAAACTTGGGACATAAATAGATGTAGGAGGACGTATGAACTTATCACATAATTATATATATTTCTATATTCTTTTTATTCAATTTTACATTGTGATTTATATAGTTAAATCCATTAAATTAGGACGAGAAACAACGAGAGTTTATTTGGCTATTGTCGTATCGATTATCTTAATGTTGACTCTTAAGTTGCTCATAAGCAATTTTAACGGTAATAACTCTCTTGGTAGTTTTACCTATATTTTGGTGCATTTAACTCACTTCTTTAATATTCTCCCATTAATACTGTCACTCTACTATTTCGACTTACATATAATTAATGATCAAAAAGAACTTGGAAAAAGAAAACTATCATATCTAATTGTATGGTTTATTCTTTTTATTTATGGATTATCTAACATTTGGACGAATTATATTTTTGTAGTAGACGATCTTGGGAATTTAGTAAGAAAAAGCGGGACCTACCTTCATATCTATTTTCAAGTTGGTTTGATACTGGTTTATGGAATGTCTTCTATTAAATATTTTAAAAGATGTGTCAGTCCAGTGTTTCCGCTCTATTTAGCCCTTGTGTTTCTGCCCATGTTAGGTGGTATCTTACAGAAAATGTTTCCAGAACTACCGGCAGTTTGGTCCATATATTCATTACTGTCTTTGTATATTTTCATATTCTTAGTACGCGAAGATATGAATAGAGATAGTCTTACTGATGTCTTTTCAAGAGGACAGTTTGAAGAACATTTGAGAAAAAAACTTAAAATGAAACATCCTATCTCAGTCGTATTGATCGACATCGATGAATTTAAAGCAGTCAACGACAATTACGGACATAACGAAGGTGATGAATTACTTATAAAGTTCACGAGTTTAGTCAAAGCTTCAGTTAGGAGCACCGATATGGTTGCAAGAATTGGCGGCGATGAGTTTGTAATCATCTTTGAATCTATTAGTCCCCAGTCTGGTGTGAAAGCGATCAACCGGATTAAGAATGAAGTATCAGCATTTAATGATAAAAATCTAAAACCATATAAAATACGATTCAGTACTGGACATCAATACATTGATCACCCTCGTGACTATACACCTCATGAAGTCATGAAAGTAGTAGATCAACTCATGTATGAAGAAAAGACAAAAAATCACCAAGTATATCATAATCAGAGAGCAAAAGATATTGAAGCTCAAACAATTCTATTATAGATAAGGTCAAATACTTTTTTGAATTGAATCTACTGCAATATCTTATTGGGAAATATCATGCTATGTAATCTAAGTGTAGACAAACAAACTAGTAGATTTCTCTACTAGTTTTATTTATCTTCTTATTTACTCTATTTCATACGATCGGGTTATAAACCCTCTATAAGTCTTGTAAATACACATGTTATGTCTTATCACCATAAGAAATGATTAACCCTCTAAAGAAAGTTACCATATCAGTATGTGTGATATTTTCTAAGGTCTTTACATTTTCTTTATACCAAGAAATATAAGCATCAACATCATCACTATCAACATCGTTCTCAACTAAACGGATTTTGACCTTAGATACACTGGATTCTAACTCTTTTTTATTCCACTCTCTTGTTTCCATAAGACTGTTAATACCATTTTTTTCATTCGATATCAACACCTTGTCATTAACTCTTGCTTCGATATTTACAAGACCTAATTTATTTAACATAGAAGGGATTTTTATCCCAACAGAATAATCTCGTCCCATATTTTTGGTTTCATTCTTCCATAGTTTTTCATAAACTCTTAAATGTACGAATGGTTCATAATCCATCATAGAATTGAAATAACCTATTTCTTCAGTAAGCCTATCAATTTCGATGCAAATAACCTTACCTCCAGTTTTTGTTGACCCAACCATTTTTTCTAGTATTTTTTCAGGATAGTTAGAATGTCTAATAATAGCTTGGCAAATAGCCACATCATAAACACTCTCTGGCTCAAACTCATAAATGTCACATTTAATAAAATTCGTTTCAAACGAACTATTGTTAAATATGTTCCTTGCTTCTTCAATCAGTTCCAAACTGGAATCTATACCAGTATAGGTACTACCTTCTGGAAGTAAAGGTAGCAACTTAAGACCTAAATAACCATAACCACATCCATAATCGACAATATCTATAGGTTCAACAAAATTCCAAACCTTCATTACTAAAAACTCAAAATAGTCATCATTCCACAAATCTTTTCTTGTTTCTTGAAGGTAGTCTAGTTTTTTACCCCAAAATGTTGGATTATCCTTCCCGGCATCCCCACTATTCTTTTTCATTCTTCCAACAAACTCATCCAGTGATACATTGAAGAAATCCGACAACTTGGTCAACATCACTATATCCGGATAAGCAACACCTGTTTCCCATTTGCTTATCGACTGAAAAGATATACCTAACTGTTGTGCCAGTTCTACTTGAGTCATTTTGTATTTTTTTCTATATTCAGCAATTCTTATATTTATCATTTCATCTCCCCCTGTTACAAGCATATCTTTATTTACTGTATTCATCAATAACCTAATGTTAGAACCAACTCCATAAAACAGAGAAATTATAACTAAACAAAAGGACTAACAGATCAAATCCATTAGCCCATGCAATATCTATTTTTGTTCTTACGATCTCTACATCATGTTCATCAAGTGGTTACTCACTTTTCATATATCGGACCATTATTGATGCTACTAATTTCTCCAGACTCTTTGTAACCACATGAAATCCAAAAATCACCAGTTTCATCTGACGTAAGGTAGATTTGTCTTACTCCTATCGTGTAAAATGTTTCCTCAACGTGTTTTACTAACTTACTCCCAAAACCACGTCCACGATAATCCTTATGAATATACATTTCTCTAATAAATCCCCAACCTTCTCTTTCACACCAATCACTTTTAGGTGTGTCAATTTGAGCATTTATAAAACCGATACTTTTCCCATCTACAATTAACAAGTCCAAATTAACGATACCGGACAAAATATCCTCTGCCATCTTTTTACATAGTCTATTTGCTCCATCGTCACTAATATCAATATTAAAATCACTTCTGAAATAGGTTGTAAACATCTTTGTAAAGTCGTGCAAATCATCTGCTTTAAAATTTCGAATTACTAAATTATTAATTACCACTAATTGCCTCCAAAGTTTATTTTGAGGATTATTTTGTGTTAATCCTCCAGTTATGTTTAGTGCCCTCGTGTTTCATCATAATCAATCACCCTCTCCTTGTCTTATACATTAATAATTTCTAGATTTAATGTTCTCCATCTAGAAATATAGCCTGTTTCCTTAATGCTAACATCCTCAGTATTTTAATAAAGGGGAAAAATGATTTTAAAAAAAATAGTAGATTTCTCTACTAGTTTTAATAATCTATTTCTTCATAACGATCTGGATACTAAACCTACAAAGCTTTGAAATTAGAGAATATATATCAATTTCGGAATTTTCCTACCTTTTATTATTATTGACTCTACTTCTCCAATGTATTTAGCCCCTAATCTTGTATAAAATTCTTTAGCCTGAGGGCTGGTCACTATTACAAACTCCTTTATCCCCTCTTCATAACAAGTCTTAATCATATGATTCCATAGTATTTTCCCATAACCCTGTCCGATGTATTCAGGTTTAACAAATAAGTATTCTAGAGATTTTTCTTCTCCAGACAAAAGCATTCCATAAAATCCAATAATAGAATCTTGTGTATAAAGCATATACACAGGATTGTCTCTGATATAATCTTCAGTCACATTATATTGCTTAGCAAATTCTTTCAAAAATACTTCATCATAACCCCAATAACTCTCGGATTGTATAGCTAATTCTGTCAATGCAATTGAATCTGAAGGTTTAGCAGTTATAATATTATACATTTGTTACCTCCTATCATTTAGCCAATTAACACTTTTAGTTAGCATTTCATATTTATATTATAAATTATTAAAAAACCATTTACTACAAAAAAACTAGCAGATTTCTCTACTAGCCATTTGTCTTTATTTTTTTCTAATTATTCTAGATAATTATCAGTCAATCATTTTCTTTTAGGATGACAAGATTGGAGTAGTTACAGAGATTTGCTAGTGTTATACTTTAATTAACTTAGCTAAGGAGATTTGTAATGGATGAAACTATTAAGAAAAGTATAATAATAATCGAAGATAACTTACACAATAGATTAAGTATTGAAATCATATCTGAGCAATTAGGGTACTCGAAGTACCACTTTTCAAAGCTGTTCAAGAAAAATATGGGAATTACAGTCCATAATTATGTGACTAACAGAAGACTAATTTGTTCTGCCAAAGACATATTAAAAGGTGAAAAAATAGTTGATATTGCCATGAATTATGGCTATGAAACTCAATCAGGATATAGTAAAGCCTTTGTTAAAAAATTTGGTTTTCCCCCTAACATGTTGCATGCTATGAGATTGATAAAGGAGTTATTTTCGGAAATAGGAGGTCGAAATATGAATTATGAACAACTATACTCTGATTTAAGAAATACGCTTAACAAGAAGTATTCTAAAGATGATATTGTCAAATTTGATAATGCATATAAGCTTGTCTTGGAGTCGCTAAACGACAAAAAGAGATATTCTGGTGAACCATACATAATCCACCCACTAAGTGTTGCTAAAATATTGGAAACCATGGATTTACCTATCGATACTGTAATATTGGGTCTATTGCATGAAACTATATCTCCTGATAGTAAAATCAATAAAGATAAAATTTTAAATGAATTTGGAGAGAACATCTATCAAAAAATACATTTGATCAATAACTTAGATTTTCATGAAATGAATGTAAATCAGATTTTCTCTGAATATGACGATGATATTATAATGATAAAGCTTGCAGATAGACTCCATAACATGAAAACATTGAAACATTTATCACAAACAAGGTGGAAGGAAAAAGCTCAGGAAACAATGAATCTATTCCTACCCATAGCATCAGCCATGGAGTTGGAAGAACTCAAAATGGAACTAGAACACTTATCATTAGAGTATATGTAAATAAAAAGAACTGGGCAAATTAAATGCTCAGTTCTATTATTTACTTCATTTCAATGATTTCTTATCATAATCCACTGGTTATGATGACACTCAAAACAATTTAAATTCTTCACTATTTCATGAAAACACCACTTTATTTTATAGTTTACCATTTACTTCCTCAACCCAAATATAAACAATTAATTCATTTACTTTCTCAAAACCAATCGAATGTGCAAGTTTCTTAGATGCATCTTTACTTTCCCAACAACACCAATCTGGTTCTATTTTGTGATCTAATAGTTCTTTAATTAAAAGTAATGAGGCCAATTTCCCATAGCCCTTTTGTCTATATAAGTCATCTGTTTTCACATCTATCTCAGCATGTCCTGCACCCAACATAAAGCCTGAGCAATAAGAAATTGTTTTATTGTTATCCTTCAATCTAGAAGTTAAATAAGGGATTTTGGAGTTAAATTCTGATTCATGATTGATTGAAAAGTTTAAACCACAATTAAAGTCTGTATTATCATATATAACTTTAAACTTATCCTGATTCAGTTTATACACACACCTTCTATCAATAATATCACTGTATCCTTTAAACACTTCTTTCAGTACACCCTGCCATTTATCATCAGGTGTAACAAGTATTGCTTCCTTCAAATTATTCAATTTGAGGTGCTTTCTAAAAATTATATCTCTCAAATCCGAAACTAAAGAATTAGTCTCTTTGTTACCTGTTACAAAATGAAAGTCAAATTGAGTAAACAGAATTGCAAACTCTGGTTTATATTCATCATTAACGTATAAGTCACAATCATACTGACCTTCTAGTGCTGAATAAATAACTGGTTTACTATGTTCATATTCTTCAAACAAATGAACATAGTTCATTTTATTTTCTACTTTTATCATATTGATTATACCTCCCTTTTCTTTCAAGTCCCACTGTTAAAAACATATCATATATTCGACTTGAAAAATATGTCAATTTCATTACACGTAGAGTAATTCAATCAACAATCATAGAAAGTTCAAATATACTTTTGTACTTATATAATTTACAATTGTTTCTAATTCTCACTAAAAAAACTAGCAGATTTCTCCACTAGTTCATGATTCTTATTTTCTTCTGATAATCTCAACAGAAAACCCATTTGGATACGAAGGCAATTGAAATAGATATTCAATGTTTTAGTTACTTACAGCAATTCCTTTCACAGCATTACCAATAAACATGAATATGGTTAAAAAGAAACGATTTGATGCCCTTTGCTCTTTCATATTCCTCATAATCATCAATTTCAAAATCTTTAAATCTATAAACATCTGCTCTTTCTTTCCTAGGATCAACAATCCAATATTCTTTCACACCAGAGAGCATATAAGTATTTAATTTTCTAACTTTATCTCTACTAATTGAAGATGGAGAAAGTACTTCAATCAACAAACTTGGTACACCAACATATCGATCTTCATCATCAATATTTTCCATTAAATTGCAAATGATACCTAAGTCTGGCTGTACTATATTTATCTTTTCATCCACTGATAACTTAATATCATAAGGTGCAATAAATGGGATACATCCAGTGATTTTTTGCTTATACAATTCACCATAAAGAATACCTACAATTGATTGATGAGTCACCTTAGGTGATGAAAGCATGTAAACTTCTCCATCTATCAGTTCATAACGCTTATCACTATTAGAAGCTAATTTTAAGAACTCCTCATAACTCACTTTTCTATCCTTGGATTCATATTGTGTAAATGATTCTTTAACTAAACCTTCAGCATCAAGTTTCTCAGTATGTCGCATAATCTTAGCTACTACTCTACCGTTTTTTTTAACGTAGATATCTTCATAATCTAGTAATTTTAACATCTTTCCAAAACTATTTTTAACTTCAGTTGCATTAATAATCATCACTTCACCCTCCTGCTTTTAGCTAATATTTACATTAGCTAATTAAATTATATCATTTTAGCTAAAACGTGTAAAGTTAACAAGCTATCTCCACAACTGAATAAGTGCTTGTTTATATCTATAATATCCCAACTGCAAAAGAAAGAACTAGCAGATTTCTCTACTCGTTAAATAATCATTATCTTCAAAAAAAGCTAATGGATTTTCCATCAGCTCTGCAATTTACTTCTTTATTCTAATGATTTCCATTTCATAACCATCTTGTTATGAACCTTTAGAATTAATATTTTGAGTCTAAACAGAAAAAAAGTTTTATCTGTAATTTCTAAAAT
This sequence comes from Clostridiales bacterium, assembly GCA_016342415.1. Classification (GTDB taxonomy): domain Bacteria; phylum Bacillota; class Clostridia; order Peptostreptococcales; family Acidaminobacteraceae; genus JABXKX01. The sequence continues at coordinate 51,503 of JAEIOD010000008.1, forward strand.
AAGAATTTTTAGTTATGTATAGTAGATGATTTGAAATTCCTAAATTGGGTATTTATTTAATCGAGTAAAACTTACTAGAATATATTTTGAACTAAAAGGAGATTAGTATGAAATTTATACCCTATATTATGTTAGAAGGTAACACAAATGAAGCTTTAGAGTTTTATAAAACTGTTTTTAAAGGTGAGATATCATCTATGATGAGATTTGATGAAAATCCAGAAATGTCAGTAGATGATGATTATAAAAACAAGATTCTACACGCAGAATTAAAGATAGGAAAACATTTTTTGTATTTTTCTGATGCATTTCCTGGACAACCAGTAAGAAAGGGAGATCAAGTTTCTACTCTTATTGAATTTGATACAATAGAGGAAATCGAGCGAGTATACAAAGAACTATCTGAGGATGTTGAAATATTTATGCCTATTGCTGACACGTTTTGGAACTCTAGATTTGCCTCATTTGTTGATAAATATGGCATTGGTTGGAGCTTAAATTACCAATATCCTGAAAAATAATATGGCACTTCATTCGAAGTGCTTTTCGTATGCCTAGAAAAACCGAAAATAAAACTTATAGCTTTCACTATAAGTCTCATAGATTACTTTCTTCTTATAATCTCTACATCATAACCATCTGGATCTGTCACAAAATAGTATGATGGCAGTGTCCCTGGTAAACCCATTAACTTCGTTACTTGATAACCCATTGCCTCATGTTTATCTCTTGAAGCTTCTAGATCCTCTACACCAAGTGCCAAATGACTAAATCCATTACCAATAACATATGGTGTTTCGGGATTATAATTATAAGTCAGTTCAATTTCATACGTGTTAAAGTCATCTGCTAAAAAAACCAATGTGAATTCATGTTCAGGAAAGTCTTTTCTTCTTGTTTCCTTTAAGCCTAATGCTTCTGTGTAAAACTTTAATGAGGCATCTAAATCCATTACTCTAAAACAAGTATGTAACATTTTATACATGAAGTGCTCCCTTCTCATAGTTTTCTTTAGTCAACGTCATAATTGTAGCATCCTCCATAATTAACGTTGCTTCAAAACCATATTCTTTTAATTTATGTTGTGCAAAGTAATTTACCAACCATAACTCAAAGAATAATTCCTCTCCTTTAACCGTATTAAAATAGTAATCCAATACGGCTTGTAATGCCTTTTTACCAAAACCTTTATTTCGTTCTACGTGAAGAATCTTCATATCCATATGAGCTGCTTTAGTTTTATCATCATACTTTCTGATGCTCAAATCACCAATAGCCATCTCATCGTTTAATATAATATAGTGGTTGTTAAACTCTTCACCTTTATTTAATATATTAAACAATGCTTCTTTATCTTCATCTCTTACATTATAAACGCCGCCAGATGCAAGCATAGACTCCTCATCACCCCAAAACGTTTGAATAAAATCCATATCAGCTTGTTCTATTGTTCTAATTGTTATCTTGTCATTATTTAAAATCATCTTCTACTCCTTTATAAGTACCTTCTTTAATATCAAAACTGTAAGCCCCATTGGTAGTTTTAATATAATAATTTCCTTTATAGATAAATCCTTCTTTTCCTACATGTTTCCTTAAGGTCTTCACATATGTATCAGGTATCATCTCAATAGCCTCATCATAAGTATAGTTTGGTAAGACAACAAATGAAAACAGTCCTACGCTTAATAGGAATACATACAATATCACAATCATTTTTTTAGTAAAACTTTTTTGTTTAAAAGCAATATAAAGTGGGATGATTATGGTCAAACTGAGTATAGGCACATTTGAATCTATGACACTCCCATAAACAAACAGATTTAGATAAGTAAAACCCGCTAAATAGAGAAACATAAACGCAATCAACAGTATGTAATACTTTTTATATTTCATCATTAATCTCCAAAGGCAACCCTTTAACCATTAGTGTATGATGACAGAAAGCCTTAACATCTTCATCATGTGTTACTAGTAATATGGTTCTATTATCTTCTTTCCATAGTTTCATAAAATCATTTATTATCCCGGCTTTCAATGCCTTGTCCAATCCTTTGAACGGTTCATCCATCAATAAAATATCACTAGGATATGCAAAAGCTCTTGCTATTGCAACTCTTCTTTTCATACCACCAGACAATTGATTTGGATACTGCTGACTAGAGTCTATTAGACCTACTAGTTGCAAATAGTGCTTTACAGTATTGTCTATTTCATCTTCATTTATATGTCCCTTCAAAATAACTGAAATATTATCATAAACCGTTAACCAAGGTAATAATTTATCTTCTTGAAATATGAACGATTGTTTAGAGGATTTATAAATCTCACCTTCATAGGAAATTAACCCAGCGACTGCATTTAAGAGTGTTGTTTTACCACAACCGCTCGGTCCAAATAAACAAGTAATTTGTTTGGCTTTAAAATCATATGAAAACTCGTTTAAAACACATAAATGATCATAAGAAACAGATACATTATCTAATTTAATCATAACTCTCCTTCTTGTTATAAAATCTCTCATTACATTATAACAAGATTTTTATGTAATGGTCCATTTTCTTTCAAAAAAATAATAAAACGGTAGCAAGCTACCGTCATTATTTTTCTTATGATTTCCACAAACTGTGCAGATTACAATATGATCTTGCTGTTACCTCAGTTGCAAAGGTTTTAAAAATCGCTTCCGGTTTATCACCAGGCTTAAAGAATACTTTCATCACTTCTGCGCCTGCCAACAACTCAATCCACTCTATGTAATGCTCATCTGTCATTGGGTGTAATGTAGAACCGACATATACTTTAAATCCACCATCGATTTTTTCAATTACCGGTACATGTTTCTCAGTTGAAGAATCTGCAGTTAATTCATTTAAAAGAGTCATATCTTGACCACAGCATACCAAAGTACCTGCAGAAGCATGATTCATCTGAACAATATTGCCACATAATTCACATTTGTAAACCTCATTAAATTTAGTCATTGTTCCTCCTTACAATACATATTTCATATAGTTTTATAACCTTGATATAAGTATACCACTTTTATCAATCTACAAACAATAAATAAGCATCAAATAAATTTATACTTAAATGGTGACATATCGAAACTTACTATTTCTCTACTAGACTGGTATCGTTTATACTCTAAGCAAGGAGGCAGTAATGAAAAAACTAATAATTATATTTATGGCTGTAATTGCACTTTACGGCTGTCAACCAAAGGAAGAAGCAACATTAGTAATTGGTGGTATTCCAGATCAAAATGCTTCAACATTAAGTGAGCGTTTTGATGAACTGGCAAACTACATTGAGAAACAAACTGGTATAAAAACTGAATATGTACCATCAACAGACTATGCAGCCCTTGTAACAGCATTCGGTCGTGAGGATGTTCACCTGGGATGGTTCGGCGGATTGACTGGCGTTCAAGCAAGAGCCCTTGTTGAGGGATCTGAAGCCATTGCACATCGACCAAGAGATGCTGAGTTCGAATCCGTTTTTATCTATAACAAATCTCTAGAGATTACCTCACTTGAGGACTTAAGGGATTTATCTTTTACATTCGGTAGTGAAAACTCTACTTCGGGTCATTTAATGCCAAGGTTCTTTTTAATGGAAGCTGGTTTGATACCAGAAGAGGATTTTTCTCAAATACCTAATTATTCAGGATCTCATGATAAAACATGGAAACTTGTAGAATCTGGTACTTTTGATGCAGGCGCATTAAATATTGCGGTATGGGAAAGTGCTGTTTCTGAGAACAAAGTAGATTTAAGTAAAGTAGATGTATTCTATACAACACCACCTTACTTCGATTACAACTGGACTGTTTCAAACATCGACAAAACATTTGGACCAGGTTCCAAAGATAAAATACAAGCAGCATTGCTTAGTTTTGGTCAAGATAATCCAGAGATAATGGCATTATTCCAAGATGAAAGTTTTGTTGAAACCAACAATGACAATTACAATGCTATTTTGGATGTAGCAAAATCACTTAATATTATAGAGTAAGCACTAGTTGCTTACTCTTTGGAGTTTCTTATGATTGATATTTCTAAACTTACATGTATAAAAAATAACACCACAATCCTTAAAGACATCCATTTTTCAGTTCACTCAAAAGAAAGAATTGCTATTATCGGACCGAGTGGCGCAGGTAAAACCACTTTGATGACAATCCTTTCAAAACAGGAAGAGGATTATACTGGTTCTATATTGGTTAATAACAAGGATATAAAAACTTATGATCATAGAGAATTGTCACACCTTGTTGGTAGCATCTCTCAAGAGATGAATCTTATCGACAATTTAAAAGTCATTCATAATGTGTTGGCAGGCAAATTAAAAGATTGGTCATTTATCAAATCCGTTTATTCACTCTTTATACCACAAGAAAAACAAGCAGCACTTCAGGCATTGTCTTCAGTTCATCTAGAGGGACATTATGACAAAAAGACTTCTGATCTTTCCGGTGGTGAAAAGCAAAGAGTCGCCATTGCTCGGTTGTTGATGCAAAATCCATTAATTGTATTGGCTGATGAGCCAATTGCCTCATTAGATCCCAGTCTTGCCAGGAACTCTATCGAACTTCTGCTTTCAACAACACAGGATAAAACACTTATCATGGTATTACATCATGTTGATTATGCTCTTGAGTATTTTGATAGAATCATTGCCATTAAAAATGGTGAAGTATATTTTGATAAAAAAGCAATTCAAGTAAGTCAAGAAGACTTGGGAGCTCTCTATGAACTCTAAAAAAACAATTGCACTAATTATTCTGTTTTTAATCGTTATTTCATTTATATTAACACCAATAAAACTGAATACTAACGGACTTGAAACTGCTGGTGAAATTATAACCTCAGCTTTTAAGCCTTCGATATCAGAACTGCCTCAGGCACTTAATGCTTCTATAACAACCGTCTTTTACGCTGTTGCAGGCATGTCTATAGCGTTATTATTTTCATTTTTTCTAAGTTTATATGCTTCGGGTATACTAACGGAGTCTAGAAGGATTCAAAATATAATTAGAAACTTTTTTGCCGCTACAAGAGCAATTCATGAATTGATATGGGCTCTCTTTTTTGTAACAGCTTTCGGTTTGATGCCAATGACGGCTCTTTTGGCATTAGCAGTACCTTACACTGGTATGCTTGGAAAAGTATTTACAGATATTTTTTGTCATATGGATCTAAAAAAAATTCAAAGACTTGAAGGATTAGGGGCTTCAAAAGCTCAAATGATTCTTTATGGTTATTTACCGCAGGCGCTACCTCAGCTCATCAGTTATAGTCTGTATCGTTTTGAATGTGCTCTTCGTTCTTCTACAATTCTTAGTTTTGTAGGCATTACTGGTCTTGGGATGAAAATTCAATTGACGTTAAATGATTTAAAATTCAATGAGATGTTCACATACATCTATGTGTTATTTCTATTGGTTGTCGTTATTGAGATATGGGGTAATTTTTACAGACAGAAAAAGTTCCAGAACGGGACTGTTGTTGTAAGTATTCTTTTACTTTTTTCTTCATGGTACTTCATTTTAATCCCTGAAGGCGCTCTCTATGATACTTTGATCAGCCAGAAAAACCTTGCTTATACAATGGATTTCATCTCTAAACTACTTGGTTTTCAAAGTGAAACGATTGCATTTCTAGATATGAATGAGATTACACATGTCTTTGTTTTAACATTAAAGACATTACAGATGAGTTTTGTGGCAATTGCCCTTTCGATACTCTTTATGTCTTTAACAGTTATTCTGGCAACAAAGCGATACAGTCATCCTATGATATATGGAATGGTAAGAACTATCTATCTCTTTACAAGAGCTATTCCAGAGCTTATATGGGCTATGATACTTGTATTTATCTTTAAACCCGGTATCTGGGTCGGTGCACTTGCACTTGCCATACATAACTTTGGCATATTATCAAAACTCTGTGCAGAAGTCATAGAAAACATGGATGAAAAACCCCTCTTGTCGTTAAGACAAACTGGAGCTAACAAAGGAGAACTTTTTATGTATGGTGTTCTCCCAAGTGTCATTAAATCCTTTATATCCTATAGTATTTACAGATGGGAAATCATCTTAAGAACCACCATCATTGTAGGATTGGTCGGTGCTGGTGGTTTAGGATATTATTTTAGACTCAACTTCAGCTGGTTCCACTATACAAATATCACTTTAGTACTAATATTCTATTTACTACTCGTAAAAGTCGCAGATAAATTGAGCTTGTACTTAAATAAAGTATGGGGATAGTTCCCATACTTTATTTCAAGGCTTTATAATCAAATTTGAGTATATCTTGCGGTCCATTTCGCTACATCCATCAGATTATTTTGTATGAATTTCTCAGCTATTAATTCACTTCCAATAAGCATAACTGATATGATTATGACATATATTAACTTTTTCATAAAAGGCTCCTTTTCCAAGTATATCCTTTTGACGTTCAATAATTAAAAAAGTTCCTTAATATTTAATAAGTAAGTTGATTTAGTTGTGTAAACCATGTATATTAGGGTAGTAAATTGTTACAATCTAAGGAGGATGTTTTGACTAAAGATGAACGCGGCAAATTGCCTTATGGTGATTTAGCGATAATAGCATTACAAAGTTGTGAAGAAATTGCAAAACCAATCGATGAAAAACTATCAAGTACTAGAGAAAAAGATTCTCACTTAATTTCAATTGACGAAATCAGATTTTCCAATGGTGAAGGTAAGGTTGTTATTAACGAATCGATACGTGGTAAAGATGTTTATATATTATGCGATGTAGGTAACTATGGATGTACTTATAAGATGTTTGGATTTGAAAATCATATGAGTCCAGATGATCACTTACAAGATATCAAACGTGCCTTGTCTGCAATTGCAGGTAAAGCTAGAAGAATCACTTTGATTATGCCTTTACTGTATGCTTCAAGACAGCATAGAAGAAAAGGTAGAGAATCTCTTGATTGTGCTTTAGCATTACAAGAATTTGAACGTTTAGGTGTAAAAGACATTATAACTTTTGATGCTCATGATCCAACAATTCAAAATGCCGTTCCTTTGATTTCATTTGAAAATGTTCACCCTACTTATAAAATCTTAAAAGCACTTGTAACTCAAGAAGATTTACTAGATATCAATCCAGAGAACATGGTAGTTATCAGTCCTGATACAGGTGCAATGGATAGAGCACTTTATTACTCAAGTAACCTTGGTGTAGATACAGGTTTATTCTATAAGAGAAGAGACCATACCAAAGTAATTGATGGTAAGAATCCTATTGTTCAACATGATTACCTAGGTAGAGATGTAAAAGGATGCAATGTTCTAATCGTAGACGATATGATTGCTTCAGGACAATCGGTATTTGATATTTGTAGAGAATTGAAATCTAGAGGAGCTAACAAAATATTCGTTGCCGTATCTTTTGCATTGTTTACAAGCGGACCGGAAATGTTTGAAGAATATTATAACAATGGTTTGTTTGATAGGGTCTATGCAACTAACCTTACTTACGTACCTGAGAGCATCCTAAATGCTGAGTGGTTCAGAACCGTTGAAATGTCTGGATTTACAGCTAATGTAATAGATACATTAAATCATGATGCTTCTATATCGCCACTTTTAGATTCAACATCTTTAATCAGAAAACTATTAAATGATAAATAACATAAAAGACCATGTCGATGACATGGTCTCATTTTTTATAAGGATTCAACAAATTTTAATAGTCCGTTAAAACCTTCCTCGTTTTGCTTGTAAACACCGGAATCTTCTAAACCTTTAACAAATGTATCACCAATCACTTGTCTAACCGTTTCATAAACATGATCTCGGTCCTTTGAAGTTATCTTCTCCTCAATTTTAGTAAGAATGATTTCAAACTTATTATCTGTTAATGGTGTATTAGAAACAATATGATCGGTCAGCATAGTCATTTCTTCAACCAGACGACTTGGAAGTACTGCGAGTCCCATCACTTCAATTAATCCAATATTTTCTTTCTTCACAGGATGAACATCAGGATGTGGATGGAAAATGCCTGTTGGATGCCTATCATCTGAGCGGTTATTTCTAAGTACCAGATCCAACTGATACATCCCCTCTTTTTTTCTTGCTATAGGAGTAACTGTATTGTGTCTTATGTCATTTGTAAACGGGACAATATTGTATGATTTGTCTTCATAACCGACCCAAGCATCAAATATCCTACAGGCAACCTTTTCTACTTTTGATCTATTAAAATCCGATATTCTAAGAACACTCAGAGGCCAGTTTAGATGTTCTACTTGAACACCATCAATTGCAAACGCACCTATGACAGTTGCTTTATCCATCGCAAACTCATTTTTCCCACATTGGTAGTGATCATGAGTTAATAGCGATCCTCCTACTAGTGGCAGATCTGCATTCGATCCTATAAAATAATGTGGCATCAAGTCTAAGAAATCCATTAAACGACTAAATGTTTTGTGTGAAATGATCATATTTTCATGTTCAGACTTTAATACAATGCTATGTTCATTAAAATATGCATAAGGTGAGTACTGTAAAAACCACTCCTCACTTTGAAGCATCAAGGGAACAATTCTATGATTGTGTCGACCAGGATGATTGATATGACCACTATACCCTTCATTTTCTTTACATAATAGACATTTCGGATAATTGTTTTCTACTTTACTCAGAGCCGCAGCTATTGCCTTTGGATCTTTTTCCGGCTTGGATAGATTAATACTGATAGCCACTTCTCCATAAGGAGAATCCACTTGCCACAACATATTTTTAGAGGTTCTATCCAATCTGATGTAATGACTTTTTTTCGACAAATTATAATAATAGTCTGTCGCTTCTTCAGCTGATACTTTCATTTTCAAATTAAATTGTTCGATTACTTCTGAAGGTTTTGGCATAAATATGTCCATGATTTGTGATTCAAATAAATCGCTATAAGGCGGTCTATTAGATTCTATAATTCCTTGATTTGCTGCATAATCTACCAAAACTTTCAAACAGTCAAAATGATTGGTACTTTTAATATCACCAGATTCATAACTAAAGATTTTTAAAGTATCAAGGACTCTGTTTCTACAATAAACTCTGTCCATCTCCTTGATTAAACTTGCATCAATTGCATATTGAGTTAAGCCTTCTATGGCTTCAAATAATGTCATCTCTACTCCTTAAATCCATCAGGGAACTTCTTATGAAATTGCCATGCACTTTTAATAATATCTTTCACATCAGTATATTTAGGAGACCATCCAAGAATATCTTTTGCCTTTTGATTGGATGCGATTAGTACCGCGGGATCCCCTGCTCTTCTAGCTGTTATCTCAAATGGAATATCAAAAGCAGTTACTTCTTTAGCTGCTTCTAACATCTCATAAATCGAGTAACCATCACCTGATCCCAAGTTGAAGATGTCACTTGTATTGCCCTCAATCAAATATTCAAGTGCTTTGATATGTGCATTAACTAAATCTTCTATATGGATGTAATCTCTGATACAGGTCCCATCTTTTGTATCATAATCATCACCAAACACACTTAGCTTTTCTCTTTTACCAAGAGGTACTTGTAAAATGATAGGAATCAAATGGGTTTCAGGGTTATGACTTTCACCTATTTCTCCTGATGGATGTGCACCTGCCACATTAAAGTATCTTAAAGAGACATAAGTTAAATCATGAGCAGTTGATGTCCATTTTATCAATTTTTCCATCATCAACTTTGCTTCACCATAGGGATTAATCGGATGTGTTGGATGTGTTTCATCTATTGGAATACGAACTGGTTCTCCATAAGTTGCTGCAGTTGATGAAAAGACAATATGTTTTATTTTACTTTTAAGCATTGCTGTTAAAAGCACTTGTGTACCATGTACATTATTATCGAAGTATTTTAAAGGATTCACCATACTCTCTCCAACCAGTGAATTGGCTGCAAAATGAATGACTCCATTAATATCCTCTTTTGAAAACATATCGTTCAAGAAACCGATGTTTCGTATATCACCATTGTAAAACCTAGCTCTGGGATCTATAGCCTTTTGATAACCGGTTTCAAGGTTGTCAACTATCACCACATCATATCCTTTGTCTATAAGTCCTCTAACGGCATGCGATCCAATATACCCAGCACCACCTGTTACCAATATACTCATAAAGCCTCCTATAATTTACATGCACCATCGCCAATTTCTACGATATGAAAATCTCCTGCATATCCGATTTTCTTTAAATAGTCATGGCTCACAGCATCAATGATTTGCTCTACATTGGCTTTTTTAACCAAACTGACTGTGCAACCACCAAACCCTGCGCCTGTCATTCTCGATCCAATAACGCCTGTTTGTTGTCTCATACTATCGACCATCGTATCTAATTCCAAACAAGATACTTCGTAGTCATCTTTCAAAGACTCATGTGAATCGTTCATAAATTGTCCAAATGAAAGCAAGTCTCCATTTTCTAGAGCTTCAAAAGATTTCAAGGTTCTTTGATTTTCGTAAACAGCATGCCGTGCACGTCTAAATAATACATCATCCGTTAATACATGTTTGTGTGTTTCAAATGCTTCTATCGTCAACTCACCTAACGAATTGATATCCACTACTGATTGCATTAATTTGAGTGCTGTTTGACACTCATTAAATCGTTCATTATATTTTGAATCCGCTAATGTTCTTTTCTTATTTGTATTACCAATTAAAATGATATAATCTTCTAAATCCAACTTTACATGTTTGTATTGAAGCGTATTTGTATCTAGTAATATTGCATGATCTTTTTTACCCATACCGATAATAAACTGATCCATAATACCACAATTAACACCAATATATTCATTTTCTACTGCTCTACTCAACTTAACCATCTCAAGCCTTTTTATATCAAAACCATAAAGACTTTCAAACATCACACAGATTAATAATTCCAGTGAAGCGCTTGATGATAAACCACCACCTGGTATATTACCTTTTATTGCTAAGTCAAACCCCGCCTCGAATACATAACCTCTTTTTATAAACTGAAGAATGACACCTTTTACATAATTCACCCATTCATGATTTTCATTAAATTCCAGATTGTTCAGTTGAAACTCTATATATCCTAACTCAGGATAGTTTGCTGAATAACATCTGATCATTTGATCTGTTCTTCTTGAAGCAACACCATAAGTGCCTAATGAGATTGTACTGGGAAAAACATGACCTCCATTGTAATCTGTATGTTCACCAATTAGATTGACTCTGCCTGGCGAAAAAAAGTATTGTAAATCGTCTTTCTTATTGAAAGCTTGTTCATATATAAGCTTCAGTTCATTTTTCATGACTCATCCTCCTGTTTACTCTATTTTAGTAAATATAAAATTATAAGTCAATATATTTAGTAAACTTTTTACTTACTACTCTCTCGAACAACCAATTCTGTAGGAACAACCACTTTCTTGGAAATCAACCGATGATCTTCTAACCGTTCCAACAAGAGTTTTATTGATGTTTCTCCCATGAACTCTTTATGAACACGAAGGGTTGTTAGTGGCGGAATGGTATAGTTCGATGTTGGAATATCATTGAAGCCTACAATTTGCACCACATCTGGAACTTTAATACCATGTTCGTGTAGTGCTCTTAAAGCACCAACAGCCATCGAATCACTGGCAATAAAAAAAGCTTCCGGTAACAATTCAGAGTCATTAATCGCCTGTTTCATCAGTTGATAACCACTTTCGGCTAAAAACTTGCCAACATATATCTGTTCATCATCATAATAATTCATGCTGGTTAAATATGTTTTAAATACATCTTTTCTTGTCTCACCAATAGGAATATTTTCAACACCTGCAAACTCTCGCCCACCAATATAACCGATTCTTTTACATCCGGTACTGATTAAGTGATCTACAATTTTTATCACTGACTTTTCTATATCCACAACCACACTGTCGTAGTTTTCTTCAAATGGTGAAGAATCTACAAAAACAAGATTCTTAGATATTTTGTCAAATTTTCTAATGTCCGAATCCGAAAATTTTCCGATACAAATCATACCATCTACACCTTTGAGGTGATTTAGATCCTCCTTTGACGGTGCATATAATTTTACTATGTCCACTTGATGTTCATAAGCCTGTTTTTCTATACCTACTCTAATCGATAAATAATAAGGATCTTCTAGTTCCTGATCAATGGTATACCAGTGAATCAAACCAATCTTATATTTTGATTTCACTTGTGTTTTCTTTCTGTTTCTTGGTGGTACATACGATAGTCTTTCTGCAACTTCGAATATGAGCTTCCTTTTATCATTTGACACAGATAAAGTTCTGTCGTGATTGAGAACCCTTGATACGGTTGCTGGTGAAACTCCTGCTTCTTTGGAAATATCTTTTATAGTAGCCATAATTACCTCTCTTCTATTATTTACTATAAATAATATAGTAAATATTTTCAACATTTAGTAAAAGAATTAATAAAGTTGTAAGTATTTCTTCAAAAAAATAGACAACCAGAGGTTGTCTAATCAATTAGTATATTTTCATTTGAATTTACAATATAAAAACCTTTTCTATTAAGTGTGTCTACTCTATTGTAACTCATTTCACTATGATCCAGTTGTCTAAACACAGCACCGGCTTCTTCTGCTATAAGTTGTACAGCTGCAGTATCCCATTCGCTGGTTAATCCAAATCTGTAATAAGCTTCTGCTAAACCTCTAGCTATCAAACAACCCTTTAAAGAACTTCCAACACCTTCAACGGAACTTATAATAGAAGCATGATCTTCAACTAAATCTAAAAACTCTTCAGACTTATGATATTTACTGGATAGAATTCTTATACGATCGGTTCTATGAGAAACTTTATTTTGGGATACTTCACCTTTGTGCTCATAAAAACTGCCATGTCCTTTAATAGCATAATACATTTCGCCAGTAACAGGTACATATACCACACCTAAAATGGGATGACCATCTTTAACTAAGGCAATATTAACTGTAAACTCATCTGTATGGTGGATAAACTCTTTGGTCCCATCCAAAGGATCAATCACCCAACAGTATACTTCATCAAGCCTATTGGAATCATCAGCAGATTCTTCTGATAGTATGGCGTGGTCTGGATATGCCTCAGAGATAATGGACTCAATGACCTCATCCGCTGCACGATCTGCACAGGTTAAAGGCGAATCATCTTCTTTATAAGAAATTTCAAAGTCGGTCCTATAAATATCCATAATCTTTTCTCCAGCCATAACAGCTGCTTCTTTTGCAATTTTCAATGCTTGATTTAACATAGATGCCTCTCTAACTATATAGTGATGTCGATAAATATCTTTCTCCAGAGTCTGCAAGTAAAACCACTATGTTCTTTCCTTTGTTTTCAGGACGAGATGCCAATACCGATGCCGCAGCCAGTGCTGCGCCAGATGAAATACCAACCAATAAGCCTTCTTTTTGTGCTACTAATTTGCTGGCACTAAACGCTTCATCATTAGAAATTTTAATCACTTCATCTATAACATCTACATTTAAATTCTTTGGTATAAATCCTGCACCAATACCTTGAATTTTATGTGGTCCGGGACCTTCGCCTGATAGAACAGCAGAATCTTCTGGTTCAACTGCTACTATCTTAACATGTGGCAATCTTTCTTTCAAGACCTCACCCACACCTGTTATGGTACCACCCGTACCAACACCAGCAATAAAAATATCAATTTGTCCATCGGTATCTTCAATTATTTCCATTGCTGTTGTTTCGCGGTGTGCTTGCGGATTCGCATCGTTTTCAAATTGTTGAGGTACATAAGCTTTTTCATAGTTTGCTGCTAACTCCAAAGCTTTATCAATAGAACCTTTCATGCCAAGTTTACCTGGTGTTAAAACCAGTTCCGCACCCAGTGCCGACAATAAGTTTCTTCTCTCCACACTCATCGTATCAGGCATGGTTAAAACAAGTTTATAGCCTTTTGAAGCAGCTACAAAAGCTAAACCAACACCGGTATTACCACTTGTTGGCTCAACAATAACTGTACCTTCAGTTAGTAAACCATCACGTTCAGCAGTTTCTATCATATAAAATGCTGCACGATCTTTTACACTTCCAAGAGGATTAAAGTATTCTAACTTTGCAATAACCTTAGCCTCTAATTTTTTTTCCTCTTCAAATCTTCTTAATTCTAATAAAGGTGTCTTCCCAATTAAATCCGTTAATTTATTTGCTATTTTCATAATATCCTCCATTTACTTATTCCCTACCGGAATTATGTATAATATAACAAAGTCCATTACAGAAGTCAATACTTATCTTAAAGAAACAAAATCAGCTTCATTCTTTTTATCTTTTTCATAAAAAGAATCTTTGCTCAAACCACAAAAAGGACAGTGCCAATCACTTGGTAAATCAGCAAACTTGACCCCCGGTTCAATATCCGAACTAATATCTCCATAGACTGGATTATAAATATAACCACAATTACAAATATGTTTCAGCATAGACCCACCTCCATAGTATTGTATACCCACAAAAACTCAAAACTAACTATTTCCTACTAAAAACATGTATAATAAAAGATCACCAAAGTGATCTTAACTAATACTACTCTTGTTCTGGTTCAATCTGAAAACGACTAAAATGATGATGAATAGTACCCACAGCATCACTATGAGAATTATTGTAAATAACTTATAATCAGGATTCTCTTCTTTTTCTGTTTCTATAGCTTCAGCTTCAATTGTTTCAGATTCAATTGCTTCTTCTGAAACTACAGTCACTTCCTCAATCGCTTCTTCAAGCGTTTCCTCAGTTGTTTCCTCAGTTGTTTCCTCTGTTGTTTCTTCGGTTGTTTCTTCAACCGTTTCTTCAACCGTTTCTTCAACCGTTTCTTCAACCGTTTCTTCAACTGTTTCTTTTACTTCTGTTTTAGGTGGCTGATAATACATTTGACTTGCTATTACAAAAAATCCTTCTCCACCAACGCTTCTATAATCTGATAAGATTTCTCTTGCTCTTTCTTCTGAATCATATGGACCTAAAAAGACTTTATATAAATCATATACCTTAATAACAACAGACTCGTAGCCAATGCTGACCATGTAGTTGTTATATTTTTCAGCTTTTGATTGAGAATTAAAAGCACCGACCTGTACATAGTATTCTTCATCGTCATATGCAAAGACAAATGATAATTGCGAAATCAAAATTATTGCAATCAGTATTAAACTAAGTATTTTTTTCATTCTCTGCACCCCCCGGTCCGATTATTAGATTATCAACTGCCAGATTATGAAATGCTCCAGCATCTAAATCTGTCTTGTAGGTTTCAAAAACTATGTCAATTTCTATGGAAACTCTCTGATGGCTACTTTTAACAACAATATTAAGAGATTCGAACTCTTTTATAAATCGTTCCTTTAAAAGTGCTGTCCCATCAAAATCAGTATTGGGAAGAATAATAGCGAATAAATTATGTTTTATTCTATAATGTTGATCACTCTGGCGAGTAATTTCTATGATGAACTCAGATAAATGTTTTAAAAATTTTTCGCCTTGGCTTAATCCATATAAATGATTCAAATCATCGAACGATTCAATATGTATCAACAATAATGATAAAGACTGTTCATAACGTTTGGCACGGTCGACTTCTGCTACCAAGTTTTCATAATAATCTTTTTCATTTCTAAAACCTGTTAAGGAATCAATTCTCACAAGTTCTCCATATTGGTCTGAAAAATCATCCGACACTCTTAGATATTTTTCATTTAATAGACCAATCATACCTGTAACTACAGCTACAGTTGTAGGCACTATTAAATAGTAGTAATTAACGGTAACTGGTTCAAATCCCTCCATGGTACCTGTCAAGATAACAAATACACCATATCCCAGTGTGATCAAGAATGTAGCGACAAGGCTGATCATAATTGACAAATGAATGGCTATCAATCCGATAATAACGATGAGTGATATCATAACGGAATCAATCCTATTCAAAGTGCTATATTGACTTAATAAATACAGTGAAATAACATACAATCCAAGTAACATCACTGTAAATATTATTTTATTAGTTTTAAATTGCTTCATATGTCCGTCCTTTTCAATATAAGTTATATATATTATACCAATAAATACACCAAATTACACATAGGAATATGATTAAAAGAACAATTAACAGTTCAGAGACCTGATATAAGAAATCATTCCTACAAAAAAAAAGAAAACATCCTTTGTATTCAATCTACAAAGGATGTTCATATTAATGTTTAACGCCTTCACCGGCATAGATACTTAATTCATTATCTTCTCTTGCAACAACAACTGTACACCCATCATATAACACATTTCTTAGGTATAATTCTGCTATTTCATCTTCTATATAAGTTTGAATTGCTCGTCTAAGTGGTCTTGCACCATAAATATCACTATACCCCTTTTCAAGGATAAATGCTCTTGCTGCTTCACTGACTTTCAGCTTCATATGCTTGTCATTAAGTTCCAATTCAACTTCTTGTATCATCAAGTCAACTATTTGCTTAAGAACATCTTTACTTAATTTATTAAATACAATGACTTCATCAATTCTATTTAAAAACTCAGGTCTGAAGTATTCCTTTAACGCGCCTTTGATGGCTTCTTTGGTTTCAATTTGATTGCCTTGTGAGAAGCCCATTGTAAGTGACTTATTCTGAGTCCCCGCATTTGAGGTCATAATAATAACTGTGTTATCAAAATGAACTGTACGTCCTTGATTATCTGTTAAACGACCATCTTCAAGAATTTGAAGTAATACATTAAATACATCAGGATGTGCTTTCTCAATTTCATCCAACAAGATTACTGTATAGGGTTTTCTTCTAACAATATCAGTCAACTTACCACCTTGATCATAACCGACATATCCTGGAGGTGCTCCAATAATTTTAGAAACTGAATGTTTCTCCATATACTCAGACATATCCAGTCTAACCATCAAGTCTTCACTACCAAACAGCTCAAGTGCTAATTTTTTTACCAGTTCAGTTTTACCAACGCCAGTTGGTCCAACAAAGATAAATGATGCCGGTCTTTTTATTTTCTTGAAACCAACTCTATTTCTTCTGATAGTTTTTGATATACTCTTTATCGCTTCATCTTGACCAATTACTTTGTTAGCCAATCGATTTTCCAGATCTAATAATTTATCCACTTCTTCTTCAGTGATACGTTGTACAGGAATTTTTGTCCACGCCTCTATAACATAAGCAATATCTTCCTTTGTTAATTTAGTTTGAGAACCCGTTTGCTCTAAATTAAATATTTTTTGCTCCACATGGATGATATCACTGCCAATTTGAGCTGATTTCTCAAAATTCCCTAAATTGTCATATTTAACTTTTTCCTCATGAAGTTGTTCCAGCTGATCTTTTAGAGCCATAACTTCAACAAGACCTTGATTTTTTAAATTCGCTCTAGAACCTGCTTCATCCAAAACATCAATTGCCTTATCTGGAAGAAATCTATCTCTGATGTAACGAGATGACAATACAACACATGCTTCAATCACTTCGTGATCAATTGTAATATGATGATAGTCTTCATAATAATCTTTAATACCTTTGATTATTTCAATAGACTCATCAATGGTTGGTTCTTCAACAACAACTGGCTGGAAACGACGTTCCAGTGCTGCGTCTTTTTCAATATGTTTTCTATACTCATCTAGAGTCGTTGCACCTAAAATTTGAATTTCACCTCTTGCTAAAGCTGGTTTTAAAATATTGGCAGCATTCATCACACCACCTTGTACTTCTCCTGCACCAACAATATTATGAAGTTCGTCAATTACTAAAATAACATTGCCTAAAGCTTTAGCTTCTTCAATGATACCCTTCATTCTAGATTCAAACTGACCTCTGAAATGAGTACCAGCAACAATAGCAGTCATATCTAACAGATATATTTCTACATTGAAGAGCTTTGCTGGTACTTGTTTTTGAGCAACTCTAACAGCCAGACCTTCAGCAATGGCAGTTTTACCAACACCTGCTTCTCCTATAAGGACTGGATTATTCTTACTTCTTCTATTTAGAATTTGAACCACTCTATCAATCTCACGATTTCTGCCAATGATTCTGTCTACTTCAAAGTTTTTGGCTTTTTCAGTAAGATTTAAACCATATAGTTCCAAATTCTTTTTTTTCTTGTCTTTTTTCTTTTTCTTTTTTGTGGTTTTTTGTGTTTCTTCTTCATCTTCTACAATAGGCGGTTCTTCAAAGTCAGAAATATCTTCAATATCTGGTTCATTGCTTTGAGAATCCATTAAAAACTCCATCATTTGTTCAGGAGATTCCATATCACCCATATCCATATCTTCTAATATATCATTCATTCCAGCAGTCATACTTTTAATTTGATCTAAACTCATACCTGTATCTTTAATCATTTGTTCAATACCTGGTATGTTCTTTTTTTGAGCGCATTCTATACATAACGCTTCTGAAGCTGGTTTCCCATGCTCCATTTTAGATAAAAATATAACCGCTACATTTTCATTACATTCTGTGCAAAGTTTCATATTATCACTCCATTTAACCTTCTTCTAGTGATGTTATTATAACACAATCATCTTAAATATAAAGTCGGTTTATTATTTTTTAATCTACTTGTCTAATTCCCAAATCCTTTAAAAAAATTACATTATTGTTACCATTTTCAAAGACTAGAGAGATTGACTTTATGTGTGTTACATCCAAATTCGGATTTTTATCAACAAATGACTGTAACGGCAATTGGAACGTTTGGAACACAGATTCTCTATTGTTGATATCCTCAATCATATAGAGTTTTGGTAAGTTAACCTCAATCTGATGTTGAAGCATACCATAAGAACTGATTGGTAAATCCGATTCATTGTCCATCTCATCAGTAAGTCTAACTTTAAAATCAAGAAGTTTATTGTTTTCTTTGGTATCATCCGAAACGGTCAAATACAACATATCATCATAATCTAACTCTAAGGTATCAAAAGTTATATCATACCTAGATTCGCTGATACTGTTCCAACCCAAATAAGCCCCATAGATATTGGTATACTTCCCATCTAACCTTGAGCCGCCTTCAGACCATTTACTCAGACCAGAACTAGATAACCTTGATCCTTCTAAAGTGCCTGTTTCCAGATAATTATCTTCTGTGTAATCAACAATCTTAATATCATTTGATTCATGATACTGAGACATATAGAGATTTTCAGGTAATGAAACAAATGCTTTTAGATTCTCAAATCCTTCTTTATAGATATCATCATTTCTTAATGTCGCTTCTAAAAAGTTAAATACCAATTGAGAAGCAATCGCTTCTTGTGTTTGTCTTTCAATTAATTGTGATGTATTATGAAGCGCCCCGCTTAATGGTGCAGTGTCACCTTTATGCCACACCTGATTGAAGTATCCATGATTCGCACCATAAATATATACCGCGGATTTGAAGTAGTCGCTGTCGTCACTGAAGTCTATACGATCATATTGGTTTGCGCCTGCCATATAGGTTACATCCATATCCTGCGCACCATGCAGTAGCAGATAATTCACATCTGTTAGAGTCACTTCTTTACCTGCAGGTTTATATTGTCTATCTGTTGGTGCTATAGCAATAACAGACTTAATTCTAAAACCCTCATTAAACGTTTTACGATAATCATTTGGCAAATACTTGATTTGATTAAAAAAGCTAGCTATAGCAACCGCTTCTCCACCTCTTGAATGTCCAATCAAAGCAACATTTTCATCATCTATTTTATTGTAGAAGACCGAACTTCTATCACTCGATTTATCCAATAACAATTCCACATGTTTTAATAGAACAAATGCTCTAGCATCATTTTCATTGCCTAAAGACGATCCCATCAATTTGCTATCGTATATAGAATAATTCAAGAAGTTTTCATCAACTGATACAACATTATAACCTCTTGATGCCAAATAGTTGCCTAAATAGCCATAACCGATTTCAGAGTCATGGCTCATCTCATGATTTCCATGGACCAATACAACTAGTGGAAACGGACCGTCACCATCTGGTACATAGTAATGGGCATTTAGTGGCACCTCGTAGACATTATATCCTAAGTACTTCTCTCTTGTTTTATTCCATTTGTTTAGAAAATATGAAACACTTGTTGTCCTTGATGATTCACCTTTTAAAGCATTGAATTTTTTTAAATACTCTTCACTACCATATATACCAGTTAAAACATCATACCGAGCATCCGTTTCAGAAATAACCAAGTCTGTTTTATAAGTATTGAAGGCATTCTCTTCTAAATTCATTTCTCTACCTGGCCATACAAATAGTACAACCAAAGCGATCATGCTCACTATTAACAATAAATGTCTACCTAGTTTCAATAAAAAGTGAACTTGTTTTCTATAGAAAGTACCATAAATCATATTTCCCAAGGCAAATAAGAAAATTGCAATTGAAATAACAGCTACAATATTACCTCGTGGTGTTCGACTTGATGTAAATATAAATGATAACATGGAAATACTACTGACTGCATAAAAAAGCATACTCGATGGTAATAGTTTTATCAGGTCAAATACATGGCTTAAAATATAACTGAGTAGCAGGATTCCACCGACGCCTATAGCCATAGCAATAGAAAAGTCCATCAGACCTCTGTTTTTAAATGTAAAAACCATATAATAGATAAACAAAGATACCGAGAATACAAAAAGTGGTATCAATGTATATTTGAAATAACGATTGAGTTTTAATGTTTTTGTTGATTGATTGATTATTTTTTTTATTTTCATATATACCTCACACCATATTATAACATAGTCTTTTTTTAATAATAAAAGAAAGATGAAATCTTAAGATTTCATCTTATTCATGCCAAAATGATTCAAGTGATACACCAAGTCCATCTGCAGTTCTATTAACATAAGCATAATAAGCGACAATTTGATTGATATCTAATATATCCACATCTTCAAATCCTGCTTTTCTAAGCATAATCACATCTTTTTCTACCATTTTACCTGGTGTTAATGTCAGTTTTTCAGCATATCTTAACATAATTTTTTCTTGTTTTGTAATATCCGCCGTTTTATAATCACGTCTAACCGCTTCCAATAATGCCTCGTTTGAGTTTTTGCGAAGACCTTCGCCATGATGCGTCGTTCAGTACTCACATGCATTTAAACTTGAAACCACAACACCTATCATTTCCCGTTGTTTCTTAGAAAGATTATTCTCTCCTCGCATTAACTCCTCATACATCATCAAATGCGCTTCCAAAGTCTTTGGGTGTAAGCTGTGTATTGATAAGATATTATCGATATCCTCATCTCCACCCTCTAATACATGGTCGTATAAGTCTTTTAATTCACCTGTTGCTTCATCTTTTTTTATCACCTTTATCCAAGCCATATCAGTCCCCCTTATCCAATTTTACAACAAAATTATTTATAAATCTATTATGCATTTACTTTATAAAAAGTTGTGTTAGAATGATAGAAGTATAAAGAAATCAACCGTTACCGCACCAACAAAACAAAAGAAAACATAGAGACATGATTATGGTCTTAAAAAGTAGTTTAACTTCAGGAGATAGAAATAATCCACAACACCTATGTGTTCATTATATAAGGAGCAATTATGAAATTATTAAAACAAAAGAAAGCGTTGATTCTTTCCATACTCGCATTGTCATTACCCGCTATTATTGAGATGGCGCTTAATACTATGCTGGGTGTTGCTGATACAATTATGCTTGGACAATTAATTGGTGCAAGTGCCATCGCATCTGTTGGATTTTCAAATCAGATTATTTTTATGTTAATCTTTACTTTCTCCTCTTTTAATACAGGAGCTATTGCTCTAATATCAAGAGCTTATGGAGAAAAGGATTATCCTAAACTGAAACACATTGCAGAGCAAAATATGTTGTTAAATTTAATAGTTGGTGGAATCATGTTGATTATATCTTTAATTATTCGTGAGGATATCTTTAGAATATATGATATTGAACCTGAAGTATTTACCAATTCGGTGATCTACTTTACAATCATCTTAGTTGGATTGATTCCAATGTTTTTATCTTTCTCATTTGCTGCCATCTTAAGAGGATCAGGAGATACCAAAACACCAATGTACGTCACTGGTGTTGTAAATGTATTTAACATCATCGGTAACTACGTCTTAATAACCGGCTTCGGACCGTTCCCCGAGATGGGTATTGCAGGTGCTGCATGGGCTACCTCAATTTCCAGGACAATAGCTGTATGTATTTATACCTATAAGCTCTATATTAAAGACAGTAAAATGAAGCTAAAACTCAAATTATTCTTTGATAAGAAGATTATCAAACCGCTATTTAGAATCAGTTGGCCCGGTGCAATAGAACAAGGTTTGATGCAATTATCATTTGTTGTTATCGGTGTTATTGTAGCAAAACTGGCTACCGATTCAGAAACATTATTTAGAATACTTATTCAGATTGAATCGATATCGTTTATGCCAGCAGTTGGTATTTCAATTGCAGCAGCTACACTGGTAGGTAAGTCGATTGGTGAAAAAGACATTCATAAGGCTACTGAAGTTGGATTTGCATCTGCTTTCTTAGGTGTTATATGGGGATGTTTTATTGCAATATTAATTGTACTCTTCCCAGAGCTTTTAATAAAAGCATTCACACCGGAAGTGGCAATTGTATTAATAGGTCTGCCTGTTATTCCAATTATGGCATTCAATCAACCAGGGCTTAACTTCATGATCGTAATGGGTGGTGCCTTAAGAGGTGCTGGAGATACAAGACGATTGATGTATTATACCATCGCTAGACTATGGATACTATTCATACCTCTGGCATATATTTTTATCATCAACCTGGATGCGGGTGTTACAGGCGTCTGGTATGCAGAAATCATTTCAATCTTATTTTTTGCCTTTGTAATATTCCTAAGATTTAGATCAAAGAAATGGTCATATATTAATGTAGACTAAAAAAGAGCTTTCGCTCTTTTTTTTATGCTACCTTATTTAAATTAACCATCTCTTGTTTTGGTGCTTTTACGATAAATGTAAGAACCATACCTACAATAGCAAAACCTGCCGCTATTAAGAATGTCTGATTGAAGCTACTTGCATTCCCTTTAATAATCGGACCAATCAGTGCTGCAATACCATATGCTTGATAAATAACACCATAATTTGCTCCTAAGTTCTTAGAACCGAAGAATTCACCAGTTATTGTTGGGAATACTGCTAGGAAACCACCATAACTGAATGCGATTCCAGCTAAACAAATAAAGAATAATGTAAAGTTCAACGTCAAAGTGCTCATTGCTATTAAAGAAACAGCTGTTAACGCAAACATCATCGTTACAACTCTAATTCTTCCTAACTTATCTGAAATCGTACCCCATGCTAAACGACCACCAGCATTAAAGAGAGCTATCAATCCAACTGCATTTGCTGCTGTGACCGGACTTAAATTAGCGAGTTCGATACCGATGTCTTTCGCAAGACCAATCACCAATAAACCTGGCATACAACCAAACATATACATAATCCAAACGATGTAGAATGATTTCGTTTTCATCATACCCGATACGGTAAACGAATGACTCTCCTCGCTGCTTTTAGCTGCTTTATTTTTCTTTTCAGGTAAAACTAAGAACTGTGCACCAATGACTACCAATGCCATATAAATAATACCTAAATACATAAATGTTGCTGAAACGCCTGAATTACTGATAAAGAATTCTATTATAGATTTGAATATTAAACTACCAGCACCAAATGCACCGACTGCGATACCTGTAATGAAACCCTTTTTCTCCGGGAACCACTTAACACATGTAGAAAGCGGACATACGTAGGCAAAACCTACCCCAGCACCTGCTAACACACCATATGAGAAATATAACATTGGTAAGTTGGTGGCAAATGATGCTAAAATCATACCAGAACCATATAATATACCACCTATGGTCGCTACTTTTCTTGGTCCAATCTTATCCTGTAATCTTCCCGAGAAAATTGTCGAGAATGCAAAGACAAATATAGCAATTGAATAGGTTAATACCACTTGATCTTTTGTCCAACCAAACTTGTCAATAAGTGGTTGATTAAAAAGACTCCATGAGTATATTGCACCCAAACATACTTGTAATAACACTGCCCCAAATACAACGAGCCATCGGTTTTTAATTCCTGTTTTCATACTTTCTCCTTATTAAATACACATTAGTTTGCTTTTTAAAAAAATCCCCCACAATAGTTTTGATCAAAGTAAAATTGCGCACTAATTACAACATCAATATGTATAGTGTACAATCAAGAGTCCATATTGTCAATTGTTTTATACATTTATAGGCTTTGATATGAGTTATACGGAATCTTGCAAGTCCGATTCGGACTATAAACTATAAAAAAAAGCTCTATCCGAAGATAGAGTCTTATTTATAATAGTTGTAAAGCTTTTGGATAGTTGTTTAAAACCTCACAACCGTCTTTAGTTACTAATACAACATCCTCAATTCTCACACCAAATTTACCTTCTAAGTAGATCCCAGGTTCAATCGTAAATGTCATACCTTCTTCCAAGACCATATCACATACACTGCTTACATCCGGGAATTCATGTACTTCAATACCAATACCATGACCCGTTCTATGTGTGAAAAACTCACCATAACCTGCATCAGCAATCACTTTTCTGGAAGCATTATCTACATCTTTAAGTTTAAGACCTGGTTTTACAGCTTTTATACCTGCCAAATTGGCTTGTAAAACCAAATCATATACATTCTTATATTCTTCAGTAGGTTCACCGTAGAAGAATGATCTGGTCATATCTGAACAATAACCATTGGTTCTACCACCCATGTCAATTAGAATGGCTTGATTCTCTAAAGGCATAGCCTGACCAGGGTTATGATGAGGCACTGCTGCATTTTCACCATAACAAACCGATGGTGTAAACGAGACCTCAAAAGTATCATTTAATTCATACAATCCAGGAATTTGCTTTTGTAGTTCTTTTTCCGAGAATTTCTTTTCTTTTAAAAGTTCTACAACTTTTTTCATGGTTTCATCATTAACTGATGAAGCATGTTTCATTTTAGCAATTTCATCAGCATCTTTTTGCATACGCGCCGCATCAACACTGACAGAACCAATTTCAATTTCTAAATTAGGCAACTGCTTCATCAATCTCACTAAGAAATGAGCAGCCCATTCTTTATCTGTACCAAAATTACCTTCGATTAATAAATCTTTTAAGTAGGTAATCGGATCCTCTGTATCGTTATAGAAAATTACTTTTGTATCTAACGCTTGTGCATTCGGGAACAAGGCATTAACAATTAGTGCATGGTCTCCGTTTTTATTAACATACAATACCAGCATTCTTTCACCCGGATGAAACATTTCATCTAAAAGGTAATACAAAGAGTTTGGTGCTGAAATAATCAACTGGTCTATACCATCTTTTTTCATATTTTCAATGATTCTATTGAGTCTTGATTGATTCATATGACCTCCTTTAAAGGGTTATCTAATTCTCTTTTAATTTTACTTAAACCTGTTACAAACAACAGTACAATTACCGTCCCTTTTAGTATACTACTAATCGTTATACTCCACCATACACCACTTAAAGAAAGTGCAGTTGCAGATAAAATAAGTGCTAGTGGTATTCTTAATGCATTAAATACAATACTGTTTACAGCAGGATGCATCGTCTTTCCTAGACCATTAAATGCACCATTGGTTACAATCTCTATACACATGAAAAGCTGTGAAAGACCTAGAATTTTAAGATAGATAATCCCCTCTTTTAACGCTATCGGCTCATTGATAAAAATCTTAAATATCTGAGCTGGGAAGGTAAGTAACAATGCTGTTGTAATAAATCCTATTATGGTCATAATAATCAAAGAGATTTTATACCCTTGTTTGATACGATCATATTTTTTTGCACCATAATTCTGTCCAACAAATGTACTTGTTGCCGTTGCAAATCCTGAAGCAGTCATCCATGAAACAGATTCTATCTGACTACCGACCTTTTGCACCGCGATTGCAACAGCACCCCAATCGGCTATGATTCTAGCGATAAACATGGCAATGAGTGTAAATAAAATACTCTGTACACCCGCAGGCAAACCAATTTTTGCAATTTCCTTTACCTTTGTAAAATCAGGTTTATTGAATATATGAAGTCCTTCAAACATATGAATGTCCTTGTTTGATTTTATATAAATGATAAATACGCCTGTAACAACCAACTGTGCAAGTACAGTTGCTATTGCAGCACCAGCAACACCCAGTTCAGGAAATGGTCCTATACCAAAAATAAGCAGCGGATCAAAAATAATATTAAATGCCAGACCAATCGTATTAATTGCAAAAGGTACACCGCTCTTACCATAACCGTTAAAAATGGCAGTAAATATTGGATTTAAAAACGTAAACACAAATCCAAGGGCTACAATACTTAAATATGTGGTTGCAGCTTCAACAACATGTGTTTCTCTTATATTAAAAAATGCTATTAATTCTGACTTGAATAACAAAACAATGGTCATGGATATCAGAGCAAAAACCAATACCATCTGAAGTACGTTCTGAACAATTTTCTTTGTCGCCTCTAAATCTTTTCTGCCAACACTTTGTGAAACCAACACTTCTGCACCTATACGACACAAAAAAATAAGTCCCATGGCAAACCACATATAGAAACCTGCTGTACCAACTGCTGCCGTAGCATCACTGCCTAATTTCCCAATCCAAATCATATCGGTTAGGTTATAAGCCATTTGTACAAATGATGTTCCCATAATAGGTAATGCTAAAAACAAAATAGATGTAAATATTTTTCCTCGTGTCAAATCATTACTATTATTCATTCGCCCTCCTAAATATTATCTCATGATGATTATACACGGGCAGAAGCTTTTCTACAATAGAGTATTTCGAAAATTGAATTAATAAAACGAATTGTGTCATATTTATATCTAAAAAAATTAAAAGACCTACCAACAGCCTTAACTATTGAGTCAGTCTTTATATAAAGTTTTAATGTCTAATGTATTTAAAAGCATTAAAGGAAAATTATGTCCACTTATTTTTTCAATAAAAAAGGACATTCACATGTCCTTTTATTGATTATTCCAGTTCAGCATCATTTGGTAATTTAATAAATACCAGCAATCCAAATATAAATAATGGAATTATGACCAAAATACTATATCGTCCATTACCTGTAATCGTTGTAGTTACCGCCATTAATAAGGGTCCCAATATTGCAGCAAATTTTCCAAATACATTATAGAATCCAAAGAACTCATTAGACTGTTTCTTAGGAATAATTTTTGCATAATACGAACGACTAAGTGCTTGAACACCACCTTGAGCAGAACCGATCATGGCACCTAATACAAAAACATCGTTGATGCTATTCATTGAAAAAGCATATATTGTAGCAAAAATATACGTGATAATACCTACAATTAACATACGTTTAGCTGAAAATCTCTTAGCAAGTCTTCCATAGATAATCGCACACGGAAAAGCAATCAGTTGTACGATCAATAAAATACCCAACATCACAAACATATCAAAACCATCACTACCAAGAACTTCTTGTGCATAAGGTACACACATCTTAATAATTGTACCCACTCCATCTATATAAAAGAAGTAAGCTAACATGAATATCATGATTGTTTTATGAGATTTTATATTTTTAAAGGTTGTACCCAGTCTCTTAAAACTGTTAAAGACAGGTCTAGGTTCTTTTTCTATGTAATGTACTTGTTTAACATTTTTGAGAATTGGAATGGTAAATAATCCCCACCATAATGCTGTAATCACAAATCCTAATTGATACCCCAACATATTGTCCTGTCCTATGAGGAGGATAATTCCCAAAGATATGGCAAAAGGAATAACGGAAGCAATATAGCCATATGCAAAACCACTTGCTGAGACTCTATCCATACGAGAGTTCTCTGATATATCTACTAAAAATGAATCATAAAAGATATTAGCGCCAGAAAAACCGACGACAGTTATGATATAAAAAGCAATTAATAATTGCCAATTACCAATCGGTACCACAGCTAATGCACCTGTAAAAACAATTCCCAAGATTGCAAAAAAAGCGAAAAATCTTTTTTTAGTTTCTTTATAATCTGCAATGGTTCCTAATATTGGACTTAATAAAGCAACAACAAAACTTGCCATGGAATTAAAATAACCTAAATCCATTGTTGATCCTTCACGGAACATACCAAAAAATATTGGTAGTAATGCGGTTGTAATTGCCATTGAGTATGCTGAGTTACCACAATCATATAAAACCCAACTAATTTCCTGTTTAGTTAATTTCATAGAAGTCCTTTCTCAAATAAAATGTATTTATTTCATTATATCATATATAATATTATATGAAGTTATAATTGCGTTAATACGTCAATTGACGAAAAAGACTTTATTCTATAAATTTGCCTTAAGGAGGATTGTATGCCTGATATTTTATGTCATTTAATATGTGCTGATGAAACTACTAAAACATTGAACGGTGATGTTAAAGAGATTATTTTAGCCAACAAAAAAGTTTTCAACTTAGGTGCACAAGGACCGGATTTATTCTTTTATTACAAACCACAACCTTGGTTAAACTCTAAACATATGGGTGACAACAGTGATATGATACATACCAGTATGATTAACGAATTCTTTATCAATAGTGCCAAACGCATCAAATACGCCATCTCAACTGATCCTATGGGATTCTATAAGTCAAAAGTTAAAACATCTGCTATTCATAAGGAATTCGCATATTTAGCAGGATTTTTAAGCCATTATGCTTTGGATGTAATTGGACACCCTTATATTTTTTTCTTCTCGGGCGTCGATTCAGGCCATAATCACAAGTATTTCGAATGTGTATTAGATACTCTTATAAGTGATATTTACAATGGTAAAAAAGCAAAACTTCATAAAACCTTTAGTGCTGTTACATTGACTAAAGATGAAAACAAACTCATTTCTATATACTTGTCAAAAGTTATACAAGATACTTTTTCAAAAAAAATAGAAGTAAGTGAAATCACCAGATGTTTTAAAGATATGAGCAGCACACTTAAATCTCTTTATGATCCTATCTCACTTAAACGTGGAACATATAAACTGGTTGATAAGGCTTCAAAATCTAAGGGACGTATCATAACAGCAACATTTCCTGCAATATATAACAAGAATGTTGATTTTTTAAACATAAAAAAAGCCACATGGGTACACCCATGTGACGATACGATTGTCTATAACGAAAGTTTTCTAGAACTGTTCCAGTCTGCAATTGGTTATTCTGAAAAGCTGATCACATCGTTATCTCATTATATTGTGAATACACAAACCCAATCAACTTTTGAAGAACTCATCGGCAATAAACAATACGATACTGGTCTTCAAGGAAAACGAGATATGGTCAATGAACATATCATCACCCATTTTAGAGATGTATATAAAGTTTAAGACTCCTAGTCAGGAGTCTTATTGTTTTTAGCTATATCAATGATTTCTTCTGGTGTATTGACGATATAAGTCGGATTTTCTTTTTTTAGTTTTTCCAAATCCATAACGGTCCATGCAACTAGAATTGTATCAACACCGGCATTTTGTCCACACTCAATATCATGTATGGAATCTCCAATGAACAATACCTCTTCAGGTTTTGCATCAAAATGTTCCATCACTTTATAAAGTCCCTCAGGATGTGGTTTCTTCATCACAACATCGGTTTTTGATAAGGCAATCTCAAAATAATTTTTCATGTTGAAAAGATCCAGCCCATGTTCCAAACCACTGGTACCTTTATTGGTTACAATACCCATTTTACAAGTTTTATGAAGTTCCTCTAACATCTCTAGAATACCTTCAAATATTGTAGTATGTTCATCCCGGTGTTCTCTGTAATACGCTGAATAAAAGTTACACAATTCCTCTACTCTACTCGGGTCAAGCTCTTCCATTTGCTCGGTTAAAACTTTCCCCCATATACTATCTATAACTTCTTGAGATACTTCTTTCTCAAGGATATTCTCTGATGTAGCTCTTATGGTTCTATCAATTAAATAATTAGAGTCGATTAAAGTTCCATCAAAATCAAAAACCAGATACTTATACATAATTATCTCCTAAAAAGTCAACCATTCACGACCTTCTTCATCTACTATCTTTTCCTTTTGCAGTGCAAATGCCTTCATCTGCTTAAACATAGGATAATAATACGACATAGACCAAGAAAAAGTAACTGTATTAAATGCGATTAGTCCCAATATATAGCCCCATCTCATAATAGGGTTAAAACTTTGGAAGTTATAAATGAAGTTCAACACTGTAATAATGTTTAAAACAATATTTGGAATGTGAGCAACAATCATTAATTTTAGTTTGGTAAAGTACTGAGATTTTGTCATTATCATACTTGCACTCAGATCAGATTTATCTGTATCTACATGCCAGTAAATGATAAGTGAAGCAAACTCAAGTCTTGTCAAAAGATATAACAATCCACCTGCTATCAAAAGGGTGACAAACAGAACAATAAATACTACTGTTCCCTTCATCTGCATAACCAAAGATGTTGGTGACGCCAAACTGACAATATATAATATTGTAGGTAATAATGCCAATAACATCATTAACCGAATTAAAAACTTCGCTGCTAAAACGAAGAATACTCTCCAAAAATCATGTTTGCTTTCTTTAAATTTTTCTTTAAAATTGAAGGGCTGTCCTTCAATAAGTGCTTTGAATTTGCCTGCTGCTGTCATATTCATACGTATAGAATAATATGCAATTGGTAAAAACAAGAGTACTAATAATACGATTGCAATAATATAGGCTATATCATAATCAAATAAAAATGTATCTAATATACCAACGTATATCGAAACCAAGTACGACAAAGTTACAGCCAACAAGGCATATTTGAGAAATGTCTTAAAAGTTGATTTATATATTTTAAAGCCATCTTTGAAGATTTCATCAATATTTACCGTGTTAAAAAAGTGCATAATGTCCTCCAAACTAGTTGTTGATATATTCATCCTAACACTCGTTTAATTTTCTGTAAACGTAGACCTAAGGATTTTAATTCTTCCTTAATAACCTTAAGCAAATCAATATAACTAAAACTCTCCTAAAATCATACACTTTTCTTTAAATCAAAAAATAAGGGAGTCAAACTCCCCTAAAAATCATAATTAATATTCAGTAATCCACTTAATGTTTCATCCATGCTTTTCGGATCAAAATCAGATGGTTTAATGGCCTCGATCTCATCATAGACATTTCTGTTGTAATTGTAACAAGCTTTGGCATTAATGTACAAACCGAACAACAACACACCTACTATAGCGACCCTTACCAGAACAAATCTGCTCTTTTTCTTATCTTCAACTTGATCAACTTTATCATTGCCTTGATGTCTCAACACCTTACCTAATATAAATAAAGCAATGACAACAACCAAGACAGCTATAGAATAGGTATTCAACTTTGCTATAGCTGAATCTAGCATATAATTCTTATAACTTTCCATACCATTAAAGACAGTAAAATAGTCTCTGTCTACAACAAAGTTTAGCAATCTGATCAATTGTAATGGTAATATGGCTAAAACCAAAGACAAAGTCAACCACGTTGAAGTTGAAGTAATTTTAAACTCCGATACAAAAATCAATAAGAAAACAATCACCATCATCAGTACCATATAACCGTAAATATTTTTATTGATGACATTTAATAGTTCTCTAACCACTGTAAATGGATTTTTAGCCATCAATCTATCAAACAATTGTTGTAATGATAGTTCTGTTGACATCTCATTTAGATTTAGTTTTTCATATGCAATTTCAGAGATAATCTTATTTTTTAGACTCTCATCATCTAATTCCTTATGTTCTAGGAAGAGTTCAGTTACTGAATCAACATCCTTTTGATCTATAGAAATGTTACTACCTTCTAGAAAAGCGTCCATTGCCTTAGTAATACTTTCACCTTCAGGTACTTCTCTCAAAATTTGTATGGTTTCGTCAATGTCTACATTACCATAGAACTTACTTGCCTCTTCCCTTGTAACATTGTTAGTTACGTATTCTTTTAAAAATGAAACATCCACATTTGGCATTTCCTCATATTCTGAAAGAATATATCCTAAAACACCCATTCCAGATTCATTAACAAATGATAATAATATGTCCTCATCAAAACTCAAGTCAGACAATTTAGTATGATATCTATCGAGTATTTCACTTGTCACTTCTTCAGTAAAAGGTGTTTCATCTACCATATTTTGATTGACCTCATATGATAGAACTGAATCATTTAATAAACCATAACTAAACCATGCCAACAAACAAATGCTTAAAATAATCATCAGCACAAAATTAAATATGCCTTTTAAAAATCCCATGAATCCTCCCTACAAACATTAACTCGGGTTATACCCGAGTCATCATTATTATTCTGTAAGCTTTAATTCATCCCAAAATCTGATTGAATCAATAGCCTTATTTGATGAAAACTTTCCTAATTTATATCTGAACAATTCGTTTTCAACAATGGTGTAAACATAATTATTGATTGTCATAAGTACATCTACTTGGCTACCTAGAAAAACTGCTTCCTTAGCACCACTCTTTAAAACGTATGCATCTTTACCCTCTAAGTAAATCAAATATTTTTCATCCATAGATATCAAAGTATCTGTCACTTCATCATTCAATGGATTTACATATGAATCCGTCACCAGGTATTTTTTCCCAAGCGACTCATAAACACTCACTTCACCTGACTCTGATAATACAGTTGGTTTTGCATCTCTTGCAAGACTAATTGTATTCTGAAGTGTGTCTTTCAAATCAGAGTAGGACAGTTCATTGTTTAGAACTGTATAAACTTTCTTTTGATCATCAGATAACCAAAACTCATCAAACAATCCCAATTCTTTAATTTGTCCATCATACATTTTATTCATGCCAGTAGACTCTTTCATAAAGAGTTTGATATCATCCATATACACGATTGGTTTTAAATCCTCAGAATAGGACTTCAACCCCACTTGGTCAACACCCGTTTCGAGTGTTGTCACTTCATCTCTTTTGACAGTCGATAAATTGTATTGACTATTCTTCATTTGAACAACAGCAAACACTTCCTCTTTTGGGTTTACCACGAGTTGAACAATATTACGGCTAATCTCATTTACTTTTCCAGATTTAACATAGTATAGGTCAAATCGGTCTACCACATCAATATTTTTTCTCACAAAGTAAACCGAATCCTTTTTCAATGAAAATAAAGGTGTATAGACATCTTCAGAAATTTTAACTGATGATTTATCACCACGCTTCATATAAAGAACACCTAAATTCTCATCAGATGTAATATCGGTTACATAATATACATCATCATCATAGAAGATATAACGATTGATGCCAACATGACCATCAATTCTAAGTGTTTCTTTGCCATCGTATTTATACAAATCACCAAACAACTCATCTTGATCTGATACGGTATAAAGCACCATATCACCTTTTAAGTTCACTTTATAACTATTCACATGATCAGAAATTAATTTAGCCAGCCCTTTTTCAAAGGAATAAAGCTTTTGATCTGTTATATAATAAATATGATTACCATATTTAACAACTTCAGTTTCAGAAGAAACATCATAGGATATCTCGATGTCGTTTCCAGATTCATCGATGACATGTAACATACCGGTCTGAGTCACATAATGAATTCCTTCTTCAGCTTCAATGTAAATTCTTTGATTGTTAACCCACATCAGTGATAAGACAAATATGCCAAGTGCTGCCATACCTAGAAGAAATAATTTTAAAATCATCTTTATTTTTTTAAAATCTTTAGGTGCTTCTTTTGTAGCCTCTGGTTTAACAACCCCGGCAGCGTCAACACTTAAAATTCCTTCTATCTCCTCTTGATTTTTTTCTTCAGTATCCACTACAAAGGTGGTATTACCATTTAAAGGCTCTTGACATCCAATACATGTTTTCGCAGACTTCGGATTACCGATACCGCAAATGCTACAAATCAAATACTCCTCATTTTTTTTAATCATTTGACCACATTCAAAACAATTGTCAGAATCCATGTGATTTTCATAACCACAGTGTTCACAAATAATAGTCATATTACTCTAAACTCGTGCCACATGAATTACAGAATTTTGCTTCTCCCACTTCTGCTTGACAATTTGGGCATAATTTTTTTCCTTCAACAACTTCTTCTACCACTTCTTCTACTTTATCACCACAAGAACCACAGAATTTAGTGTCCTCAGCTAAAGTTGCTCCACACTTCTTACATCTATTTGCAGCTGGTTCAGCAGCTTGTTCTTTAGCAATATCAGCAATCTCTTTTTCAAGATTATCAATAGCTAAAAACATATCGTCAATTGCAGAAATCATTTCAGAAATTGATTCATCTAGTTCAAGACCTTCTTTGTTTAGGAAGTAAACTCTTGCACCTAATTCCTCATACTTTTTATCAATATTTGACTTATGCTTTGTGATTTCTAGTTTTAATTTTGCACCACTTGCCATTTCACTTGTCTTTTTGCCTACTTTGTTTAAACTTTTACCTAAATCATCTAAAAAACCCATCATTTCCTCCTTAATCATTCGTTATATTCTATTGTTATCATATCATTTAAAAAAATTCACATCAACTCACTACTTTGTACCTATTTCACTAATACAAGTATTTTTAAACATTTCTCCCGGTTCAGCCTCAATTATAGTCAAAAGGACATAGTCAGCCATGATTGGCTTAACAAACTTAATGATATCCTCTTTTCCATATTCAAAGGTCTCAAAAATGTAAGTAAACCGCTTGCCATCACCAACACTTAATGTTACTTTTTTCAACTTAGCATTTTCATTATAATTTTCTTCTGAAGATTGATCACCATTCATGATATGAAGTTCATTTACAACTACAGGAAAAGTTCTAGTGATTTCAATCCACTCTTTTTCTCCATAACCTTTGACGGTTTCACTCCAACAGGTATTATTTTTCCCATCAATTAGATTTTTTGCGGTTTCTGACTCATCTGAAGATATCGCCAAACTCCAAGATTCCAAAACAGGACTTCTATCTTGATAGGCCAATCTCTTTTTAAAGGCACCTGTTTTGTCAAATGAAACAGCATTTCGTGTGATGTTTGTCGTATCAAAATATGCAATAATATCATCTTCAATGGCAATTGCATTAACCTCTAGGTAATTATTATCTTTAATCTCCAATAAAAGTTCACCTGTTTCTAATGAAACGCCTGATACATAGTTATCCTTATAGCCTAAAACATAAAGCAGATCATCTTCTACTGCAAACTTGGCATCTGTTTGAACTGTTTCCAGTTCCCAAATAAAAGCACCCGTTAATAAATCATGTACCGAAATAATGCCTTGTACATTAATGATCATCATATCTTCATAGATTAGAGGTACAATATCCTTATCTTCTCTGCTGACAACCAAATCTCGCCATGTATACGACCACACAGGATCATAATTGCTATCATACATCTCAACAATATAATTACCATAGGTATCATCATCCATTTCAATATAATTTTTATAAATATGTGGAATGCTATTATTGAAGGTCTTTAGTTTTGTGTTATGAAAGCACTCTTCATCTATTTCGATTACTATAGGTTCCTCGACAGGTTCTGTAACCTTATCTTTACAACCAATCAATAGAAATGCACAAAGTACTATTAATAGTTTTTTCATTGAAATACCCCGCTATTTATAAGCAAATAAATAATAATTGCTGTACCGACAAACCCTAAAACGGTTAATAATATCTTAATTAAACTCTTAGGATATTCACCAACTACATGACCGGTCTGCCCATTGATATATACAGGATAAGTCTTGTTCTTGTACTGATAAGTAGTTATCCAAATCGGTAGTAAAATGTGTTTGAAATAAGGTTCTCCATAATCAGTTGTGTGATGAGTTAATCTAAATTCATCACCACCAACCTGATTTCTGATACCTTGATAAATGACTTGTTTCATTTCTGACTTAGCTTCGTCCCAAGCATCTGTTAATTTTACGGTATAACGTTCAGCCTGATGACCAATCAAGTATTCCTCCTGATAAGTTTCCAGAGCTTTCAAATCAAAAGACTTCATAGACTGAATAAGCTTTTGATCCAACTTGCTTGTTGCATGGATTAGAGTATCATCAAAATCATGTTTATAAACGCCTTCTACGTGTCGCCATCTTGTTCTTTGTTCTCTAACTGTTTTGGTTTTACCATCAACAATTTTTGTACGCGTCACATAATAGTGAGTTCCCTTTTGTCCAATATAAAATGTAGAGGTATCAGAATCAAATGTGAAGTATGGCATGTATAAACTAATCAGTTTATCAAGTTTATCAAGTTCTTTTAATGCTTTTGGTGCATAAAACTTGCCACTGACCCAGCGTTTGATATCTGCTCTTGCAGCTGCTCTTGTCACCATAAACGGAATCAGAGATTCTGGAGGAATCCCCTCATCCAAAGCTTCTGTCACAACTTGAGCTGAACCACAGAATACACACGCTTTTGTTATTTCATTCATTCGTATAATGGTTTCTCCACTACACGACTCACATTTAATAACACGTTTATCATCATTCCAGTGATGATTGGAAAGTTCATCAAGTGTATCGAATCGATACTCCTTTATTTCTGAATCATCTTTTGTAATATCGACTTCTGTACCACAATACTCACATGACAACCCACCTGTTCCAGGTGAGTATTTCATAAAAGCACCACAGTTCGGACAAGGAAATTGTCCGCTATTGATCATTATCGGTTCTTGATTTTCAGTCATATTATTCTACTTTCGTACCACAACTTGAACAGAATGCACCCGCTACAGGCGTTTGACAAGAGGGGCATACTTTTTCCTGCTTTTCACCACATGA
The DNA here is from genome assembly GCA_016342415.1 of Clostridiales bacterium. Lineage (GTDB taxonomy): Bacteria > Bacillota > Clostridia > Peptostreptococcales > Acidaminobacteraceae > JABXKX01. The sequence goes on from JAEIOD010000008.1 coordinate 88,546, forward strand.
ACCACAGAACTTGCTACCTTCTTGTAGTGGTGTTCCACATTTAATACACGGTTTTGTCTGTGATGTCGGTTGACCACATCCCGGACAAAATTTACTGTTTTCAGCCATCTGATGACCACAACTCTTACACGGCACGGTTGTTGTTTCTTTTGTTTGTGTTGGATTCATAGTTTGAGCCATGATATTACCGAGTGCCGCACCAGCTCCCATACCGACTCCAGCACCAGCCATTGACCCTCCTGGATTAGAAGCAGCCTTTTCAACTGCGTCTAATGTTTTATAAGTTGCATAACTGTCTACACCTAACATAGACATTTTATTTCTTTCATCCATAGCCAACATAACTTCTTCAGGCAATGAAATATTCTCAATAACAAATTGAGTAATCTCAAATCCCATACCACCAAAGTTATCTTGTAATTTACCCTTACCTCTTTCAGCCAACTCATCCAAGTTAGATGTAAAATCCATGACCGGTATATTGGATTCAGCAAATAAATCAGATAAACTTCCTACAACAATGCCTCTTAGATGATCTTGAATGGCATCTGTTCTAAAGTCTCCTGATGTCCCAAATATCTCCTTCAAAAATACTGTTGGATCTGATATTTTAAAGGCATATGTGCCTAACGCTCTAACTCTAACTCTACCAAATTCTTGATCTCTCATCATAACAGGGTTTTTAGTACCCCATTTCATATTGGTGAATTGTTTTGTAGAAACAAAATAAACTTCAGCCTTAAACGGTGAATTAAATCCATATTTCCAAGACTTCAGTTTTGTTAAAACTGGCATATTCTCAGTCGATAACGTATATAAGCCCGGTGTAAAGACATCGGTGATTTGTCCCTCATTAACAAAAACAGCCACCTGTGATGCTCTAACAGTTAACTTTGCTCCCATTTTTATCTCTTGGTTGTCCACTGGAAACCTATAGACCATTCTGTCCAAATTGCTTTCCGTCCATTCTATAACATCAATAAATTGACTCTTTACAAATTTTTTAAATAATCCCATCACATTCTCCTTGTCTTTTCTATATTAATTATATCCTAAATATACCGTATAAACATTAAAAAAAAAGAAAAAAAGAGTTGATTTAGTCTAAATCAACTCGTTAATCTCTATTTTCCATATTATTTAACTTCTCTAAATTTTCTACATTAATTGTAAACATCTCTCCAAGATTACAATCGAATACTTCACATAACTTAATCATTAGTTCAGGACTTGGATTATGAATATAGTTCTCAAGCTTAGATAAATAAGTTCTGTTGATACCAAGTTCGTCCGCTAAAGCTTGTTGTCTCATATCATTTAGTTTCCTATAAACCCTTATCCGATTCCCAATTACTCTAGACATCTCTTTACCTCCATACAACCTATTAAAAAATACTACCTCCAACTAACTTCTCATCAGTATAATTTGAAACAGCTGTCTCAATTGCTATTTCAATGCCTCTTGTTATCAAATCTAAAGACATAGATGCCATATTCCCATTCACCACCTGTTGAGGTAAAAATGGTACATGAATAAAACCGCCTCTAATATCCTTATACTTTGTATTGATAAGATGCATAATACCGTATAACACATGATTGCATACATAAGTTCCTGCAGAATTTGATACAACTGCAGGGATGTTCTGCGCTTTAATAGCTTCTACCATTTTTTTTATAGGTAAATTCGAAAAGTAAGCATTCTTGCCATCTCTCTCAATCACTTCATCGATTGGTTGATTACCTTCATTATCAGCTATTCTTCCATCATCTACATTTATACCAACTCTCTCAACTGCAATAGCCATTCTTCCACCAGCCTGGCCTATTGCTAAAACAATATCAGGTTGATGTTCTATTATGGCAGATTCGATCACTTGAATTGATTTTCTGAAAACTGTCGGAATCTCTAACTTTATAATGTCATGTGTCTGAATCATATCTGGTACTAGAGCCACAGCTTCATAAGCCGGATTAATGGATTCTCCTCCAAACGGATCGAATCCTGTTAACAATACTTTCATACATCCCCCTTATCAAATGGTATGCTATAAAAGTATTACCCCATATGTAATATATTATAGCAATTTTTTCCCGTTTTTCAGCTTTTTTGCTTATATAGCCATATATATGTCTATTTAGCCATAATTATGGGAATTTAATCCATATTACATTTCCCGTCCAACTGTTGAACAATCATTTTGATATGTTTTTCATCAATTCTATTTCTAAATGATTGATTAACTCTTGCATCGGATCCAATATGATAATTGGCATTCGGATACCTTAAAACAAGTGTTGGAATGTTGTTCAAAGTTACCCCACTCCCTATCAACAGTTTATTTGACATCATAGAATACATTTTGTCTAATTCTGTAAAATTATCACAGGCTTTACCTGGACCACCAGACGTCAAGACCTGATTAATTCCTTTTATGTCAGTTAATTTCCTAAACATCAATGATGGATTCAGGGTTTCATCTATAGCCCTATGAAATGTTATTTCACAATTTATTGATTCTATAAATTCTTTCAATAATTCGAAATCCACTTCACGATTGTTTAAACAACCGATAACAATACCATTAACGCCCAATGATTCAACAACTTTCATATCCTGTTTCATCACACCAATATCATATGGTTTGTATTCAAATGAATAACTATGAGGTCTTATCATAACATTCACAGGGATTTTAACCGATTTTACCACTTGTTCGATCATACCATAACTTGGTGTTAAACCACCTTCCGATATCCCGCTGACCAACTCTATACGATGAGCACCAGCAGCCTCTATTACTTTTGCATCATCGACCGATTGTGCAATTACCTCTAACATAGGCACTCCTTTATTTCTCCTTTATCATTTACAGTCAATAGCTTTAATCCGACCTTCTCCGTCATTACTGCAAAAGGAAACACATCAATATTTGTCGCTGCACCATAATCACCATCTGAATTCATGGCAATTACTGAAATATCACCTGCTTTTGTTCTTCTATCTATCAACAACTCAGTTAACTCTTTTACAGCCTCTGTACAAGCGGCTTGAGGTGACATGTCTTTCATCTTTTGCACAATATTGAAACTGACACAGCCCTTCATAATATCCTCACCTAAACCAGTAGCCGCAGCACCACCAATCCGTTCATCTACATAATACCCAGAACCAGAAATCGGGGTATCTCCCACCCGACCTGCTTTTTTATAAAACAAACCACTCGTTGAAGTACAAGTGGCCATATTATGCTGTTTGTCTAATCCAACAACACAAACCGTATCATGACCTAAATAAGGACTCAAACCTTTTTTAACTTCTTCCTTATGCAACAACCATTTTTCCTTAGCGGTTTCAGTTACCATTTCCTGCTGTTCAAATCCTTGTGCCAAGGCGTATTTTTCTGCACCTTCTCCAACTAAAAAATTATTAAATGGTCCATCCATTAAACTTCTTGCAATTGAAACAGGGTGTAAAAAGCCTTTGATACTTGCAACAGCACCGATAGACAATGTTTTGCCATCCATAAAAGCTGCATCCAGTTCAAGTTCACATGCCTCATTAGGTAAGCCACCTAATCCTACGGATGTGAATAACTCATTTGCTTCCACTGTTTTCACTGTACTTTCTATCGCATCAAATACATGTGATGATTCCTCAAGTTTTTGACCGCCTTCTCTAAGACCTTCTAAGACCATCTCCCAAGTACCAATTATTCCCCACATAAGCACCTCCAAATACATTATCACTCATAGTTTATAACAAAACCTACTATTTTCATAGTAGGTTAGTCTTATCTTCTAACATGTATTTTTAGGATATGTTCTTCTGATGAATTGTTCGTATCCCTTTGAACTTTCTCCTTTGGTGTTTGAACAATTGGTGAAAAATCATCTGACATCTTTTCTTTTATTGGTTCTATCAAATTTTGAGTTTCTTTTATAAATAGACTGTATACCACTGGAATAACGACCAGAGTAAAGACCGTTGAAACCATCAATCCCGACATCAACGAAATTGCCAGCGGTACAAACAATTCGCTACCTGAATAAATAAGAGGTGTCAAACCTATGACAGTTGTAATTGTACTTAACATAATCGGCCTGAATCGTTTATCGACTGCATCATAACAGGCAACCTCTATAGACTTACCCTTATGTCTTTCCGAGTTAATATAATCAACCAGCACGATGGCATTGTTTACAACAATTCCAAGCAAACTCACAATACCCAAAACGGAAGTAAACGATAACGTTTGACCCGAAAGTGTTAATCCTAAAATCGATCCAAATGCAGATAAGGGTATGGTCAATAAAATAACCAAGGGTTGTTTAAAGGAGTTAAACTGTATCAATAAAATTAAAAATACAAGTACCACAGCGAGAACAGCTGATTCTCCTATATCACCAAAGTTTTCAAGTATCTTCTGTTTCTCACCATCATAAGTAACGGAGATACCATCAAGAGTCTCTCGATCTAATATCGAAGCCAATTGCCCTTGAACTTCTACCGGATTGTAACCATATTTCACATCTGAGTATACTCTAACCGTTAATGCTCTATCGTACTTTCTAATAACAGGAATTGATGACGACGTTTCAACATCAGCTATGTTTTTTAATAAAACCTTTGAAGGAGCAACTGATGATTTGATGCCAAGATTATCCAAATCATCTTTTTCTTTTATATTACTGATAATCTTGATGTCGTATTCATTGCTGTTTTTATTGTATACACCCGCTTGTCTACCATAGAGAGCGATACTGATTTCATTTTGAATATCGTATTTGGACAAACCATAATAACCCGCCTCAATATCCTTTACATCAATGAAAAACTCGTAATTGTAATCATCATAATCACTTTCTACATTGACTGTTCCAGGTATGGTTTCAAGAAATTCTACAACCGTTTTTGAATAATCACCGAGTTGCTCGAGATTTTCTCCAGAAAGCCTCACAACAACAGGTGCACCAACAGGCTCTCCCTGTTCCAGTTGTTTGACCTGAACACTGCCACCGAATACTCGCCGATCCATTTCTTCCTGAAGATTGTCTATATACTGTGTCAGATTAATATAATCGCCTTGTAGGTTCATTTTATCTATATCCACAATAACCATCATTTGTGCATAATCTTGAGAAGGTGTTGGTACAGGCATCGTTTGATAAAACTTTGGTAACCCATCACCAATAGCTACAGTATAATTATTAACCAACTCTTCGTTATCAATCACTTCAATAACTTGTTCAACCAATGCTTCAGTTGCGTCGAAATTGCTGGATTGCTCACTTTTTATTTCTATATACAACATATCTGTATCTGCAAATGGAAAGAACTGCAAACCAAGTTCAAGTGCTAGATATACCGTTAATGCAAATATTGATATCATACCAATGACCACAAGGGGTTTTATTTTCATACCAATCATCAGCAATTTATCAAATAAGGTTCTAAAGAATCCTTTTTTGGCTTTCTTCTCCATTTTTTTAAAGAAGATAAATGCCATTGTTGGCGTGATAAAAATAGCAATCAAATAAGAGACCACTAATGATATCATCACAATCGCCGGTAAACTCGATATATATTCTCCAGCTATTGAATTGAGTAATAGAAGTGGTAAAAATGCTGCTACAGTGGTGAGTGTAGATGTTAGAACTGGAATGGCCACTTCTTTTACACCATTAATACATGCCAGCAACCTGTCTTCATCATTATCAAGCCTCACCTGAATGGCATCACTGACTACAATGGCATTGTCAACCAGCATACCAAGTGCAACAATTAGAGCTGCTATGGATATTTGATGTATCTGTATACCAAGAAGTTTCATACATGCAAAAGTAATTAATATGGAAGCCGGAATAGCCGTTGAGACAATAACAGCGTTTCTTATACCCATACCAATAAAAACAACTATAATAACAAACAGAACCCCTTGAAGTAAGTTTTTCGCAAAGTCTTTTACTGAACGGTCAACCGTTTTAGGCTGGTCGAGTATAGTTGTAAATTTAATATCCTTAGGTAAAGTCTTTCTAAGTGTTTCTATGGTTTGGTCTACTTCTTTACCAACCGTTACTATGTTTTTATTGCTCTTGAAATAACCGGTCAATAATATTGCATTGTCACCATCATGCATAATCTTATAATTCGAATCTGCAAGTTCTAGTGATATTTTTGCTACATCTTTCAATCTCGCAATTGAGCCATTATCCTCTGAAACTGCAACAACTATATTTTCCATATCTTCAATTGATTCAAATAAACCAGATACTTTTACGTTGATCTTGTCTTTTCCTGTCCCTACAGTACCTGATGGTATTTCTATATTCTGAGATCGAATCAAATTCACCAGATCATTGTAACTCAATTGATAACGGTTTAGTTTCTGATAATCCACTTCAATTTTCAATTCTTCGGCTTGACTGCCGACAACATCAAATCTTGATATCCCTTCAATTTTACTGAGCTCTCTTTTAAATCTCTCAGCATACCCTTCAAGTTGTTCCAAAGAATACTTGTCACTACTCATACTGATCATCATACCTGCTGTATCTGTCAGATCGGTATTGACTTGAATCGTATCACATTCACTTGGTAACTCAGGTTGCAAATCGATCATAGATTGCCTTAAATCATCCCAAGTGCTCAAAATATCTGTATCATATTCCAACCTTAAAATAACAACACCAATGGAGTTTCTAGAATAAGAATACGAATAATCATATCCTGTCAACTCACTGAGTTCGTCTTCTATTTTTGAGGTCACCAAACTTTCAATATCCTCTGGTGAAGCACCTGGATAAACAACAGAAATAAGTGCTACAGGCGCAACAATTTCAGGCGTTTCCTGTCGTGGTGATACAGCATAATTGAAAATGCCAAATCCTATTCCTATAATCAAAACAAATAATGTTATCTTCCTTTTTAGTATGGCTTGTTTTATCATATATCCCATAACTAATCCTCAACAATCTTAACTGAGTCACCTGCGGTTAAACCTAGAATACCTTCTACAATTAAGGTAGATGTTTCAGGTAAACCAGAAACGACTACCTCCTGATTAAAAATTGCTATAACTTCTATATTTACTCGTGAAACATAATCATCAGTAACAATAAATACAAAATCAGTACCATCAGATCTAATCGAACCTAAAGGGATCTTGGCACCTTTAACAAACTCCGTAGGCACATCAATCAAAATAATAGAACCTAAAGGTAAATCTTTATTGATTGATAATTCTACTTCATATGTTTGAGTTGTGTTATCCGGCACTTGATTGATACTCAAAATCTCACCAGTCAGCTCATAATCATCACATGTCAAATTTAAAAATGAGCCTATATCAATATACTTTAGATCGTTTTGTGAGATGCCAAATGAAACCACTGGATGAATATCTCTTAATATCACAACAGGATATCCAGCGCTAATTAATTCACCGGGTTCTAACAATACATCTACTACAACACCTGCTTTTAAAGCGTAAATATCACTTTGTTTTAGCATGTATTCTTTTACTTCAACATTTGTAGCGGCTTGATTTTTAAGTTCTCTAGCGCTGTTTACATCGCTTTTCAAAACATCATAATTAAGTTTAACCTGATCATATTCCGTTTTTGATGCAACCCCTGCAGTATAAAGCGAATTGGTATTTGTCAACAACTCATCAGCATACTTCAACGATTCCAATGATTTTTGATATTGTGCATTTGAAGCAGACAGTTCTGCTTTGGCTGCATCTAATGCGTATTTTAATCCTTCTGTATCAACTGAAGCAATCAATTGTCCTTCAGAAACCACATCTCCTATAGCAACATCGATAAGCTCAACTTTTCCATCCACTTCAAAAGACCTTTTTATAATCCCCGAACTGGTCACATGCCCTACATAACGTTCATAATTTTGATACGTTTCATTCGAGATTTCATTGACCTTTACACTTTTAATAATAGGTGCTGAAACTTTTATGGATTCTTCTCTACACCCCATTAACATTGCCATAACCACCAATATTATGATGACTAACTTTTTCATACTATACCTCGTTTCTATCCGTAACAAGACTTGAGATGAATAAATTTGTATAAACTTGCGTAATCTTCAACATATGAATACGTCTTGATTCATCGTCTTCAAACTTATATAAAATTTTGATAAAGCCGTCTACTAAAGCTTCACAAATCATATCCGCTAAAAAATGAACATCCAGTTCAAGATTATTCTTTTTTACATATCTATCGATGAGATGGCTCATTCGGTCAGCCAACAGCTCACTGACAAACTCAACAGGTCTTCCCATTGTACTGCCCTCACAACTATTGACCAAAATATCCAATACTTCTGAATGTTTATTATGAATTTCAAGAAAAATTGAAATAACGCGAGAGACAAACTCAGTATTTTTTTTAGGTTCATCAATCATTTTATCGGTAATTTCATCTGATAAAAGAGCGAGTATTTCCTCTAGAGTCGGCTTTAAAATGCTTTCAAACAAATGATCTTTGCTATTATAGTACCGATAGATATTGCCAACGGTCATATGGGCATCTTCTGCTATTTTTCTCATAGATACTTTCTCAAATCCATAAGCTTTAAATAATTTTATTGCTGATGTTTCTATTCTTTCCCTAATACAATCTTTTAAAACTTGCATACGACCTCCAATAGTAAACGCTTGTTTACTTATATTATATCAAATCGTTAAAAGTAAACAAGCGTTTACTGATAAAACAAACTAGGTGTATTGACTCCTTTCATTTCACAATTGAGTTATAATCTTCTATCCATCGTTTCATTACATGTTGCAGATCTTATTTTTAAGCAAAAAAAATACCACTATGAAAGTGGTATAAACTATTGTAATGATTTTTTATCAAGTTGTTCCGTTATCATAGATGCCAATAAAGTACCTAATAAAAAGGCGCCTACATTGACAAGTGATAAAGATCCATGAAATAAGAACATAATCAAAGTCGTTGGTATCACCTGCTGTATTAAACTCATACCGATATAAAAAATAAGTCCTAATACAATCAACAGGTTACTTGAACGTTTCAACACTATATCCAACGAGAAAAACAAAATCATACCTAAGAGTATATCACCGATATACTTATTATAAGGTCACGGAATACTAATCCTAAATCTATAAACAACCATCATCAATATCACAGCTAAAATCAATAGCCACCATTTATACTTTTTCATCAGACACCTCATTTAATAGAACATAATGCATATGATCTTCCCATCTGCCATTAATTTTCAGATATTTCCTTGCAGTGCCTTCATATTCAAATCCCAATTTTTCTAAAATTCGAATGGAAGCTTTATTCTCAGGCATTACATTTCCTTCAATTCGGTGTAAGTCAAAATCATTGAACATGATTTCTATACCCTTGGCAATGGCTTCGGTCATATACCCTTGTCCATTTTTCTTTTCATCTAAATTGTAACCAATATAACACGACTTAAAAGGCCCCAGTATGATCTGAGAAAAGTTTAGAATCCCAATCAATCTTTCATTTTCCTTCAGACAAAGAAATAATTTTAATGCAGAGCGGTGTTCCAGATAAAAAATGTCATTGGCAAGTTCTATACTCTGTTGTCTGAATGTAAAAAAGTTATCATCTCTTTCTGGTTCATATGGTTTAAAAAAGTTTTTATTATCCCTATAATAATCCAACAGCTGTTCTATCGATATTTCTTTTGCAGTTTTTAATAACAAACGTTCTGTTTTATACATTTAGATCTCCATCCTGTTGATTTGACGATATGCTAAAAACATACTGATCAATCCTAATGCTATGATTGAGTAATATGAATGTCCTATTGAAAAAGAAGACTCCTGACCCGATGCTAAAAATATAATTCTTGTCGGGGCTGTCCAAGGAAAAACAGCAAATATCTGAAATTTGCCCATAGCAAAAGTCAGAATTAAAATCAATACATTTATGATCATTGGTAAGAAACTTTGTTTGAAGATCAATACCAATAAAACAGTAAAATAAGTAAAGGGTAACATTAGAAAAGATGACTTTAAATAGACAACAAATAATTTTATGGTTATTGCGAAATTCAGACCGACTAAATCAAGTCCAAAAGATATTAATACCCCCAATATAAAGCTTAAAGCCGTCACAAAAAGCATACCAATACTGATAGTCGTTAGTTTCAAGAATAAGAAATCGGTTCTCGCAATTGGGATCGTTAATTGAGATTTGATCGTATCCAATCGAAACTCCCTTGAAACCATTTCAGCAGCCATCCAGTTGTACAATGTCAAACCGACTACTGATGTTATAAATTTAAGTATCATCGACATATACTCCAAATAGGTTACTGGATCATATTTGGGATCACTGTTTAAAATCGTCATGAGTAGCAATAAAGCCAACGGTGAAAAAACAATACAAACCAGGCTGAAATACAATAGTCGGGAATGTTTAATCTTCAACCACTCATTGAATAACATTTTATTCATATCAATTCCTTTTCTAAATCAGGATTAACCAGTTCCAAGAAATAATCTTCAAGGCTATATGATTTCGAATAGATTTCCTTAACCTCAAAATGATTCAAAACCAGATCCTCAACCACAGTTGTAATTGAGTGTTCCTCTGCAAATACAATCAATTGATTGGCATCAATCATACAAGTAAATCCACTTGTCTCCAACATTTTTTTTGCATCTTCAATCCTCTCAACCGATACGATGATTCTACTTTCTCTTTGCTGATGCAATTCAGATAAATCTATAACATCTATAAGTGATCCTTCGTGTAAAATACCAATACGGTCTGCCATTTTTTCGATTTCTGCAAGGACATGACTTGAAATAAAAATTGTCACTCCTTTTTCCTTTGCTAATCTTATCAACAATGTTCTAATTTCGTTAATCGACTTAGGATCCAATCCGTTCATCGGTTCATCCAATATTAAAATATCCGGACTGTTTATCAATGCTCTACACAAAGCCAACTTTTGCTTTTGAGAAGCATTCAAGTATTTAACTTTCTGATACTTAAAAGCATGTATACCAACCGTTTTCAGTACTTCATCAATGTTGTTGGATTGATGCATACCGACTATATTGGTAATCAACTCCAAGTTTTTACAAACACTCAAGTTGTCGTAAAACCCAGGATTCTCCAAGACGCTTCCTACCCTTTTCAGTATCATGCTTTTCGATGTTGCGAAGTTCTTACCTAAATATCTAATTTGCCCAATACTGGGGTTAATCAGACCTAAAAGCATTTTTATTGTGGTCGTTTTTCCAGCACCATTCAATCCCAATAAAGCATATATTTCTCCTGGAGATATTTTAAAATTCAAACCATTTATGACAGTCTTTTTACCATATTCTTTTGTTAAGTTTCTAGTTTCAATAATATATCTCATTATATATAATCCTTATATTTAAAAACATACCGTAAAATGATAAATGCCAATGCTCCAATAGTATACAACACAAGAAACGGTATAAATACCTTATGGGTTGTTTGAGGTATTTCCGAGATATACTCAGGTATTGCACTTGGGAAATAGGGTATCGGATTAAATAGTTGCATCAAATACCCACTCATGATCATCAGAGCAAATAAAATGGTTGGCACGATTACATGACTCATAACAAAGGATAACAACATGCCAATAACTATATAAGGAATCACATATGCGATGACCATCAGGTAATTAAGTGTATAATCCTGTACCAAATAAAATATATCTATATCCTTAAACAGTATCAATTCAACAATGACCACCAATACCGCTGAAAATACAACTAACAACATGGACCACATAATTGCTGTTACCACTTTTGCCAATAAGAGTTTTGCTCTATGAATAGGCGTCACAAATATACCTATCAGTCCATCTTGGTCATACTCTGTTTTGATTAAAAGCATCCCCAATAAAGGAAATAGTGTCTTAGAGCCAATCAAACCAAGTAGAATCAAATTGATTTGATTAAAATCACCTAATTGGAATCCTTTTGAATCCAAAGACATAATCAGAAGAGAAAACAAGGGTGATAAGAGCATGGCAAGAACACTGGCGATGATATAATTTGCCTTAATGGCTTTTTTGAACTCATACTTAATCAGGTTCATTCAATCTCCTATTTTATCTAAGAAAAAAGCTTCCAGACTAATAAAACCACTCTTAACTTCCAACAAGTTTACTTTCTGTTTTACAAGAGCTTCAACTATTCTTTGACCATGTAAAAACCCTTCAAGGATATGTACTTTTTCATCACTGATGACTTCATAATCAAATATCTGTAGTTCTCTTTCAATTATCATCAACAATCTTGGCAACTCTTTGGTTCGTATCGACAAATACGCTTGTTGATCTTTCTGTCTTTCTTCTGCATTGATTTCTTCTATTAATTCGCCATAATGAAGCACACCAATGTGATCTGCCAAATCAGATATAAAAGACAACATAGACGTTGCAATAAAAATAGTGGTACCTCTTCTGGCACGTTCTCTTAACTCATTTTTTAAAACTTTTATTGAAACAGGATCTAGAGATTTAGCCGGTTCGTCCAAAATTAAAATATCCGGTTCAATAATTAGGGATCTGATCAATCTCAGTTTTTGAATCATACCCAAAGAATATTTCTTGATGGAAGTATGAAGATTCGACTCTAAATTAAACATTGCAAAATATTTATTGATTTGTGTTGTTACATCTAAGTTGAGTTCATTCATTCGTTTTTTATAAGCTTCTAGGTAATAAAGAATATTTTCATATGCAGTCAGTTGATTATAAAAACTGATTCGGTCAATGGATACACCTATTCGCATCATATGAGCAGGTTTAAACGGTTCACCGAAATAGCTTACTTGCCCTTCCGTCTTTTTTACAAGACCCAGCATTTGCTTAATCAGTAAGCTCTTTCTCGAATGATCCGAACCAATAAGACCGTAGATAACACCTTCTTCTATGGTAATTGAAATTTGTTTCAATAGTCTTTTACCTTGTGATACTTTACTTATTTGATTTATTTCGATAACTGTCATATATTCAACTCTTCCAAAATCGGCAACTCTACAAAAAATTCCGTCAATTGGTTTTCCTGACTTCTCAAATCAATTCTACCATTGTGTTTTAGAACCAGTTTTTTAGCGATACTCATACCTAATCCGCTGTTACTTGCACCGAACTTCCTTGCATCATCCACTTTAAACAATCTCTCAAAAACATGTTTTTGCTTATCTTTTGGTATACCTTTTCCTTTATCCCATATAATAACCCGATAATAAGTATTCTCAATTCGAGTTCTTACACCAATGGTTTTCCCATCTTTACCATGTTGAATGGCATTTTTAAGAATATTTTGGAAAACTCTCGTCAGTGCAACACGATCTCCGTATACCATAAATCGACTTTCTTTTATCTCGTTTACAAATTCAATATGATATTTTTCGAACTGAGGAATAAAATCAATCATCACATTTCTAAGGAACTCGTTAAGTTCTAGATATTCGAAATTCATCATCACATCCTCAGCATCGATTCTTGCGATATTAAATATTTGATCTGTAAGATATTTAAGATTCTTAGACTTCATCGAAAGGATTCCAAAGAATTCATGCAACTCCTCTTCATCTGTTATCACACCATCATTTAACGCATCAACGTACCCAATAATTGAAGTTAATGGTGTTCTAATATCGTGTGATAAATTGGATAACAGCTGCTTGCTTCTTTCAGCTTGTATCTTTTTTTCTATGGTTATGGATTCATATGCTTCAAACAAGTGATTCAACTCCAAAATCAACTCACTATATGACGAGTCGTGATGGACCAATATTTTTTGCGTTTTTTTAGTTTCTCTAAAAAATCTTAAGCTATGTAACATTTCATTCAGATCTTTTCGATTCTTTAAATAACCCCACATGAAATAGCCATCCAATAAGATGGCTACAATTAATATATAAGCAATAAAAGTTTCACCAATAGCCAAACTCACCAATAGTGTAATCAGCAAAAGTGAAATAACAAAAAATCTTAAATGGATATTATTCATCAGTTTCATCTTTCAAAGTAAATTTATATCCCAATCCCCAAACTGTTTTTATAAATTTAGGTTCATTGGGATCGTCTTCAAGTTTATTTCGTATACGCCTAATATGGACCATCACGGTATTGTCATCCCCCAAATAGGCGCTCCCCCAAACTTTTTCAAAAATCTGTCCTTTAGAGAATACTTTTTCAGGTTGTTGAGCTAATAAACGTAGAATCTCATACTCTTTGGTTCTTAAGGTTAACTCCTCATCGTTTTTCTTGACGATGCTGTTGGTAAAGTCGATAAAAATACCTTTTGCCTCTAAAACCGCAACTGGTATAATACCTTGACTAAGTTCAAGATAACGTCTTAGAATCGCTTTGACTCTAGCAACAACTTCTTTGATACTAAACGGTTTTGTAATATAATCGTCTGCACCTTGCATCAGCCCAATCAATTTATCAACCTCTTCATCTTTTGCAGTTAAAAATATCACAGGAACATTGGAAACTTTTCTGATGTGTTTACATAAATCAATACCATCCATAATCGGCATCATGATATCTGTAATGACCAGGTCAAATATCGTTTCGTTGAAGTACTTCAACCCTTGTTCTCCGTCTTCAGCGCAAACTACTTCGTAACCTTCTACTTCCAAATACTTTTTCAGAAGCAATCCAATTTCTCTTTCATCTTCTACTACCAATATATTAGATTTCCTCATTATTCCTCCATTAAATGGTTTTATTTAACCATTCATGCACATCGTTAAAAACTTCTTGTTTGTTGGTCTCATTTAACATTTCATGTCTACCTTCCGGATAGAGTTTCATTGAAACTTTAGAAAGGTTTGCTGAGTTCATCAAACTGTAAACTGACTGAACCCCAACACCATGACTTCCAACAGGATCTTCATCTCCTGAGAAAAGATAAATTGGTAAATCCTTTCTGATTTTTGACACATGTTCTATTTTATTAACGCGTTCTACAGCTTTAAATAAAGACACATAAAAACTACTTGTAAAGACAGTACCGCAATACGGATCATTGATGTATTTATCCACTTCATTTTGATCTCGACTCAACCAATCGAAAGGTGTTCTAAGAGGTTTGAACTTCGAATTGAATACATTCCCTGTTATTTTATCAATAGTTTTGCTTTGATGTCTCGGTCCAAAAAGCCCTATTTCCATTTGTCCGTAACCAATCATAAACTGACCTTGTAAACCTGATTTATACCCTGTACCTGACAGAATCAGACCATCAATCATATGAGAATATTGACTTGTAAAATCTCTTGAAATAAATGAACCCATGCTATGTCCCATTAAGACCACTGGTAGGTCATGACTCTCTTTTAAAAATTCAATCATACTTTTTACATCACCAACAACTTTGTTCCAACCATATCTTTTGGCAAAAAAACCTACATTTTTTAAATCTCCAGCAGTTTGACCATGACCTCTTTGATCATAACCATAAACATGATAACCTGAATCGTTTAAAAAATTCGCAAAATTTTGATATCTCAGAATATGCTCTGCCATACCGTGGACCAATAAAACAACACCTTTCGCTTCTTTTTTTGCTTCCCAAAACTCATAAAACACTTCAATCTCTTCATTCAGTTTTCTTCTCATAGAAACTCCTTTAGTCTTTTCTTCCATTGTATCATACATAAAAATAAATGAGAATATCCACTAATTAGTACCTAGTATTAATACTTGATGTAAAAATAATCGTGATTTTCAATCTTTTTTCTAGTCCTGCAAACAAAAAAGTGATATGATATAAAAGAATGGAGGCATATATGAAATACGTAATTTTAATTTTAGTTGGTTATTTAATTGGAACAATCCCCTGTTCTTACCTGGTGGGCAAGTTCATGGGAAATATCGATGTAAGAAAGCATGGTAGTGGGAATGCGGGGGCAACCAATGTTTTAAGAACCGTTGGTAAGAAAGCTGCATTAATTGCTCTTATAGGTGATGTTTTAAAAGGTGTGATACCAGCTATTATCGGTAACATCATATTAGGCATGGATGGGGCTGTACTGTGTGCAATCTTTGCAGTTATAGGACATTGTTATCCTGTTACTCTTGGATTTAAAGGTGGAAAAGGTGTTGCAACTGCAGGTGGTATGATTATCGGAACCAATCCAATTGTGGCGTTGATTCTTTTCACATACATGTTCATCTTGATTCGAGTTACCAAATTTGTATCTTTGGCATCAATAACAGCAGCGATTATATATCCGATAATCTTTTGGTTCTTATATGATTCAACTATAGTAAGAGTCGGAAGTATTTTCCTTGGTCTCTTAATCGTTTACAAACATAGAGAAAACATAATAAGATTAATCAAGAAAGAAGAATCAAAAACAACATTGTTTGATAAATAGTCCCTAATCGGGACTTTTTTTAGGAGGATTTATGAAAAGAATCGTTTTAGTTGAACCCTTTTTTTCAGGGTCCCATAAATCATGGGCTTTGGAGTTTAAAAACAACTCAAAACACCAGATTGAAATACTGAGTCTGCCAGGCAAGTTTTGGAAATGGCGCATGTATGGTAGTGCCCATACGTTAGCTGAAATGTATTTGAAACTGGATTATGAGCCCGATTATATTCTCGCAACCGATATGATCGATTTAAGTACTTTTGTTGCTTTAACAAGACATAAACTCAATCAGACTAAAATATTTTTATATTTCCATGAAAATCAACTGGAGTATCCTTGGAAGGAAGACAGTAAAGATAAAAAATTCAAAAGAGATGTGCATTATGGATTTACAAACTACACCAGTGCACTTTCAGCAGATCAAGTCTTTTTTAATTCTACTTATAACATGACATCCTTTTACAAACATCTCAGACGTCTATTGGAAGTGATGCCAGACTGTCGTCATAAAACAGTTGATGACTTATTAAAAAAATCAAGTGTTTTACCAATTGGTATGCATTTAGATGCTCATGATATTGAAATAAAAAAGGCCTATCAAGGAGACGACCCATTAATACTGTGGAATCATAGATGGGAATTTGATAAAAATCCAGATGACTTTTTTAATGCCCTCATTCAGTTAAAGAAGGAAGGTTTGAAGTTTAAACTTGCTTTATTAGGTGAAGTTTATGAAAACGCACCTGACAGTCTTAAAACAGGGTTGGAAATTTTTAAAGACGATATTGTTGTAACAGGTTTTATGACAAGTCATGAGTACAGCAGTTGGCTACAGGCAGCTGATATTTTACCTGTAACCAGCTATCATGATTTCTTTGGTATCAGTGTTATGGAAGCCATATATATGAATACCTATCCAATCCTACCCAATAGGCTGACTTATCCTGATCTATACAGTAAAGATAAACATCCTGAACTCTTTTATGAAACATATGAGGAATTTGTTTCAAAACTTAGAGAAGCGATTCTTAGTAACAACAGAAAAAGTTATCGAAGTCTATGTACTGATTATGATTGGAATCAACTCATCAAAACATACGATGAGATCTTTGAACCTTGTTAATCTACAGGGTTCTTTTTATAAAAACATGTCAGTGGTCTCTACACAGATAATGATATGTGTGGTTAATTTATATAACCTGCTCTCTTAGAATCCAACCAAATTCATCCTTATGCTTAACCAAAACACAGTCTTCAAACTTTTGAACTAAATCTACTTCATCACCATTCTTTAAGTTTAGAAAGTTATTCAAGTAATTTATTCTTAATGAAATCTCACCATTTCTTTCTTCTAGAAGTGTGTTAAAAACTGTAAATTTCATTTGGCTTGTCTTATGTAAACAGACGCTCATCCTATCCCCTTTTTCAATAACTTCGAAATCATAATCAGGATAGTTAATATATAATATTTCTTCCTTTTCAAAAGTATGTTCTTTTATTATTTTTATTTTGCTAAAATTGTTTTGCTGGATGGTATTGTATGTTTTACGCCCATTTTTCTTTTCAATAATAAATGCATTCATTTCACCCGTTTCATGAACGCCAATACCCCCATCAATAAAAATAAATTTCTTATTATAGTTTATGTACGGAATATTTGATAATTGATCTTTCCTTAGATTACATGTAGGCCAATGTCCAACAACAACATTTTTTTCGCTCGCCCTGCCATGTTCATTAAAGTTATCATATTTCAAATACTTTTTTTCATCCTCATTAATAGAGAACTCGTGATCATACCCACCATGAACAAATATATAATCATCTATGGACGCCATTATAGGGAGATCTGATATAAACTTTATGTCCACTTTACGTTTGTTATGCAAAAAAATATATAAGTCGTCAATTTTGTCAAAATCAAGAAAATCTACATTTAATTCTCGCATCATTGAATGGATGAGTGTCTCATAATACTCATTGTGTAGTAAATCCTCTATACTAGCAAATTTCTCACCACTCGACATGACTCTTTCAATGTTCATTTCATGGTTCCCTTTTAGTATTATAGTATTCTTTCTTGTAGAGAGTTTCTTTATTATTTCAAGAGTATTATAACTATCAACTCCTTTGTTGATGAAATCCCCTATTATCACTAGATAATCTTCATCTTTCAAATTTACTTTCTCCAACAAATTTTCCAAGACATTATAATGACCATGCACATCACTAATTGCAACAACTCTATAATTATCTTTAATTTCAATATCTATCGCCTTTTGAACCATAATTTTCTCCTTGTAAATTAATTACTCATAAAGTAAGTACATTTGAGATGCTGTGAACTTACCCCTTGCTCATGACAGGTTTGACCTGACTAAAAACAGTGACTTGGTTAGGAAGACGAATTTATCACCATCCTAAAACTTTGTACCGAATGCCATCCGACTTAAATAATCGACCTTACAATACCATCTAACATATTATATTGGTAAATGATAATGGTAGAAGTTCTTTAATATGAAGTTTTACCATTTCTCCATCTTCATTATTTAGAATTACTTTGATATTTGGAGAATAATTTATAAGCATTTGTCTACAGTTACCGCAAGGTGGCACAAGTGAGTTATGTGCTTTATCGTGAGCAGCAACTATTGTATCAAATTCCCTTTCACCAGCTGATATTGCACTTCCTATAGTTATATATTCTGCACATGAGCCATGAATACCGTCGCAATTCACACCTTTATAAATTTTGCCGTTCTTACATCTTAATGCAGCCCCTACAGTGTGATTATAAATCCCATCATCAAAATTCCTTTCGAGAACGTCCAATGCAATTTCAATTAATTCTCTATCTTCATCAGTAATTTCATATAATTTCATATCAAGTCTCCTTAAAAATTGTCTACAATATCAGATAAAATGCATATTATCACAAACGTTTATGTCTGTTTATCTATAACAGTTTACCATATATTTCTGACTCATACTTACTACTTATCCATTTAATGAAAGTACTGAAAATGATTTTTGTGACTATATAAAAGCATCAGAGAATATTTTGGGATACGATCATAAAAATATAGGATAATAAGTAAATTTACTTTTACTTATTATCCTTTACTAGAACTATAACTACATAGAAGATTTCAATTACAGGTACAAGCATATCCTGTTTATACACTCTACTTGTGTCAAGAGTAGCTCGCGGACGCTTTTAAAAAATGTTTCAGGTATTAAAAATATATAAAACACTTACAAAAAGATAAATTTATGTCTTATAAAGAGTAAAAGAGGAAGTTTCTAGATAAACTAAAACTTCCTCTTTTTAATTACTAGCCACAGCTACCTGCACATGATGCACAGCCGACTTCTAATGCTGTTACTGGTTTTACCAAATATCCAGCTGATGTTAACTCAACAATCATATCACCAACTTGGTCATAATTGTCTTTGGTCATTAAAAATGTCAATCCATGTTCTTCACTTTTTACATCGTTAACACCTTCTTTATCTAGTGTTAAACCAAATGTAGGACCACTACAACCCATACCAGCTATATAAAGTCTAATACTGTCATACTCTTGATCTGCCATTACAATCTTGATAGCATCTAGTGTTTCTTTATTTGTTTGTATTTTCATAAGTTCCTCCTTTTGATTCATCATAACAAAATATCATTATGATGAGAAATGGAGTTTTCTTATATGTAATCCGTCAACTATGCCTTTTTTTTATAGAAGCTTAATGACTAAATCATATTTTCCCCATAAATAAATTAGAATTTAAAAGTTTCAAAAAAACTCGAACACTTGATTTTATAGTTCATGAATGTTCATAATGTCAGTTTCAAAACAGTCTCTACATGTATTGTAACTAGATCGAAGACTTTTCCATTATAGAAGAATCATAAAAGATAATACCGATTTCCAGATTTCATTTGTAGGAAAAATTCAAGAATCGTTATTTCACCTTATCGTTTATCAACTTGTACCTATTAGGATACAATAACAAATGAGTATGTTGACTAAAAGAAAATTGGCATCAATACAACCTGCATAAATACATGTGCAGTTGCATGAGCAACTATAGAATAACTTAGCCCTCTCTTACAATACAGATAACCAATTCCATTTAAAACCATGCATCTGAGTATGATTGGAAATGGATTACCTATTGTCTGAAACGTAACGGGAAGGTGCAAAGCTGCAAACATATATTACCTCTTTCATTGTGTTTCTAATTCGCTGATTCTAAAATGTTTTGTGCTTCAAAATGCGCTTAGGTATCAAGTCATTTAAACTCATGATTTTACTACCTTTACTTTCATAATAACGCAGCATTTCGTCAATTTTCTTTTTATCATAACTGGTAACGCAATCTGCTAGGACATTAACGCCATAATTTACTTTGCGTAAGTTGTAACAGGTTGATTTAACACATGCAACAGCATCTGCTCCTGTTATGTAGAAATCACTTATGTCATTTTTACTAATAAAGCTTTTAAATTCTTCACAGCTTAATGCGTTTCCCTTGTATTTTGCGAAAATATTTTTTGATACTATTTTCAAGTCTGACACTAATTCAGACCCATATGTATTGGGTTTAAGAGTCCTCGTGCCGGCTGACAAATTTTCATGTCTTATATAAACAACATGAATGTTTTCATTGACTGCCCAATCAATAGCCTTATTGATATTGCCAATAATATCCTTGTAATTCTTTGTTATGTCATTTTGAATATCGATTATTACTAAAGCTTTTTTCTGCATAGTGTTTCCTCCTAATAGGTATATTGATTTGTTAGCTTTGTATTATACCTTTATAACCGTTTGGTAACTCAGTCTAAATACCTAATATATAATTTAATGATCATCCACCTTTCTTATCGATTTGACTATTATATCAACATATTTATTCTACCAATAAAAAGAGGACATCTAGTATGTCCTAATTATAAATTTTATTCATTTTTTCTATCTCTTTTTTTACATTTTCCTTTAGAATTTCCGGTTCAATAACTTTTACATCATCTCCAAATGAGAGAATCACAGGAATTAGCCACGAATCTAATTCTAAGTATGTAACTACAGTTACATTTTTTTCTGTAATCTCAGTTACTTCATCATCATTAAAAATATCAACTACTCGATAATAAACTTCTTTATTAAATCTGAGCACTTTTTTTACACCATCTCTCATTGTAGAGTCATCCCTCTTAATAGACTTATAATCTCTTAAATCAAAATGTCGGTTTGTAATTTCCATAGTTGAAACTCTATTCACTTTAAATGTTCTTACATCTTTTTTTTCTAGACAATATGACAACAAATACCATCGACCATGGCGCAAAACCAACTCATACGGTTCAATCTCTCTTAAAAGGCACTCCCCATTACTATTGTAATACTCAATACTCAATATTCGAGATTGTTCAATTGCATCAGAAATCAGATTTATCTTTTCGTGAAGTTTTTCATCCTTATTCCATGGAGTAATATCCACTTTCACTTTCGAAAATTCAGTGCTTGCAGAAGTGATTACTGCAGATTCAAGCTTCTCTAACAGACTTTCTAATGACTTATTACTGTATACACTATTTAAACTGTCAAGCATAGATTTAAATAGATTAACTTCTTTTGGAGACAGCAATTTAGTATCATATTTGTATGAATCGAGTATGCCATAACCGCCCTTCATACCCTTCATCGAAAAAACAGGAATACCTGCCATATTTAAGGTTTCCATATCCCTTTGAATTGTTTTAACTGACACTTCATGCTTCTCTGCTAAATATTTGGCTGATACCAACTCTTTATTTAGCATTATATTTATAATCGATAACAATCTATAAATCTTCATAAGCTCTCCTTTCAATGCGAAAAGACCAAAAGAGGTTCAGGCATCGACTACATCAACAACTTTCTTACGGTCTTCTTATTACAGCATATCAAAATTAACCATATAAATCCATTATTACAAGGGTGATAGGAACTTAGATGTGAACATGACATATCCCGGATAGGTTAGGTTTGCTGTCTACTTTCAAATCTTGATCAAAATAAAAGAAAAACCACTAAAAAGTGGTTTCCGACTACGCGTTTTCAAATTCTGATTCCCAGTCGAACTGTCCTGAGTCTTCATAACATTTTGGCCAGTGTTGACACCATTTCGGCACCTGAGCCTTTTCTAACTTATCGGTACACATATGATATGGTTTGATATCAATTATTGGTGTGTCTACATATGCATCGATATAAGGCACATACACCTTATTCTCATCAATAAACATAACTTCTACAACTGATAGACAAATTGGATTGGGTCTAATGGGAGATCTTGTAGCAAACATGCCCAGTTGATCTGGCCCTTTCTTATAAGGTTTTTTAGATACCGTATAACTCCTGTAAGTCTCATCATCAAATTCTGTTGCCCACCATAAAACATTTAGATGGCTGAACCCTTCAATATTCAATAAGGCTTTCTGATACTCTTTATCTATTTCAATAAAGAATCCTTTTTCATCTTGCTTCACACTACCCAATGTTTTTACTTCATATTTTTTTGTCATTATACTGCCCTCCTATACATATAGTATCTCATGTATAGACGTTTCTCTCTTGATGATTCCTGGCAAGAAACCATAGAATATTTCTTGTTTCATCAAATGATTTGACGATTGTTGCTAAGTGGCAGTAGTATATAATAACTCAACTCAGTTTTTTTATCTATTAGAAAGTACTTTTTTTTAGTATCAAGAGCCTTTAGTCCAGACCTTGGTAACCATATTTCTGTTATATAACGAGACAGATGATTAAGTTCAGCACTCTTAAAGACTGGACCAAACTTCGCATAGTGTCCATCTCGTATATGTATTTCAAAATAATCATTTTCAACTTCCGAGCCATAACAGGTCACTACCTGTTTATCAAAAGGTGATCGGATCATATATACCAAGTCACTATTTAGACGTTCACTATATAAAATCAAAGTGTTCTGTTCAAAGGTGTCTTCCAATATGGAAAATCCATAGATGACTACATTCTTTAACTCAATCGGTTGGGGTTCAATAATGCCATAATGATCAATGAAAGACAAATAGTCTATAGAAATGGGTTCAGTCATATTAGAGATACTGTTTTCAGAAGTTTTATAAGCCATTGGTGTGATACCATGTACTCTTTTAAATGCTCTTGAAAAAGTCTCATGGCTGTTAAACCCATATTCCAAAGCGACTGATAACACACTCCTTTCTGATGTGGTTAAAAGTTTTGTCGCTTCACAGACTTTACGTCTGATTACATAATCTTTTGGACTGAAAAGAGTTTTTGAACCAAATAATCTTATAAAATGATACAGTGAAAACCGACTGACCTCAGATAGTTCTTTGACTGTAATATCTTCTTTCAGATGTGCTTCTATATATTCAATTGAATGATAAAGTAACGATAGATTATCCATAACTGCTATCCTTATGATTTAGCGGTATGAATATCTCTACCAAAGATTCTTCTATACGGTGCATGCCTTTAAATCTCTTATCATATTTTTCAAAGAAAAAACTTGTATCCACTGAAACTTCAGTATTTTCTTTTAAAATTTCATCTATAAATACTTGTTGATCACTAACAATTTCCTGACCGCTCAGTATCAATACCATATACTTCCTTTTTGGAATTACTTTAGAAACCAAGTGGACGGGTTGTTGGTTTAAACTACTCACTTCAACGCCAACCATAATGCCGTACTCTCCTGTATCTTCAAAGGATTCATCCATCACATGGCATTCATATGATTCGTCAGCACTCACTCGATGTAAAATCATATCTGAATGTTTGGATAAATACGTTGAATAACGTTGCCACAGTTTACCAATGGCATTGTCTACCGACCACGATCCACCCACGCTAAAGGGATCACCATAAAAATTCATGCCTATAATCAATTTTTCTTCTACTGTTTCAAATCGCCACTCCATATGTGCCTCCTCAATATTATTTTTATCGTAATACACATATTTGGTAAAGTCAATTATAGTGATCTCACAAAAAAAGAAATGACTTCATCAGTCATTTCCAGCTTATACTTCATCCAACATATCTTGTACAAAGGTCGGCAATAAAAAACTTCCCTTATGTATATTCGTGTTGTAATATTTCGTTTTTAAACCGAACTCTTTCCAGGCATCAAAACCGGCGTTATCTATTGGATGATACTTTTTAGATGCAAATCCAAATAACCAATGCCCTGAAGGATAAGTCGGCATATGGAATTGATATACCATTGATATTGGAAACAGTTTTTTAATCTTTGCATGAGAACGTTTCATTTCCTTTGCTTCTTTATCATAATAGGGACTTTCATGTTGATTCACAAGAATCCCATCTTCAGTCAAAGCTTGATAACAGTTGTCATAAAACGCTTTTGAAAACAAACCTTCACCTGGTCCCATAGAATCCGTAGAATCTACTAAAATAAGATCGTAAGTATTATCAAGACCTGATACAAATGATAACCCATCATCGTAATAGATCTTTACTCTAGGATCAATTAACTTAGAGGCAGTCTGAGGTAAATACTGTTGAGATAACTTAACGACCTGTTCATCTATTTCAACCATATCTATGACTTCAACTGATGAATATCTTGTTAACTCTCTGACCGTACCACCATCTCCTCCGCCGATAACCAAGACCTTTTTAATCAAAGGATTGGTTGCCATCGGAACGTGCACCATCATATCGTGATAGATAAATTCATCTTTTTCGTTAACCATCATGTAACCGTCTAAAGTCAGAAACTTTCCAAACTCATATGAATCGAAAAAGTCAATACTTTGATACTTGCTTTTACCATGGTATAAGTGTTCTTTTATTTTTATGGAGAAATGAACATTTTCAGTATGTTTATCAGTAAACCACAGTTCCATGTTAGTCCTCCTTTATGCAATATATATAATTGGTTTCTGTATCATCTAAACCTGACATCGTACCATTTTCAGCCTTTAAAAGCTCAATATAGTCATATAACTCCTCAGTAATTACTTCACCTGGTGCAATAATCGGAATACCAGGCGGATAAATCATAATGAACTCACCGCTGACTCTATTGATCGATTCCTTTAATGACAATCTCTCCCTCTCTGAATAGAAGGCTTGTCTTGGTGAGTACTTCACTTCTGTGGAATTAAAACTCTTAAATGTCAGGTGAAGAGGTTCTTTTTTATAACGGGTGCTTATCGCATTAAGTGCAGCAATTAACTGATTTAATCGTTTTTCAGTATCACCAACACTTAAAATGGCCAATATATTATGCGAGTCACCCATTTCCACTTGAATATTGTACTCATCTCTTAAGATCTCATATACATGAAGTCCAGTTAATCCGATCCCTGTAACATTCACACCTAGTTTGGTCTCATCAAAACCATAACAACCCTTTTCATCAAAATCTTTTAACTCAAAAGCAATCAACCCATCTATGGCATTGATTTTTTTCCTTGCCTTCTTTGAAAGGATCAATACTTCCTCTAATTTCTTTTGACCTTCTTGCATTAAAAATTTCCTGGTCAGATCCAAACTGGTCATCAATAGATATGAGGCACTTGTTGATTGGGTCAAGTTGATAACGGTCTTGACATGATTTCTTTTAATTCTATCTGTATTCAGAAGTAATACAGAACTTTGTGTTAAAGAACCACCGGTTTTATGAAGGCTAACAGCAGCCATATCTGCACCTAAACACATTGCTGATTTAGGTAGTTCGTTATGAAAAGGAAAATGTGCACCATGGGCTTCATCTACAATAACCGTCATATTTTTACTATGAACATACTCAATAATAGCTTTTAAATCGGAAACCACCCCATAATATGTCGGATTGATTATAAAAACAGATTTTGCATGAGGTGCTTCCTCAACTGCTTTTTTAACATCCTCTAGAGAAACCCCTAATGTCATACCAAATGAACTTTCAATATAGGGATACATATAATAAGGTTTCGCTCCACATAAAATCAATGCGTTAATTGCAGATTTATGAACATTTCTAGGCATAATCACCGTATCATTTTCAGATACGGCACTCATAATCATCGCTTGAACCGCTTGAGTTGTTCCATTAACAATAAAGAAAGCTTCTTCAGCACCATAAGCCTCTGCCATCATGTCTTCCGCTTCTTTTATAACAGAAACAGGACTACATAAAAAATCTAGCGATTTCATAGAATTCACATCGGCTTCTAATACTGATTTAGGAAATAATCTTAATAATTCCGGATTACCATTGCCTTGTTTATGTCCCGGTACATCAAAAGGAATCACCCGATTATCAATGTGTTGATTCAACGCATCAAATAAGGGGGTTTTATCATGATTATACTTAAGCATAGTTTTTGCCATAATAAATCTCTTCCATTTCCTCTTTAAGTTTCTTTCTTATTGTTTTTCTTTCTTCCATGGACAAATCTAATTTTTCCGTTGAGAACAAGTAGTTATCCAAATCTAACTCTTCCAATAACATCTTTGTATGGAAAATGTTTTCTTTATAAATATTGCTGTCTATCGCATTGTATTTATCCAACACCTCATCACTGATGTAGTCTTGAATTGATTTTATTTTATGATCGATGAAATGTTTTGTACCATCCAAGTCTCTAGTAAACCCTCTGACTCTATAATCAAGATTAATGATATCGGAATCAAATGAGTTGATAAGAAGGTTAAGTGCTTTTAAAGGTGATATTTCACCACAAGTCGAAACATCTATATCCACTCTGAAAGTCGAGATACCTTCAAAAGGATGACTTTCAGGATAGGTATGCACTGTTATATGACTCTTATCTAAATGACCCACTACAGAATCTCTGTAAGCTAAGATACCTTGGTTACAAGACTCATCAATTTCATCTTCTGATAAAGGTGCTTCTGAAATTAAAATCGTCACACTCGCTCCCTGTGGATCGTAATCTTGTTTTGCGATATTCAAAATACAGGCACCAATCGTATCAGTGACATCAGATAGAATATCTGTCAATCTTTTCGCGTTGTACTGCTCATCAATGTACTCAATATACTTTTTTTGGTCCTCTTTTGTTTTTGTATAACAAATGTCGTATATATTAAAACTTAGTGTTTTGGTTAAATTATTAAATCCATATAATTTTAGTTTGTCCAACTAGTCACCTCCCAAATTATTTCATCTTGTCTTTTACAAAATTAGGCAATGCAAAAGCACCCTTATGAATCTCACTGTTGTAATACTTTGTTGTTAAATTAAGCGCTTCCCATCTTTTTGGATCATGGTCTTTTATAGGATCATATGTCTTTGAAGCAAAACCAAACAACCAATGTCCAGAAGGATAAGTCGGCATATGGTATTGATATACATGTACCACAGGGAACAACTCATTGATTCTTAGATGAGCTCTCTTCATGCCATGTACATGGAACTCATAATATGGTGACTCATGTTGATTGATTAAAATACCATCTTTATTTAAAATTCTATAACAGTTTGAATAGAATTCTCTTGTAAATAAACCTTCACCTGGTCCAATTGGATCTGTAGAGTCTACCAATATTAGATCATACGTATTGTCTGGTGTATCAACAACAAACTTAAAACCATCTGTAAACTTAAGATGAATTCTTTCATCACCTTCTAAATGACCCGCTGTTACAGGTAAATATTCTTGACAAAGTCTTACAACTCTTTCATCAATTTCTACCATATCAATATGTTCAATAGTCTTGTATCTAGCGATTTCTCTAGAAGTACCACCATCACCACCACCGATGATTAAAACCTTTTTAATATTCGGATGTGTTGCCATAGCAACATGTGTAATCATTTCATGATAAACAAATTCGTCTTTCTCGTTAACCATCATTAAACCATCTAATGTGAAGAATGTTCCATAAGTATCCGACTCAAAAAAATCTATTTGCTGATACTCCGTTTTTTCTGCATGTAAATGTCTGTTTACTTTAATTGATAATTTAGTTGTAGGATCCCAATCTTGAGACCACTCAATTCCACCAGTTGGCATATAATTTGAATGCATAAAATCTCCTTTACAATTTAGTTTGTCCATCTAGAGTTAAAATTGGTCCATAAAGTTCTGGTCTTCTATCTCTAAATACACCCCAATCTACACGTTCTAAATCAATCTGATCTAAATCATATGTAGCATAAATTATTTCCTCTTTATCTTCAGAAGCTTCTACAATGATTTTTCCTTTTGCATCCGTTATAAAAGATGATCCGTAAAAATCAATGCTCATTTCTTCTTCGGTTTCTGTTCCTATTCGATTACACGATACAATTGGTACTATATTGGCTGCAGCATGACCTTGCATGCAACGCTGCCAGTGTGCTTTGGATTCTGTTCCAGAACCATCTGGTTCCGATCCGATAGCAGTTGGATAAAATAAAATTTCAGCGCCCATAATCGCCATCGCTCTTGCCGTTTCAGGAAACCATTGATCCCAACAGATACCGATACCAATTTTACCAAACTTGGTTTGCCATACTTTGAAACCTGTATCACCATTATTGAAATAGAATTTTTCCTCATAACCAGGTCCATCAGGAATATGGCTCTTTCTATAGATGCCTAACGTTTCTCCATCAGCATCAATTACTGCAACCGAGTTGTATCTTGCATTATTTTTTCTTTCATAAAAACTAATTGGTAAAACTACGTTCAATTCTTTTGCCACACTTTTAAAATGAAGCATTGCATCATTTTCATTCACGTTTTTTGAAAAAGCATAATACTCCAGTTTCTCTTTTTGACAGAAGTAAACATTTTCAAATAACTCTTGCAACAAAATGATTTGAGCACCTTTACCAGCAGCTTCTCTTACCAATCTATCGGCTTTTAAAATATTCTCTGAAACAACCCTTGAACAACTCATTTGAACTGCTGCAACTTTTACATTTCTCATTCATGTACTCCAC
The DNA here is from genome assembly GCA_016342415.1 of Clostridiales bacterium. GTDB lineage: Bacteria > Bacillota > Clostridia > Peptostreptococcales > Acidaminobacteraceae > JABXKX01. Next base: position 117,934 of record JAEIOD010000008.1, read on the forward strand.
TTCAATAATTTTTAAAACATAGTTTAAATAGACATATATTCAAGTGCTTATAGGTGTGTGTTCACTAATAAGCTAGCAATATTCTACCACATTTTTTAGCGCTTGTAATACTTTTTTTGAAATAGTAAAATATTGACCTTTAAAACGTATAATATTCAACAAGAGATCGCATACTATTTATAAAAAACACTTGAAATGGCTCTAATAACATTCACCCATTTTTTTGTTGATTTCAGCTCTATCGCCTCTATCATGCACAGTTCATGACAACATAGACAGTCAATACATAAACCATAATCGATTAATTTGCTTTCTAGATCAATTGCATTTACCGGACAACTCTCAACACAGGAATTACATCCGATACATTTCTTTTGGTCTACAATCGGGACAGCTTTAAAGAAATCAATCACACCTTTTACTCGATCATAATCCATGGTTTCTCTTGAATAATACCTTTTGGGAAGTTTATAGTTCCTCAATTTTTCAAAGGTGCCTATAATCTCTATATCGGACATGTTCCAATTTCCAATTTTTCTTTTTATACTCGCTTTTAAAATAGTCACTTTATTGGAATCAATCCCCATCATTTCAATTGCAACACGGTCAAGAGCCAACGGATCTTCTGAGACGAGAATTTTACCCGCAGGATAAATACTACCTGCAGTTGGCCCTTCTCCTGCCATTGATACCACACCATCCATTATGTGAAGAGGCATATTATCAATGGACATATGTATATCAGCAAGAAACTCACCAAAATCTAGTGGATTAGGACCTTCCTTATGATACTTCGCTTTTCTCAGTCCTGGAATGGCACCGAACAAGTTCTTAACGGCTCCAGTATATATCCCCATAGAATGAGTTTTCATCTTAGGTAAATTGATAACAACATCCATTTCATCAAATGCTTTTGTGATATAAAGATCATTTGTGTAATTGCCTTCAACTTCTTTTTTAACAGGACCCATTTCGTCAAAATTAACAACTGTAAAACCTTCTTCGTTTGCCATGTCTTGTATACCGGAAACGTTAAAACTTTTTTTAGTCGGAGCCATACCTGCGATAGCTCCACCTGAACTATCTCCAACATAAACCTCTGCTCCGAATTCTTTTACAAGTTGACCAACAGCCCTAACAAATTCCGGATGAGTTGTAGCAGCTTTTTCTGGTTTTTTAGGTCCAATGAGATTAATCTTTAAAAGCACTTTCTGGTCGGGTTTTATAAAGTGTTTCCAGCCTCCTAACTCATTTATACTTTCTTGAATGGCTAATTTTAAAGCTGTTGTCTCATACGATTTACAATCTGAAATTAAAACCTTGCTCATACATACCTCCCATTATTTTTAACCCTAAGTCATCAATACCCGTTTCTAAAGTTTGGAACCAGTCAATTCCTGCTCTTAATGACATCTTATAGTAGATTTTTTCGCTTGATTGCTGTTTTTCTAAAAGATATCACCAAAATGGATTTCTTCTAACACCACAAAAGACATATAAAGCCACTTAAAAACATATGCACATGTAAAAAACTCAAGCCAGCAATGTCTGGGTTGAGTTTTTTCGTACAGTACCCAAAGGTTTTCAAAAGTCCAATACGTTCAAATGCTTTATCGTTTCTAGAACTCCTTATACACAATCGCAGATTGAATATAACATCCCTTTTCATCTTCTTGGGCTTGTCCGGAAAATAGTCAAATGACCCATAATAAAACGCACCTTCTCGCCTATGACCTGTCTGTAGTTATAATCCAAGTCTAAATTGAACTCATGATTGAAGGAAAATGCCTCTTCTAACCATTCAATTATACCTTCCATTGCCAGATGTTTATCTTTAGTGGATTCAATCGTTTGATTATTAAACATACTTTCAAATCTCTGACTGGTAGGTTCTACTATATACATCTGAAATATCAGTTGTTTATGTCTCATATCATTCTCACATTATAAAAAAAAAGAGTTTCTCAATAGATTACATCAAGAAACTCCATCATTTATTCTAAACCCACTTCATCCAACTTCTTTAAATCGTATGTTTCTATTATATCAATGAGTTTAATTGGATACTTTGGATCCGTTGCATACCCTGCTCTTCTGACAGCAAAAGCACCTAAAGTACTGTCATACATGACTTCTCTATAAGGCTCGTATCTAGACAGTTCCAATAAGATTCTTTTATGATCCGCCCAACTTTCTTCTACAGTGTTATAAGCTCTAAAGTTTGCATCCACTCTAAAACTCTTGCCATTGTAGACTTCCCAAGTATTTGAGATAACCGAACCATTGGTTGCTGATCCTTTGATACCAAATAGATTATATGAGAATTTCCCGTTGTATTTATCAACCGGTAAACTTTGTCCCCAACCCGTTTCCAAAATTGCCTGAGCGGTTTGTAAAGACGCTGACATGCCTGTTTTAGCAAAAGATTCCAATGCCAATTCAGAGGCAAATGCTTTGAACTCTGACTTTGCAATAATCGGTCTTGCACTATATAATTCACCTTTGTAAATCTTAAATGTAATGCTTTCACTTATCAATTCTTGCCCTTGATACATGGCTTTGGCATACACTTGAACTTCCTCAAATTCCTCAGTCGTGGAAATATTGTCTACATCTATTTTTGAAGAGATCATTTCAGTTGTGCCTGAACTTGTTTTCTTCATATAATACGTCACCTCATCAAGAGATACATTGCTACTGAGTGCTAAAGTAGCACTACTGGTCAACACTTGATTCGGTCCAACACCTGATAGATAAACCCTTGGACTAAAATCTACAATAACTGAAACAGGTGCACTTGTATGATAAACGCCTTTGGTATCTAAAACTCTTACATAAAGTTCTTTCTGCCCTGTATCAGCTTGAGTTGGCGTCCAGTCATAAGCTCCATATGGAATGGCAGCAATAAGCGATTCAACACCTGTTGTTTTGTCTCTCATGAAATACTCTGTTCCGTTTACATCAAAATTTCTGGAAGCGATGATTGATACAGTACCACTAATAACCTGATTTTCTCTAACACCACCCATAGAAAGTCTTTTATCAACGTTTAAAACCGCTGTTTGACTCTGACTGTCATAAGGCACTTCATTACCGTCAAAGGCTGTCACTTTAATGCTATAAGCACCATTGTCTTCGTAACTCGGTGTATAGGTATAAGTGCCAACGGGATCTCGTTTGGTCACTGAAACAGTATCACCCGTCTCAACTTCAGTGATTTCATAATTGATATATCTTGCCAGGAAATTGACATTTTGCCCTATTGTAATGGAGCCGTTGTTTATAGTACCCGTCACTGTAACCTCTGGGTTTACATCAATTGTTACAGGTACTGCATCACCTGCTATAAAGTTTCTGTTACTATCATATAATGCTAAAACAAGTACTTTTTCACCCTTGTCTTCAACCTTTGGCAAATAAGTCATTTGATTCACTGCTCCGTAATCTCTTACAACAACAAATCCTCTAGCTGTATCCGGATCTAATAAAAGCAGTTTTGTTTCCGCTACATTCAAACCACTTGGTATCGAAACTGTAATATCCGTTTCACCTGTAATGGTATCATGAGCCTTTAATGAAACAATTGAGGTATCATAAAAAGCTTCAATATCTGATGATTTACCGGAATCCACATAAACACTTCTTGTATCTCCATCCCACTGAATGCCTACTGATAACGCATTACTCACCACTCTAAGCGGTACATAAGTACGATCATTGATAATTTTAGGCGCTACATCACTCACACCATAACCTTGATCGCCATATTTTATCAACCGACTGCCAATCCACAGGAGTAATTCTTTGTCTCCTTTTTTTACTAGAACGGTTCTTGCTTCACCATCCCATACCACTTCTGCACCAATGGCATCAGAAACAAATTTAATCGGTACCAAGACTCGACCGTTTTCAATGACCGGTTCAGAAAGTTCTGTAATGTTCTTGTGATCAACAATCAATTGAATGGCATCATCAGGTCCGCTCGCATAAGCTGGTAAACCACTAACTAACAGTATTATAACCAACAGTAATATATTTAGTTTTCTCATTCTCATTTCACACCATACTTTCTCTAAATCCCTAAGTTACTTCATTATAACAAGATATACCTTATGCTTATACCTTTAGAAAAAGGATGTGATTTAGTTGTAATGCCCCTATCATATCCTTGTAATAGTTTACATAATAAAATATCCTCTCACTTGAAAGGATACTCGCTTTTTAAGTCTATTTATTTATATGGCTTCCTTGCCTATTATAGCTTCCTCGCCAGCTATGGCTTTTTTGCCAGCTACGGCCGGCTTGCGGTTGTACCTTTAAGCAAGTTCTCTTTTACATCATTGATATACCCAATTGTAGATATCAGTATTTTCGAAAGCAATACCCGTTCCTGTTTCATCAGCTCTTCTATGGCTTCTCCTTCGATGGAAACTATGGTTGAATCTTCTAGTACAATAAACTCCTCTTCAACGTTAACCAAATTAATAATCTGTTCAAGTCCAAAGACATCGCCACTCGATAAAATTGTCTTTTGATGACTTTGCCTAAGTTTACCTTTTAACAGGCAAATCATCTTGCTTTGGCCTTTACGAATTTGTATACACTGATTTTTCAAATAAACTAAAGGTTCACTAACTTGAATGAAACCTTGCGCCATTTAAAATCCCCCTCTCATCTTTTTTTTTACATAAAAAAGTGATATGCTCTTACTAATTAAACTACCCACATTGTATTGTGATAAAACACGTAAATGGAGAATTTTATGAAATTATGGATAATCTATTCAAAAGCTGTTCTCAATCCGAGTAAAAACAACGCACTTTCATGGATGTTAGACGAAGCTGAAGCATTAGGTTTTGATGCAACCATCCTATTTGCAGACGATTTATTATTAGAAACCAGTGGTTCCGACTATAAGATCTATAACAAAGACACTGAACTGGAGTATCCAGAAGCTGCTTTGATTCGATGTTATGATATTCCTTTAATCAGACATTTGGAAATGGCAGGCGTTCAAACATTTAACAGCAGTTTTGCCTTAAATCAATGTTTAGATAAATGGACGACACATCAACTGCTCGCAAAAGCTGGTCTACCTTCACCAAGAAGCATTTACAGTGAACATGATGTAGAGTACGAAACAATCAAGAAACAATTGTCACTTCCTTTTATCATAAAAGATATTAAAGGTGCTAGAGGAGAGCAAGTTTATCTGATTACAGACGAACTCACTTTTAGCGAAGCTTTGATTAAATGTCGTCAACCTTTATTCCAAGAATATATTGAAACATCCTTTGGACGAGATGTAAGACTGCATGTTATCGACGATCAAGTGGTCGCCAGCGTATTAAGACAATCCAAAGGCGACTTTAAATCCAACTTCTCGCAAGGTGGAGATGCCTTGCCTTATGAACCGGATGATGAAATGAAAGCACTGGCTATAAAGAGCACTCAAGCACTGGGTCTTTACTTTTCAGGTATTGATATCCTATTTACAGAACAGGGTTATACAGTCTGTGAAGTCAATGGCATACCTGGATTTAGAACGGTTGGGCTGACTTCAAAATACAATATACCTCAAGCGATGATGGCTTACATAAGGAGACAATTAAAATGACAGGTTGGATCATTTACAATGGCAATTTAAAATCAGATAAAATATACGAATTGGTACTGTGGTTACAAAAAACGGCTCACACATATGACATCAATCTCATTCCAGTTAAAAATAGTGATATCTTGTTCTATTTTGATGAGCAGTCAAATCCAAAACTTGAACATCTGACGTTAAAAGAGCTACCGGAATTTGTGATTTCCTGGGACAAGGATATTCCTTTGGCCAAACACTTTGAGTTGATGAATATCAAAGTCTATAACAACTCAAACGGCATTCATGCCTGTGATAATAAAGTCATCATGACTCAATACCTTGCATCAAAAGATATCAGAGTACCTAAAACAATTATTGCACCAATGGTTTATTCAAACTCTACCATAGAAGAGTTTTCTATCTACGATAAAATCATAGAAACTCTTTCGCTTCCATTAATAATAAAAGAAGCTTATGGTTCATTTGGTGCTCAAGTCTATAAAGTAGATACAAAAGAAGCTTTGTTAGAACAAGTAAAAGCAATCGGTAATAAACCGCATCTCTTCCAGGAATACATAAAAAACAGTCACGGACGAGACATCAGACTTAATATAGTAAACGGTAAAGTCATCACCTCAATGATGCGTGTTTCCGAAACAGATTTTAGAGCCAATATAACAAGTGGTGCAAAAGCAGTCTTGTATACACCTACTGATGCTGAAAAAGAATTAGCCCTGAAATGTACCAAGTTGTTGAAATTGGATTTTTCAGGTGTGGATCTTCTATTTGGAGAAGATGGTCCCATACTATGTGAAATCAACGGCAATCCACATTTTAAAAGCATTTTTGAATGTACGGGCATTGATGTTTCAAAATATATTATAGAATACATCCTTGAGGATTTATCATGTTAGGGTATTTGTTTTATGACAAAAGAGATATTTCTAGAAATGAGAAGTTCATAGAATGGTTGATTGAAGAAGCGTTGAAGTATGATTTGAACTTGATTTTACATCATACGGAAGATAATCTGGAAACATTGGAAACCCCAGAATTTATCATCAACAGATCTAGAGTTGCTTTTATCAGTCACTTTTACAAAGATATAAAAGTTTTTAATAATGCTTTAGTAACAGAAATAGCCAATGACAAGTATAAGACCTATCACTATTTTAAAGATGACATACCGATGCTTAAGACCTGTTTAGTCAGTGAGCGTACAACCTTTCCCTGTATCGTTAAAAGTAAGTCAGGGCATGGAGGTACGGATGTTTTCTGGGTAACTTCAAAAGAGGAACTTACTTACTCTGATGAGTATATCGCACAGGATATCGCACCTCAATTGGGAAAAGACTTGCGTGTGTATATTTTGGATAATAAAATCATTCAAGGTATCTTAAGAACACACGAAACAGATTTTAAGTCCAATTACTCCTTAGGTGGACAGGCAAAGGTATACGATCTAAGCGAGCAAGAAAAAGCTCTCGTATATAAAATTCTAGAAAAACTGCCTTTAGTGTATGGTGGAATAGATTTTTTATTTGATGAACACAATCATCTGATTTTAAATGAAGTGGAAGATGCAGTGGGTGCAAGAATGCTTTATAACTTAACGGACATTAAGATTGTAGACGATTATATCGCTTGTATTGCTGCTAAATTAAAGAATTATTAAAGCTCAATTAGAAAACCATACATCCCCTTCTACTCTTAATATAAAGGTATATAATTAAGATATGGAGGTGATGATATGGTTTTTACTTTAATCAATGCTAATCTAGATAATCAAGCTCTCGATATGAAATTATCCGAATTGATTTACGCATTAGAGTCAATGAACATCATCTTAAGAAATATTCAACTCAAACATATTAGAACTATTGAAGCATGTGAAGAGGTACACCAACTCGTAGAATCCTCAGATTTTGTTATTTATGTAGCCCCTCTAGATTCAGAGGCTTCTATTAGAAGGTTGGAACTGTTTCAGACGAGTTATAAAGAAGAGAGTCACCCCCCACTCTTTCTAATACTGGATTCAAATCATCTACTCTCAGTAGACGATGTCACAAGTTATATTGAAACGTTTGAACAATTCGCATTAAATCACAAAAGCCGTATAGTTGATGTTAAGTATTTTAAAGATGCAATAGAAACCTTTAACAAGCTAAAAATTTAAGGCCACGAGAGTATTCTCGAGGCCTTTTTCCTATATATATTATACCATAATAGTAAGCGTAAAAAAAGACTACCCTTTTTATCTGTAATCCTCTATAATTAAACTCGAAAGCTTAGGAGGTTGAATGTTAGAGTTAAATAAAGAGCAACAATATCTAGACGAAACAATACAAGTTATTTACAAGCATTTAGAAAAAGAAAATGCCTTTTTAAGCTATCTTAGGAAAGATGCACGTCAGCATAACAAAGAAATGATTGAAGAAACATCACATGATTACAGTGACATTGATGTTCGTGCTGAGCTCAGTCAATACTTACAAAGTTACCAAAGAAATGAAACCAATCTTAAAGCCTCTACCAACAAGGTTGAGAAACTCAATCGTATGCTTGAAAAACCTTATTTCGGGAGATTGGATTTCACTGAAGAAGGTTATGACACTGAAAAACTATATATTGGTATTTCACATCTTTTTGATAATGAAACACTTGATATCAAGGTGTATGATTGGCGTTCACCCATAGCAGGACTTTACTATGAAAACAAATACGGTCAACTCAGTTACCAATCACCTGATGGAGAAGTTAAAGGAAATGTCAGTTTGAAACGACAATTCCTATTTGATCAAGAACGCATTGAATCTTATTATGATTTAAAAGACAATGCTGTAGATTCTCAGTTGCTTGAAGTCTTGTCTTCAAAAGGTAATGAGAAGTTGCATTCCGTTGTAGAAACCATTCAACAAAAGCAAAATGATATCATTAGAACCGATGACATTGATTTACTATTTGTAAAAGGTGTTCCCGGTAGTGGTAAATCTATTATAGCCATGCATCGCTTGGCTTATTTGATGTACCATGGTCAGAAAAAATACACTGCACAGAACATGCTCATTATTTCTCCTAACCAATTCTTTAAACAATATATAGATGAAGTCTTACCAGAACTCGGTGAACAAGCTGTCTCTCAGAAAACTTACGAAGACTTGCTGGTAGATATTTTAGGAGATGGTATAGAAACCTATGCCAATCATATGGATAGAGTCATGAAGAAACATATTTCTTCTTTTAAAAACTCAAAAGAGTATTTTGTACTTTTAGAAAAGTGGTTTGAATACTATTTAAAACATCTTCATCCATATGAAGATATTTATTACAATCATAAAGTCTTGATTCAAAAGGACATCATAAAGAACTGGTACTTGAGGCATAAAGAAAAAACACCTCTATCAGTAGGTGTGGATCAATTTAGAACAAAAGCGTATTCTGAACAAAATTATTTGCAAAATGCAGTTAGAGACAAGCTAAAAAAGATTACTCTGCAACTTGGCAATCATCCCCTTCACACTTCTGAAGCTGTTGATACAAAGTTAAGACAGTATAACAATAAATTCAAACAACATATGAAACGAAGTTTGAAACTAAGCCCCAAAGCAATTTACTTTAAGATGTTTGAGAACAAAGAGCTCTTAAGATCTCTTGTAGATTTTGATATTCCAAATGATTTCTTTAGCAGATACAATCAATATGAGGATTTCCATGGCATATTCCTGTATCATAGTTGGATTAATCCAATACAAAACTACAAACATTATAAGTATATTGTGATTGATGAATCGCAGGATTACAATTATGTTCAACTGTACTTGATGAAAAAACTCTTTAAACAGGCAAACTTCACAATTCTTGGTGATATGAACCAAACACTTCATCATACAAAACGTGCAACCTATCATCATGATTTGGAGAAAATATTCAAACCAAATCAAATGAAAATGATTGAACTGGAAACCTGTTATCGATCGACTGCTTCTATTACAGAGTTTGCGAGCCAATTTATAAAAACCGAAGTCAAGGCATTTTCTAGATCTGGTGATATGCCAACTGTGATACAGTCGACTTATTACAAACAACATTTGCATATTTCAGACGCTATTGAAGAATTCTCTGACTTGGAGTCCGTTGCAGTCATTGTACATACATCGCAAGAAGCAGAAAGACTATATCACAAACTCAAAAAAACTTTTGATATCAGTTGTATGATGGGATATCATACAAAACTCAAACATAGGCTGGTGATACTGCCTATCTATTATGCAAAAGGTCTGGAATTTGATGGTGTTATTTATGTCAGCAATCAGCAAACTCATCATCTATATGACCAGTTTGCTTACACGGCTGCAACAAGAGCAAAACATCAACTTAAATTTATAGAAATACAAAAATAAGGGAATGACGTCGTCATTCCCTTTTCTTATTAATTTAAATCTTCAATAAAAGCTCTCGTATGAACAAAGTAACCAGGAATATCAAAGTTTTTAAATCGACTATCGCCAGACCAAATTTCAATATATAAGTAATCATTCTCTATATCTCCTTCATAATCATCACCTTTTATTACTGATGGGAAATTAATATAGTTGTCTTGATAACCAATCGTAACAACGCCATCATCTTTATGTCCGAGGTAATAATCTATATCCTGCTTCACTGCAAATGCGAATTGTTCCACTTCACTTTTAGACAGATAAATCTTTTCATTGTATGATTTTGAACTCATCTCTATACGGATGTTTTTCAATGAATTTCGATAGTCGTCATTATAGAAGAACGGATAAACAATTTTCTTATGTTCTTTAGTACTCATCAACTTTGTGAGAATCACTTCTAATTTCTCATTATAATCCTCTCCATGATAACCTAAGTCAAAGTATCTTGATGTCTTACTGCCGTCTTTTAGGTAATAGACAATATTCACATTGGTGTGATAATAGTAATTTGGGTTGTCAATCAAAGATTTATGTAAATCCAAAACCAATTGTTTTGCCTCATCTGATTGATAAACAGGTAACTTAATTTTTTCTACATCTTCTGTATCAATGTCTCTTAAATGAACATAATCATTATCACCTGGCAGTAAAATATAATCTGTTGATGAAACAAATATACTGTCTATCTCAGAAATATCAGGAATATTCTTTTCAATCAACTTCACTGCAAATCCAGAGGCCAAAACAATACTTAAAAAGACCACCATAAATATAACCAGTAGTTTGATGGCTACCTTCTTTAGCGTAAATGACTTCTCTAAGATAACCAGCGCTACATAATAGGTTAGAGTTCCTAAAATCACAAATGATATAAGTTTTGTAACATACTCATGATTGTATAATGCGTTGGTAAATATAAACGGCACCATAATTGAGAAAATAAGTGCAATAAAGTATTTGTAACCGTTGAAGACAATATGCTCTCCAATACGTTCATTTTTTCTGTGTTTTAGAGCCCATCTCATAAAACCATAGATAACAAGACAGTTACACCCAAGAACGACAAAATACATAATAGACATATTGTATCCATACTCGATCAAGTACAGTGATTCTATTTTGTAGATATTTTGAATGATGTAATCCATGATGATATCCACATTGATTCCGATTACAATATCACCAACGATATCCATGGCAAAGTACATCACACCCATTATAAAAAGGGGTAATGCAAAGTTAAAAGCAGTTGATAATCCGGCAATGATTGTATTACCAGAAAGCAAACTCGATAATGAGGTTAAAAGTATCAGCATTAATAACCACGCCGATGATACTAAAAACATCTCAAAGATCTCCAATTTCAAAATAATGCCTATAAGACATAAGAGTCCCATAAAAAATGTTGCAAATAATGCATTTGAAATTAAAACCATATGTATTCTTTTAATACTGCTTATGGGCTTTGATAAATAGTAGCCATATTTTTTGCTGTCATGCAAATAGTTAAAGTCAATCAAACAATTCACTAGAATGACAATAAAGACTTCTGCAACACCCATTGCAATATATTCTTCACTTATATCCGTATCCATTAACATCGGAAGAATCATGACCGTAATTATAAGCACAATCAGTGTTAATACTGCCCAGTTCTTTTTTTCCAGTAAATGATGAATCAAAAGTTGTTTAGATTTATTCATTGATGTATTCTTCGTTTCCATAACCCAAACCTCCTAATTCTGTCACAAATATTTCTTCTAAATTCATATGAAGTTCATCGTATAATAAAACATCGCTCTCTTCATAAAGATCATCTTTAAATTGATCACTATCACCTCTTACTACAGCAAAGTGAACTTTACCAACTAAAGTGACTTTTAGAATTTCGTAAGCACCACTGTCCTTTGCTTCAAATTCACCTTTGATTGCAAACTGAATACGTTTTGTTTCATCTTTTAATGTTTCTATAGTGTCTTCTCTTACAATATGTCCTTCATGTAAAATACCGACTTTGTCACATATATTGTCCAGTTCAGTTAAAGCATGAGAGGAAATAACAACGGTTAAATCTCGGTCCATTACTTCTGACATCAATACTTTCCAGAACTTCTTTCTAATAACAGCATCCAAACCATCTACGATTTCATCTAAAATCAGCGTTTCAGTCATAGATGCAATTGCCAGTATAAAAGCCGCTTGTTTCTTCTGACCTTTAGACAACGTTCTTAATTTTTTTTGCCCATCCATCTTAAAGAATGTTTTTAAATTGTTGTATTTATCAAAACTCATCGTAGAATATAACATGGTTTCATATTCATATAAATCGTCTAGACAGTAGTTCGTCGGAAAAAACAGATCATCTTGGACATAATAGATATGATTCATATACTCATCATTTGGAATATGGGTTTCACTATATAAAATCTGACCACTGTCCGCTTTGTAAATATTCATAATATGCTTAAAAACGGTTGTTTTACCACATCCATTTGATCCTACCAATCCATATATTTTGCCTTTTTCAGCATGTAAACTGATACCTTTTAATACATGACTTGTATCAAACGACTTTTTCAATTCTATTATTTTTATCATAAGATTGACTCCTTAATAATCTTAGAAACGCGATCAATGATACTCTCTTTAGTTTCTCCAACTAAAATCAGCTCTTTAATCACATCTTCAAATTTTTGATCTAAATCGGTTTTATAATTAGAAAGGACCTGATTGTATGGACATACGAAATTACCTTTGCCTTTTTCAGACTCTATAAACCGATCTTTTTCTAATGACTTATATGCTTTCTGAATAGTATTTGGATTGATTTCCAACATCAAAGCCAATTCTCTTACAGATGGTAGCTTGTCACCTTCTTCTAACACTTTGTGAATGATCAATTGTAATAAGCCATCGTATACCTGCTGATAAATAGGCACTTGACTGTTTTCATTTAATTGAATCACATCATCACTCCTAACTGTATTATATTATGTAGTACACTTCTAGCTGTATTATATATAGTAATACAGTTCATGTCAACACAAAAGTATGATTTGTTTTTCTATCCTAAATCCAGCATGATCTTTTAAGCAATCAGTCACTTGATTTAGCAGTTCGAATTTTCATATGATACATATTCAATCAAAATGCTATCATATAAATACCATAATAATTTCTTGATACAAGTGGTTTTGTTATGGTTAATACACCTTTAAATTTCTCTACTATTCCTTTTTAGTCCTCTTTTTAGTACATCCTACAGGTAAAAACAAACACAATATCAGTATCCTGTTTTCAGATCAATAACTATTGAAGTTTGAAATGTTACAAAATAATATCAATTATTTCATAAGAAATATTAAAATAAAGTTACAATACTTTATTGCTGGCGTATTTTTGTGGTACACTATATGTAGTAGTTGTCACAACATTCAAAATATTCCATCACCAATAAGGAATATCCGAATCATCCGATGTAAAACATAAGAATTCTGAATAATAATGTTTAAATTGGATATATATCTAAAAATATAGAGGAGGTATGTATGTCAAACGATCTATTAAAAGCAAGCCTAAGAACCAGAACAGGTAAAAACGCAGTTAAAAAAGTAAGAAACGAACATTTCATCCCTGGAGTTTTATACGGTCATCACATTGATAATGTTAATATTAGTATTGCTCAACATGATATGGATAAGTTTTATAAGAAGCATGGTATTGGTGCAAGTTTAGATTTAGAAATCGATGGTAAGAAAACTTTTGCACTTTTTAAAAATGCTGATATTGATACGTTAAAAAATCAAACTGTTCATGTAGAATTCCAAGCTTTATCTGCAGGTGAAAAGATTAAGATTAAAGTACCTGTACATTATAAAAACAAGGATAGTATTCCTGCAGGTCTAATCTTCCAAGAATTACATCATGAAGTTGAAGTCCAAGTATTACCTAAAGATCTATTTGAGTCTATAGATATTGATTTAACAAATGCTGGATTGGGTGATAGTATGTGTATTGAGGAATTGGATATCTTTAAAAACGATGCAATTGAGTTCTTAGATACACAAGATACATTACTTTATACAATTACTGAATCACAAGTTCATTTAGAATTAGATCCTGATTTAGAAGCTGTACCGGCAGATGAAATCCCACAAGTTGGTAAAGATGAAGAATAAAATTTGAGAGATGCAGCCTTGCATCTCTTTTTTTTATTTTCTTTTAATCCTTTCTTCATAATTAAAATGTAATTTTTTGCTATGCTTGTCATAGGAGGACACTATGAAAAAATACATTTTAATCATACTAGCCATTTGCCTTATGGGATGTGAGGATAATATCAAAGCAGGTACTGGAAGCAACAATAAAAATGTCACTATCAGTAAAGTGATTATTGATAATGAACTCTACTACGAAGATTTTGATTACATGCTCACTACTCTTGAACAAACCTACCCTTTCTTTGGTGTTTTAGAGCGTTCAGGGATAGATTATGACGAGATAACCCTCAGATATAGATCAAAACTAAAAGACAAACAAATGACGGATGTGAGGTTTTATCACTTGGTGGATAACATGCTCAGTGAACTACAGTATACTGGTCATATCCATATAGTTGATAAAAACAACTACAGTTATTACGAGAACACCAATATGTTACCATGGAGAGATGCAGCAGGTACGGATCAAACCAAAGCGTTCTATGAAACTTTGATATTACCACAATATCCTATCAAAAGTTCAAAATCATCAGCCAATATCAATACTCAGGCCTATGATGACATCAGTACAGTTTATATTGGCATCAACAGCTTCAGTTACGAACTCATAGAAGAAGATTACAAAACACTGACGGATTACTATAAAATCGCAGAGCATTACGATAATATCGTTATTGATATCAGAAGCAATGGTGGTGGTTCAACAAACTATTATATCGAGAATATCGTACAACCACTTATGAATGATAAAATGTATTATCAAACGCATATGTTGTTTAATAAAGACGACCACAACCTTCCGTTTATAATACATAAGTTAGGTGGTAATCAGAGGTTAATCAGAGGTTAATCTCTGATATCAATGATATAGACCTTACTCTGTTTCCAAAGTTTAATACAGCTGATTTAAAATATCTCAGTCATGCAATAATTAATACTGAAATTATCGCCCCTACTGGTGACGGTTATAAAGGCAATATCTACGTTTTGGTAGGACCAAGGGTTTATTCATCGTCTGAAGCATTTGTTAACTTTTGCAAGGATAGTGGATTTGCTACTTTAGTGGGTCACCAAACCGGTGGAGATGGTATTGGATTTGATCCAATCGTCCTCAGCATGCCTAACTCAGGTATCATGGTTGCTTACTCTACCATTTATGGTATGGATCAATTCGGACAAAATAGCGAAGAATTTGGCACAACACCAGATATCTTATTAGATAATGATACTAACGCATTTGAGTATATAATGAACGCAATAAAAGATGGCTCTTTATAGAGTCATTCTCTTATTAAATAAGCTTATATTGACTATTGACATTCCTTATAAATCCCATTACAATATTAAAGTACTCAACTTTAGTAGAAAATGAGTATGGTGGAATGAAACACTTTTTGGGAGTGGATGGGCGCTGGTGTGTCCTCTGGTCTTCAAAACCAGCTTGAGGGGTTAGTAGCTTCTTAGGTGGGTTCGATTCCCACGCATTCCCGCCAGTAGAAGTATTTGCAATGACTTTAGAATTTATTCTGAGGTCATTTTGCGTTTTTGATATTTACTATAGACCAAGGGATACAATTTGCTTTTCCTTCACTCATCAAATCAACGGAGGTGTTGGAAATGGCTATAACTTTAAAACAGAAACATAGAGTACAAACCATCGGACAAAACGACCAAGCAAAATCATGCAATCTTAGTTATCATGACTTCATAGAATTACATTCTGATTTCATACGTGAGAAACAACTGGAAAACCTTAGTCCTAGAACAATCAACGACCACATAATGTTGTTCGGTTACTTTGTAAAGTGGCTAAAGTCTACACATTGGTTTGGTACTGACCAAGGGATACAAAAGGCACTGTTTTTAGACTATAAAGAGTATATGATGGATGACAAGAAGTATGCCCCTTGTACAATTAACATTCGTTTAAGACCAATTAAAGCATACATTACTTGGCTATTTTCAAGTAAACATATTAGTATTAACTACAACAACTTTATTAAGCTTGTAAAAGTATCTGACAACAGGATGCAACCTCTCTCGAAGACAGAAATACGAAAGTTATTGGATAGTATTGGTACAGAAACATACGCACGTTTTAGAGATTTAGCACTTAGCATTATGATACTAGACTGTGGGATTAGGACTACAGAAGCTTTAACACTTACAATACACGATATCAATTTCAAAGATTCATTCATAATAGTTCAAACTTCAAAATAAAAGACTCATACTGAGCGCATTTCACTTATATTAGGACATGTATTTCTATCAAGTTGCGGAACAAAACCATAACAATATACTCTCTAATATTTCTGCAATCATTCTTTCGATTGTATATTCATCTTACAAAAGATGCCTACAGAAGTGTAAACATCTTTTCTAATTAACATGTGTTTTTTAGTAATTCAATTTTTACAGCCATATAAAGCTGTTCATAAAAATCATTGTTATTCTCGTTGTATCCTATTACATCTTTTACTTTATTAAGTCTGTTTCTTATGGTATTAACATGTTGTCCGATTACTTCAGATGTCTTTTTTAGTTCTCCCCTGTTCTTAATATACTCAACTACAGTTGGGTATAGTTTTAACTTTGCATGTTCATCATGTTTTTTAATTTTATCTAATAATTCATCACTGTAAGCCGATACCCAGTTGTTTTTTAGTAAAGGGAGCATCAATTGATCCAACCCTAAATCATCAAAGCTTACATAGATCTCTTTGTCCGATTTACTATATGAATTCGATGCTATCGCTTCTGAAATGCCATATACCATTTCATCTAACATAACTTTATTTCTACTTATACCAATATTGAATTCATTCTTATTCAAACCAATGTTTTGGATTAAATCCTCTAAGTAACCCTCTTGGTGAACACATTTATTATAAGTATGCATAATAAAAATACCATTTTTATACACGAATATAGTGTTGTGTATACTGTTGATGCCTTTTATTTTTCTAGATCTAACATTGCTCATGATTTTACCAATCAACTTTTGATTACTCAATCGATTGCTTCCTAAAGGTGTACAAAATGCACATACTGAAGAACTTAAAAAGGAACTATTGATTTCACTGAGTTTTTTTAATACATATTGTTTACTCTTGTGTGGCTTCATCAACTCATCAACACGTATTTCAAAATACTTAACAACTTCTTTTTTCCTGATTTCATCAGAGACCGACACTATAATATCCTCGAAAGATAAATCATTAAATACCATCAATTGTATCTTATATTTGTTGGCATATAATTGAACTTTTTCAGTGACAAAATCAAAGTAAATTTTCTTTATGGCAATTGCAGAAACTCTTTGTTTCATCAGCTTAATTAACGCTTCCTCCGCTAATTCTGGTTTCCCTCGTGCAAACATAAGTGTCGTTAGGACAATATCACCTTTTCGAAATAGACTATACTTATTTTCTACTGCTTCGTAATCTAAAATACCAATACTGTCAATTTCATTATCATAGCAAATGTTCTCACCTAAAAGTGTCATTTCTTTAAACAAATCAATTTTTAAGAGTTCCCTTATTTTTATCATCTCATTCCCTCGTTGTATGAGTCTACATATTTTCAGTTATTTCACTGTGTTTTACTTCATTGACTGATTATTCCCACAATGATACTATTTGTTTAAATTTAAGCTTAAATTATTTTGTTGTCAAGTGTATCTTAAGGGAGGTAACATGAAATCATTAGTAAAATTTATACCAATACTAGCATTTGTAGGATTGTTGATGAGTAAGTTCGATATACTTATCGCCGCACCGATCGCAGTAGTCTTAGCAGCAATAGTTGCTATGGTTGTACAGAAACATTCTTTTGAAACAGTACTTGAAAACGCCTTAAATAACGTAAAAGATATGGTTATGATATTCTTTATTATCATGGTAGCATATGCTCTAGCAGAGGTATTACTCTCTACTGGTGTTGGTGCTTCGATTATATCAGTATCACTTAAACTCGGAATCACTGCAAGAACAATCGCAGTTATAGGTTTCCTTGTTACATGTATTCTATCAATAGCTACAGGTACTTCATGGGGTACTTTTGCAGCCTGTGCACCTGTATTTTTATGGCTTAATTACATAGTTGGCGGAAACGTTGTTTTAACAGCATGTGCTATTGCTGGTGGAGCATGTTTCGGAGATAACATCGGTCTTATCTCTGATACAACCGTTTTATCCTCAGGTATACAAAATGTAAAGGTTATAGATAGAATCAGACATCAAGGGGTTTGGTCACTACTATGTGCAGCTTTATCAGCTATAGCCTTCTTCGTAGCATCATTAGTTATGAACCTACCAAACTTTGTTGGTAATTCATCTGAAGCAATTCAATCTATAACACCTGAAGCTTGGCAAGCAATTGCTGATGCTAAGCCTGTTGCAGTAACATTATTAGAACAAGTAGAACAAGGTGTGCCTATCTATATGGTTATCCCAATCATCATCGTTATAGCTCTTGCTATTAAAGGCGTTCAAACATTACTGTGTTTAGGTGCAGGTATTGTATCATCGTTGGTATTAGGTGTCGTTGCAGGAACCGTGACGTCATTATCGGGTAGTTTTGAAATGATAACAAATGGCTTTTCTAGTGCTGGTAGCTGGACGATTTTAATGATTATGTGGGTAGCTGCATTCGGTGGTATTATGAATAGTATCAATGCATTTGAACCACTTGCTAAGTTAGTCGTTAAGTTTTCAAATAACATACGTCAGTTGATGTTCTCAAATGCGTTGTTATGTCTGATAGGTAATCTTATCCTAGGTGATGAAATAGCTGAAATTGTAACCATCAGTCCAGTGATTAAATCAATTACGGATAAACATGTTGTAACATCAGAAGAAAATATGTATAAACTTAGACTTAGAAATGCAACATTTGCAGATGCATTAGGCGTATATGGTTCACAGCTTATACCATGGCATGTATTTATCATCTTCTACACTTCTATGGCTAATGCTGTATTCCCATTATATGAGTTTAAAACCTTTGATCTAATCAAATACAACTTTATGGCATACATTGCTGTAGGTTCAATTCTAATTCTTACGATTACAGGATTAGACAGATTTATACCACTATTTGGTTTACCTAAGGATTCCGAAGTTGAAATCGTTAAAGACATCAAAGAAATCAATGAACAAGCAATTATCTAACAAGGAGAATTTATGCTAACTTACAAAGACATCGAAGAATCTTATAAAAGGATTTCAAAATACATTTATAAAACACCACTTGAAAAATCATTCTATTTGAGTCATGATACAACTAATTTTTACTTAAAACTTGAATCACTTCAAAGAGTTAAAAGTTTTAAAATTAGAGGTGCTTTTAGTAAGATGACATTATTAACAAAAGAAGAAAAATCTAGAGGCGTTGTTGCTATATCATCTGGTAATCATGGTGTTGCTGTAAGTTATGCCGCTACACAGTTAGGTGTTGAAAAGGTTATTATCATAGCACCTAAAACGACACCATCAAGTAAAGTTGAGCGTATTAAATTTTATGGTGGTCAAGTCATTTTAGAAGGCCAGAACTATGATGAAGCTCATCACTTTGGTGAACAGTATATTAAAGACAATCAAATGACCGAGATCGATGCCTATTACAAAGACGAAGATGTTTATGCCGGTCAAGGCACAACAGGATTGGAAATTCTAAATGAGCGACCAGAAATTGATACTATATTGGTTCCAATTGGTGGAGGAGGTTTAATCACAGGGATTGCTGTTGCAGCAAAAGCTATTAACCCTAATCTAAAAATCATTGGCATTCAGCCTGAAGCTTGTGCTGCCATGTTAAAAGCCATGGAGGATCAAGTTTTTTACAAAGATTACCCAACAGAACCTTCTACATGCGACGCTCTCGTTGGTGGTGTAGGTGAACTATCTTATAAGATGTCAGAATCATGTATAGATGAGGTCGTTCTAGTGAGTGAAGCTTATATCTTAAAAGGACTATCACATGTTATTTTACAGGAAAAATTTATTGTTGAACCTTCTAGTGCAATATGTGTTGGGGCAGTTTTACAACATAAAAATAAATACTGGGGAAAGAATGTGGCAATGGTTATGTCTGGGGGCAATCTAGATGAAACATTAGCAGTACAATCCATCAAACAACAATCGAATAAGAAGTAACTGATTAGTTCTGATAACGTCCTCTCACACCATCTAGCATCCCAAACGGTACTAGCTGGTTCACTAAGACAATCTGACTTTCTGATACTGTGAAGATAGACTTTTTTAATCAGGCCATATGAGTTTCTTATTCGTTATGGTACAATTGAGCACCTAGCTATTGGATATTCTCCAGTAGTCTTTGCGGAGCTTCAAAACTAGTTTGAGGAATTAAGAGCTTCTTAGACGGTTTCGATTCCCGCCAATAATCGACGATAAATGACTCTAGATAATATCTATGAGTCATTTATCATTTTTGAGATAACGTTAAACCAGTATGTATAGCTCACATTTTCTCACTATCAACAACCTATGGTATTGTTGGAAATGGCTATAAACACTAACTATACTTGACTGTGATATCAAATTCAAAGATGACAGAAAATGAATAAGACAAGTTAAATGCTCAACTTAAGCTATTAGAGAATTTACTTTAATTATTGAAAAGCGACTTTTATATAAAAATTGCTTTTATTTGAAATCAAACTAAATTATTACTTAATGCCTATTAATAGAACCAATAACACTGATAAGACAAGCTCTTTTTGGGTATGTTTAAACCGAGGTGAGAATATGAAAAAAATGACGCTATTAGTAGTTAGTTTATGTTTATTATGTAGCATTGCTTATGGTGATGATAAAAGTTTTATAGATGTATCTGAAGAGGATTGGTTTGGTTATGATGTTATCCAGCTAATGAGTCAAGGATATGTAAGTGGATTTCCAGATGGTACATTTAGACCTAATGTAAATATTTCAGTTGAGGAGTTCATTACCATCACTATAAAAGTAGTGGGTGAAGATGAAGTTATCATGGATAAAACAAGGTGGTCAGACGGCTTTATTCAAAAGTCTCTCAATCTAGAGTATGTAGTTGAAGGTGAATTTGATACTTATCAAAGAAACATTACTAGAGGTGAAATGAGTCGAATCATCTTAAGAGCGAGTAAATTAGATATTCCTGATAATTATCAGGAATATTCAAGTATGATTGTTGATTTTAATGATATGGATGCTTATTGGCAGGATATTTCTTTAAGAGTATATACGACAGGTATCATTGGTGGCTATCCAGATGGTACATTTGCATTAAACAAAGAAGCAACCAGAGCTCAAGCTTCAGTAGTTTTAAATAAACTTTTAGAACCAGACAGAAGAAGTATTCCAACACTGGTAATTAAAAGTTCTTTTGATGATAGAGTGTTATACCTTAGATATAAATGGAACTTGCTTAAACCAACATATAATGGTGAAAGGTTTATTGAAAAACCAAGTATAGTGGCGCCTTATTCAGTAGGAACACTAGTTGATTTATTTATTCAAGATGCAGTTAATACTCTAAAATATGTTAGAATCCTAGCTGGTGTGAGTGAGGATATTTATGATTCAGACTCAGCCAATAAAGCCGCCCAACACGGTGCACTGTTAAATGCAGTTTCTGGTTTTTCACATACACCCGATCAGCCTTCAGATATGGACGATGAGTTATATAATATTGCTTATGATGCCACTTCATCAAGTAACATAGCAATGGGAAGCAGAAACCTATCAGAGGCTGTAAGATATCTTATGGAAGATGCTGATACTTCAAACATTGATAGAGTCGGACATAGAAGATGGTTTTTACTTCCGAAATTAAATGAAGTTGGATTTGGTCACGTAAAAGGAACTGAAAGTTGGCGTTATTTTAGTGTTATGAAAGTATTTAGAAATCTAAATACCATTGAAAGAGAATATGACTATGTTCTTTGGCCAAATGAAACTGCCTTCCCTACTGAATTTATGTCATCAGGTACGCCTTGGTCAGTTACCTTAAATCCAGCACTGTATGATAGATCAAAGACATCTGAAATAAGTGTTGTTTTGACAAGAGTTAACGACAATAAGGTATGGAATATCAACTGGAGTAACACTGATAAAAGTGGAGAGTACTTCAATGTAGAAACAAACTATTATGCGATACCATTTTGCATCATATTCAGACCACTTATGAATGGAGAAACATATAAAAATGGGGATATATACACTATAAAAATAGATGGATTATATACCGTTTCGGGGCAAAAAACTACCTTTGAATATGAACTTGAGTTTTTTGACTTAGACTAAGGAGCTCTAATGCGAGATAAAAGATTTGTAATGGAACATAAAGGAAGTCAAGTATATTATACAAGCCATTACAATATACGATGACTAAAATATTCGGATAACATGAAGCTCTTGTCTTCAAAAGAACACCCCCTATATAATTTATAGAGGGTGTTTTGTGTATAGAATTTAAAGGCTGTTAATAGAAAACAAGCAATACCTTATTGATTTTCATCAGGCTCGCTATCTGTTGTAGGATACGACACATTATACGGTTGGACTTGTTTATAAAGAATTGTTATCAAGACCATACCGATTACGTTTACAATTGTGTTTAAAGTGCTATTTATAAATAATACTAAAATATCCTTACTGTAAAGTGTTACACTGATAATACCAATAACAACACCGATACCGATCAATACAACTAAATATCTAAAGAAATTACTCTTTACGACTGTAAAGCTTTCTTCAATTGAGTCAAAAATGTCAGCGCCACTGATTAAAATGGCATGGTTAACGAACGAAATAAAAATGGCATATATAACCAAAACAATTGACACAATCAAATATATGATTAAATTACTGAAAGCTAATGTAGGTATAAATCTGATAGAAATAAATAATAGTGTTGCAGCAGGTATCATAAGAATAATCCAAACACCAATCAGCTTTGGCAACTTACCTATAATAAAACCGATTCTAAATAATAAGTGATGTTCCTGGTTCTCCTTCAGATCATCTGTTGTCTTTATGATATTAACTTGAATAAGTAATAAAATAAAACATACAACCAAAGACATCATGATGATGGTTGAGATGTCAGTGCTCTTGATAAAAGAGTCAAGTCCTGAAAAATCTGACTTTGAAGTGTGTTCAATCAACTTATTAGCATAAACATATATGACAGCTGTTTGTAAAATCATATACAAAATATATGAATTCCAATCCTTCACGATACATTTTGCAGTATCAGTAATTCCTTGTACTATATCCATCTTTTTAAACATAATACCTCCCTTGTATCATCTCTCTTATATTACATATGTGTCATAGGTTTTGTCAATGATTTGTTATGGACGTAATCGTGTTTTGGGACATAAAAAACTCCCTTTGCAGTATGTAGATTTTGGTTATTAAATCAGTCTACTATATAGGGAGGTTTCACTTTTTTTACCATTCATGGAGGTATCTTTTCATCTATTTAGTTTTTAGATGGATCCTGTACGATACCGATAAACAAGTCGCAGTCGCTACTTCTCTCTTTTATGATTATCATGAAAGGCCTGTTGCAGTTCATAAGCACAGGCTCTTCTGGTTCTACCATAGCACTTTCCGTTACTGCAATTACAGTTACAGCAGCAGCCTCAGTCCCTTCTTCATCCACTTCAATTATGGTATTCTGAAACGCTTTTGAAACAGCAAAGTCGCCTGAGGATTCAATCATATCATCGAACTCAGCTGTAGAGTAATCGAACGCAGATGGCATGCCAAGCGATTTTAAAATCTTAATCAAATCATTATTACTACTGAATTTAAACTTAGGGAAATACAGATCCACTTCCTTATATTCAGCGTCACTGATCATATCATGAATATCCTCATAATCATGTTTCTCAATAAACATCCCTATATTTTCCTTAGGAAGAACCACATACATGGAAGCGTTTGAGTAGTTAAGAGCAACAACCTGAACATCCTCCGATTCAAAATAACTCCTGCCAGCCAAGCTGTGCATCATGTCTACCGTCACCTTTTGCTGGTTAT
This sequence comes from Clostridiales bacterium, assembly GCA_016342415.1. GTDB lineage: Bacteria > Bacillota > Clostridia > Peptostreptococcales > Acidaminobacteraceae > JABXKX01. Next base: position 142,238 of record JAEIOD010000008.1, read on the forward strand.
CAAGAGTGAAATCTTCTTTTTTTGTGTTGTGTTTGGGGAACTCGTCCATCCACTGCCCTTTGAAGTAAAGCGTGTTGATCAGATAAGCAATGTCAAGACTGCTTGTTTTACCGATAGTGTTCTTGAGTAGACCATTGGTCCTATCTTCAATCCACGTATTCATCGAATCTTTTGTTTCGCTCTTTCCGAAATCGACCGAATAGATATCTCCGTCGTAGAATGACCTAACTATATCAATGTAACTCTGTTTGATGTCCAGATTATTGTTCCTGAACCAGAACGAATTAGCTAAATTGATGGTTATAACAGGCCTATCTTCTACATCGTCATTATCCGAAATGGTATAGAAGCGATTGATGAGAGCATTGTAAGTTTCGTTTAAGTTCAAATCACTTTCTATATTGAGTACATCAAGTATTTCATCCTTTGTGATACCACTAGCACCGTTTTCTAACATCGATAATGCACTGGTCATACTAATAGGTGAAAAAAGCAAATTTCCTGAGGCATCATTACTATACAATAAATCAAGCACATCATAACCGGTCTGATTTATACCAGCAATAATCTCTTTGTTAAAATCACCTGTTTTGTTCTCAACTTTGTTGAACTCAATATCACTGTTCATTTCTTGAGTGCCGCCACATCCAATAAGTAACATCATTACAAGTGAAAAGAGCATAAACAGTTTGCGATTTTTTCTCATATATAACCTCCATCATAGATATTACCATTATCCTGCAATTACAATGTCATTATATCTGTATTGCAATTTAGAATTCATTAATCCACTTCCGACCAATATAAAGGAACAATAGTTAACAATTAATTAGTCTCCTAATCGCTTTATACCCTCTTACATATAACTGAAATATTTTTTAGTGGAATTCAGTACTTGTGTCTACGAGACCCTTCTAATCTCCACATATTAAGTATTTCTATCACGTACTATCACTTTAAAATCTATGCTTCTCCTAAACAAAATAAAAGAGTTAACTTATTTAGTTATCATAAGTCTCTTGAATAAAACTGCGCCATTCTCTTTCAAATTCTTCTCTTGTAATACCGATTGTAGTTTCAGGATCAGTCGTACTTTTTATTATTTTTGGTATAATATCTTCGCCGTATTTACTCACAATGTATTCTACTATTGACGCTGAATTTCTGTAATATTCACTTGCATCAACTGTTCCTTCATACAATCCATCAATGCTAGATAGTTTTTCATTTGATAATTCTGTATAAATACTCTTTCTTTGATAATCATCGAATTGACCGGATTCATATACTGAAAATCCTTCTCCAAACCATCCTGGCACTTTTAGTTCATCATCAATTATGCGAGTGACAATATGAACCAGTTCGTGAACTGCTACTTTTTTAAAATCAGAAATACCAATTTCAATATCCTCATAATAAGGTGACAACAGCGATAACTTTCCGTCTTTTGCAAAACCAACGACCCATTTAGGCATGTTAGGTTTACCACGCGCTTCTTCTAAACTATCAAAATCAGGATAAATATTTACAATTATATGTTCTGATAGTTCCGCATCATATTTTTCTGCTAATCTTTGCAAGTTTTCTTCTAGTAAAGCTGATACCAATTCAATACATTCTTTGTCTTTATTAAAAGAGTAGAATATGAAGTTTTCAGTAGTCTGTTGCAAGACCATTTCATCTTCTTCAATTGTTATATCATCATTCGAAGTCGATTCCTCATCATTACTATCTTGATTATTTGTCGATTCAGATTGATCTTCAGTGCTAGAATCAACATTGACTTGACTACTAATATTTTCAGTTGGATTTCCATTACTATTGTTTATAACAGCATCAGCTTTGCAGCTAACTAATAACAGTGAACATATAACTAAATAGATAAGTTTTTTCATTATTGCCTCCCATAGTTTAGTGTAAATGGTTAATATGCTTTTCCTATATTATACCATTTATGTTATCTTTTCATATTGCCGGAGTTCAATTCGAATTTAAGTTTTCTTAATATTTCGACATTAAAACTGTCCTAAACATGATATTTGAGGTGATTATTTATAGCATGCATTATACACACTCTCTCATATGTGACTAATTCTTAACAACTCAAGCCTGACTTGGAAGATTAAAAGCTTTTTTAGTGTGTTAGAGCCTAAGTATTACCGTTAATCGAAGTGCATCTACGATTACATCAATTCTAATACTCAATTGATTAAATGTTATACCTCTTTTTTAGCATCTCAATAAAATTGTTGGAAAAAGCAAAAAAAAACAAAGATTCACTAGACCTTTGGTTTTTTTAATATATTGGATTACATTTTCTTTGGCAGTTCAATAGCGTTTTGTGTACAGACTTTATAACATAGACCACATTCAACACAATATCTTGAATTAATGACATATGCCTCCTCTTTGTATATACAGTCAAAAGGACAGATCTCCTCACAATCACTACAGCCCGTGCATGAATCATTTATAAAACAGCCGGCATTATTTACAGTGTATCCTCCGAATGCAAACCGTTTTCTTACTTTTGCAGCTTCTCGTCCACTAATGTCAAAAGTTTCTCCTTTTCCTTTTGAAAGATAGAATAAAACAAATTTTCCGCTTTTATCTTTAGTCTCAAATAGCCCTTCATATCTTTGCTTATCATTAATAAATTTCAACAATTCAGTCTCTTTATTTCTTTAACCTCTCCTATAACTCTAACTTGAACGTTTTCATCATTTATACAAGTCATAGAAACATTATTATTTTCTTTTAGTTCGCGATAAAAGGACTTTGTTTTGCATGTAAGAAAATACAATCCTCCTTCATCATAGTGGAATACCGATATGATTCTTCCTTGAGTTATGCCATCTACCGATGTCGATATTACAACATCTTTAACATCGCCTATGATCTCAAAAGCTTTTTATATTTTCTTCTCCCTTTTTATATAACTTCCTCAGTATATAAAAATATCTTATCATATCAGAAGTTTTTTTGACCTGCTTAGTTTAATTATAATCAAAATATAAATTTATATTGCTACAATTTCAGATGAAACCTCTTCAAATATCTAATGAAGTGAAAATCAATTATGTTTGATTTAGATTAAGTCATTGAACTCACTCTACTGGAATGAGCACTTAAAGTTCCTTAATCTCATAACCAGTTTGGAGGTTAAAAGCTTTTTAGACGGATTAAATTTTCACTCGTTCCCCCCAATAGCAATAGAATCAATGATTGTAGTCTTTGGTTGCAACCTTTTACCGTTCTTAAAATAGTTGTATTCCATTCAACATATCAAATAAAATAGAAAGTTGTGTTTAAATACAACTTCCTACTTCTTCAACCCTAGTTCAAGGAGTTTTATATAATGAGGTATATCTTTTTCTAAGGGTTTAAAATAAAACGGGGCATTGCAACAGCCACATTTCCAGTGTGTTTTGCCTTCAAAGTTATACTCCTGACCGAAGTTACATATCCCAAGCTTACGACTTTCACATCCCTCATCTGATTTTCTAAAGATGTCTCTTACAGATTCAGGACACCCTTTCAAGTAGTCAATACATCTTGAAGCATTTCTTATTCTTAAATAAAGGATGAGTTCCGTTTTCCAAGACAGTAGCCAATAATGATAAGGACCATTTCTTAACATCGTACTTTCCTTGTCATAATAGGCATAACCAAGACCTTCATTCCATGATTTTTCTTTTGAGAAATAACCTTTCTTTTTAAGCAATGAATCCATTCTGTAGATTATGTTCTTTTCATCATCCGTATGCATCTTATCAGCAACTATATCAGCACCATCGCCATAATTAGCGGTATTCATATCATCTTGAAACAACTTATAATGACAACTCAAGAAATCGTTCGTTCTATCAGTCGCATTTGCTTTTTCAGCCATATTTTTTAATACTATAATAACGTTCTTATTATCAGGATACTCAATTGTAATATCTTGTTCTGATACCTTACCATTTTTTAATCCCTCAAATGTAAAACCATAATTTCCAAAAGCTTCAAAAATATTTTTGTTGTTTTTAATAGTCTTCCTTTCTCTTAATTTTTTTATATCTACGATGAAATCACTGTTTTGAAACTCACCAGATAATAATAAATTATACAAAAGGTTAAATGGTCGATAAGGTCCACTTCTTGATTCTCTTACTTGTCTCGTAAACGAATTAAAGTCTTCAAACTTGTGTAAAGGCATGCCAAACACTTCTGGAGAAAGTGTTATTTCTTCATAAACTTCATAAAACAAGTGCCATATCTCTTCAAATGCAGCCATTAGTTCATCTTTTGATAACACTGTTGTATATGAATTATGAACTAGAAATTCTTTCTTATACCTCACAAGCTCCTTTTGTCTTACCCTTGCCCACTCTTGTACCCAGTACATATCCTGCATATATCAATCTACCTTTCTAATAATCGGTATAAACAAATCCATTTGAGGTCGTGATACTCCTATTGGAGTAATAACATGTCCCATATCGTACCGTTCATTTTCCTCATTCGTATTTATATGTTCTTCATAGTCATCACTATCATGTACCCATTTATGTACGAGTGTATTAATTCTATTTATTTCCTCCCCTTCATCATATGCAGTTGCAACTGCATATAAACCTCCAGGAAAGTCAAATACTTCATAACCATTTGTATCACTCATATCATCTGGTATAACAAACAGCCATTCAAAGCAATCAATTCTAGTGTTATACCACATAAAATCCCTTGGAAACATTGATTGAGGTACTTTAACACGACTCCACCACTCATCAAAGATGCTTAAATCCGTATGACCGGAGCGTGCCATCTTCATGTTGGGTAATTCAATAATTCTTATATCAGGCATACGTTCAAGTTTACTTGTTACTTCAAGTAGTTTTTTAGCAGTTTGATTAGTATCCTGTTTCTCAGTCATCAGTTTCGTATCAATTTCATTTGCTTTTTCATATAATTCAATTAAATCCAGATTGGATTCAACATCAGATTTCTCCAGTTGTTTTATGATGGTTACTACAATTTCCTTCAGCTCATATAGTAGGGTTATCTCTTCATCAATTACATTAACTTTACTTCCCAGCACCTCCAGAATGACATCCACACTATTCGCTGAGAATATTTTTTTTATATCTTTAATTGATATATTTAATTTTCTTAAGACAAGAATCTGTTCAATACGTTTTATTGCTATGTCATCGTATAATCTATAGGCATAATCCTCGGTCCGGATGCTCTCGATCAATCCTTTATCTTCATAGTAACGCAGTGCTCTTGTTGAAATATCGTATTTTAAGGACACTTCAGATATTTTAATTAGTTCTTCCATTAAATTCCCTCCACTTTCTATTATAGTTTAAGACTATCCGTTTACCCAAGGTCAAAGTCAATATTTCTGATAAAATTTTTATTTCAACTTATTTTGCTTATAAAGTGGAGGACACTAGAAATAAACGTAAAAAAATATGACATATAAAGATATATCATATTTCCCTTAACTATTTTAATCCATAATATGCAACTTCAAAAGCTACCTGTTGATACTTTTTTAAATCATTATCATTTAATTCAAATTCTTCATCCTTTAAGAAAGTTTTTAGTATTTGAGGTTTAAGCAAATTCACTTCAACTCCACTCATCTGTATTATTGTTTCAATTTTAAATACTGGAGATCCACTGGTGAATTTTCCTTTTGAAACACCTTCCTTAATAACAACTTTTTCTACTTTCTCATTTAAAAAGAAATTGTTTATTTCATCTGAAAAAGTTTTAATACTTTCTTGTGATGAGCTATCAGATAACTCAATTTTTAATGGTTTTGATTTTCTTAAAGTAAAATCATCTCTTGTCCCATCAAGAACCACCAAAGTAGCCGTTTTACTTTTTATTTCTATTCCACAAACTGCAGACATATATCCTCCTAAATATAGTTTATTTATATAATAACATATGACTTAAGTTTTTTGATACTTATCCATGGTAGTATCATATTTATTACATACTAGTTACTACCGGATTCATAGGTAGGTTTGATACCCTTACAATAATTGAATGAAATAGCTATTGTATGACCACCTTTGATGATCACGTAATATCACAAACACCAGAATCATCCTGACAGATGTCTCTTTTAATATTTTGATAAAATCGTTTTATTGTAAGACCTTGAACCAATATTGAAAATGCGACAACTGCATAAGTTCCAGCAACCACATAGTGATACTGTTCTACAGAAAACATAGATTTAGTACCCATTGCCAGCGCAATACAAATACCACCTTTTAGGCCACCCCATGTTAATAGCTTTGCCATCGTTAGTTTATCCATCATCCTTACTTTACTCTTATATTTTGTTGGATCGACGTTTTTATCTCTACTAAACATATACACAGGAATTAAAATGCTTATTAAGCGAGATAGTAATGCAAGCGGAATAGCAGTAAGTGATATAATCAATATACTTTTTGTATCACGTAAGAACAATACTGCAAATCCAATCAATATATAAAGGGAGCCATTTAATAATTTATCAATTACGTCCCAAAAACTATAGAATTTCAAATAATAAGCTTCATTGTCCTCATGCAGTTTTGACATATTTGTTGCAAAGAAAATTCCTACAACAACAGCTGCGATTGGTGCTGAAACATGTAAATGTTCACTGATTGCATATGCAGAAGTAACTGCCGCTAAACTGACGAGCACTTCTGTATGCTTTTGGTGTGTGTGTTTGAACATAAAAAACATGAGATATGAAACAACTAGTCCTACTACTATTGCACCAAAGATTTCCTCTAAAATAATCTTGAAAAAAGTTGCATAAGGATTAACTTGAACGCTTACATTAATCGCACTAAACGTAACAAATAAAGCAACCGATACACCGTCATTAAAAAGTGACTCTCCTTCCATGATTAAAGATAATCTTTTAGGCAGTCCAGCCTTTTGGAGTATGCTCATTGCAGATATCGGATCAGTAGGTGCAATAATTGCCCCTACAATACATGAATGTAAAAATGTAAATCCCAAATCTAATATATTGGACAGGAAAAAAAATAATCCAGCATATAAAAAAGTTGCTATCAGAGTTGAAAAAAATGACAGTGTTGAAATCAAAAATTTATCATGTGTTAAATCATTAAATTTTATTTTAGCGGATCCACTAAACAATAGAAAACATAAAAATCCGTTCATAACAATATCATTGAAATCGATATTCTGCATCTCATTAAAGATAACACTGAAATTTGTTATTCCCATTTTATCGGTAATAATAATAATTAAGGAAACGATTAATGCAATTGCCATCAAACCAATTTCAGTAGGTAGTTTTAATACCTTTTCATTAAAAAAACTAAATACTGCCAGGATTACAAACATTGCAGTTATTAAATAGAGTAAATCTAAAAACGAAATCATAAAAACCTTCCTTCCAAATAATACTGAGTACATTACTGTATACCCTATAAATATTAAAGGCAACTAATTTCTTAGTAAAATGATTTAATCATGAGTTACATCTACTGTTTTATTGTCATAAAAGGTATGAACATAAACTAACTAGATCTATAAAAGTTCAATTATACTCCTGTTTTAATCATGTAGTATCTTGAGAATGATTACATTATCTATTATAACGAACGCTCGTTCTTTTGCAAACAACTTCTACAAATAGTCATGGATGACATATATGAAAAAAAAATAATATTTTTTAAACTGTAGAACTTGTTTTGCAAGTATGTTAATATAAACTTGCAAAATAAAGCAAAACTAAAGCGAGGGATAAAATGAAAACTAAATGGGTAACAACTTCAAGACTTATCAAATCGGAAGAATTGAATCACCACGGTACATTGTTTGCAGGCAGGCTGGCAGAATGGTTTGTAGAAGCTAGTTTTAGTGCTGCTGCCATAGAAGTTAAAAACACGAATCAAATAGTATGTTTGAAATTACATGGTCTTACTTTTAAGAAGCCTGCAAAAAAAGGCGACCTTTTGCAACTGATATCACAAGTAGTTGCACATGGCACAACCAGTATCACTGTTTATTGTAAAGCTCAGTCAGGTATTACCAACGAAGCTTTCGTTGATGGGTTTGTAACTTTTGTTAACGTTGATGAAGCGGGTAAGAAAATGCCACACGGTTTGAATCTGTCATTTGATACACCTGAACTCATTGAATTGAATGAACAGGCAAAAAATCTTAAATAGAAAAATGACCGTCAATGATGGTCATTTGCTCTTTTTTTATATCAAAAGTCCCCACTTCTACAAGCGATGGGAGCATGTCACTATTCTTCTAATCTTTTCTGATAACAAAAGCGTTAGATTAAACTGTCGAAAGTCATCCCAAGAAGAACTATCACATAGTTTATGCTCCAGCTCTTAAGTAGTATACTAAACTAGTCATATACTAAATATTCAGTTTCATCAATACTCAATAGACCAGAAACTCAACAGTTACAGAATCAACGTCCCACAAATTCTCAAGTTTCTCAATAATATCTTCTTTGATAGCCGTTGAAAACTGTTCGTTTTCAGCACTATTTACTTTTATTAATATGTTATGATTTTCGATCGTTATTTCATTTACTAAATTCGTTCTTACAATATCTAAACCACTAACGGGATTCATCACTCTTTTCAAACGTTTTTTTATTATTTCTACAGTAGTCTTCTCTACGTTCTTCAACAAGCCATTACGCTCTTCATAATCTTGAATAGCTGCATGAAGACCTTCAACTGCTAGTACCGAACAATGTACCTTAATCGAAGGTAATCCTCCTAAAGCCTCGGATGCTTCTTGCCATGTGATTTTTTTTGCATCATCCAAAGACTTATTTAAAGCCAAGTCGGTGATAATGGATGCTGTTGCAATGTTCGAAGCACAACCATATGATTCAAACCTGATATCTGTGATGATTTTGGAATCTGAATCCACTTTAATATATACGGCTACCATATCACCGCATGCTGCACTTCCTTCCATAGCTTTCCCATCAGGATCCTCAATACGGCCTACATTGTGAGGATGAAGAAAGTGTTCTAGTACTTTTTCATTATATGGAAACTTCATTTTTCTCCTCCTTACTGTTTTGCATCATAAACAGAGTTGCTTTTACCTAGTGGACTAATAATACGAAGTTCCTTAACAACTCTGGTAATTGCCTCTACCATTTTTTCTATGTCTTCTATTGAATTATAGCGCCCTAGAGTAAACCTTATTGAACCATGTGCTCTCTCATGGTCCCCACCAATGCCCCTAATGACATGACTTGCCTCCAAAGATCGACTAAAACATGCCGAGCCAGTACTGACTGCAAATCCGTTCATATCTAGATGTAAAGTCAGCGATTCCCCCTCCACATAATGAAATGTGATATTTACGTTTTGGGGTATTCTATTTTGCGGATGTCCATTAAGCGTTACATCAGGGATCTCCTTAAATATTTTATCTATCAATAAACGACTCATTTTCTTAAGTTGTTTGTTTTCCTCCGGCGTTACTAACTCAATTGCCTTCGCAAATCCAACAGCACCTGGAATGTTTTCTAGCCCACCACGATAATTAAATTCCTGAAAACCACCATCATTAATCTTTGTAATAGAAGTACCTTTTCTAATGTATAAACCCCCTATTCCTTTTGGACCGTGAATCGTATGTGCAGATATTGTAATCAAATCAACTGAAATCTCTTTTACATCAATAGGAACTCTTGTCATTGTATGTGTTGCATCTGTATGAAACAACACACCTCTGGCTTTGCATATTTCTCCAATTTTTTTTATATCCTGAAGGGTTCCAATTTCTTGGTTTCCATGTTGGATTGATACTAAAATAGTATCTTCCCTGATTAAATTCTCCAATTCATCAGTATTGATTAGCCCGACTTCATCTACAGGAAGATACGACACTTCAAAGCCTTGCTTTTCAAGTGATTTCGCACTTCTTAGCACTGGAAAGTCTTCAATCTCTGAAATGATGATGTGTTTACCAAGCTTACTCCCTAGCGCTAAGGCAACTCCTTTTATTGCGAGATTACTTGATTCCGTACTACCTGATGTAAATATCAATTCATCACTATTCGCACCCAGAAAATCAGCAATAGATGACCTTGCTTTTTCAAGTGCTTCTTTTGCTTCTATACCAAGTGAATATCCAAATTCAGACGTTGCTACAGAGTAGTTCTCGAAAAAAAATGGTATCATTGCTTCCAACACTCTTTCATCTAGTCTGGTTGCAGCAGCATTGTCCATATATATTGTTTTGTTAAACATTAGATTCTCCTTATATAAATAAAGTTATAGATGCATTCTTTGATTCCTGAATGTAAGTTCCAACAGCACCATAGTCGTCAATGATGTCTTCCATCAAATCAGCCCTTGATACACCCATAATTTCCATAGTCATTTCACATGCTATTATCTTTCCACCTAGCTCTTTAAAGTCTCGAATCAGCCTATCTAATGAAGCGACATTAGCCTTCTTCATACGATGTTTTATCATCAATCTTCCGAGTCCAAAAAAGTTCATTTTTGAAAGAGGACCTTTATTCAGACCATTTTTCTTAAGTCTAAGCAAACCCCAAAACGTGAAATATATTGAAGCTTCCAATCCCATTGCCAGAGCTCCATTTCCAAGGATTAAAGCACTGTAAACCTTATCCATGTCGCCACTGTGCACGATAATTGTCATTTTTTCAGACATCTCAACACTTCCTTCAACATTGTATTCTTATTCTCCAATAGTCATCTTCTTCTTTTATTTCCAATAGCTCTAACCCTAAATTCCGAATTGCCATAGGTATTTCTTTCATGGATGCAGGATGATTACCTAATATTTCAACAACATCTCCTATATTTGCTTTTCTTACTGCTTTTCTTGTTTCTATCAATGGAACAGGGCAATTTTCACCACGTACGTCTACACTTATATTAGCCATAACCGTTCCTCCTCACTTATTTATATACCCACATTAATGATAATTATTCTCAATCAGAGAAAATATTTTTATACACTCAAACTTAGTATTCATTGTAAAATATTAAGTAGGCAGATATTTAAAATGCAATGTTTCTCTCTGAAATAAACTATTAAATATATATTCAATAATGTGTTATACTTTATTAAACACAAATATTATAAGTATTTATAATCTAAAAAAGGTGCTCACATGAAAATAGTAATCGAGGAAGTCCAAAACAATCAAGAAGAAGAGATTATTATACGTTGTCATGAAGTCAACAATGATCTACTTGAATTGGTCAATAACCTAAAAAAAAGAAACGCCTATTTAATAGGTTATAAAGACAACGAAATACATAGAATCAAAAAAAGTGATGTCTATTATATAGAAGCAGTAGATAATAGAGTTTTTATTTACTGTAACAAACAAGTCTATGAATCGAAACTAAAATTATACGAATTCGAATCCAAATTTGGCAGTGATTTTTTCAGAGCCTCTAAATCTACAATATTAAATATAACCGTTATTTCGTCTCTTAGACCTTCTGTCAGCGGTCGGTTCAAAGCATCTCTAAAAAACGGTGAAAATGTAGAAATTTCTAGAAAGTATGTGCCTATACTAAAAAGCAAATTAGGCTTGTAGAAGGGATAATAATTATGACTTATATCATTAAAAAACTAGTTAGAGATTATTTTATAATATTCGGGTGCATCATATTTATCATTACTCATTTACGACTACTATTTAGTCCTCAACCTTTTGATTTAGGATTTATTCTGGATGTGATGTTATTTGCTTTGCTTGGTGACTTGCTCAGTCTAATCCTGTATTCACCTAAAGAGATAAGTGAAAAAGAACTTAAGATGCGTTATATTATACATTTTATATCACTTGAGATTGTACTACTATCCTTTGGATATGTCGGTGGATATGTAACCGAACCTTTGGCTATGATGATATTTGCAGCTCAGATAGCGATAATATACTTACTCATTCGCTTCTTAGGATATCGTAGTGATAAAAATATCACAGATCAGATTAACAAAAGACTCAATGAACTCAAGAAGGATTAAGCATCAAAGTACATTAAACCACTAAGCAGAATCTGTATTATTTACAGGTTACTGCTTTTTTTTTACACCTTACCAAGGATAATAGCACCTTACTTATAAACTATTGTATCTTCTTTCTATTATTTGTAAGCTATGACTATAAAACATTGGATCGTAATAAGGAGGATTTATATGGGAGTCATTATTTTATTAATCACATTATTTATATCAGCACTATTGGTTCTATTTTGTTTGACAACAAAATCCAATCAAACAAAAGTAAACAGTTGGTTGTGGATTGGTACTTATCTAATTTTTATTCTATTGATCTTGTCACCAATTATAAAATGGGGATTTCAGTGGTATTTAATATTCTTTGTATTGTCTGTAAAGGCAATCATCTCATTAGTATCTGTTTTAAATAATAAGAAGACAGAAAAACCTTTTAAAGAAACTCTTATTATTGTCAAATCGGCCGGGATGGTATTACTCTTATTTATAGTGACTATTCCAGTTGTTGTATTTCCTCAATATGATGAACCAACTAAAACCGGGGTTAATAAAGTTATGACAACTTCATATACTTACATCGATGAAAGCCGAATAGAAACGTTTGACGATAACAATGGCTTTAGAGAAGTTAATGTTGATTTTTGGTATCCCGAAAACTCAATGGAAAAATACCCAATAGTATTCTTCTCTCATGGTGCTTTTGGTATAAATTTCAGCAATGAATCTACATATCAAGAACTTGCTAGTAATGGATATATTGTCTGTTCGATTGATCATCCATATCATTCTCTGTTTACTGAAAATGAAAGCGGTAAAATAACTGTAGTTGACTCAGAATTTATAAATGAAGTCATCGATGCTAACACAACTGGCATTTACTGTGAAGAAGAAGCCTTTAAACTCACACAAAATTGGAATAAAATTCGCTCTGATGACATGAATTTTGTCATCGACAGCGTTTTAAATTCTGCCAAATCGAATGATATGAACAGCTTGTATCATCTTATTGATATTGAGAAAATTGGGGTATTTGGACATTCCTTAGGTGGTAGTGCCAGTGCAAAAGTTGCTAGAGAACGAAATGATATTGGAGCTGTAATTAACATTGACGGACCTCTAACAAGTGAAATCACAATATTTGAAAATGATGTTTGTACACTTTATAATGAAATTTTTCCGGTTCCATTACTGAATATATATTCCGATGATGTATGGAAACAACTTGATAATAATGCTTTCTACTTAGCTAACAATAACTTAAAAGGTACTGGAAATAATATGTTCGATGTCTATTTTCAAGGATCAAAACACATGAGTTTAACGGATTTATCATTGATTTCTCCAATTATTGCTGAAAAGCTACAAGGAGGTAAAGCCAATATCGATTCATATGACTGTATTAAAACAATGAATAGCGTTATATTAGACTTTTTTAACTGTTATTTAAAGGATATTGGCCCATTCAAATCAGATGCCATATACTTTTAGCAAATTTCATTTTTATCTAACTTAATTTGATTCTTTCCAAGCCTTCGCGCAAAAACTCAAGAAATCATTCTTGAGTTTTTTATATATTTCATGACTCAAAATCCTATTTGATTTTGAATGAAAAACTATTAACTTGACTATCTCAATTAAAACCCTTTAATGAGATTTTCCTACATAATCTGTTCAGAATACCACTCATTAATTTGATATAAGTTCAAGAATTTCCTGCATTACCGGGTCGATATTATTGAAATAATCACTTGCACGCATTTCTATTATGATGTCAGGAACAAAAGTGTTATGATCTTCATTTGAATTTTCAAAATAAACCGTCGACAGTTTGAGCTCTGTGTCTGTGTTGCTCAGTTCAAATGTTTGAACCTGACCATAATGGTTTAATCTGCCACCAGTTGGCTCACCAATGAATACAGCCTTGGTCTTTTTATCAAAATCAGAAATGTTTAACATTGTAGACGAATAACTGTCTTTTCCTACGATAACATATAGTTTTCCTTGTTGATTGAGATTCTGTCTTTTTTTAAGTTCATCAAAAAACGGATTTAAAACATTTGAAGAACCACCACCGTTATTTCTTATGTCAACGACTAAGTATTCCACTGAATTTTCATCGATAAAATCAAACAATTCATTGTTAAATTCTAAATAAGGTTTTCCTTCCATATCATAACAACTATTGTAGTTGAAATATAATACATGCTCTTCTTCAAGAAATTCGTACCAATAATTTTTATCACTATTTTTCAGATACAACATCTCTACATTATTTTTTTTATAATCACTATATCCACTAGGTTCAACTTGGACATATATACTGTCCTGACTGCCGTCTGAAAATTCAAATTTTATCATCTCGCTGTCAATGATCTTCAATCCCTTTAAATATTCAGGAACTTTTAAATATGTTGCGAACTTACGGTTAAACCACGATTCATTTTCATGAGAAATAACAGGACGATACAGATCTCTTATTTCTTCAATGTCTCTACCATTTATACTCAGAAGTTTACTGCCAACCAATTCGCTATGTTCAGCCGTCGTCTCTAATAAATATATGCCATCCTCAAAACAGTAAAAAATAAATGGATAAGTTTTATCGTAATAGTAAACCAACTGTGTATGAGCATCTCCCACTGAAGCTATCAGTTTGCTGACTTCCACAATGACTTCTTCATCTGACATCGTAAGTAATTTCTCTTTTATGCCTTCGATATTATTATAAAAATCTATTTCAGTCATTTGATTGAAAGAATTTGCATGATATTTAGGTAACTGAGATGATATAAAGTCGATATCAGCCAACCATTTATGATACCCATCACCATCAATAGTTTCACTTCGATACTCTTTTTCAAAGTCAGCAAATTCAAATGAGGTTATAATTTGTTCTATCAAGGATTGATGATTTTCATAATCATCAGTTTGATACTCAAACTTAATTTCGTAAGAAATATCTTCTTCTTGAACATAAAACCATGTTAGACTCAATACATCACTTTCTTCGACATCAATTCTATATCCCTTGTTGCCATCGATGACATGATCTTTTATAACAACATCATTTCGAGCAGTTTCCATCCCCTTCTCGATGAAATCCACACCATAACGCATAGTCTTCACTGTCATCGAAAGTTGATCCTCCTTCATGGAAAAATAAACTGAATTATCTCCCACACCTTGTACGCCATTTTCTACAGGCCCCATCCAACTTGATGGATATTGCACTTGGAAATGAGTATTTGAATAGGTTTTTAAGTCACCCGCTTTGTTACTTGTACTGGTGCAGGATAAAAGTAAAAAACATATTAGAATCAAAGATGTCAATAAACTCATTCTTTTAATACCGTTCATAAAGTGATCCTCCTAAATAATTGCTTGTAACATGGAATATTATGCGTAACTTATTCTGTGCTTGCAACTTCCACTATATTTTTATAACATAACAATATTTTACAAACAAGATTTATTATTACATGTTAACCGAAACTTAATTACATCATTTGTCATTTATCAACTGACACTCTACACGAATAACTTACGCAAGTTCATTAAAGCTTATAAAGTTAAATCGAAGCGATCCTGTATGAAAGACAACCAGTTACAAGAGGGCAATTTAACCATTGTTGATTGTCCTGATTTACATAAAGCATTATAAGACTCTTTTGACTCAAAATCCTGAGTTCTGCAAAACGCTTGGATTCTATTCCCACTATCGAGTTGAACTCTCACCAAAACAAAAATACTTTACATGGTAATGTGGTTCTGATGGCTCGTTGGAATGAGAGTTTCATGACTGAATAATAGTCAACAAAGTAATTCTCTTTTCAATCATACATAGAACTAATTTTCTCATTATTATCACCTTCTTTCTCAATATGCTATTTCACTTGAAATGATTAAATTTTCTTAGTCAATGGGTCTCACCTCTACATACAGAGAAAACTCCTAGAAAGGGGAAATAAAATACACACTGGATTTTTGACTTCCTCCTTTGCTTATAATATCTATATTTATTAAAACAATTCGTAAATGAGACTTTTTTCATCGAACGCAAAAAAATATGAGCATACATAATAATCACTCTATTATGTATGCTCTGAGAATCTTTATTTTAAGCTAAAAATCATGTATTTAGATACAAACTAACTTAAGCCTGTCATGACTCCTAATACTATGAATATTGAACCAAATACTATTAACACGCCTTGAAACTTGATCTGGAACTTAATCCATGAAGTCCACTCTACTCTTGCAACTCCTAAAACTGCCATTAGACATGCAGAAGTTGGAACAATTAGATTTGTAAACCCATCACCTAATTGGAATGCAAGAACTGCTACTTGTTTTGTTACACCAATCAGTTCAGCAAGTGGTGCCATGAGCGGCATCGTAAGTGCTGCCTGCCCAGAACCAGATACAACAAAGAAGTTGAACACCGATTGGAAAACAAACATTAACCATGCCGAAAATACTGCAGGTAGGTTTCCTAATACATTAGCCATTCCACTTAAAATGGTATTCAGTATTGAAGGAGTTGCTGCACCAGAACCACCTAATACCAACACGATACCTTTTGCAAGACCTACAACCATTGCTGCCCCTAATAAATCTTTTGCACCTTCTCTAAACGATGATGCTATATCATTCACATGCATATTTTCGAGTTTGAAAATAACGCCGATAATACCTGAAACTAATCCCAGGGTAAAAAATATAGTTGCAATTTCAGGTAAGTAATACTCCGATTCTTTTACACCTACAACAATCCAGACTATAGCAGCTAAAAGAGATAACAAAACTAGTATATGACCGATTCCGAAATGTACGTGTTCATCTTTCTTTTGCTTAAATTCATTTCTGAAATATTCATCAGTTTTATAAGAAATTGATTTTTCTGGGTGCCTTTTAATTTTAACTGCATACATAATCGTAAATACTATTCCTAAAACAGTAAAGAATGTAAACATTATTATTCTAAAACCAGCTCCCGACTGAATGGGTAGTCCAGCTATTCCCTGTGCAATCGAAACTGAAAACGGATTCATCCATGAAGTCGCAAATCCAATTTGAGTTGCAACATAAGTAATTAAAATACCTGTTACCGCATCATAACCCATTGCAACCATTAACGGTACTAACATCAATGTAAATGGTATTGCTTCTTCGCCCATTCCAAAGATTGCACCACCAGCAGCGAATGCAACAAACAATGCAGCAATCATAACCAGTTCAAATCCTTTTGTCTTTTTTATAAGTTTTAGGATACCATTTTCAACAGCACCTGTCTTTATTACTATACCAAAAGATCCACCTACAATAAGAATGAACATCATTACTCCTACTGCCGAACCCCACTTATCACCTGATACAAATCCTTCAAAGGCAAAGTTTAGGAAACCTACTCCACCCCATTTTTCAAATAATTTTATTTTTGATTTAGTACCATCAGTTGAATAATCACCATATTTTTGGATAACTTTAAACTTCTCTGTTTCCACAGCTTTTGCCTTAGATTTCTTAATGGATCCAAGTTCTTCTTCACCTTTAAATACATATGTTTTGTCACCACTTGCATCTATGACAAAATTCTCACCTTCAAAAGTAAATTCACCTACTTCACCTTCAGCTACATCTACTATTAACTCATCATTGTAATCCAATGCTTGATATGAAACATCAAAAGTTCCATTTGGTATCACATAAGTCAATAAAGCTGCTAATACCACAACAAAGAATATAATTACATAAGTATCTGGCATGCGCCATTTTTTGTTCTTTAATTCCATTTTATCCCCCTTAATATACTATAATTCCGACACTAATTATAATGCAATTCACGTGCCAATTATAAACGTAAAAATAATCAGAGATTCTATGTATTTTGGGTGGAATTCGCTGTTTAATGGTTAACCAATATAACACCAAATAGCTTAATGCCCCATTATAAGACCAATAGCTTTTTCAGTTATAACTGTACCTTTTTTTCCTTTACTCATAATGATCAAATCTTTTTCCATCAAATGTTTTAATCTCGTTCTCATTTGATACTTAGTCATCATAAAATCAGTACCAATTGTATCCTCAGATAACTTCTCCCTCCCACAAGGTATATCATTATTATTATAGTAATGAATTTTTTTCAGAATAAAGTGATACTCCGAACTTAAATTGTCAATAACATTAACTTGATTTACGCTTTCATGAAGAGTCTCTCTTTCCTGAAAAAACTCTGTATCAGGAAAACAATCCATATTTAATTCAGTACCATCAGAAACTGCAACCATATAGTCTATTGTATTTTTTAACTCACGAACATTTCCATACCAGTTATATTGGAAAAGTTTGTCCCTAACATCATTAGAGATTGTTTTTATTTCTGATGTGGCGTTTACAAGCATATAAGAAATCAGATTGGGTATGTCTGACTTTCTTTCTCTTAAAGGAGGTACTTTAATATACCCCATTTTTAACCTATGATATAAATCCTCTCTAAACTCATTATTCTTAACCATTTCAAATAGATTTTTATTTGTAGCTGCTACTATTCTTACATCAATCGGCTTAATTTCACTACCGCCTACGCGCATTATTTCTTTTTCCTGCAAAACTCTAAGGAGTCTTGCTTGAAGCTTAACAGATATATCACCAATTTCATCTAAGAAAATCGTACCGCCATCAGCTTGTTCGAACAAACCGATTTTCCCACCTTTTTTTGCACCCGTAAACGCTCCCTCTTCATAACCGAATAATTCACTTTCAATCAGGTCATCAGAAAGTGCACTAAAATTAACTGCCAAATAAGGTCCGTTTTTTCTATTAGAAGCGTTGTGTATTGCACTTGCAAACAATTCCTTGCCAGAACCATTTTCTCCATATATAAGCATTGTTAATTCTGACTTAGCTAGTTTTCTTGAAATTCTTATGACTTTCTGCATCCTTTCAGAGTTACCTATGATGTCATCAAATTCATACTTTGCAAAGTACCCTTTTTTTATTAGTTCTCGTTTTAATCTGTCAGATTCAGTAATTGTTTCTTTTATACTTTTAAATTTAGCTATGGTTGAAGTACTACTGTTTAGCCTTATTTTAGAAACTGAGTATTCTGTATGATTCACTTTAAACACTTTATCTTCAAAGTGATTCTCATCAAGTAAGAATTCAAGTAAATCAGGATTATAAAGAATCTCTTTTAAGTTTCTACCTATATGAAAGACAAAATTAGAATTTAATATTTTTCTTAAGTTCTCATTTGAGACGCTAATAATGCCATACTTGTCATATACCAATAACCCATCAGACAAACCATCAATAACACTCTCCAGGTGTGTATTCAGTTCAAGTATTCTATTTTTAGACTCTGCTAATCTTCTAGCTATTTGAATTGTTTTTTCCAAATATTTTTGGGAGAATTGTCCTGCTTTTGTATCTAAAATCCCTAATTTGTTTAAAATTTTGGTAATAGTAGTAAAGTCCATGATCCTTGGTCCAATATCATATATCTGCGTAATGAAATCAGGTACAATTTCCTCTTCACCAGGTGTAATTGCAACTCTTATTGATCGATCTACATCCTCTATGCCAGGATAATACGGAACGTAATCTACATGAGTTAAACCCAGATCCTTGATATGTTCAATTACATCATAAACAATTTCAGGCAGTTCATTTACAAATAATACCCTAGTGTTATCTGGTATTCCTACAATTTGATCAAGAAAATCATTATTAATTGTACGTTTAGCGACAATTAATTCTAAATCATCTCTATATAGATTTAAATCTTTAATCTCATCTAAAACAAACTCAGAAGATATTATTACTAAATTGTCATTAAGAATGGGGATAATATCTTCATTTGTAGCATAACCTTTAATTTCAAACGAGTCATCTAAATATTCTTTTAACTGATTTATCAAAGTATCCTTTGTCCTTATTGATCCTGCTATCAAAGAAATTATCTTTCTCATACATCCTCCTCATTGATATAAAAGCGCTACCAAAAGATAGCGCTTTTATTTACTCAAAAGTACCTTTTACTAGCACTTCTTTATTTTTTACCATTATTACGCCTTTTGCAATTACTGTTTCAATACTTAAATCCTTTGAATCTGCAATTACTATATCTCCATCATTCCCAACTACCAGATTACCTTTTTTAGATAGTTTAAGTATTCTTGCGGGATTTTCAGTTATAACCTTGAGAGCTATTTCTAATGGAATATTTTCTTTTTTTACAGAATCAATCACGGCTTGATATAAAGACTGTAAACTACCTACTTTTAAGCCAATCAAATTATTGTTTTTGTCGAAGATGGGTAAACTACCTTGCCCATCAGAAGTGAAAGTAACTTGATCAACAGATATCTTTTCATCTATAATCCTTCTAAGTGCCTTTGGGCAGCTGACTTCACCTTCTTCAATAAATTTATCAATTGTTGAAGTAGTAAAATCCAAATAACCACCATTCTTAGCATAATCTATGCCTTCTTCAAATAATTCCTTATTTCTATTCATATGAGTCGGTAAAAATTGTGTAAATGGAATTTCCGACTTTTCTCTTATCTCATACAACTTATCCATGTTACTCTTTCCATCACCCATGTGTATATTTATAATACCCGCTTTGTTTGATAACATCCCACCGACTCTGGCAGAGGAAGCTATTTTCATTAATTCCTCTACAGTTGGTACTGAAGATCTATGATCAGAAACAGCAATTTCTCCAACTCCAATTATTTTTTCAACTAAGACGATATCATCCTGTATATCACCAGTTAATGTCCGAACAGGCACATGATACGATCCGCTGTATACAAATGTGCTGATCCCCTCTTCTTCTAATGCATAGGCTTTAGCTAAAAGATTTGTCATAGAACGAGTTGTACCATCGGTTCCCAAACAACCTACAACAGTTGTTACACCTGCAGTTGTTATTTCACTAAGCTTAATTTCCGGTGTCCGAGTTCTAAAACTTCCTTCCCCACCGCCTCCAGTGATATGAACATGACCATCGATAAAACCAGGATATACATTTTTATCAATACAATTTATAACTTCTATATTCACTTCGTTACTTTTTAAATCTATTTTATCTTCAATAGCTAGGATTTCCTTACCAGCAAGAAGAATATCTTTTCGCCCCAAAAACTCTGGTGCATACACATTTCCATTCTTTAATAAAATAAGCATATTCGTCCTCCACAATATATTATGATATTCAGGTACTATGCCATATATTCATATGTCATTATATCACATTTTTGTTGTAATAGTGATATACACACCATTAAAAAGCCTTTAAAACACCATTAAAACACCATTATTTTTTCAACTGTACAATACCAAATCAGCTCGAATCACAGCTATTTATTATTTTACATTTCATCCTCCTTCTTTGTATAAATATAGAGCAATATTTGTGCCAAAAGAAAAGAAGAGTCCTCTATTTGCTTTATTAAGTAAAACATTCAATATAAAACCATTCTCAATTATTACAGCAAATGACTTCATGACTTTAACGATTTTATTGATTACATTTCATAAAACATTTACATAGCCTTATAACCAACTCACAGAATTAAGTCATTATAGTGGAATTAACAATACTGTTATGTTAAAATTTAGGAGGAAAGATTTATATGGTTCCAAGAAAACAAATGTAGTATTTTTGAGTACAAAACTCGTTGACATGCAGAAACAGGAGGTCTAATGAAAAACACTAATTCAATTTTCAAAAACCGAAACTTCAGTCTTTTTTTTGCCGGTAGTATCGTTTCTCAAATCGGTAGTATTTTCATTAATTTCGCAACAGGTTTATTCATTTTGGATTTAACGGGAAAAGCCATGTATATGTCGGTATTTATGGCCATCTCAGCAGCCATGTATATTTTTATGCAGCCTTTCTTGGGTGCTGTTGTCGATCGTTTAAACAAGGTCAAAGTACTCTATCGGTTAGACTACGCCAGTGGTGTGACGGATTTAGCTCTTGCTGCTTTACTGTTTTCAACCGATGATCCAACATTAATATTAATCGGTTTGTTCATAAACGGCATCATCAATTCAACCATGATGGCAATGTATCAACCAACCTCTCAAAGCATGGTGCCACTGATGTTAAAAGAGGAAGAACTCACCCCTGCTTATTCATTCATGTCTACGCTTGGTAACTTCCAAAACATTCTCGGTGTGCTCTTTGCTGCGATTTGTTACGTAACTTTCGGATTCAAATGGTTGCTTGTTTTTAACGGTACAAGCTTTGTTATCGCTGCATTTCTAGAAATGTTTATTAAAATCGAACACTCACCAAAGATTTCCGAAGGTGGATTGAACAAACTGATAAGCGAAGTAAAAGAAGGTTATTCTTACATGCACAAAAAGAAAGAACTCATAAATATGGCAAAAGTTGCCGTGATCATGAACTTCTTCCTAGTTGGAGCCTTTGGTATTACAATGCCTTATATGATTAACAACGATCTAGGATTACCACCTTATATCTTAGCGGGTGTAAGTGTGGCTATGAGCATAGGTGGCATCATCATGTCACTGAGAATTGCCAATCAACAAGTCACTGATGCAGGCAACAGAATATACTATGGATTTTTATGGGGATGGTTCTGTTTAGTTGCCATATTATTAGACTATTACTTATTCTCAATTCAGGTGATACCACAGCTTGCCTTTATCTGCATTCTTTTTATAACGCTGATTCTATTTGGAGCCTCAGGCAGTTATATTCAAATTCCATTAAACACATCTTATGCCAAACGTGTTGATAAAGAGATGATGGCTAGAGTCATGG
Source organism: Clostridiales bacterium (assembly GCA_016342415.1). GTDB lineage: Bacteria > Bacillota > Clostridia > Peptostreptococcales > Acidaminobacteraceae > JABXKX01. The sequence goes on from JAEIOD010000008.1 coordinate 165,069, forward strand.
CTCTAAGACATGCACTTTCATCAGTGGCGACGCCTCTTGCCATGATAGTTTACGGATTTGTTATTGATGGTCTTGGTGTACTTGCAGCTCTCAGCTTGGGAGTAATCGGAATCGGAGTTGCAACGCTTTATTCAAAATTCAACGTTCATATACGTTCACTCAACGATACACCTGAAATATCCATAGAAAAAATCAATATAGAATAACGTATTGAAAATATATCTAACAGATGCTAATACAATACATAATCGAACTGGTCAAAACCAGTCTGAGAAGTAAAGTGCTTCTTAAATCTGTTTCTTTTCATGTATTACACTCATAACAAACAGCAGTAGAAATTTCTCTACTGCTGTTATTTTTTGCTGTAAAAATCAAATTACACATTTTAACACTACTTTTGATACTTATAACACCTGTTGCTATAAGCACAATTCCAACTAAAACCAATTTAGTTCAATAACAACAGTCATATATCATATCCAGACCTTGTTCTTTTGTACACAAATTTCATTACAGTACAATCATTACAGATATGAACTATGACCAAACTTACTTAGGTACTTGAACTACTGCAATTACGGGCTTGTGGTCTGATGCACGACTCTGTACTATTTTACTGCTCAATGTAATAATATCCGATGTAGTAAAAATGTAGTCCAATCTCTCTGCATCTCCATCTAAACCTGCCCAGAATGTAGGGGTATCATATAAACCGTAGAGCTGCAATGTGTCTGTATACCCTGTATCATAAATCATTTGAATTTCCTCTGAATCAGGGATACTGTTCAGATCTCCCATCAAGACTGTATATGGCTTATTCTCATATGTCAGTAGCAATTCTTCTACTTGATCAGATCTGACGCTTTTTCGATTGTTTTCAGGTTCATCAACAATATAGTTTAAATGCGTATTAACAAATGTGAGTATCTTTCCATTGTGATTCACATTGATGGTGAGATAACCTCTTCGATCCTCTTTGTTGACTGTATATATATCGTTTTTTATTGACTCTACAGGTAAATTCGTCAGAAATGCATTTCCTAATAATTGGTCCTCATAAGTACTGCCATAATAATACTTCATGTAAACTCTGTCTGATATGTACTTAAGGTTGTCAACCATCCCACTCATCACCTGACCACGATTAACTTCTTGCAGAGCTATTATATCCGCTTCAGATGCATTTATCTCATCAATGATTGCATCCAGATCCATTCTATAGTCTGCATCAAAACCTTGATGAATATTATATGTCATCACAACAAGGTTTTCGGATTCTGCTGACACATAGATCGGTGTTGGTAACAATTTATTGGCACCGACAATCACAAGACAAACTGCTAAAACAAGATAGATTTTCTTGCTCAAACCGTCATATCCTACGACTGTTCCTTTATCAGAATGCGATACAATCGGAAGCAAACTTAATGTTGCAACTCCAATGACTGTTGATTGTATCAATAACATCTCATAATTTAAAAATGTTAATACAATCATTATCACAAATCCAAGAAATTGAAATAGTGTACTCATGATTAAAGATGACCTGGTTTTTAAACTTGTAGAAATCTCATCAAGAATATACCCCACAACGAACCAACTCGATAGACAGACTAGAATGATTGAAGCCAACTTGGATGGATCAACAAATAAAAAACGATATGTAAAAAATGTAAAAGTAAAACCTGCCAACACTTTTAACCACAGTCTACTAAAATATCTTATTTTTATACAGACTATCAGACCGACAGCATTAATTACCGTTAACAACAGATACCCATCAACGTCCGTCAATTTTCCAAATTCAATAAATACATTTGCATTTTGCAATACCACCATATACAAATAGAAATACATTCCAAAGAATATGAACAAAATATTTTTAGATACAGTTGATTCCTGTACTACATCCAGTTCACTGTTATTGCTTACAATCTGTTTCAGCAAATAGAGAGAACAGATTGAAACGACAATGACTAAGCCGTTTGATACATAACTATGTATCCAGCTCAAATCATAACCTTTCAGCAATACTTTTATAAATATATCCACAAAAACAGCGAGAGGAAATCCATATAGTATTAAAGGCAGTCCGTCTTTTTCGTCCATGATTTTACGGTTTACTATAATCGGTATGACCACGGTTGTTGCAAGCATGCCTATAGACGAAGTAATAAAAAGCAATAACGGATTGTCAACGAACTGAACAACTAACCGTACAGCTATTATGACAATAGAAGCACCAATCAATATTTTTTTTGGTTTAAGTCTCTTTGACAACGGTATCAATAAAAATGAACCTAGAAACACCACTAGAGCGATTATCGCCAGATACACCGGATTACCAACAGCGAAAGATACCTTCCACATCATTGTCGCGATAAAAACTCGTATAAAATGAAATGAGAATAAGAAAGTAAATAAAAGGAACAATACTTTGTTTTGTTTTTGCACTTGATAACCTCCTGAGTAAATAAATTAATTACGCCTTAAAATTATATAAAATAGCTCAACCAATTTCATTTTTTCTATAATAGACTATTGGATTCAACTATTACGCCACACGCGTGGCGTCTTTGATATGAGTGTACCTCTTTTTAATTACTATTGTCAAGTGAGAGCCAACTTTTTATTACCTTAAAATAGAAGAACACCTGTTAAGCTTATTTAGTAAAATCTCAAGTAGTTTTTAAAATCAGCAAAAAAAATCCTTGTTGCATACACAACAAGGATTTCCTATTCATATCATTTATTTATATTTAAATATTTTGTTAAATTACATAGACTATCCTATCAAATCTTCTTCTGATCTGTTTTTAAAACTATTAAAACCCATGAATACAATCCAAACATATGCTAACGTCTTTGGAATCATAAGCATCCCAATCCAAGTTGCGGTTTTAGCCCATAATACAACAGGTACATAAAAAGCAAATGAAAGAGTTACGGCCAACCACATAAATTGGAAAAATTGATCATCTCTTTTTTTAGCTTCGTTATAGAATAAACCAAGAATAATCAAACCCATCAGAGCAAAAGGTATATTTCTATAAATCCCCCAACTGATACTCGCATTGTAATTGAACCAATCGTTTTGTGGAAAGAAGCATAAAATGATTCGAATAATAGCTAAACCGTAGATTAAATTTGATAGCCATTTCCTTTCTGTAATTTGATACCTTTTTCTCCAAAATAGATAAAGGAGTACATAGAAAATAGTCATTGTAATTGATGTGATCAGTTTCCCCATACCTAAAGCTGCAGCATTTGCCTCAAGTCCAGTAGTAAAAAGTGCATATGATCTTGGTATAAGATGAAAAGCATCCCCTACTCCAAGAATTAGAGCCATTAGACCAAATAATTTATATTTCTTGTTATCACCAGTTTTTTTAATCATCATAATACCAATTATAATCACTGTTGATAGGTAAATAACGTCAAAAGCTGTTTCCATTATGGCTTGCATATACCCCTCCTATAGTGTTTCACCATTTGATTATTTTATCTTCGTTTACGAACGATACTCTAGTTCGAGTAACATTACACATACGTGTGTAGTTGTTGTTATTTACATCATAATATAGTACAGTAGATTTGTAAAGAGATTATTTAGATTTGTGATATGAGGTAAGAATGAAAACAATGAATAGAACCGAAAAAAGAAAATTAGAAACCCGAGAACATATCAAAGCAGTTGCAATAGAGATGCTAAAACAAAGCAGATCCACTGAACTCAAAATGGAACAGGTTGCACTAAAAGCGGACATCTCTCGGAAAACAATATACAACCACTTCTCCAATAAGGAAAATCTATTAAGTGATATCATCAATCCAATACTTTCATTCTGTATTGAGTCTGTGAAGGAGATTGATGTAAAAACAGAAATAAATATCAGTGATATCACTGATTTATGCATAAAATTCTACAATATGTACGGTTCAAAACTCAACTTGATGTACAACATCGATTTTAAGGATTTGCATGATTCCTACGATTTGCATAAAGAATATACTCAACTCTTTATTGGACTTTTCAAGAAAATAGATGATTTGTCGTATACACAAATCGAGTATCGACAAGCTGCATTCATTGTGTTCAAAACATTCGTGCCTTTACTTAATACTTTGAGCAATAACGAAAACAAAGAGGCTCTGTTTAGTAATGCTATATACGGCCTTTTAAGAGGTCTCGAGTAAAAAATCATGATGTACCCAAGTCATCAAATGCTTCTGATTGAAATACTCTATCAGGTTAATTATTGATTACAAATATTATGACCATATACCATCTTCTAAATCAAAGCTGTCAACTATGACCTTCTTTGAAAATTGTATAAGGTCTTATATTTATACAGTCAACAAAGACATGTTCAATAAATATATTTATCATTGAGTATAGTGGGTATACGATGTTCAACAAAGTAATTAAATGAGACGTGTTGCAATTATTATATAATCCCATAATATAGCTTAAATACTCAAATTGAAAAATGTTATTGCATTCTTATTGATTTGTATATATAATCGTTATAAATATAAATTAGCGATGACGAAAACTATGATTGTTAGTTTCTTCAGAGAGTTGATGGTAGGTGAAAATCAACGAAATGATCAGTCTTTCTACTTTCGGAGCTATTAGGATAACCTAAAGGTTTATACCCTATATCGTATAATCAAGTGGTCATATGACAATTTGGGTGGCAACGCGGAACTCTTTCGTCCCATATCTAGGGATAGAAGAGTTTTTTTGTACATAAAATGAGAGGAGAGACGAATGATAGACATTAAATTAGTCAGAAATAATCCTGACATGGTTAAAGAGAACATGAAAAAGAAGTTTCAGGAAAGTAAATTACCGTTAGTAGATGAAATCTTGGAACTAGATATTAAAAGAAGAGATACCACTACAGAGGTAGATGAACTTAGAGCAAGCAGAAATACATTGTCTAAACAAATTGGTAAACTAATGGCTCAAGGTATGAAAGAAGAAGCTGAAGATATAAAAGCTAAAGTTACTGCTAACGCTCAGAAACTTGCAGAACTTGAAGATGTTAAAAGAGAATTAGATGAAAAAGTGACAGCAATCATGATGAAAATACCAAATATCATTGATGATTCTGTTCCAATTGGTAAAGACGATTCTGAAAATGTAGAAATTGAAAAATTCGGAGAACCAGTTGTTCCAGATTTTGAGATTCCTTACCACATTGATATCATGAAAACTTTCTCAGGTGTAGATTTAGAAAGTTCTGCCAAAGTAGCCGGAAATGGTTTTTACTATTTAATGGGAGATATCGCACGATTACACAGTGCCCTCTTATCGTACGCAAGAGACTTTATGATTGACAAAGGATTCACTTATTGCATACCACCTTATATGATTAGAAGTGATGTTGTAAAAGGTGTGATGAGTTTTGCTGAAATGGATGCGATGATGTATAAGATTGAAGGAGAAGATTTATATTTAATCGGTACAAGTGAACATTCTATGATTGGTAAATACATAGATTCTATTGTAAAAGAAGATACTCTGCCACATACTTTGACAAGTTACTCTCCTTGCTTTAGAAAAGAAAAAGGTGCTCACGGCATCGAAGAGAGAGGCGTTTATCGTATCCACCAATTCGAAAAACAGGAAATGATTGTACTTTGTATGCCAGAAGATAGTATGGAGTGGTACCATAAATTATGGCAAAGTACGGTAGATTACTTCAAAACTCTTGATATTCCTGTACGTACTTTGGAATGTTGTTCAGGTGATTTGGCTGATCTAAAAGTAAAGTCTGTAGACATAGAAGCTTGGTCTCCTAGACAACAAAAATACTTTGAAGTTGGAAGTTGTTCTAACCTAGGAGATGCACAAGCAAGAAGACTTAAAATTCGTCGTCATGGCGACAGAGGAAAAGGATTTGTACACACGCTCAACAATACGGTAGTTGCTCCTCCTAGAATGCTGATTGCATTTTTAGAAAACAACTTAAATGCTGATGGTTCTGTTAATATTCCTGAGGCACTTAGAATGTATATGGGTAACAAGGAAATGATTACTCCAAACAAATAAAAACACTCTTGTTCAATTTAAAACAATTAAAATGATACTTCTGAAGTAGACACGTAATTAATTACATTTCTACTTCGGAAGTACTTTTATTGGAATGATCCTGAGATATAGTTGATGTGATAATAAAGTCTATTCCCTTACTTATTTTCTCTAATCAACTCTAAAACCTTCTCATAGGCTGAGTCGTCATAATCTAGAAGAATATCAGGAGTTGTACCGAATTCTTCATTGTTTTGTCCATTCAAGTTTAATCCATAGTGAGTAGAAAAGCGTATTATGATGCCAGATTCAGGTAGAGATATTAAAATAGGATCTAACCCTACTCCGTCTCCACCAGTCGAATGCCCAACCAAGGTCGCAAAACCTGTTTGCTCACACATCTGTGCAAATGCGTCTGATGCAGAATAGACACGGTTACCGACAAGTACCCAGATTCGTCCATTGAACTCAAACTCATTGTTAGGTACAAACTGAGTTGAAAATTTTATTACACGGTTAAGATTCAATAGATCTGACTCGTTGATCATTTCAAATTCAGGCATTTGATCCAAAGAAAGTATTTCTCCGTATCTTTGGCTGAGTTCAGTTTCATTATTATTTTTAAGCTTCTCAATTGCACACTCAATAAAGGGTTTATTGTAGTCGTTCTCTGAGTAAAGCATGTATTCTTCAATATAAAGAGGTTCATTGATTAAAGGTTCAACAATATTTCTGGAAAAGTATCTGGTGGCGCCGCCACGATTTTCTCTGATATCGATTATTAGATCATCATAAGCTTCAATCTGTTCATATAGATCAAAAAGAATGTCTTGTTCATGTTCTATATTCTCGTATCGGAATGACTTCACATTGATATACAAAATCCCTTCTTCTTGAAACAATTCGGACTCAATATTGCCATTATTAAATGATTCGTTGGCGTCAAAGTGATTTTCATCGTAATTGTAGAAAACTTCACTTCGGGGCTTTTCCAGTATGGATAACCATTCTGTTGTTCCAGAATCCGAGTAAACATATCTGGCCATATGATAAAAGTCCCTGCTGATTACGTTTAAATGTCCGTTTCCTCTAAATTCGTCGAGCATCTGATCCAAAAGTTTTGAAAACACAGAATTATCCATATACGTATTTTTTATCATCTCTCGGTAATCATGCTTCACACTTACCCAGTCAATACCCGAACGTTCCAATACACCAAAGTAAGGATAACTCTCTTCTAATGAAACCCATAAGTAATCATAATCCTGTAGATAACTACTGTTGTCATAAACCTTCTCTGAACACGAGATAAAAACTATTGATATTATTGAAACTAAAAATATTTTTTTTATTATATTGCTCATTGTTTTAACTCTCCATATTTCCAACGTTTCCTTATACGATATACAACCCTTAGATTTCGACATTAAATTAATCAAGGCATTTAACATTTTTCATGTTGTTTCCATACTATTTTAGCATTTTTTTACATTGTTCTGCAATTAAATATAATCTTGTACTCGTTTATTTAATTTTTAAATATATTGATTCTGTTGCTAAGGTTATCATTTGCTCAGCAGCTGGTAGTATTAAAGTCACTAAAACTGCAATAGCACTTAGAAAGATTGATTACATCATAAAGCCTGTAGACGAAGAACGATAATAAGAAGTTCTATGGCGAAATACGCCCCTATAAGTATTTAACTTATAAGAGCGTTTTTTACCTTTTAATATTTATCAAACCGAATCTTCCTTGTGTAAGATTGGAAGCCTAATCTTACAGGTTGTTCCATTACCTATTTCACTCCTTAGAATAATATCCCCTTTATGTCTATTGGTTACTATACAGTGAGCAATACTGAGTCCCAGCCCTTTCCCAACAGATACATCCTTGGTTGTAAAAAAGGGATGAAAAACAAGATTCATATCTTTGTCTTCAATACCTACACCATTGTCGTTAATTTCACAGTACACTGACTCCTGATCACAGTATGTTCGGATATTGATTAAGTTAGAAGTTTTATTGCTTTTCTCAATTGCATAAACAGCATTTTTTAAAACCTCAAATAATGCTTGATTTACATCTTTACCAAAACATTGAATCTGTGGAATATCACCAAAGTTTTTTTCTATGGAAATAGGTTTATCCATCTCACTGTTGATGATCTCAAGAGTGGTTAAAATATTGTTGTTCAGATCATAAATTTCGATCTGATCCATAGCGTCCACCTTGGTAAACTCTCTTAAAATTCTTATAATGAATTCAATCCTTTCAAGTCCTTCACCCATTTCATCAAATATACTTTCTACATCGTCATTCATCATTTTAAGCTCATCAAACATATCGCTTTGTTTATATTCTTCATTTGTATTATTATGATGCAAATCCTTTCCTTTATCATTTATAAAAAGTTTTGCTACTTCACGGTACTTGTCTACGTATTCCATCAGTATTTTTAAGTTTACCTTTATAAAAGACAGAGGATTATTAATTTCATGAGCCATTCCACCAGCCAATTGTGCCAAGCTTGCAAGTTTCTCTTTATGAAACAGTTGAAACTTAGCTTGTTTCAAGTTATTCATAAGCCTTTTGTTTTCCAAATCGAGTTCGAACTTATACAAAGACATTTCTATGGACACCCTTAAGTCATTTGCATTCACAGGTTTTATCAAGTAGTCGTTTGGATTGGTCGATATGGCTCGATTTAGTACAGTTTTATCCGAATGCGCGGTCAAAAATATTATCGGAACCTCATAACTCTCTTTTATAAGCTTAGCGGTTTCTATACCGTCCAAACTCTCTTCTCCAAGTGAGATGTCCATTAAAACAAGGTCTAGACGGCTATTTTTAAACACATTGATTGCATCATCACAATTCGTTACAACAAACGGTTTATCATACCCTAGATTCATCACCATTTTTTCAAGTATTTTTGAATTTATTTTATCATCTTCTACTATAAGTATCCTAATACTATTCATGCGACCGTCTCCTTAATATATGTTATAGGTTACTGCTCATCTAAAGATGCTTTTATGTTTTTAAGCTCTTCTACAAAAAGTTCAACGTTCTTTTTAATCTCAGAAAACATTTCATATAACTCTTTTGTGTCACTGTTTGAAGCTTTTAAATCCAGTTCACTTGACATATCTTTGAGCTTATTGGCCCTAAAGTTTGCGAAAACACCCTTTAGATTGTGCATATTATGTTTCAATTTAATAACATCATTTTCTCTTATATTCTTTTCAATAAGATCAAATCTAGTCAAATAATCTTCAAAAAAACAATCAACCATTTCAATTACAAATTGATTCTCAAAAATTCCAAAAGTACTCCAAAACTCGTCTAAATCAATCATACCCTTTAATGAGCTATTCAAGATGGGTTTTATATCTGACTCTTCTTTTGAAATTTTATGTTTAAATATACTTTCTAACGTCGATATGAGTTTTTCTTCATTTAATGGTTTTATTATATAATCATCTATCCCTACATTCATAAACTCATTGACTTCATTCTTCAATGCTGATGCCGTTAAAGCTATAATCGGAATCCTTTTTTCTAAATCTTTCTCTAGTCTTCTGATTTTTTTTGTTGCATTTGCACCATCCATAATGGGCATCTGCATATCCATTAATATGCAATCATAATATTCGGCTTCGTACTTTTCAACTGCTTCAGCACCATTGCTGACAACTGTATAGGCGTTTACATAAATTTTTAAAAGCTCTGTAATGTATATCTGATTGATATAGTTATCCTCGGCTATCAACACTTTTACATCTAGTTTGGTTTCAGCGAACCTCCTTGAGATGTTATTATGTTCATTACGTATCATCTTAATTTCATTTTCATCGGCAGGTGTGAATGGAATGACAACACGGAAGTCAGAACCTACACCGACTACACTTTTTACATCTATGCTTCCTCCCATCAGATCGACTAGATTCTTGGTAATATTAAGACCAAGTCCTGTACCTCCAAACTTTCTAGTCGTACTGATATCGGATTGTGTGAAACTCTCAAATATTCTCTCAATATTTTGATCAGAAATGCCTATACCAGTGTCTTTAACAGTAATATCTATAAATACACTTTTTGAACCTCCACCAATCATATTCACCTTAAGTATTATGTGCCCCTTTTCAGTGAATTTTAACGCATTGCTCAAAAGATTTCTCAATACTTGTTTTGTCCTGGCAGAATCTCCATTTAAATATTCTGGGATATTTTCATCTAACTCATAAATCATCTCTACTTTTTTCTCAATAGCTCTATAGCTAAAAGTCTGAAAAACACCATTGACCATTTCAGGAAATTTAAATGTTGAGTTTTCAAGTTCAATTTTACCAGCCTCTATTTTTGAAATATCAAGAATGTTGTTGATTATTTCAAGTAATGCTTCAGATGATTCCTTCAAGATTAATAGATACTCTGCCTGTTTCTCATTTAATGTCATCTTGGATATTAAATTGGTCATACCAATGATTCCGTTCATTGGCGTTCTTATTTCATGGCTCATATTTGCTAGGAACCTTGTTTTTTCTTGATTTGCTTCTTCAGCGTGTTGTTTGGCTTCAATGAGCTCGGCTTCCACCTTTTTTAATGTTGAGATATCAAAAGCCGTTCCTACAATTCCTATAACATGACCATCTGAATCACGAAGCGGAACTTTTGTTGTATATGTGAATATACAATTTCCGTCTACACCCTGTACGACTTCATCTTCATTAATGACAGGCTTATCTGTTTCTATAACACTTCTATCGATTTTTGTATATGAACTTGCAAGCTCTTTAGGAAAAATATCATAATCCGTTTTCCCAATCAAATCTTCATGTTCAATATCAAGCATATCCAACAGCTTCTGGTTTCCATAAAGGTATCTTGATTCAAGATCTTTTATAAATACAAAAGCTGGTATGGCAGCTAAAAGTGCTGTCTTTTCATCATTACTCTGCTGCAGAAGCATTTCCGATTCTTTTCTATTGGTAATATCATCAATAATAAGAGCAAACTGATTCATCTGAGGACTGTAAATCAATACAGATAACCATTTATCCAAAGCATGTAAATATCTTTCAACTTTTTTTGTACTTCCTAAAAAGGCTACTTCCTTAAAAATATCCATCCAGTAGTCTACATCTTCACTTAACATTCGAAGAATTGTAGTCACCTTTTGACCAACTACATCTTCCCTTCTTATTCCAGCTATTGTTTGAAAAACATCATTGGTCTCAAGAACTTGGAAATCATCTATTCCATCCGTATAACTGCTTATTACCTTACAATATACGAAGCCACTCGTCATTGACATAAAGAGTGAAGAATACTTGATAACACTTTCTTTTAATCTCTCTTCCATCATTTTTCGCAAACTAAAATTCTGAGCAACACAAATAAAACCTTCACATCTACCTTCGGTAAGCAAGATGGAACAGGAAAGCAATACATGAAGTGGATTTCCATCCTTTGAAAGATATATTTCATTTTTACCTTCATAACTGTTTTTTATAAATTCTTCTTCCCACAAGTCTTTTGAGATTTTTCTTCCAAAAATGATATCAACTGATTTATCAATTAGTTCTTCTTCTTCATAACCAAGCAGGTTTTGTGTGGAAGGATTAATCTTTTGAATGATAAGGTCCTTTGACAATACAATTAAAGAATCATTCATTGACATAACGACACTTTCAATGTAATCCTTGGATACAAGCGTATTGGAAAGAGCTATTGTCATTTTATCAAATTCTCTAGAAAGCTGTCCTATCTCATCCTTCGAATCACTTCCTACTATATGGTTTAAGTTGCCCGAACCTACTATTCTCGCACTTTTTTGCAACTCATACAGCGGTCTTATAATGGCTCTTCTTGTTAATAAAACAATCACAACTAAAATAACAGTACATAAACTAGAAATTAAAAACAGGAGTCTTATTGATTTAGAATAGGAAATCGAAATCTTTTTCTCTTCTATGTAAAGTTGTTCCAAATGATAATCCTTATGCTGTTTTATCTTATTAAGTGTCGGAGTAAAAAGTGGTATACAGACCTCATCATCAAGTATGATCATTAGCTCTTCACTTTCTACTCCCTGTTCCTTTAATTGAAGTACTTCTTCGTTTTTTTCAACCAATTTTATTACATCATCTTTTAAATCTACAGTGTCGATACCTATTTCACTGTTATAATAACTGTCAGTTATTTCATCATGTTGAATCGCAATTTCTATCAATTCTTCTCTGATCTCATTCAGGATATCTTTTACAGGTTTGCCTTCAACAACAATGTCACCTCTTAATATATAGATAAAACTCCACTCCCGTAATTTCTCAATAGTCAACTCATACTCAAATGAACTAATTACGTTATTTAGTATATCCTGGTCAATTTTTTTATGTCTGTCTTCCAAAGATGTATATAAACTAACTGAAAAAAATACTCCTCCCCATATGAGAAGTATTATCATAATCAAACCAATCGTCATTCTTGTCCGAATTTTCATTTAAGAACCTCCATAAGTATCGAATTATCTTTAAGAATTCTTTTTTACTTAATACCCCAGTTTATTAGTTTAAACAGCATATCAACTCATCTTTTTTCTCACAAATCAAATATTTGGTACAATAATTATCAAAAAAATGATAGTAGACATTATATCTACTATCACACATATGTATCCTTTTATAAGTTTTACTCCATTTTTGCTTTTTCACTCTTTTACCATAATCAATCGTTTATACTGTTGAGATCAATTTAAAACCATAGTGTCAATTCTCTTTCAGCTTCCATCTTTGACTCAGAACCATGAACACAATTCATCTGGATATCACTTCCAAACATATAACGAATTGATCCTGGTGCTGACTCCTTTGGATTTGTGGCACCATTAATTTTTCTCACCTTTTCAATGGCATTGATGCCTTTTAAACGAACTGCAACAACTGGTCCGCTAGACATGAACTCTGCAAGTTCCGGATAGAAGTCTCTGTTAACATGATCTCTGTAATGTTGATCAAGTAATGCTCTATCAACTTGTCTTTTATGTAAGTCTTCAACTACTAACCCCTGTTCTTCATATTTCATTAAAATTCTCCCTATCAAATTTTGCTCAACAGCATCTGGTTTGATAAGTACGAGCGTGTTTTCCATAAGTTTTACCCCCATATATAACTATATCTATGTTAAAGTACATTTTTTCTTCAATTTCTATTATATCTGTTAGAACTACTAACCATTCAATTATTATCTTACCTTCAAAGTCACATCACCTAAAATCCCAAAATCAGCATGATACTCACCTCTATAAAGTGCCTTAGGCACAGAATACGTACCAGCAGTAACTATCATGCCCTTTTTGAGAAACTTACCATGTTTCGCAAGTTTCTCTGTTAACATGTTAAGTGCGGTCAAAGGATTAACTACGTTTCTGTTGTGATTGTTCATTACTACAAATTCACCATCACACTTAAGATTAACTTCTAATTTATCAAAAAAATCAATTGAATCAATCTTAACAGGATTGCCTAGTACAACTTGACCTGCCAAACTATTGTTTTTAATAAGTTTATCAACTGAAAGTTTGGAATGCCAATTTTTGATATTGGAATCTAAAATTTCAATACTAGAGGCAACATAAGTTTTTTTTAGAATTTCATCCATATCCGCTGTTGGGTAAATATCCTCATTAACAACAAATAAAAGATTTGCTATGATCTGAGGCTCCAACAAGTTGTCATAAATAGCAATGCCGTTTGAAATGCTAGTACTTGCCAGTGTTCCATAAATGATTTCATGAGAATTTATGGAATCTCTGATGGTATTATTAGTCATCGCTACCCGATAACCCATTGCAGGCTCCACGTGATCAGATATGTAATCAGCTAAGTTTACTTTTAAACTATATGCCATATCATGCGTAACTCGATTAAATTTCCTAGAATGACCTCTGCAGTTTTTGTAATTACCATCCAAATGATTAACTAATGAATCCAAATTTGACAAACCATCCTTATTTTCCATCATGTCCTTCATACTTTTCCCCCTAATGTAATACTGCGATATGAAATAATCTTTAATAGAGATGAATAGATTTATAACTTATGTTTTCTATCCAACAGATCTCAGAATCAAAGGATAAATTTAAACATCACTTATAATCTAAACTGACACAAAACCATTTCACGTCGTTTCGATATCCCTATCAGGCTACCAAGTGTCCGATTCGGAATTTATATTAACCGAATACTGCGCTTTGGTTATTAGTATAGCACCTAGTAATTTATAGAGCAAGTAATTATTAGAATTTTCGAACAATTACTCGCAAAATTTACCTCTCCTTGATTAAAAATATAATAATAATGCAAGTTCCTCCAAATTAATTCCAATAAATATATTTGCCTATGGTTGATCTAGTGACTCAAACGGACACACCATCAACTAAATAATTATATGCCTTACCCAAAAAGTAAAAACTACTCAAAAGAGTAGTTTAGCCATGATCTGAGCCAACTGATTTGATTTTTATCTTCGGTATCTTGGATAAATAGACAGTGGATAAAATATTATATTTACTTACATGTTATTTTAGTTCAATCACTATAAATAGAAAAAGTATTTTTTCCTTTATCTTTTGAGTTGTAAAGTGCTACATCAGCATACTTGAATAAAATGTTACTTTCAGAAATTTCATCATTCAATATAGCAACCCCGATACTGCAAGTGACATGAAGTGTATTACTTTTAAGAATAACAGGTTCTGATGTTGCATCATTGATACGTTTTGCCAAATGTTCAACACTTGATACAGAATCCATATTATTGAAAATAATCATAAATTCATCACCACCGATTCGATAAACGGTGTCTTTTGACCTTAAACACTCTTTCATTAATTTTGAAACTGCTCTTAGAAGTTGATCCCCAACATCGTGTCCTAGGGTGTCATTAACGTCCTTGAAATCATCAATATCCACTAGCATAATACCTGACAATAAGCGACTCTCATTCGGATTATTGATAATTGACTCTAAGTCCAATTTGGCAAACCTTCTATTTGGTAAACCAGTAAGAGCATCATGATAAGCAAGGTATTCCAAGTTTTCACTTATACTTGTAAGTTCCTTATGAGATGTAACAAGTTTTTTAGTCATAACAGAAAAACTTTTTGCCAACTCTCCAATTTCATGTGTAAAATCCACATCAATATTAATATCATGATTACCATTTGCAATTTCTACTGCCAATTCACTTAAATGGACTATAGGTGCTGTAATCGTTTTTGCAAGTTTTATACCGCTAAAGATAATCAAAGGTGTGATAACAATTAAAGCTAAAAAAATATTACGTCTCAATTTCAATATTGGTTGTGATATTTCATCTGAAACTACAGCTATAGCAAGAATCCAATCGTTGGTCAATTTTGAAAAACCCATCATCTTGTCTTGGTTCTCATACCGATATTCAACCACTGAGGAAGAAACATTCAGCATCTGTGTCTCTAGATCCCTTAAGTCCTCACCTTCAATTTCTGATATTTTCACACCCACTTCTACTGTCGGATGAATCAGAATTCGGATTTGCTCATCTAACAACAACGCATAACCAGTATCATAGATTTGCATATCATTGATAGCTTGTTGTATATCATCAAATTGAATATCTATTCCTGCAACGCCGACTAAATTTTCTCCTTGAAATATAGCTTTGGTATAGGATATCATATTAACATTGATTGTTGCATCAACATATGGCGTGGACCATACGCCTGTCTTAGAAGCTATTGGTTTGTAATACCACTCGACACTTTCATTTTCTGGATAGAAGTCGGATATATCTTCAGGCTCCTGATAAACAAAGATATTTTCTTCGTTTTTTACATACCATGATTCGTATACCTCTTTGGTAAGTTCTGGATTAACAATGAAATAAACACCGTAAATCAGATCTGTGTTTCCTCCAATAGTCTCTATGATACTATTCATTTCACTCATAAAAGTTTCTCTATAATCTGATTGATTCCTAAATGCATTTAAATGAAAGTTCCTCTCAATTGTAGAAGAAAGTGTATCAATGGTACTTTCAACTTTAATCAATCTTTGACTAAAATTATACGCATAATTTTCCGACAAAAAACTAAACTTGTCGGTTGATTCAGTCTCAATTATTTTAGACGCTGCATTTAAACTTATAGATGCTATAACAATTGCAATAACTAGTGAGGAAATAACAATTGCACCTACAATTCTTGATTGTATCGAACTCATTTTTTACTCCTTATAAAATCCATTTTATTTCTAACAAATACCCTAATACATTCAATTAAAACATTGTCCCCAATCCGTTTCACATAAAGTTTTCTACTGATAGTAATAATTGATTGACTTCTAATGGCATTTTACGGCTGTATTTTGGAAAAAAAAAGCAACTCGAATTGTATAAGTTATAGATACTCTCTAAAAAATCATATGTTTTACAACAAAAAACTACTCTCAAAGAGTAGTTTAACTATGATCTGAAACAGTCTCAATAATGTTCTTTTATATAGTTAATCCATTGGTTCTGCAACTCCATTAAAGTAACACCTAATATTTCATGACTATGATCAGGCATTCTGACAAATTCATTAAGTTTTTCGTAACCGTAATTATGTACAATTGACTCCACAATAGAATATGAGTACTGATACCCATCACGATTAAAGAACAACTCAAAATCCTTTCCAGTATCTAAATCATCAAATGTTGGAATTGAATTAGTTTGTACACCACTTGACACTGTTCTTCTTATCCGGTCTGCGTTATTATCCTTTGCTTCAAAAGACGCTATTCCCTCATCTAACCATCTCGGTAAATCATCGTTTATATGTCTTAAAATGATATGAATTAACTCATGTACTGCTGTTTTAACAACATTATTAGAGTCAGAACCATATGGTGGATTAAGTGGTGAGGCTATCAATATTTTATTTGAATTAATGCCGCCCCTTACCCACTTGGGAGCATTTGGAAATCCTAATGCTTTTAGTAATTGACAATGTTCATAATGAATCTCAATGTTTATCTTGTCTTCAAGCTCTTGATTTAATCTTTTTGTTAATATACTATAATTGTTTTCTAATATTTCAGCTATTTCATTGATGCAAGTTTCATCTGATACAGTATAGTAAATTGTAAACTTCTGAGTATTTTTTCTCAAATTTAACTTATAAGTATCCTTTGTATGATTCATTTTACTTCCCCTTATCACTATCTAATATTTTCTTTGAACAGGAATCCATAACTCACAGAGATACTTTTCTTTTTCCTCTGGACACCAATAATTCTTTTCAATACACGGACCTTCAACCTGCTCAAATCCAGAAGATGGAAACCACTCTGTATAAACACGTTTCCAGAGGTTATGAAGAACAGAGTTATCAGGAACCTCTCCAACCCCTTCAAATACAACCCAAGTTAGTTCTGGAATCGTCAGAGTTATTAACTCATCAGAGATAACAGCTTCCTCCATCTCACAACCCATCATGTACTTTCTAGCGCCATCGTCTTCAAAATCATAATGAAATCCATCTAACAAATTGTCTTTCGGTTTACTCATAAGATCATTTATTCGGTCTCTTGTTCCGTTTTCAAAT
This sequence comes from Clostridiales bacterium, assembly GCA_016342415.1. GTDB lineage: Bacteria > Bacillota > Clostridia > Peptostreptococcales > Acidaminobacteraceae > JABXKX01. The sequence goes on from JAEIOD010000008.1 coordinate 182,742, forward strand.
ATACGATTGATAAACTCAGGGATATCATTGTATATTTTTTCGTCAGTCTTAGTTGTTGAAAAACCAACTCCAAATGCTTTGAAACCCTCTTTTTCCATTATCCTAAAAACAATTTCAGTTTCACCTTTTAGTGATAGTTGAACAGAGATTTTCGGAAAATTCTTGATTTTAAATCCACCCTTTTTCAAAGCAGACGGTGTCATGCCATGAAGTCTCTTAAAGGCTTTAGAAAAAGACTCTGGACTTTCATAACCATACTTCAAAGCAATGGATATTATTTTTTCCTCTGTAGTCGCTATTTCCACTGCCGCTTGACTGAGTCTACGATTTCTTATATATTCAGCTACTGTAAATCCTGTTAAAGTATAAAACACTCTCTGAAAATGATATTTAGATGTATTTGATGTTTTGGCAATTTCATCGATATTTAATGTCATATCCAAATTATTTTCTATAAACTCGATGGTATTATTTAGTAGTCGTACGGTATCCAAATTCCCATTCCCTTTCAATCATATTCTATAGGCATCATAGAACAACTTCCTGTTATTTTGTGCTTTCATTTGTCCATGACTAACTTACTATCCATTTCTAGATTTACTAGATTGCTCAAATTTCCAAAAGTATATGATTCTAGGCCCTTTTGATACTCTATCACCCGTTCTAGGTATATGTATGATTTTTTTAGGTTTATGATGTAATGACCATTCTTCAATAATCTTTTCATCAATCATGTGATGTTCTGGGTAGTTTGCATTATCTACAGGACAATCCCATTTATAGGGTAAGCTAAGTATTGCCATTTTTGATGTTCGTATCACTTCACCAAAAGCCTCTTTTTGCTTGTCATCAAGATGTTCCCAGACTTGTAATGCAATGATTAAATCGTATGACTTATCTTTGATAGGCCAAGGTATAACCGTCGCATCGTGTTGTAATTCAGTTGCTACATATTTATCAGGCTTTCCCCAAGCATCCTCTTCTGGTTTGACCATTATATCGCAGTTCTTTACAATCGTTTGAAATGCAGGTCCAATTTCAAGAACTTTATTTATACCGGTTTCTGTTTCAATTAATTTTATCACTTCTTCAAAATATGCCCATCTGCCTTCATAGTATTTCCCAAGCGTGCTATTTAGTAAGAGAGTAAAATCCTCTTTTGTCATCAATTCCATATCTAATACTCCTTCATTTTCTTTAACATTTCACTTTTTATATTATAACATGAAGCTTTTTTAAGAATATTTCTAAATTCTGAAGAAAAGATTAAATAACTCGAGAATTTTCAAATCCTATATTTTAAAATGCGATTATAAAACTGTAATCGCATCCAAAACTTTCTTAAAAAAATTATTATACTTGCCAATTTATCTTTTTATACTAAACATAAACAATAATAATAAATGACTTATAGATAAAAAGGTGTCAGTTGATAGACACAGTAATTTATCCAGTTTGAAAACAATAAATGAGCATGCCCTCTCCAACTGACATTCACTGAGTTTTTAGGATCATCACCACCAAAATAATTTTTAGGGATACTTATATTCACTCCTTTATCCAAATCTCTGAAATACTCTCCCGCCAATGATTCTTGATTGTATTCCGGATGGCCACTGATAAATATATGTTTTAAGTCTTTACTGGAAACCAGACATACACCAACTTCTTCAGAGTAAGATAAAAGCTCCAACTTCTCATGTTTTATTATATCGTTTTTCCTTATTTCTGAATACCTTGAATGAGGCATTTTAAATGATGTATCAAATCCTCTTAATAGAGAATGGGTATCAGATAATCTTTTATGATCATAGATGCCAAATATTTTTTTATTCAATAGGAACTTCTCAATACCATAGTGATGATACAATCCAGCTTGTGCCCCCCAACAGATGTGCAGTGTTGAAGTGACATGTTTTTGAGAGTAGTTCATGATGTCAACCAGTTCATCCCAGTAATCTACTTCTTCAAATGCCATGTGTTCTACGGGTGCGCCTGTAATAATCATACCATCAAAATTTAAATCCTTAATCTGGTCAAATGTTTTATAAAAACTATTCAAATGTTCAACTGAAACATTTTTTGATTTATATGAACTTGTTTTTAACAACGTTAAGTTAACTTGTAAAGGTGTGTTACTTAACAATCTGATCAGTTGTGTTTCAGTCTCAACTTTTTCAGGCATCAAATTTAAAATAATAATTTCTAACGGTCTGATATCCTGATGTTCAGCACGTTTCTTATTCATTACAAATATGTTTTCCTGCCTTAATATTTCAGAAGCAGGCAGTGTTTTGGGAATTATTATCGGCATTTCTCACTCCTTATTTTAATGCTTCTTCTAAGTCTATAATCAGATCGTTTATATTCTCTAAACCGACTGACAACCTAATCAAATCGGGTGTCACACCTGACTTGTTTTGCTCCTCTTTTGATAATTGTCTGTGAGATGTTGAAGCAGGATGTAACACAGAGGTTCTCAGATCTCCAACATGAGTCACCAAAGAAATCAGTTCAATTTTTTCCATGAATTGAATCGCCTTATCATAGCCCCCTTTTATACCAAATGACAACACACCAGATGCGCCTTTTGTAAGGTATTTCTTTGCTAAGTCATAAGTTTCATGACTCTCCAGCAAAGGATATTTGACCCACTCAACCTTATCATTACCTTCTAAAAACAGTGCTAATTGTAGGGCATTCTCACAATGTTTTTCGACTCTTAGATGAAGTGTTTCCAAACTATTATGAAGCATAAATGCATTGAACGGACTCAGTGCACCACCGAAATCTCTTAGTATATGGACTCGTGCTTTAAAAATATAGGCTGCTGGTCCAAATGCTTCTGTAAACACCAATCCATGATACGAGCTATCTGGCTCGGTTAGGTCGGGATACCTTCCAGATGCTTTCCAATCAAAATTTCCACCATCAATGATAACACCACCCAAACTTGTTGCATGACCATCAATATACTTAGTCGCTGAGTGTATAACAATATTGGCACCATGCTCTAATGGTTTAAACAAAACAGGTGTTGCAAAAGTATTATCCACAATAAAAACGATTTGATTTTCTTTGGCAACAGATGAAAATTTCTCAAAATCCAGTACGTTAAGACCAGGATTGCCAATTGTCTCACCATAAATAATTTTAGTGTTTTCTTTTATCAGAGATTCAATGTCTTCCTTCTTGGCATTTGGATCAACTAATGTTACCTCAATACCAAGTTTTTTAAGAGTACTTGTAAATAACGTGATTGTACCACCATATAGATTGGTAGACGCTAGTATATGGTCTCCAGCACTACAAATCGTCAATATTGCTCCTGTAATAGCAGCTTGTCCAGAAGCAAAAGCCAACCCGCCAATACCACCTTCTAGATTTGATATTTTTTCTTCAAAATGCCCTACTGTTGGATTTCCAATTCTTGAATATATCCAACCCAACTCTTTTAGATCAAATAGATCTGCTAAGTGTTCTGGCGAATCATGTCTATAAGTTGTACTTTGTGTGATTGGTAAAACCTGCGCTTCACCACTTTTTGCTCTATACCCGCCGTGAATGCATAATGTTTCAGTTGTAAATTCTCTACTCATAATTTCCTCCTTGTCTAATGTTTTAGTCCATAAATTCATTTTAATTCTCTTCAAGGATAGAACCGATTGTACAAAATCATATATATCACTTAAACAATGATATGTTTATATCCACACGCGTTTGAATATAAAAAAAAGATTATTTCTATAAAGAAATAATCCCATGATTGTTAAACAATTAGATTTTTCCTTATCTATCAGCTATTAACTGCAGGATTTAGCACTTGTTATTACAAATTGTAATCTAAGTTGCCGGGTTTCATAGGGCCAGTCCCTCCACCACTCTTGATAAGAGTCTATTCAGTTATTGAATGTATTGTATACTATTGAGGTGTAGAATGTCAACAGTTTATTATGAATTTTCTTGAATTACTAATTCTGAGATAAAATATCAAGTATAAAAAGTCAGTAGCTCAGACTACTGACTTTCAGTTATTTCAACAGCTCAATTATTTTATTAATTACAACAGCTGCTTCAGCTCTTGTTAAAAATGCTTGAGGATCAAATAAACCACCTGGCTTACCTGAAAGTATATTATTGGTTACACAGTAATCAACACCGTTCATCGCATACTGATCGACTTGGTTACCATCTAGAAAGTTTGAAGACTTAGATTCGACAGGTAAAGACAAGCCCTTTAATTCCAGTCCTTTTTTGATAACAATCGCCAGATCCTGTCTTTTAATATTATAATCCGGTTTAAAACTACCATCAGGATAACCACTGATCAAACCATTTGACGATGCTTTAACAACAAAATTATATAATGCTGATGATTCATTCATATCTATAAAATTCTTCACGATTTCACCATCTTCCAACTCTAATGCTAAAGATAAAAACGCTGAAAACTCTGCTCTTGATATATAATCATTCGGACAAAACTCATTTTCTCCTCTATTGAATATGATGTTTTTAATCAATAGACTGTTAATGGTTTTATTGGCCCAATGCCCTTCGATATCAGAGGCGTTGGCACTTGAAATTATGATTGAATTATAAAGTGACTCACCTACGGTTACTGCAACGATCAGCTCTAAATCTTTAGCTAGTTCTTCTCGTGTAAATGTAAAATACTTCTCTTTTACTTCGCCAGACTTCAGAACATAAGTGTCCAATACCGTTTCCTCAGCACCTTTTGCAATTACTTTATATTCTCTAGATTTTGGTGATTCATTGGTTAAAGTTGCTTTGACAATATACTGATTGTCAAAGAAATCAACGGTCATCGGATGCGTCTGTGAAATATCAATATTTTCAATATTCAAGTAGTCAAAAGTAGGTAACCCATCTACAACCAAAACATCAAAATATGAGATTGTAACCACATGTGGATCTACTTTCGAATATACTTTAGCCGTATAACTTATATTGTTATCCAACTCGATTTTAAAATATGTCCAGTAACTTGAAAATACTTGTTTGCCCACCAACTCATCTTTAGAATCATAAATTTCCATGATAACATCATTTTCAAAATCTGTTCCAATTGGCGTCAAGACATTACCATTCATGTCAGTTAACTCTGTATCAAGAAAGATATTCTCGCCATGTTTGCTCGCTTCAAAGCTTGAGTAATAGTAATAATCACTCAGGTTCAAAGATTTAACCTCATTAAATGAAATACATTTCTCATAGATTGAATTGGCTGTATTACTGATATAAAGCTGTTGGAAGTATGAAAACAACCCATCTTCTATCTGTAATGTCATGTTACCTTCTTTGATCAATGTCCAATAGTGAAAGTATTCACTCGATTTTGTAGTCGCCTGCAGACCAAGATATTCATATTCCTCATAACTATCTTGAACCGAAATATCATATATTTTCAATTTACTACTTTTCCCATTTAGTGATACTTGAGATGTTGTACCCGTATTGAATATGCTCCCTTCAAAAATCGATTTAACACTACCCAACGTATGGACTACTATCGGATCATACGAGCCTTCTGAAAGATAGATTTTTTTACTCGGATTTTCAGATAAATCGATCCAAGAATAACGTATGTTATCTCGGTTTGGTCTTCCTGGATTATAATTTTTGAACAAACATAACTCAAAGTCACCTTTGGAACTGTTGTCAAGCGTCGCTTTGAATTCAACTTGCTTAAGTTCACTCAACTTAAAAAGAAGTTTATACTCTTCTAACCCAGCATAATCTTCTTTTTTTATTCTTTCAACTATATGATATGCAAATTGTTCTGTATCGTCATATAAAACAAAATCAATATCATCACTACCATTTGTGAGGAAATTAAATGTCGTGCCATCATACTCTGTGTCTATGACATCCCATAATCCCTGACCAATTTTACGTCCTTTACTGATTGAACCTCCGCTAACTGAAGAATCTCCAGTTAAAAAAGTGTATTTAACTGTATCAATATCAATTAAGTTACCACTTTCATCTTCTATTTCTATGATTATTTTATGATCATACTCATTTGCAAAACTTGCACCTACACTAAATACCATTAGTAAAATTATGCTCAATAAAAACTTTTTCATTTCTTCCCCCTTTTACTCCAGGCTTCATCGTACCACAAACGCTCAAGTATAAAGAACATCCACAATTTGAAATTAAGATAAAATTAATACTATTTTATAAATTGTACACTATCATGTCACCTTGTTACAATTTCTTAATAGACCGTTTTTACACCGCTCAGGAGGAATAAATGCTTGATGTATAAAAATAAGGGTTTCTTTAAAAAAAACGATCCAGTACAAGACTGAAACGTTTTAATCCTTAATATATGAAATACTACTTCTGATATCATGTTTTTCATTTATGACCGACATGATAAAACGAGTAACTTTATTTATTTTGGTATTTAGAAGGACCTTTAGTTTTTCCTCATCTTGGTAAGTATAACCAAATTCTATTTTGGCATAACTATCAATACTGTATGCTTTATCATGTTCCAGATAGATCAGATAGGTGTTCAATGGATGATCCCAACGATTGATATGTTCAAAGACTGTTGGATAGAGACCATCTTTAATAGATATTACATTATGATGCGAATTAACAGTGATTACAATGTTAATATTTTTATAGCTGCGTTTTGTCAGTGCTTCAATCGTGAAAACGGTCCCATACAACAAACGTTCAACTGTTGTAACATATTCGTCTACATTATTCGTACGCCATTGATAATCATCTGAGACCACAAGGGTTACGGCTTCATATTGATAACATTCCTTGTTTACAAAGTCTTCAATGACTTCTTTATTGGATAAATCAAGATAATTTACATGATCGTCAAAAACTTTTTTTAAATTTGATGAATCAAATATTTTAGTCTCAACTTCAGCATCATTAAGAGTCTCTGATAACTGTGTATACAATAAATCTCTTTCGCCTAAAAACAATACCAAATGTTTCATAGTTACTCCTCTCTGTCAGTCTTGAAGGTTCAAATATTTTTTCTGATCCTCAGTTAATTGGTCAATTTCTATCTCCATTGAGGATAGTTTTCTAATGGCAACTTCCTGATCCACTTCCTCTGGTACATTATAAATTCCTTTGGTTAATTTATGATTGTTGATATAATTTGCACACAGTGCTTGAAGAGAAAAACTCATATCCATTATTTCAACAGGATGTCCATCACCTGCTGCTAAGTTAACCAATCGTCCTTGAGCTAAAACATGAATTGTTTTATTGTTTTCAAGCAAGTAAGCCTTAATGTTTTTTCTCACAGGCGTTTTGCTAATTTTTTTTGACTCAAGTTCATCCATCGCAATTTCCACATTAAAGTGTCCTGCATTGCAGAGTATGGCACTGTCTTTCATCATAAGCATCACAGAATAAGGAATCACATCCTTGCAACCTGTAACAGTTATAAACACGTCTCCAATCTCTGCAGCTCTTTTCATTGGCAACACGCTGAAACCATCCATCTTAGCTTCAACCGCTTTAATGGCATCAATTTCCGTAATCACAACATTGGCACCTAATCCTTTGGCACGCATGGCAACACCTTTACCGCACCAACCATAACCAGCAACAACAACTGTTTTACTCGCTACAATTAAGTTGGTTGTATGATTAATCGCATCCCAAACCGATTGACCCGTACCATAACGGTTATCGAATAAATGTTTGGATTTTGCATCATTCACAAGCATCATCGGCAAATGAAGTTCATCTATCGAATCCAAAGCTTTTAATCGAAGAATGCCTGTAGTGGTTTCCTCACATCCCCCTTTTATATTTTTTAGAAGATGTTGGTATTCCGAATGAATCAGATTAACCAAATCACCACCATCATCTATGATAATCTCAGGGGAACTGTCCAAGACCGATTTTAAATGATTAATGTATTCCGTTGCTGTGGCATTATACCATGCAAATACATTGATGCCTTTCGTCACTAAAGCTGAAGCAACATCATCTTGTGTAGACAAAGGATTGCTCCCTGTAACATAAACATCAGCACCTCCCGCCGCCAACACCATACAAAAATAAGCGGTTTTAGCTTCCAAATGTATTGAAACAGCAATAGTAACATCTTTTAGAGGTTGGTGTAATCTAAAATCCTCTTCAATGCTTCTTAATACTGGCATATGTTTTTTGGCCCATTCAATTTTTAGCAATCCTTCTTTTGATTTATCTGCATGTTTTATATCACTCACTATATACCTCTTTTCAGTCGATTGTTGATTTTTGTCACTTCATACTTAACTCGCTCAACATCAATGGTTTTAAATATTTTCTTATGCATCAGCACTTTACCATCAACAATGACCGTTTCCACTTCCTCTCCAGTTGTTGAATAAACCAACGCCGCTATTAGATTATTTCTAGGATAATACTGAGGTTTATCCAAATCTATTATAGACAGATCTGCAAGATAACCCGCTTTAACTTCTCCAAGTCTTTTAAAGCCTAAAGCCTTTGCACCAGCACTTGTTGCAAAATATAAAGCCTCTTGAGCGGTAATCAATTCAGCATCTTCGTGTACACCTTTGTGTATCAAAGAGATCATTTGCATTTCTTTAAATATATTCAAGGTATTGTTGCTAGCGGCACCATCGGTACCTAAACAAACATTGATACCCTTATTTACCAGGTATTTGACAGGTGCAACTCCATTACCCAATTTGAGATTACTGGTTGGATTGCTTGCCACATTCACTTTCTTTTGATACAAAATATCCATGTCTTCTTCTGTTAAATAAACACAATGTGCCGCTAAAGTACGTTGATCAAATAATCCCAACTGATTCAGATAACCGGTTGGAGTTACTTTAAATTGATCTTGTATATCATTAACTTCCTTTCTTGTTTCTGAAAGGTGCGTGTTGATTCCTAAATTTAATTGATGTGCCTTTGAAATCACTTTTTCCAGATAGTCTTTACTACAGGTATAAGGTGCATGAGGGGCCAACGAAAATTTAATACGTTCATTATCACGCTTTTCATAGTCTTTGATTTCACTTAAAGCTTCATCGAGTCTTCTGTCACCTCCACCATCAATGTCTACTAGCCCTCTAGATAAATTGGCTCTAATACCACTTTCTTCTACTGCGCGTGATGTTTCATTAACAAACATGTACATATCTGCAAAGCAGGTGGTACCGGTGTAGATCATCTCCATAATTCCTAACATCGATCCCCAATAGACATTATCCCCACTTAATTGATCTTCTTGAGGTATGATTTTTTCAAATAACCATTTATCAAACGGTAGATCATCAGCACTATTTCGAAATAGTGTCATATAACTATGATTGTGTGCATTAACAAGACCTGGAATCACCAATTTATTACGTCCGTCAATCACCAAATCAAATTCATCATCAGACACAGTGTCTTCAACTTCTTTTATATATTTATCCTCTATGACAATGGATTTTGTTTTAATGGAGTAAATACCATCATTGTTTATTACCACTGAAGCATTATCAATTAATATTTTCATAAAATCCTCTCATCTATAATATGGCACCAAAATATGTCACTGGTTAATGATTACTTACCCTTTCATTTTTTGGATAAACTGATACAGAAATAATTTATATGAAAAAACATTGAGATTTCAATGCTTTTTCATATCATTACTTAAGACTTTTTATTATATAAAAATAACTCCAAATTAAAAATATTATTATGTTACTCTAATTTTAAAATTAGATGTTTATACAAGGCGTTTGATCTATTAAGAATTAAAAAATACAACCAACCCAAACAAATCATTAAAATGCCCCATATACCGCCGCTGAAAGTTAAACTTACTCCTATTAAGTTTAAAAAAATACACAGGCCATACATGATTACTTGATACATAGGTTTAGGTCGTATTGTACCAGACATATAAATGCCATCACCTCGATCCTCTATTTGACCCTCAAACCTATACATTGTAGCCAATTTGCCTCTGCTGCTGATGACAAAAGAATAATCCTCCGAAACTTCACCATATAACTTTCTTGAAAAATTAAGGACCACAATCCTTTTTTTTTGTATATCTAGACATTTCTCAGCACATTCCGAGACTGTTTGATATTTAGTTTTGATTTCAATGTCCTCTCTGTATACCATAACCCCCTCCTATCTACACCATTATATTTACCCGACAAAAGAACAGTCACTCAGTTTAACATATTTTCTTCTGATACAATCGAATACTAACTTATAAATTTGAGACATATATTAGAAACTTTTGGTTTTTCATAATTGAGAGTTTAAATTCAAAACTATATTTTTTACATAAAAAAACCGACCTCCTGAAAGCAATGTCACCAACTTAAGAGATGTTGACATAAATCAATAAATGTAGTACTTAATATTATGACTTTAAGAGT
>JAEIOD010000078.1 GCA_016342415.1 Clostridiales bacterium
GACAACATATCAATATAGATGAATAATTAAACTGGAATAGCCAGATAAAATCTAAAATATACGAAGCCAAATATCTACAATGATTATGGCACATAACGGAAGCGCATCTGAGATGCCTTCGAACTTACAACCTGTCCTCATGGCTGTGAGCTTGCGAACGCCTAATGGACAAGTGACTCGGTTAGTGAGAGGGTTTGTCCATGATAGTAAGATCATGTAAATACTCTTTTCAACTCTAACTTATAACATCACTCATCTGTGGACCTCTGCTCAGATGTAGTGTTAGCTGATGTGTAGAAGTTTTAGTCTATGTAATAAAATGCTTCAGTAAAACAAAATAACTTTCCTCTATTGTGTGACCAATTTGGAAAACTAACCTCTGTGTTAGATGTTTTATATTCCTTCCAAGTTTCTATTACATCAAGGTAGTAATTATAATCATAAAGTAATTTCTCATCAATCAAATTGTCATCAATATCATCTATGATTTTCTTTATCAATTTTAAGGATTCTTCAGCTTCTTCGGTCGTTCCTAATAAAAGTGATTCTGATAAATGATGTGTTTGATACCATAAATCTTTCAACGTTAATCTAATTAATTCTATTGAAGAAATTCTATCTGTTGGATCGATTAGCAAAGCTTTTTCATAATAAGTTGTATTCTTACTTATGTACCCTAGCCAGCGATAAGGTATGACGTTATCCTCATCGATAATCCATTTCTTTAAAACATCTTCAACATAAACAGATAAATTTCTAACAAAAAGATGATGTACATCTCGATTGTTGAATTTTAGTCTTACTAGTTCATTAACAACTGAACGTTGAGAAGAGATATTCTCTTGTTTTACTGAAGCAATAAAACTTTCCATTGTTTTTAGAGCTTTTTTTCTAAGACCAATTTCTCTAAGTAAACAATACTCTGAAAAACCATTTAATATTGGATGATCGGAATAATATTCACCGATATTTTTTAATCCCTCAAAATTTCTTTTATTCCAATAATGCATCGTTTTTCCTTTCAACTTCTACATTTCAGCTAACGGAAGCGCATCTGAGATGTGCTCGAGCGCTACAGTGCAGTTGCTTATGGTTGTGAGTTCACGAACACCTAATGCAACAAGCGACTCGGTCAGCGAGAGGATATGTCCATAAGTATAAAACTCTCTTTGCGCCCTAGTACTCTCTTTGTACTAGCGGCTTAAGCAAACTCATACTTTCAATCCATCTGTGGACCTCTGCTCAGATGTAGTGTTAGGCGTTGTTTTGCGCTTTCCCTTTTGTAATGAATACTGAACTCCCTGTTCTTAATATCCGATATATTTGCATTCCATCTGAATTTCTACCTCCAAAACTCGAGGGAAACATTGAAGAGATAAAAACTATAAAAGCCCAGGTAGTAAAAATATCAATTAACTCACTTGAACCTATGAGAATTTTGAACAAGTATAACATTATAGCAAAAAATAAGTTCGATAATGGCCCCGATAAGAATACAATAATCTGCGAAAGTTTACTTTCGCTTTTAAGATTCTTGAAGTAAAATTCACCATTATTCCAGTACCATTGATGTACATATATTTTTCTTACTTTGAATAATACTTTACCTGTTCCCAAATTTATTTTTATTAGTTCACCTCCACAAAACTTAACTGCTAAAGCATGAGATAATTCATGAAGCAATATATTCACAGGAGAAACAAACAATAATATCAATAATCCTTCAACTAAGTATGTCATTTAACTTTCCTTTTCTATTTAGAACTAACTTCATTCTGTTTTTAACTAAAGCAACACATCGCTTCCACTCTCTATTAGATACTAGACTTCATATAGAATTGAAGCACATTTAAAAATTTTGGAAAAGATGTACTTACAAGCAATATGACGCCTAACGGAAGCGCATCTGAGATGCCTTCGAACTTACAACCTGCTCTCATGCTTGTGAGCCCGCGAACAGCTAATGAGCAGGTGACTCGGTTAGTGAGAGGGTTTGTCCATGATAATAAGAACATGTTGATACCCTCTTATAATAACTTCTCATGCCACTCACCTGTGGACCTCTGCTCAGATGTAGTGTTATCTGAAGTTTTTGCCTTTAGGTATTTTGGGCAGATTCATTCCATTTTCTATTTATTCTTATTAACTTATTTTCATTGAAAGTAAGAACATAGATATCAGGCATAGATGTTTTTTCCCAGAAGCTATATCCATAACTATCATCATAGTATTTCATTATCATTGTCATCAAGTTCCCATGTGTTCCTATAACAATATTTTTTCCTTTGTGATTTTTGATAATCATCTCTATTACTGGTATTGCTCTCTCGTGCACATCTCTAATCGATTCACCGCCACTAATTGAAAAATCAAAGTTCTCATATGATTTTTTGACTGCTTCAATAAAATCATTGTAAGTTAACTCTATATGTTCTGGTTTCATACGTCTTTCTCTCAAGTCTGTTAACTCAATAATTTTTGTTTTCTTCAAATCAGATAAAGGCTTAACGGTTTCTAAAGATCTGTTATAATCACTTGAGTATATTGCATCTATTTCTATATCTTTTAATATTAAGGATACTTTGTTAGCTTCTTGCAATCCAAAACTTGATAATCCCCGTTGTTTTTCTTTCCCATTTACATATAATGATTCAGCATGTCTTACCATAAATATATTTGTTTCCATAACATTCCTTTTCTTATATTTAAGTATTTAAAAGTTGATTTATTAGGCTAAAATTTCAGATAACGGAAAGTGTCTGAGACGCCGTTGAGCTTACAACTGAACTCTCATGGCTGTGAGCCTGCGAACGCCTAATGAG
>JAEIOD010000079.1 GCA_016342415.1 Clostridiales bacterium
GGCTACATAATATAAATTTCTTCATACTACATAACCATTAAATTATACAGTTATCTTAAGTTGGTGACATTGCTCCTAGGAGCAACTTTTTTAGTTGAGTGGTATTTGTATCATCGGTAAGCCCTTCTTATGATTATAAAGTAGAATTTTTGGTGTCACAAAATCATAGGCGGTTTCGATATTGATATTGTTATCATCTTCCATAATCTGCCCTGAAGAGAAAATAGTATATATTTTTTGGTCAAACAGTTCTAAACACCCATCTTCTATGGCTTGATGACCTCGAACGATAGCATCCAATCCAAAATGAGTTAAATAGTTTTGAAGTTGATTTTCATAAAACTTGAATCGCTTCTTATCTATAGCTGGTTGGTTTTCTTGTATACTCGGATCACTCCATAAGATGCAATCTCTAATTCGAAATTCCTTATGATCAATAGACTCGTCTGTCAACTGCTTATAATGAGTCAGATACTGGAACTGATCATTTTCATCAGGTCGTGGAATACCACCATGAACCCCTTTAATAGTTGCTTTTTTTGTAATGATAAAGGCACTCACGTTTAATGTATTCATCACTTTTAGATATAACTCAAGTAGTTCATCAGTAAACTCCGCTTTGGTTTGATGTAAATGATTCAAGTAAATATAGAAATAATCCATATCTTCTTCAACTTTTCTTAAATAAAGCGTTACTTCACCGTTTTCAATATGCCCGATATCATGATTGCCCATTAATAAGTAAATATGATTGGGGAATAAAGATTTGAGCAGTAGAAGTGTTTGAACCGTTTTAAGATGGTTTTTACCTCTGTCAACGTAATCACCAAGAAAAATTAATTTAAAGTTTTCTTTATTTATAATCCTTTCAAAAAACTGACTTTTGTCCAGGATTGAAGAGATGATGTATGAATCTGAATGGATGTCACCAATAAAGTAATAATCACACTCTTCGTCAAAATAATACATATCATGATAGGCATAAGAGCCATTTAACTTTCCTTTGAGTTCATTTGTATTGATACCTGAGTCGATGATTGATGTCAGCGATTCAGGAGTTTCTCTTTCTTTTTCATGAATTGACAATACTTTTTCAATTAATGTTTTCTGAAATTCGAGTATTTCTGTAATATAGGGTGACTGAAGGATGTCATCGTTATTAGAAATATTACCCCAGACAGTATTGTTCAGTTTTAAAAAATCCGTTTTCATTTCTGTAGCTGTAAGAAATGATTTTTCTTTAAATTTATCTATGTTATTCAAAATATAATCTCCTTTGTTACTCACTAATATATTTAATTTTCTTGATAAGGTAAAGACCTAAAAGGTATAAATTATAAGTTCTGAGTTAAATAAATTCTACTTAAAGTGTTTTTGATATAGTGAATGTTTTTTTATATATGCCTCCACTTCAGGAGGAATTAACTCTTTGATGTTTTCGTGATTCGTTAAATTCGATTTGATATAACTCGATGATATTTCTTTTATTGGAAATTCGCAGATATGAACTGTAGCTTTTCTCTGTTCGAGCTCTTTTTTGATAACGAACATCTCATTTAAGACATCATGGCTTCTAAGGACTACACAAAATTCAACCATTGAGATTATATCATTTAATGAAGACCATTTTAAAATAGAAGAAAAAACATCAGAGCCTAAGATATAAACCAGTTGATCAGTCGGGTACTGTTTTTTGATAACTGAAATAAGATCTAATGAGTAACCGTTTATTTTATGATCTACAATCAGTGAACTTGTCTCTAAGGCAGTTGATTTGCAAGCCAATTTGCACATTTCTACGCGTTCATCAGATGTTGCAATTACAGTGTTGTCCTTATGAGGTGCATCGTAAAGAGGCACTAAAAGTGCTTTATCCAGCTGTAAGTAGGCTCTTACCATTTCTAATATATGTATATGCCCATTGTGTATCGGGTCAAATGTTCCTAGTAAAAAGCCTAGCTTCTGAGTTTTTTTATTGTTCAAAGGTCACCTCCTTAATCATGTTAGATATGTTTATAGTATCATTTGACGGCTATATATACAAAGTAAAAGTAACATAATCTATTCAATGTGATGTATAAGAATGAGGAACCATACAAAATATCAATTACCCATTGGTTGTTATAGAGGTATGGGTAAAAGAGCAAAATACACTTGGAGTGGAGTTATCTTTTATTTTAGAAGTGCACTTTTCAAATAATGTTAGTCATAGCAAAGCATCACTCAAAATGTATTCAATTATCCCTTTGAATGAAACGATTAATGTAGTTGTCTCAAAAGGAGAATCTTATGTAGTAGCAGACTTAAGTGTTTATAACAAACCGTCTATTGAGTCGTGGCTTATCTACACCTATTGAAAATTACATTTGTTTATATCAGTTCAGACAAACCATTAACAGATCTTGTTGTGAGTCAAGATCCATTACCAGGCAAGTAATTAAAAAAAAAGATGTGATTTATATAGATTTTCTAAATAAGATGCTATTAAATCGTTACATGTAAATGGATATAAATGTATATTAAATCACTATATTGTCACAAAACGAAGTGTGTTTTCATGGAAGTTGATATTTATTTGGCATTTGAGTATAAATACATAAAAATGGGTATAAAATTAGGGTATAATTCTGTTATCTTAAGTTTTGCAGCAAAACAGATAAAAAACACCCTTGAACACACTGCTATTAGCGGGTTTCAAGGGTTTCTTT
>JAEIOD010000038.1 GCA_016342415.1 Clostridiales bacterium
ACAAGCAGCCTAAAATCAAGAAAGGAGTTCATAACTAAGAATCTGAATTTCGTGTCTTGACAAGCGTGCACATTATAATCTGATTCACTTCATAACAGATAAACTCTAATGATTTAACATGTTCTACATAATTGAGAAGTGATTCTTCTATACCGAACCATTCAGGTAAATCTCTTAATACATTAAGACAAATCTCACTTTTTTTTACTGGATCATTTATTACTTTAATCATTTACTTCTCCATCTATTAAAAAGTTCTGAAACTGTTTATCATATAAGACTGCTTCTTTGCTGTTGACTTCAAATAATGGTGACTCATAAAATTTACCCTGTTTATCAGCTAAATCCCCTTCAATCAATTCCATGGCCATAAATGCGGGGAAGTTTTTACCTTCTATTGTTGTTATATGAAACTCTTTTGCTTCTTTAAACCCAAATCTAGGATAGTAAGTCGGATGACCGAAGAAAATAACTGCTCCATATCCAAGTCTTTTCGCAACTTCTAAGGAATGACGCATCAGAGCACTACCAACCCCCCGTTTTTGAAAACTTGGTAAAACACTTAAGGGACCAAAGTTTAAAACTTCATGTAAAGAACCATCTTCTAACTCAACATGGGCTAAACTGTACATGATATTTCCTACCAGTTCACCATCTATTTCTGCAACAAAGTTTAATTCTTTAACAAACTCAGGTGCCAACCGAAGTGTGTGAGCTAAGTAATGTTCGTCACATCCTATACCGATTTTTTCAACTCTTTCATCACTCCAAAATGCCTTTCTAGTTAACTGTTCTACACTGTTTATGTCTTTTTCTTGTTCAAGTCTTAAAATAATATTCAATCTATCACAACCTTTCTTAGTTACTTTTACTTTATTATATCAAATTAAAATATATTCTTCTTTTACAATAAGATGACACCAAAAAGACCAGTATACACTGGCCTCTTCTTGAATTTATTTTGAATCAATTCTAATTTATATTTTCTACATAATCATCTATTTCATCTGCACATTCCACCCAGAAATCTGCATTCTTGATGCCTAGTTTGATAGGATCAAAAATTGGATCAAGACCTGCTTTCTTTTGCTCTTCATAATCTTTAAGCGCAACCAGTGCTGGTTTCCTTAACAGAACAATCGCTACAATATTTAAGTATGCCATCAATGCAACACCAATATCACCGATACCCCAGATTACTTCAGCCTTTTGTACGGCACCAAATAGTACAGCACCCAAGAGTGCGATTCTTAATACATTGATTAACCATTTGTTGCCATTGTCTTTTGTTAAATACGCTACATTACATTCTGCAATATAGTAATATGCCATAATTGTTGTAAATGCAAAGAAAAGAAGTGAAATTGCAACAAATATCGAACCGAAACCAGGGAATACAGATTCAACTGCCATTTGTGTATAAACTGGTCCAATTGAAACATCGCCAATTTGATTCACTAAGAATTCTCCACCCGGACCAATAACATTGTACATACCTGTGATGATAATCATAAATCCAGTTGCTGAACATACAAATAATGTATCGATATATACTGAGAAGGCTTGAACCAAACCTTGTTTTACTGGATGTGTTACTTCTGCAGCAGCTGCTGCATGAGGTCCAGTACCTTGACCGGCTTCATTCGAATAAATACCTCTTTTCACACCCCAAAGTACTGCATAACCAAGTAAACCACCAAATACAGGTTGAACACCAATAGCACTTGATACAATCAATTTAAATACACTTGGTAACTCAGTAATATTCATAACTATAATAACTAATGATACTAGAATATATGCAATTGCCATAAACGGCACAACAATTTCTGCTACTTTTCCAATTCTTTTAACACCACCGAAAATAATTAATGCTAAAAATCCAACGATACCAATACCAGAAATAAGAGGTGAAATACTAAATGCTTCTTCCATACCTAATGCGATACTGTTTGATTGAACACCAGGCATAAATAGACCCATCGCAAGCATTGTAATCACTGCAAATAAGACAGCATACCATTTTTGGCCCAATCCTTTTTCAATATAATACGCGGGTCCACCACGGTACTCGCCATTTTGCTTTACCTTATAGATTTGAGCCAATGCTGATTCAACATAAGCTGATCCTGCACCTACAAAAGCAATAACCCACATCCAAAACAATGCACCAGGACCACCTAACGCGATGGCTGTAGCAACGCCTGCGATGTTACCTGTACCTACACGACCCGAAATTGAAATTGCAAATGCCTGAAATGACGACACGCCACTTTCTGATGATTCACCTTTAAATAATAATCTTACCATTTCTTTGATATGTCGCACTTGTACGAATTTTGTGACAATTGTGAAGAATAAACCACTCAACAAACACATACCTATCAACCAGTTGTTCCAAACCAATCCATTAATAAAACTAACTACTTTTTCTAATGTTTCCATGTTGTCCCCCTTTATATAGCAATACCGTCTATACATATTGCAAGTGTGATGCCAAGTTTCTATGAATACGTTTTCCTACTGCTTCCAATGGTTACATATTTGTAACATAAAAAAGAGTGAGCATTTTTTTGCTCACTCTCCTGGAAGTTTATTTCTCAATTTTATATTTTTCTACTTTATTGAACAGTTGTCTTCTCGATATTCCGAGTTGCTCAGCAGACTTTGTCATGTTATATTTATTTTCTTCAAGTGTTTTGATAATAAATACTTTCTCAGCCTGATCACGATAACTTCTTAACGTTTCTCCTTCTGTAGGTTCACCACTAAAATGTTCTGGCAAATCCTCTGCAAGTATTTCACCATTTTCAGATAATACAACCAACCTTTCGATAATGTTTCTCAGTTCACGTATGTTGCCTGGATAGTCGTATTGAAGTAGTCTCGATATCACCAAATCTTCTATATGTACAATATCTTTCTTCATTTCATTCTTAACTTTATCAAAGAAATATTGAATCAAAGCTGGTAAATCTTCTTTTCTATCTCTAAGCGGTGGAATTGTCACTGCAATAGTACTGACTCTATAAAACAGGTCTTCTCTAAATTCTGATTGCTCAATCAAAGTATTCAAATCTCTATTTGTCGCACAAATTAATCTGAAGTCAATTTCTCGCAACTGATTGCTTCCAATCCGTTCAATGGCTTTCGATTCAAGTGATCTTAACAATTTCACTTGAATATTCAAGCTTGTATCTCCAATTTCATCTAGGAAGAGTGTTCCATAATCAGCAGCTTCAAACCTTCCGATTCTCATTTCATTAGCACCAGTAAAAGCACCTTTTTCATGTCCAAACAACTCTGATTCTAAAAGGCTTTCAGAAAAAGCATGACAGTTTACAGCTACAAATGCTTCTTGATTTCTAGAACTTAACTGATGAATGTATTGAGCTAGTATTTCTTTACCGACACCCGATTCGCCTAGTAATAAAATACTGACATCTGTTTTTGCCGCTTTTTCGATCGTGTCCAATACTTTTCTAAATCCCGGATTTTTTGTTTCAAACACAAAATCCGAATTCTTATGAGCGCTTCTTTTAATATAACGTCGTAATTTTGCCACTTTTTTTATCTCTATAATCAGTTCATCTGGGTCATGACTTTTAATAAAATAACTAAAAGCCCCTTTCTTCATTGCATCTACAGCATTTTGAACAGATCCATAACCTGTAAAAATAATGACTTCAGTATCTGAGAAGTCTTCTTTAATCTTTTCCAAAAGTTCAAGTCCTGTCATATTTGGCATAATTAAATCTGTAATTACCAGATCAAAACTTTCTCTTTTTAGCTTTTTTAATGCTTCTTGACCACTATTTGCAGTCTGAACTCTAAATTGATTGGATTCCAAGATCAATTTGATAACGTCCAAGTATTCCATTTCATCATCAACTAATAATATTTTAAAATGTGCTTGATTCATCATAACTCCTTTTTTTGGGGAAATACCATTGTAAACTCAGTGCCTTTGTCTAAAACACTGCGAACACTTATGGTTCCACCTAACTTCTCTATCTCAGTATACACAATATACAATCCCAGTCCGGTGCCTTCTCCAGGCGCTTTTGTCGTGTAAAACGGATTAAACAATTGATCTAGCGCCTCATCACTTAAACCACACCCTGTGTCTTTTACCTTAATAACCAACTGATCATGTTCTTCATAAGCAAGGATAGTTAAAGTGCCATCAACACCAATTGCATCAATAGCATTTGAAAATAAATTGATTAATATATGTTTCATGGATTCCAAATTCATAACAACCATCATTTGATCATCACACAGAAATTCAACTTTTATTTTAGTATTCGCAAGACTCTTTTCATGAAGCTGTATGATACTTAAGATAAAATCATGAAGTTTAAACGAAACCTTCTCAGTTCCTGATATTCTTGAAAAATTCAATAGATTGTCAATGATATTACTCGCTCTTTCAACTGATTTTTCAATCATCTCATAAGATTTTTCTTGTGTTTTCGGATCATGATTTTTCTTTAAAACATAAGTATAATTACGAATAAGTCCTAAAGGGTTTCTAATCTCATGTGCTACTCCTGCAGCAAGCTGACCAATGGCGGCCATTTTATTTGCCGAGAGCAATTGTCTTTCGTTTATTTTTTTTGATGTGATATCTTTTAACATCACAATAATAGATTGTCCTGCTTCATCAATTTCATGAATACTCACGTCATAATAAACATTGTTAAAAACATATTCCTTATCTGTTTCTAAGTTTAAATCAATCAACTCATTGATTGGTAAATTCATAACATCTGATTTGTTTTTATTGATGACATGAAAGAATGCTTTATTACCATTGATTACACGGTGTGACTCATCCAGTACAATCATTAAGTGAGTCAACCCATCAAAGGTTGTCTGAAGTGCCATTTCACTAGCTTCCAACGCTTCTTCTACCTCTTTTTTTAAATAACCATTCCAGGTGTAAAATAGATAGGCAGATACTAAAATTACAATCAGAGCAAAAAAACCTGGCATCAAATATTTATTAGCACCTTCAGGATTACTAATCGGTGACGAGATGCCAAACCACTTTTGCTGAATACGAATCAAGGTCTGTTTTCGATTTAAAGCTTTAATACCTTTGTTAAGTATATCAACTAATTCAGGTTCTGATTTTGAAACACCTAATACAAATGTGTTTTTATAAAGTAATTCGTCGTGTATTTTGAAGTCTTCTGTCATATTATAATAATTCAAGAAATGATAGATGACACTCTCATCACCTACAACAGCATCGACTTTACCATCTTTTAATAGATTTACAGCTTCTCGGTAATCATCTGTATTAACAATGATCGCATCTTTAGCTTCTCGATTTAAATATTCATTAACATAATCACCCGTTTGGGCAGCTACCCTGTTGCCGTTAAGATCTTTTACATTATTTATCTTATTATTATTTCTATTGACCACAATTACTGCATTCTGATAGAATATCGTGTTCGTAAAGTTATATGATTCCGAACGTATATCAGAGGGATACATATCCACCATATCAACTTTGCCTGCCTTAAGGTTATCCAAAGCATTTTGCCATATATCTGGTTGTACTTTTATTTCAACACCCAGTTCTAAAGACAATGCTTCCATATAATCTACAACTATCCCAACATACTTACCTGAATTGGCATCAATATTTCTAAGAGGTGGGGTATCATGATCTGAAGAGTATATTAAATATTCCTTATCGTCTAGCCATGCACGTTCTTCACTTGTTAGAGTATTTCTGCTAAATATCATACTCAAATCATTATTGGAATATATATAATTGTTATTAGCAATCAATAATAGAATACCAGATGCTATGACTATCAATAATGATATTAATACTTGTTTCTTCATAATGCCTCACTTATCTTAATATCGTCACGATACTCTTTATAGTGCAATAACCGATTTTTTAAATTTCCTGTATGAAACTCGATTAAATTCATATCCATATCTCTAATATAAATCGATACAAACTCATTAGAATGTCTTAATCTTCCTAGTTCATAACGAATGCCAACTTCTCCCAAATGACTTTTTAACTTTTCTAGATCATCAGAAAAAAAAGCAACATGACTGTAAGTTTCTACACGACTGACATTTTCTTGATTAAGTGCAAACCAAATACCATCCAAATCATAATAAGCTAAAGCTTCTCCATATGCGATGGGTGATTTTCCAAATAGTTTATTATAAAATAAGACAGCTTCTGTAATATCAGAAACTGAATAAGTAATGTGATTAATAATCATAATCGTCCTCATATTTAGGTTTTTTAATCATTAAATAAATAGCTATACATAAACTTGATACGATGACTAGGAAACCTGTTATTAGATATATAACAAAGAGCTTCATCTGTTCTTTCTTAATTAATAATACTACAGGTTCACTATATTCTGCAACTAATTGATAATCTCCTGGTATTAAAATATCAAAAGAGAGTATCGATTTTCCTGCTCTGGAATTGATGGTATAAGTACTATTTACTTTTGATGATTCTACTGGAATTCTACTCGATTGTTCATCGAATACACTGAATATAAAACCATTTAAACTGGAGCCATTTGTTGAGTAAATCGTACCTTCAAATGCTGATTGATATTCATGATAAACAGTATAATGTCCGGTTTCTAATGTCACAACCATCTCATCAGGTGTTATCAGTTTTATGGATTCTCCAAACATCAATGTCACACTATAGACAATTGAAGCACTTCCTAACACTATACCTAGTATTAAAATCCAAATCCCTTGTTTGAGTGTTCTATTCATTTGATACCTCTAGTAGTTTTGACATATGATATTCATCTACATATTCACCATCAATTAACATGGCATCATTTTTTATCCCTTCTATTTGAAATCCCATTTTCTTATAAAGAGATACACCAGCTAGGTTATGTGTCATAACAGATAACTCCAGACGATGTAAATGATTCAACTTAGAATACTCAAATAAACGATTGAATAAAAGAGTTCCATACTTTTGTCCTGCTATTGATAACTTCATGCCAATTACAATATAGCCAACATGTTTGATGCGATTACAACTCCCTTTATTCATCATAATGAATCCACCTAATCCATTATCATCAATTACGTACATAATGCCATTCTTCCTAATCATTTCAATTCTGTGTCTGACTTCTTCTATAGTCGTTTGACGCTCATCTGCTTCATACATCATATATTTAGTTTCTTGATCTAGCTGATGAAATAACTCATACAGCCCTCTAGCGTCTTTTAATTCTACTTCTCTAATAGATAAAAAGTTTTTGACGTACTGAAGTAAAATAGGTTGTATTTTTTCATATGTCCATTTAAATTCTGCTTGCATAGGTTTTACATCAACAATTTCGGAGTCCGGCAAAGACCCTATAGTATCAATTTTCGCATAGAATAAGCGTCCATAATTACATGAATCATATCTTTCTACTGAATAGTCTCCGACAGCAAGCAATTCAAAAGACAAAGCGCCAGTTTCTTCATAAAGCTCTCGTTCGGCTGCTTGAAGAGCGGTTTCCCCCACTTCAATATGACCACCAGGAATCTCGTAAGTTGTTCTATCCTTATGTTTTACCATCAACCATTCATTATTATACATCGCTGCGATAACAACATATTTAAGTGATCTTTCTTTTGTTTCATGAATATTTATCTTCATTGCCATTCGTCCTTTAATATACCGTAAACAACATTGTCTACATATTCGCCATTGATGAACTCAGCAGCTCTTATAGTGCCTTCTTCTGTAAAACCTAGCCTTTCTGGTATTTTCCGACTACTCGTGTTATGAGTAGCACAGTAGATTTCAACTTTATGAATATCTCTTTCAAAAGCAACATCAATCATTGCTTTACATGCTTTCGTCATAATACCTTTTCCAGTATGTTTTTCATCCATCCAATAGCCTATAGCAATACTTTTATTAAAAACTTTATAGTTTTGGTGTGAAATGAATCCAACCATGATATCATTATACCAAATCGTAACTTTAGGTCCTTGTCCATTACCATAATCCTTCATTGCAGATTTGATAAAACCTGTCATAATAGATTCATCAGTCATTTTATCCAACCAACCAAACCATGGTCTAAAATAGTCTCTGTTTTCATCAACAATTCTGTACAGTGCAAGGGCATCTTTTAGTGTTACATATCTTAGTTCAACATGTTCATCTATTATTAGTTTAAACATAATTACTCCTATAACAATACAATACCTTTAAAGAATAAATACGCTTCCAATGTATTATTCAGTACCAAACCGTTTTTAGCTTCTATATGCTTTATTAACCAAGTCAATGCGTTAAAACAAGCTACATCAAGACTTTGTGTCACGGTTTCTTCTATCGTAAATACCAATTCATCATATGTCCATGTTAACTTGTCGGCTAAAAAAATGACTTTCTCAAAATCAGTTGGTTTTTTTCTAAGTGTTGTGTGATACAAAATACCGCCTTTAATCATTGGATTAGTAATATTGAAAACATCCTCCGTGATGAGTGTTGCAACTTTTTCATGTAACACATCTAAAACTTGTTTTTCATCCTCGTCAACTGGAATATTATGTTTTTCAAGAATATCCAAATACTCCTCTGGATCAATTAGTCTACCCACGTCGTGTAAAAATCCAGTCAAGTGTGCATCTTCTTTATTTAAATTATACTGTTCAGCAAGTTCAGCTGCAAGTCCTGCTACAAGTTCCATATGCTCATATAATTCAAGATCATCTGTTTCCTCGCATAGTATTTCTATTTTTTCTTCAATTTCCAAATCCCCGAGTTCCAATATTCTATCTTTAAATTCATTATAATTCATGAAATCCTCATTTCTACTTAGTGGTTGAAATATATCCTTAATAAAGCACTCTACAACTATTGTATCGTCTTCACTATATCAGTCAAATGTATAATCGTCTATTACATCTTAATCATTAGTCAGTTTATACATCACAAATCCATCCGTCCTTTAGTTAATAGATACTTCTGTTGTCTTTCATATACAAAACATAAAACTAGAGTTATTCAATGAACTCTTTTAATAACTCATCTCTTCTTTTCCGATATTCAAGAATTGGCAAATCACCATGTATCAGCTTATCAGACATCCGTAACATTGACTTGATAGGGTCTTGCGTCACAACAACACGTCTATCTTGATGCAACACCCTTTTATTGAAAATCATCGCCATCATATTAATAATTCTCCTAAGACCGGGCACCGTTACAAATGATTGATAAAACCTCAAATAGATTCTCGTATGTTCTTCATCGATCGGGACAAACGCCGCTAAAACTCTCACTTTGTCAGCAATATAATTCTGCCATAAGTTCGGAAACTTAAAACCCAATCTAAAATCTGTTTCTCTATTAGCTTTTGGCATGTCCTTAGGTCGTTTTGCATGTGTGCCGTCTTCAATTCTATTATAAACAAAAAATTCGAATTTGTCCTTATCCACCCATTCAACTACAGGACCATCTACTACATATTTCTTACCTCTACCAATGGTATTTCTATGAACAAATGGTACATGTACAACATCAAGTTGATTTTCTATAGCCCTTGAATAATGAACTGGCCATACTTCATTCATTGTACCGTATGAAAATTCATCACCCAAATCATTGAAAAAAACCGGTGGTTCAGAAGCCTCGTCTGGATTTCCCCAGAATATATAAATGAATCCTTGAACTTCAAAAGTCATATAGTATGAAACTTTGTAACGTTCAGGTACTTGATATGTTCTACCATAAGCAGGAATCACTTCTACCTTGCCTTTACAATTGTATTCAAAACCATGAAAGGGACATAAAAGATGATCTTTATGAACCTCACCCAAACTTAATTGAACACCACGATGTACACATTGATCTTTTAAACAATGTACTTTACCTTGACTGTCTCTATAAAACACTAATTTTTCAGACAATCTTGTAACACCAATGGGTTTCTTATTGACTTCCTTCGATTCTAAAACCACATACCATTGATTGCAAATCATAAGACTCCTCCTTCTATTCAATTGTACCCTAAAAAATGTCTCATAATTAATATTGTCAATTATTCTTTTTCAAAATAATGTAAAACTTGTTCTTCCATCCATTCAGTGTTACACTTCTAAACTGTACTATTTCAGTGATTTTTGAGATTAATTCTGCTAATTTTGTTTGAGATGCAACTTACACAGGTATAAACTATTATGTAAGCTCGTAGAAAAAGGAGGAAATATATGAAAAAATTAACCATTTTATTGGTTATCTTATTGTTGGCTTTTACAGTTATAGGATGTACGTCTGAAAAAAAAGCTTCAGATAACGTATTAAGAGTAGGTATGGAACTTAAATACCCACCATTTGAAACAATCGATACTGATGGAAATCCTGAAGGCGTTTCGGTATTAATGGCGAAATCATTAGCTGATTACTTAGATATGGAAGTTGAAATTATTGATACTGCATATGCAAGTCTTATTCCAGCTCTTGAAAGCGGTAATATCGATATCATCATTTCATCTATGACCATCAACGAAAAGCGTATGGAAGTTGTAGACTTCTCAGATCCTTATACAACCAGTCAATTAATGATGTTGGTCCATAAGGATTCAAAAGTGAAGTCATATAGGGATTTAGATGATTCAGAAGTTATAATTGCATCTAAAACCGGGACTATTGGTGCTCTATGGGCTGCAGCTAATGCTCCTAACGCTGTCATTAAAAATATTGATGAAGAAGCCAGTGCTGTTTTAGAAGTTGCACAAGGCAATGCTGATGTCTTCATTTATGATCCCTTATCAATTGTAAATCATCAAAAAAACTTCCCAGATACAACACTTGCAATACTAGAAGCATTACCTAATACACAAGGTTGGGGCATTGCAATGAGAAAAGGTGAAGACGATTTGAGAAAAGATATCAATGATTGGCTTAAAAAAGCCAAAACCGATGGTACTTTTGATGAGATTAGAGAACGGTATTTGAAAGATAAAGTTAAAGAATTTGAAGAAAGTGGATTGGATTTCTTCTTCTAGGAAAGGAATGTTATGAAAAAAATATTTAGTTTTACCTTGGCACTCTCATTTTTTATTATTCTATTTGCCTTTGTAATGACTAGATCGATTAAACGAGACTTAGTCTTTGAAGATTATATTATTTTTAGAAATGTTATTTTATCAGGTTGGTTAAGGACCATTTTAATCAGCCTGGTTTCTATTTTACTCTCACTAGTAATCGGTTTAATACTTTATTTAATGCAGGAGTCAAAAGTACAAATACTCTACTATATCGCAGAAATTCATAAAACGATTATCTTTAGTACCCCATTATTGGTTATTGCCATTGTATCATACTACTATATAGGAAACTCGTTTGGAATAAAATCTAAATTTCTAATCGGTGCTTTAACATTAGGTCTTTATATTTCTGCATATGTATCAGATATATATAAAGGAGCTATAGAATCCATTCATATCAATCAGTGGCAAGCTGCAAAAATGTTTGGTTTTAACAAATACCAAACCTATCGATACATCATCTTCCCACAAGTATTTAAAAGTATCTTACCTCCATTAGCTGGTCAATTTGCACTCACAGTAAAGGGTAGTTCATTATTGGCTTATTTAGGAACTACAGAGCTCTTGAACTCAGTGAACACAGTTATGGCTTCTACTCTGAAATACCCCGAAGGTTTTATGGTAGTTTCTGTGGGCTATTGGATTATAACCATCCCATTGATTATTCTTGTACGCAAACTAGAAGTGAAAGTAAATTATAAGGTGTAAATATGAAATTAACGATTGAAAAACTACTCAAACAATACAATGATAAATCCGTTTTAAATAACATCAGTGTTCATATTGAACAGCAGCAAATCATAGCATTTCTAGGCGCTTCCGGAAGTGGTAAATCAACCTTACTTCGATTAATTGCAGGACTTGAAACCTTTCAAGGTGGTACTCTGTCAGTAAATGATCATCGTTTAGATGAAAACGATGCACACATCGTTGAACATAGAAAACGTATTGGTTTTGTTTTTCAAGACCATAACCTTTTCAATCACTTAACCGTAATGGACAATCTGCTATTGGTACTGGAAAAAGTTCATAATTGGAGTAAAGTTGAGGCGATTCCGTTAATTCATAGTTTATTAAGAGATTTTGACCTTTATGAACATAAGGATAAGTATCCTCATCAACTGAGTGGTGGGCAATCTCAGAGAGTCTCTATCGTAAGAGCATTATCGATTAAACCTGAACTCATTTTATTGGACGAACCAACGTCTTCATTGGATCCAATTCTAACGTATGATGTTCTCAGTGCTGTTAAAAAGCTAGCAGAGGAGGAAATTGATTTTGTAATTGTAACTCATGAAATTGGATTCGCTAAATCAGTTGCAGATTATATCATTTTTATGGATGATGGTGATATCATTGAACATGGTCCGAACTCTATATTGGACAATCCCAAATCAGATAAACTTAAGAACTTTTTAGAAAAGGTATTGCCTTTTAATCAAAATTAAACGAGCCTAGGCTCGTTTTTGTTTATTTCTTTATAGCTTTTATTAAGAATCGATGTTCAATCAGTTCAAAGAAACCTTTGGCTTCTATTTTCTCTTGTAACGCCATTAAAGCATCTAAATGTTTTTCTACAGAAAATTCCGGAAACTCCCATTCAATTATCTTAGCAAAATAAACAAATGCACCAACCTCAGAAAATCTTAACTTTGGAAATGCTTCTGCCTGTTTCAGAACCTCGAATTTATTTCCTAGTGATTTCACAACCGATTCTAAACCTCTACTTGTATCAATAACAGCAGGTTTAACACCTAATAATTCTGTTGCGAATTCTACTGTATTCATACCACCGACTTGCTGTGTTAAGAAAACACCACCCGGTTTTAAGATTCGATAAACCTCTTTCGGATCAAATGATTCATGACGATTCAAAATGACATCAAAAAAATAGGATTCAAATGGCAAATTACTATCTTCTTCTACATATTTCAAACAAATGCCTTCTTCGTCCAAAATATTTTTTGCGTACTCAAAATTAGGTTTATACTTTTCAGTTGCAAAAGTCATCTTTGAAAATGGATGTAAAGACAGCAAGAACTCACCTCCACCAGTACCCATGTCCAGAACTTTCAAATTCTTTTTAATCAATGACCTTGCTAGTGTATCATAATCCCATGGCAATTTTTCTTCTGTCATATATGTTTCAATTGATGAAAAATCCCAACCTTCAAATACACGCGCTTCTTCTTGTTTCCAATATTTTATTAATTCATTCATATTCTGCTCCTTTTCTAGTTAATAACATCAGAAAAGTGCAGCTGACTGATAACTTATATAGCTCAGTACAACCTGTTACCAGATTAAATCAACTGCACTGAGCATTTATCTCGCTTAGACATAAAGTCCTCCTATAACTGGTAATCACAATAAAATAACTTATACCACTTGATTTAAAAATCACATTATTGACTATATCAATGATATCATAAATTCTACCAATCTGTCATCTTTCAAATGATGAGTTTAGAGGACAACTTCACATAAGCTACGGAATTAGATGATTCTATTTAAATTTATCTTAACATATGTTATACTACCCCCTATAGGAGGGGTGTATGATAAAAAATAGGAAGCATTTTCAATATGCATTTGCACTACTTACATTTTTTGCTTTGAGTAATAATTGGATTTCTTTGTTGACCTTATTGGTAATCGCAACCATATTGGGTATTGTCTTTGGAAAAGTCTTTTGTAAGTGGATGTGTCCAATGGGACTTATTAAAGAGTTCCTGAGCAAAAATCAGTCAGAAGAAGCACTTAAAATGAACATGTACAATTACTATAAAGTTGGTTGTCCTATCTCGTGGATTCAGGGATTGACCAATAAATTTTCATTATTCAAAATCAAGTTCAATAAAGATAATTGTGTCAATTGCGGTATCTGTGATACAACATGCTATATTACTTCTTTTAGTACTGAACATAGTTTGTACAAAGAAAATTCACTTAATCCTGGCGAAGCGTTTAACTGTTCTAAATGTTTGAAATGTGTAGATGTCTGTCCTCAAAACAGTTTAAGTTTTACATTAAAAAGATAATGAAAAACCCGTTTAAATTTTCATTTCAAACGGGTTTTATATTTCTGTTATTTACTGCCAATCACATTAATATCGCTAAATTTAACCATTGGTGAATACCCCATTGGATAGAAAACTACATTCATCAGTTCAAGTTTTTTTCCAACTGCTTCTATTTTAAACATGTCCTCATAGATATTACCAGAGACCATCGAATCAACAACTTTTCCTACTAGTTTACCATCTTTTATCAGGTAACCAATGCCTACATTTAAAGCATATTCTCCAGCAGGAATATTACCAGTGTGTGTCCCCATAACAGAATCCACATAAATGCCATGAGAAATACCATTAATGATTTCATCATCAGATGTTACGCCTGGTTCAATCATGAAATTCGTACTGTCTATCACGGGTTGATCTTCTATCTCTTTTGAAAACATGGTCTTCTTCTGTGCATTTCCTGTAGCTGAACATCCCAATTTTTCTTCCGTAGACACACTGACCATAAAGTTTTTAAGCACACCTTTTTCAATGATTCTAGTACGCTGTGTCGGTATGCCCTCATCATCAAACTTCATCGTCTGAAAACCATGTGATAACCGCCCTTCATCTGTTACAGATAGTATATCTGATGCAACTTTATTTCCGAGTTTATTTTCTAGAGGTGAAACACCCTTCGAAATAAATTCACCATTTACACCTGCTAAGAGTCTTGTCATCAATGATCCCATAGCTCTACCACTAAATACAACTGGCATTCTAGAGGTTTCAACTTCATAAACATGAGTTGATATTTGATGTTTATGAACCAAATCCTTCAATAGTTCATCTGATATCTCAAAAAACTTGCTATATGATTCAGTGATAGATGTCTGTACAAATCCAGCATCTGACATCGTTTCAATTGAAATGGTGAGTTGGGATTTATTATAACTATCATCAAGACCTGCAGTATTTATAATTGAAACATCACTAATCGTTCTTATCACACTTATTGCAAAAATTATAGTATCATCAATGGCTTTAATTCTATCATTTAACGTCTTTCCCAATAGGATTAATTCTTCTGATGTTTTTCGAACCAACACCTCATCAAAACATACAACTGGTTCTGAGGGTATGTGTTTGAAATTAAATAAATCACCCGTCTGGTATTGACTTGATATAATGGCACGTTCTACAATGCTTTTATCTTCTAAACTTGTTGAAACAGCCGTTCCTGCTTTTCCCTCGTTGTTCATTCTTAGAGATAAACCAACAACGTTTTTTCCATCAACTGCTTTAACAACACCTTGTTTGATATCGATTGAAATAATATCATCTCGTTTAATATACAATTCTGCATCATCAACTTGCGAACAGATATGATCAAATAATTTCCTCATTACTTACCTCCTACTGACATGCCTTTGATACGGATATATGGAGATCCCTTGCAACTGGTTCTTAAGATTTGTCCACCTTTACCACAGCCGCCACCTTTGCTCATCATACGTTTATCAGAAATTTTATCTATATTTTTTAAAGTCGTAAATAAATTACCTGTTAAAATAATATCTCGTACCATGGTCGTTATTTTACCGTCTTCAACTTTATAACCACCTTGAACTGCAAAGGTAAACATATCCCCTGATGTTTGGCCACCAGCTGTTCCAAATAAATACAATCCGTTCTTTGTAGAGGCAATGATCTCATCATAAGTATCTTGCCCTTTATCAATATAAATATTAGCCATTCTAACAATCGGTGTATAAGCAAAATTCTTTGCTCTGAAATGTCCAGTGACTGCTTCGCCAGTTAAACCAGCGGTTAATCTCGAGTGCATACGTCCGCTTAATTTACCGTCTTTTATTAAAAATGTTTTTTTTGATTTTATACCTTCATCATCATAAATATAACTACCTGAGTGACCCTTTTCTGTTGGATCATCTATCACGTTCAGTGCTGTGTTAGCAAATTTTGTCCCTAAAGTCATCGTCTTTTTAAGCGCTTCGCTTCTCAGTAAATTATCCGCTTCACTAAGATGTCCAAATGCCTCGTGAATAAACAATCCACCTACTGATGGATCTAATATCACATCATAATCTCCAGCAACAACAGGTTCTGCATCTAATAAGGCAACTGTTTGAATTGCTTTTGCTTTCACCGCTTCTTCTTTTCCTAATAATTCACTAAAACTATTTCCACCACCCAGTGATAATCTCGTTTGTTGTGTCAATTGATCGTTTTTTGAGGTCATTCTGAAATTAATCGTCGCAGACAATTGCTCTTGAGTAATCTCAGTACCTTCGTTAGTAACATAGTACTTTTCTTTATATAATTCAATATATTCAACATCGCATATTGATAAGTTCTCAACCTCTGTTGCCAATTTTCCATATGATTTTAGAAGCTCAACCTTTTCATCCAGCCCGATTGTTCTCGGATCTAAATCGATAGAAAGTGAAACCTTATCCTTTACAACTTCAACTTTCGCATAAGTCATTTCACCTGGTATTGCTTCACTAAAACCAATACATTTTTCTATGCTAGATGAAACGTCCTTCATATCATTAAATGATAAGGTTCCAAAGCCACCACCTACTAATGCTCTAGCATGTCCACCTTCTTTTTCAATGACATCTACTGATTTCACTTTTTCGTTTCTAACATTAATAACAATATTTTTTAATTTTTCATATCTTAAATCTTGAAAACCTTTTGATGTTAATCCCTGTTTTAATTGTTCAATCATAATATGCCCTCCCTTTTATTAGTATACCATATTATTCGTTACACGAAATATATATTTTAAAAAACAGACTAATTTTTATAGTCTGTTTTATCCATCAGTATTCAACTTTTAATAATCTTGTCTTGGATGCAAATCCACAGCTTTCCAATGTACGTTTGGAATTATAATTATGATACCAACAGCCTGGTAAAGGTTGATAATCAAGAGTTTTACATAAATCTGACAAATGTAAAATGATGCTTCGTCCAACACCTTTTTGTCGATGTTTTTCAACTGTAAACATGCCAATACCTCTACAGAATTTATGAATCCTATTGGTTTCCATAATACCAAACCCATAAATTTCATCATCTTCCAAGATGTAAATTTTTCTATCAGATACATTTTGATACAACTCACTAAAGAAGTCCCCTGATAACGCTTTGATATTCTCAACATCAGAAAGATTTGCTAATCGTAACATGCTTTTCGGATAAACTGGTGGCTTCACATTTCTTTCTGTCAGTGTGAAGAAGTAAGCTTGAAGATCAATTTTCCTATGAAAATCCATACTCAGAGATAAGAATAATTCATCACAAGTTGGTACAAATCCATGAGTAACCTTGCACTTCTCAAGTAGGGATTTAAAACATCCCTGTGCCAAGTGAAGAGCTGTTCTTGTTATAAAAAATTGTGTTAATAATGTTTCTTCAAAAATTGCAAAATATCCGACCTCTTCTCCATGATAACTCATCAGATAAAAATCCGAATCCAATATATGAGTTTCTAGGAAATCATCATATACGTCACTCAAAGATGCCACATACTCTTCAAAAAGTGTGTTTATTTCATTTAATGATACTTTTTTATAATCTAACATTTTAACACCCCCTCACTTTCATTTTAACAAATAATCATACAGATGACATTAAAAATTAATGACACTACAATTTTCGTATCGGTCGGCCTTCAATATAACCTCTTTCACCTCTAGGTTCTAATTGAAATCTTGGTGTTTCTTTGTTATAGAATTCGTACCCATATAATGCTGGCTTAAATGCTTTAATGGCATCCATTACACTTACAATTTCTGATTCGAAATCATTGTCATCATAAGGTTGTCCTTGGAATATCATGATTTGACTTGCTGGTAAATCAATTAATTCAAACCCCTCTGGAATTACATTATCATAGTCAAGAGGTACTTCTACTCCTTGAACATATTCTGATGTACCTGGTTTTATTAACATATCAGGCAACCACATACCAATAGGTTCATAAAGTGCTTCTTTTACACTCATAAGTGTGCCCCATACATCACAGCCTACTTCCTCACAATATTTAAAGTACTCTGTCGCTGTAATTCCTCTTTTAATAAGGGCTTTTCTTTTTGGTCTGTCAATAACTTGGGTAAATAT
Organism: Clostridiales bacterium; assembly: GCA_016342415.1. Lineage (GTDB taxonomy): Bacteria > Bacillota > Clostridia > Peptostreptococcales > Acidaminobacteraceae > JABXKX01. Next base: position 18,240 of record JAEIOD010000038.1, read on the forward strand.
AAATTGATTCATTGTAACATCCTCCTCTTTTTTGATAGTTAATGGATAAGGAAGAAACCACTTAATCGGCGGTTTTCTTAATGCATAAGACTTCGGTGGTACTCCAAACTGCTTTGAAAAGGCTCTTGTAAATCCTTCATGTGAATCAAATACAAAATCAAGTGCAACCTCTATCACTTTTAAATCTAAATCTCTCAATGCTTTAGCTGCTTCTGATAATCTACATGCTTTGATATAATAGTAAGGCGTATAACCGGTTAATTCCTTAAATATTTTTGCAGCATAAGACGGTGATAAATAACAACAGTTGCTTAATTGCTTTATCGTAATCGATTCATGAAGATGAGTCTCAATATAATCTTGCATTTTTCGTACCGCTATTTTTTTCTCTTCCATATCTGCCTCCAACTACATCATAAAACTTTTAGAGGATAATTTCTTGACCAAAACCATTTAATAATTTAATGGTTTGATGTGTTGCATCTAATTTTATCTTTGAACCTATCCGCATTGTAAACATAGGGTGAGTATGTGAACAATCAACTTCTGCAAGCACAGGGATCTTAATTTCGCCTATCACTTCTTTTAATATTTCCAAATGGCCTCTAGTATTTTGGTCATTAAATAATTCATGTTTTCCTATGATTAAACCGCCAATCTTATCAAAAATACCATTTAGTTTTAATAAACTGAATAACCGTTCTTCAGTTGTAGCATTTTTAAGACTGTCCTCAATAAATAGTATATCTCCCTCTTTTATATCTATCATATAAGGACTTCCCATAATACCTGACATCGTATTCAGATTTCCGATAATTAAACGCCCTGTCACTTGTCCCTCTGATAAAGTCAACCAGTTATTCTCAACCTGTTTCTTTGATTTGTATTGAGTCTCCCAATCTATATACTCTTCAGTCCAAACCTTAGGTTTCTCATAATTGTATATCGCATGCTTTGACATCAATACATCACTGAAATATTTAAAGTGCATCTCATTAAAAGGTGCCAGTTCACCAAATGAAGCCACACAAGCAGGTCCATAAAAAGTAGAAATGCCTGTTTTCTGATAAATGGCAAAAAGTATTGCTGTTACATCAGAATAGCCAATAATAATCTTAGGATCTTTTTTAAACGCATCATAATCAATATAAGGCAGTAAACTATTTGAATTCATACCACCAATAGTCGACATAATACATCTCACATCAGGATTTCTAATCAACTCATTCAACTCCTCGGCTCTTTCTTCAATCGAGCCTGAACGATAACCATCGGATTGATAAGTAAGTGATCCTTCCTTAATCTTAAATCCTTTTGATTCCAAAAATGATTTTCCTCGCATATATCTTATGGGACATAATTTTGTAATGGGCGTTGATGGTGAAAAAAGACCTATTGTATCTCCTCTTTTTAATCTCATGATGACCTCTCAATCTTATAAAGCACATGGTCTTTTAAAGGATCTTCTACATTTGGATGTTCAAAATTTTTAACATATTTTAAACCAATGCTTTTCATAACTGCTATGGAAGGTGTATTGATGGTAGCTGTAAATGAAACTATCTCCGTGAGTTTTAGTACTTCAAAGCCATAGTTCAAAACCCTTAAAGCACCTTCTTTTGCATACCCTTGTCTCCAGTACTTTCGATCCAAGCGCCATCCGATTTCTATACAAGGTACAAACTCCTCTTTAAATGATGGCCGTGAAAAGCCAATAAAACCTATCAAACTCCCAGTCTTTATCAATTCAACTCCATATAGTCCAAAGCCATCTCTCTTGTAATTATGGATAATTCTGGTTAGAAAAGCATCTGATGCTATTTCATTCAAAATCTTTGGGAAGTATTTCATCACTTCAGGATTGGCATTCATCTGTCTAAAGAATTTTCTATCACCGATGGATAAGTTTCTAAATCCCAGTCGATCGGATTGAAATAAATACTTCAACTCTTCTTTTATAATTTGATAAAATTCATCACGAGCATATTTTTCACACCACGGTGTGTGACCACAACGACCGATTAGATGGACGCGATAGTTTAGACCAACTTTGTTAAAAGGTTCTACAATCCCTTCATAGGGATGTGGATCATCTTTACCATGAATCACTACTACTTCTGCATGTATGGACTTGCTCATATTCAATAAAACACCACTTTTTCTTAAGATACGTAAGTCATTCATTAACATTTGATAACCTTTTGAGTCAAAAAAAAGAAGTTCATCTTCATAATGACCAAGCTCATAACTATCCATTTTAGTCATTAACCGACCAAAATAAGACATATCTATTTCTTCATTCTTGGCAATTTTTGAAAAGAACAGATCTACATCAGTCAATTCATCTGGAGTTAACTTTTGTTGTCTTCTTTGATTCATAAGATCTAAATAGGACTCTTCAAATGCGCCACAGCCAATCAGTATAATTTTTGAGGTTGGGTATTTAGCAGCATATAGAAAAGCCAACCACGCTCCCCAGGAGTGTCCAATTAATACAGGTGTACTCATCTTAAAGGCTTCCACAATTTCATGTATTTCTTGTAACTGTGCTTTAATAGTATGACCATAATTATAGATTTCTATACAGTTATCTAGATCTCTAGCCAAACTAGAAACGGACCCTGGAGCTCCTGGTCCGCCATGAATGATTAATTTATTTGGATTACCATATATTTTATACTTCATACTCTTGCCTCAATATTGACATCACTTGAACAGAAACGTACGAGTCCCTAAATTTAACTGCTTCTCTTAATATGCCTTCTGTAACAAAACCCATCGACTCATAAAGTGTTATGGCTTTTTGATTATGACTTCTAACATCTAACCAAAATCGATGTGTGGTTAACTTAAAGGCACGTCCAATTAATGCCTCTATCGCTTCTTTTCCATAACCATTACCTCTTTTGGAGATCACAATACGCATCAACTCGTAATTATCATCAGGATTCTGATTACCGATTAAATAACCAACACTTGTACCATCCGTTGTTTCAATAATCAAATGATCTGTTAAGGCATTTAATTGTGCTTGTTTATGTTTCTCTCTAGACCAGAGGTTAACAAAACCGGTCTGAGAAGCATCTTTTTCAATCTGTAAGATATAATCTAAATCTTCAATTTTGGAATTTCTTAAAAAAACCCTTGTCGTCTTTAACAATATTGCCCCTCTTTCCTACCTGAAATACACTAATTTTATAATCCGCTTCGGGGAAATCTCCTAAAAACATACAATCATTTGCTTTATAAAAATCGCATAATTTTTCATTCCCCGCCCAGCAATCTAATAAAACCGGGTGTTTTTTATACTCTTTTTTCAAATACTTAAACATGTGTTGTGTCAGATTTTTCCCTTGATAAAAAGGATGTATGAGTAATCGATACATATACAGACTTTTATCAATTTGTACTGGAAACGACTCCTCTACATGTTTTATAGAATAACTGCCAATCAATCGTTTATGATCTTCTAATATGAAAACCTCGCCGCTTTTTATTTGTGTTTCCAATGAGTCTAACTCGCAGGGATAAGCCCACTGAAAAACATTCTTTTCAATTAACTTTTTCGTTGTTGCATTTATCAACGCCGTCATTTGATCTAAATCTTCTAAAGTTGCTTGTCGAACCAACATCTTTTCACACTCCTATTCAAATAAGTAATCAGAACCCATTTCTTTTAGATTGTTATGAATAAAGTCATCCAATCTTTGAGTAAATTTATTTGAGACACGCAAAGCCAGAAATCTATCTAATTCTATAATTGCATTGATAATCAACCATCTATGGATAACGCTCACAGGTATCTCGTTACCATAATACCCAGATAAATAAGCTTCAATAAATTTATTGCTATTCAAGGTGTATTTAGCATCTTCATAATCATTTGGATCAATAATAAAATAAAGCGTTCTTGCAATATCAGCTTCTTTGGGTCCTAACATGGCATCAGACCAATCCATCGCAGTAAGTTTATCATCTAAATACATCAGATTATAAGGCATATAATCTCCATGTAAAAGTGATCTACCATCTTCCAAACCATCAATGATCGAGACGCCCCATTTTTTTATATCATCACTGATATGTGATAACTGTATTATATATATTCTTAGTCTTTCTTTTAAGTGTGGTAATGCCAAGGATCTGCTATCCCAACTATGCAGCATTTTATGTGATTGTCCCATTAATTCTGCATAATACTCGAGCTCATCTGAATCATCTATCACATCAACGAAAAGCTCTCCAATCAATTCTTGCATTTCATAACCATCTTTATTATCAACACATACTTTATTAAAGACTTGAGGTGCAAAAGAAGTCATATCTCCCATATATTTGCATGCTTCATATTCTCTAATAAAATATTCGTTATCTTTAAATAACTTAAGTACCCTGCCATGTCCAATTTGATAAACGTCTGCAGAGTCACCACCACCGATTAAAATCATACGATTTCCTCGCTTATAAAAGACTCATGATCCTTTTTGAAATTTCTTTTCATATTGGATTCAAATTTTTTAGTATAAGCATTAGAAAATTCTTCAGCAGAAATATGATAACGATTTAAACAATCAATAAAGTACATCAACACGTCTGAAAGCTCTTCTACCATATGTTCTCTAACTGGGCCTTCTGTCATAATTTCATTTGTATCTTTCTTTTTTACCACTGAAATAACTTCACCGATTTCTTCTATCATATATAAGATAAAGTTTTTCCCGTATTCCGGTTCCATCGGAGACCAGGAATCCTTATTTTCTTCATATAAAGCATAAGACATAGCCATCATTTCTTTGATATCCAAATTATTTTTCATCCATTACTCCCACTAAGTTGTTGTTATATCCACATGTACAATCTGGCGTATCTATCATTACGGTACTTTTAAATCCCTTTCTTTTAATTAAAATAGAATGGCATTTTTTACAGACTGTATGATGTTCTTTTATTATATTACCTAAATAGACATAATCTAAATACCGCTCAGCAATTTCATAAGCATCAAACATAAAATTGATTGAAGTGGCCTCTTCAGTCATTAAGTAGTTCGGAAAATATCTCGACAAATGATAAGGTATTTTTTTATCTATTTCTGACAATTTTTTAGATAATAATTCCACATCTTCTAAAGTCACATGATTAGTGACTAAAAGTGTTGTCACTTCCAAATGCTTTTTTTGCATCAATTTTAAGTTGCTTAAAACCGATTTGAAATGACCACCACAGACTTTATAAAATTCTGATTGACCTTTCAAATCAACATTAAAGGCATCTATATAAGGCAATAACCGTTTTAAGGGTATCTCATTAATTAAACCATTGGTAACCAAAACGATCTTTTTGTCTGGACTTTTTTTGGCAAGTAACTGGCAAACGTCCAAGATATACTCATAGTTAATTAGAGGTTCATTGTATGTAAAAGCAATGCCCAATCCTTTGATTTGACCAATCAATTGTTCAGGAAAAATGGTTTCTACTTCATATACTCGTTGTGATAATTCATAATTTTGACAAAATGAACAACTCATATTACAACCATAAGAACCAATAGAAAAAATGTCACGCCCTGGATAATAATGATATAAGGGTTTTTTTTCAATTGGATCAAGATGAGCTGTAACCAGCTTACCATATGAAGTTGCAATCAGTTTACCGTTGATGTTTTTTCTTACTTTACAAAGCCCCGACTCACTACGACTTATCACACAGTAATGAGGACAGAGCTCACATTGTACTTTATCATGATCCAATTTCTTATAATACAAAGCTTCTTTCATAATTGTCTCCTACTTTAATCATAACGAAAAAAACATCATCCGTCATCATTTTCATGCAAGAATAAAACATTTTCATGTCCTATTACAGGTAGTTATCCTTTTTTCCTATAAACTGGAAATAGGAGGTGCCATATGTTTTTACAACAACCGATTATTATATGTACAGTATTACTTTTTACAGGTCTTTTCTTATTTAATAAATATCTAATCAAAGGCCAAAAGAACTACATGTATAGTGCAGGTGTCTCTGTCGTCATCAGTCTTATTATATTTTTGACTTGTTACACAGATCGCTTGATTGATACGTTTGCTGTTATCATGATTTTTATTTTAAGTGGCCTTATCATGTTAATACCATGTTATATGGTTCATAAGGAAATGAAATATTACAGATTGGTATTTATCATCACTCACACTGTAGCATTTACTTTACTTGCCGGTATAAGAACTGTCATTTTAATACCCAATCCATATTACTATGTAACATTCTTTATGGTTTTTACTTCTTTGTATGTCTTTAGAGGTACAGAAGATAAAATCAAGGCATTTACTATGGTTGGCATTTTACTATTACTACGATTTGTAATAACTTTTGACTACTATCCCCCTCTAGACTTTGAACACAGAATGGTTTTCAAATCATTTGTAAGTGATACAGATGAATTGAACAGAACTCAAAGCAAACCAGTTATAATGGCCATTGATTATTTTGAAACAAATCATTCTAAAGGCTCTATTGACGCTGTTAGAAGTATTCAAAGAGATGATGACATAATCATTTTAATCACTTATCAAGATGGTTCTAAAATTCACAGACTCATTTATGAGGACAATCATATTAGAGAATATCAGGAGGAATAAGATGAACTTACAACCCATTACTTTTAGCTTCATATTAATACTTGTTTCACTGATATCCTTTGGTATAGCACTCTCAAAAGAAAATCTGAAACCAATCATATACATCACAATATCTACATTTTTATTAGGATACGGTAGCTTTATCGTCTTTTATACAGATACTTTAGTAGATGGACTTGGCATGATACTCTTGTTTGGTATAAGCAGTCTTTTACTTGCAATTCCTTGTTTGTTACTAAAAAAGAAAAGAGGTTATATGATTGTGTTTGTAGCCACTCATATAGTAGCAGCCATATTGCTTTCTGCAGTAAAAAAACTTGGATTAATCAGTAGTCCTTCATATATCACATCATTGCTATTTGTATTTGCATATATCTATATCATCGGAAGAAACGAAGAATTTCTAAAAGCAGTTGTCGTCATCGTGTTAAGTATCACTTTGAGTATGACACTTCATTTAGATTACTCTTTACCATTTACTTTTGATATTTGGCCATCTAACGATACGATTATTACAACTCAGTGTAAACCTGTAATAGCAGCAACTGATTATTTTAAACAGTATCATAATGAGGAACACATCAAAACGACTGAAACCATTCATCAGGATGGCAACATCTATGTTTTTATTACAACAGGTAATACCCCAGGAGGTTATTTCTTTATTTATGAAGATGGTACTGTTCAGCCGTTTTCAAATGATATTTAGGAGGTCATATGGCATTTGTAATTTTAGGCGTGATTGAAGGGATTTCATTTTTACTTTCAAAATCAACCATAGATATTGAAACATTCTTTTTTATCTGGTGTTTCATACCATTTGCATTTTTATACTTCGGTATGAATTCAGGTCATCAATTTACCAATAGTCCTACAAATGTTATGGCCAATGTTGATATAGCAGTTTCTAAAACCACACAAGAAAAACGTATAAAATCGATTGCTTCAGGGTTCTATTTAAAAAGCGCAGCTTTTCAATATTTACTATTGGGCATTTTAAATATTATCGTAACAATTATCATATACAATATAAAATACTAAAAGGACCGTTAAGGTCCTTTTTCTTATTCCCAAGGCAACTTGCCACCCTGATGTTTAATGTTCATTAACCCAATCCAAGATAATGCTGAAGATGCAATCATCAAGACTGCTACAATACTAAAAAGTGTGAAACCTTTTTTTCCTGAACAACATGTTTTCTCTTCTTTCTTCTTTGGTACCAATACTCTTGCCATGATAACCTCTTTTCTATCCTTGTAGTTTAACGAGTAATTCATCTAGTACACGATCCGCCTCTTCATGCGCAACTTGACATGTTCCTGCATTCATATGACCTCCGCCACCATAAGATAACATGATTTCTCCGATATTCACATCACTAGATCTATTGATTATTGACTTGCCTACTGTAAAGACCGTATTCTGTTTTTTAAATCCCCATATAACCTGTACAGATATTTTAGTATCTGGGAATAATGCATATTTAACAAATCGATTGCCAGGATAAATGGTTTCTTCATCTTTTAAGTTTATAATTAAAACATCCCCATTTACGACAGCATTGTCTTTAATCTGTCCATAAAATTGATCTTTAAAGCTAAAGAACAAATCTACTCTTTCTTTGACATCTGGCAAACTTAAAATATCATCTATGCTATGATTCTTACAATATTCAATTAAGTCCATCATCAGATTATAATTTGATATTCTGAATTCCCTAAAACGACCCAATCCTGTTCTAGCATCCATTAAAAAGCTTAACAGTTCCCAGCCTTTTGGATCTAAAATATCATCTTTTGTAAACCAAGCAGCATCAGCTTTATCAACCGCTTCCATCATTTCATCTGAAATCATTGAAAATCTAGTTTTACCACCATAATAATCATATACTACTCTCGCTGCACTTGGTGCATTTGGATCTATAATATGATTATCTAACTTTTCTGAATTACGTATCGTCTCACTTAAATGATGATCAAAAGCCAAGCCAATGCCTTTTGCATAAGGTAAATTTGTAGAAATATCATTCTCACCAACTTCTATTTTACCATCCTGCATATCTTTAGGATGAACAAACTTTATATCTTCTATTAAATCCATTTCCTTTAATAATACCGCACATACCAAACCATCAAAATCACTTCTAGTAATTAATCTCTTCTTGCTACTCATACACCCTCCCTTTAGTCAAATTATCTAATTCTCTTTATTTATACCACATCTGAGTTTTATTAACCTTAAATTTAACAAAAAGAGGTCATGATTTAACATAACCTCTTTAAAAACATCTTCACTTCTTTTTATTGCCTTTTAAACTGACTATTCTATGGACTAAATTCCTATTTTCCATATAATAGTAACCCATTCTAATAAATTGAAATCTTGAATGACCTGCATCAAAAGACGCCTCTAAATTATCTTCAATTCTACCCATTGTAATCTTTAACGACTCTGGATTTATCGATTCTACCAGCGTATCATCTGACGGTGTTTCTAAAAATAAATCTTCATAAGTTCTAATTTCTACAGGTCGGCTATAAGACGATACCCAGTGTATAGTACCTTTTACTTTCCTACCTGTAAAACCACTGCCACTTTTTGTTTCAGGATCATAAGTACAATGAATTTCTGTAATCTTACCAGACTCATCTTTTATCACCTCATGGCATTTAATAAAGAAACCGTGTTTTAGTCTGACTTCTCCGACGGGAGTCAGTCTCTTATACTTCGGTGGTGGATTTTCACTAAAATCCTCACGCTCAATATATAGCTCTTTGGTTAATTTGATCTCTCTTTTACCAAAACTTTCATCCTTAAAATGATTGTCTGCAAACAACACTTCTTCATTTTCTAAATTTGTAATCACAACTTTTAAAGGATCAACTACAGTCATAAAACAAGGAACTGTTTCTTTTAAATCTTCTCTTACAAAATGTTCTAATAATTTATAGTCAATTGTACTTTCATTTTTTGGAACACCAATCTCTTCCAGGAAATCAACAATCACTTTGGGTGTGATACCACGTTTTTTGAGTCCCTTTAGAGTTGGCAATCTTGGATCGTCCCACCCCTCTACAACGCCACTGGCTACTAATTGTTTCAGGTATCTCTTTGAGGTAACTACCCCGGTTAAGTTCAATCGTCCAAATTCAATTTGTCTCGGTAGCGGCTTCTCTAAATCTAGATTATTAAGCACCCATTCATAATAGGGTCTATGATTAACAAATTCATTAGAACATAAAGAATGTGTCACCCCTTCAATATAATCTTGTATAGGATGAGCAAAGTCATACATCGGATAAATACACCATTTATCTTTTGTACGGTAATGACTTTGATGTAATACTCTAAAAATAACCGGATCTCGCATCAGAAGGTTGGGATCACCCATATCCATTTTAGCTCTTAAAACACAAATCCCTTCTTCAACTTCACCACTTTTCATTTTTTCAAACCACATTAAATTCTCTTGAATGCTTCTATTTCTATAAGGACTTTCTTTACCTTTTTCAGTTAAAGTACCTCTATATGTTCTCATTTCATCTTGAGACAAATGACAAATAAAAGCTTTATTTTCTTTGATTAGATATATTGCATACTGATAAATTTGATCTGCATAATCCGATCCAAAATAAGCCGTTTCTCCATAATCGAACATCATCCACTTAAAGTCGTCTTCTATTGCATGAACATATTCAATATCTTCTTTTGTTGGATTTGTATCATCAAATCTTAGATTAAATTGTCCATTAAATTTTTTTGCCATTTGATATGAAATATTGATGGCAAATGCACTTCCTATATGAAGATAACCATTCGGTTCTGGTGGAAATCTAGTAATAATTTTATTATGTTTGCCAGCTTCAAGTTCTTTTGTTATTATCTTTTCTATAAAATTCATGTATACTCCTTTTGCAGTTTAGTATTATCCAATATATAAGCTTTGCTGGTATATCTGCAAAACAAGTTCTACATAATTATTTATTTCAGTTCTTGTCCCATCACTCATCACCCCTTTGGTATTACTAGCTATTTTAATACAGAGTGTATGTTTTATCAAGCCCTAAATAAGTACCACACATAGATAAGATCTCGCTGATATCAATATTAAACCCATAGACAACATCACATACTTCAAATCTGGATATAATATAATTTTCTAGTTTTATATAAAAACAAACCCCTTCCCTAAATGTTTATAGTATAATAGGTATAGGCAATTATTATATAGGAGGTTATATATGAAGTTACTCGCGATTGCACTATTTCTATTAACAGCTTTAGTCAATATTTACAATAATAAAAGAGTCCAGTCCAATAATAATCATCTTTTAACGTTAATCAGTAAACCACTTTTAATCCCGCTTCTGATGATAAACTATATATTAAACGTAAGTACCATCCATTATTTTGTTATCATAGCATTAACTTTTGGTTGGTTGGGAGACTGTGTTATTATTTTCCATCATGAACTTAATCATCAAAAAACAACCAAAAATATGATACCTTTACTAACAGGTTTAGGTTTCTTCTTATGTGGGCATCTGACTTATATCAGCCTTTTTTTAAAAGATATAGAATCTCCAAACGGATTTATTTTTTTATGTCTCATATTTTATCTGATTAGTGGATTAGTCGTCTATCTATATCTTCTCAAAAATGGTCTTCTCAGTAAAAGCAGTCCAAAGATATCACATCGTACCAAAAAGATTTTAAAAATAGCTATAGCGGTATATATGAGCGTTATTATGACCTTTAGTTTCACAGCACTGTTAAGATGGACATCTTTATCTGACACAGGCACTTTTGTTACTTTGCTAGGTACACTATCCTTTCTGATTTCCGATACAACTCTATCATTAAAAGAATTTGGTGAACTCGATTTTCTTCCAGAACAGTTGGTCATGATAACCTATATCTCTGCTCAGTCGTTGATTGTAATAAGTCTGTTGTAATAGCAAACAATAAAAAAAGATCACGAATGGATCTTTCAGTTAAATAAAATTAAAACATCACGTCTATTTCTACTGTAATAAGATCATCTTTTTTTAGATGTTCTCTTTTTCTTATTGGACCCTTAATTGGTAACAGGTACGCCTTTAATTTTGAATCATAGAAAATAGATGTTTTCCACTTCGTTTGATTTACTGTCACCTCAACTGGTATCGAACCAAATCCTGGACTTATCTCTGCAAATAAATTTCTAATATCATCTGATATCTGATTTGGTACTGTTACAAAATGCCATGATGAAGGACCATCACCCGTCCACAACTTACTTTCAAATCTATAACCATTCATTCTACACCCACTCCATTGGAAATTGCATCTGTTCAATAACACTTTACTGCCGCCATTACCTTTTTACGTAGCAGTCACTATATCCATTAGGTTTTCATTATCAATATCTACAAAAGACTATCTGTCAGTCCGGCTTGTGGTACTTGTATGTCTCTTACTGATAACATGCAGTTATCATTTTATAAAATTTGATTATATATGTCAAAATCATTTCCAATATTGAGCCATAATCTTCTTTTCCAAACAATAAAATAGTTATTATCAGCAGAACAATCGTCTTCATACAATCCTCTTAGCTCTTCTTGTATCCACTATATCATTAAGATAAAGGCCGTAGTCAAGTTGTTACAAAAATATAAAAAAATCTAATAAATACAGCAACTGCAAACAAACATGTCTCTTTTAATGGTTATAGAACTATTAAAAACAATTATATGGATTGCGATAGTTGAAATTTTCTGTCAATATAATAGTTAGAGTAGCGAATTAGATTATAAAGAGGAGATTATTATGAATGAAAGATTAAAGCGTCATGAAGTAGATGTCAATATGACATGGGATCTAAAAGCACTATTTGAATCAAAAGAAGAATTTCTTTCTTCTCTAGAAAGAGCAAAAGTTAACGTTGAAGAGATTAAGAATTATAAGGGCCGTTTAACTGAAAATGCATCTGTGTTATTTGAAGCAGTTGAATCACTTGAGAAATTTGTAATCCAATTGGATGCTCTTGGAACTTATGCAGGACTTGGTCAAGCAGTCGATGGTACCAATACAGAATCTCAAGAATTATCTATGACTTTTGGTGCTGCTGCAACGGCTATTCAAGCAGAGCTTACATTTTTTGAAAATGAAATTATGTCATTAACCGAAAAACAATACACTGAATTTTTCAAAGATGAACCCAAACTTGAAGTATACCGTCCATACATAGAAGATTTATATGAACAAAAGAAATACAAGTTATCCGATGATACAGAAGAAGCTCTTGCATCACTCGGTGAAGTCACTGAAGCACCATATACTATTTATTCTGTCAGTAAAGCTGCCGATATGCAGTTTGATGCTTTTGAAGATGGTGATGGCAACACTCAACCCAACTCATTTGCGTTATTTGAAGGTAAATATGAATACAGCGAAGATGCCATTACAAGAAAAAATGCTTATGAATCATTTAATAAAACACTGAATCTATATAAAAACACTTATGCAGCGGTATACAGTACTGAAGTTAAAAAACAAGTAATGTTGAGTAAACTTCGTGGTTATGAGTCTGTTACAGACATGCTATTAATTTCGCAAAAGGTGACTCAAGAAATGTACCATCGTCAAATAGATGTCATTTATAATGAATTAGCACCTCATATGCGTAAGTTTGCAAATCTTTTGAAGGATCAACTTGGACTTGAAAAAGTCAACTTCTATGATTTAAAAGCACCTTTGGACACAAGCTTTAATCCATCAGCAACATATGATGAAGCAAAAGACGCTGTCCTTAATTCACTGGAAATCATGGGTAAAGATTATGTTCAAATCATTGAAAAAGCTTTTGATGAACGTTGGATTGACTATTCAGATAATGTCGGTAAATCAACAGGTGCTTTCTGTGCATCGCCCTATGCCGCTCATCCATATATCTTAGTAACATTCCAAAACAATATGAGAGATGCCTTTACACTGGCTCATGAACTTGGACACGCAGGTCATTTCTACTTGGCAAACAAGGAGCAAAACTACTTTAATACCAATCCTTCAATGTATAACGTTGAAGCACCATCAACTATGAATGAAATGTTATTAGGAAGATACTTGCTTCAAAATAACGATGATCCGAAAATGAAAAAGTGGGTAATTCTTCAGTTTATGGGCACATATTATCACAACTTTGTAACACACCTTTTAGAAGCTGCATTCCAAAGAAAAGTATATGAATTTGCTGAAAAGGATCAACCACTTACAGCAAAACTACTTTGTGATACAAAACTAGAAGTCCTTAAAGGTTTCTGGGGTGATTCTGTAGAGATTGATGAGAATGCTGGTATGACTTGGATGAGACAACCTCATTATTATATGGGACTTTATCCATACACTTATTCTGCTGGACTTACAGCATCAACAGCTGTTTCTGAAATGATTTTTGAAGAAGGTCAACCTGCAGTAGACAGATGGATTGATATGCTAAAAACCGGTGGTAAACTGAAACCACTTGACTTATTAAAAGTAGCTGGAATGGATTTAACTTCTGATGAACCTGTTCAAAAGGCAGTTAAATATGTAGGTAGCTTAATAGATCAATTAATAGAATTATCATAATCTAAAATCCGATATCATCATCTGATATCGGATTTTTTTAATAGTGTCCTACAATTTTTGAATTTCAAATGATCAAATTATTTACAATTATAATCCTTTATTTTATCTACACTATCCCATAAGATTATCCAATACGATTTGATACCACAACGTTTTAGTGCTTCATAACGATGATTGCCATCATTAAGTTCATATACGCCTGCTTCGTATTTTACAATCAAAGGCGGCATTTCCCATCCTGCTTTTATAGAGTTGATCATTTGATTCACACGTCTTTCGAAGTGTTCCTCAGGTTCATAAAAATTTAATCCTATTTCTGGACCACAGCATCTTGAAAATTTATTTAGCTCCAATTTTATAGGACCTAACCAATACCTGTGTTGTAATTTAAGCCCCTTGGAAAAGTCCAAATTGTTACCAACTGAACTTAAAAAGGCATGAACCCATGTTTCTATATTATTTTCACTACTGTATCTTATTGCTTCTTTTACTGTATAATTCATATAATCCTCCAAATTAAAAACACGTAAATACAGACTCTCTACATGTTGATATACCAAAGAATTTATCGGTATATTTATAATCGTCCTATTTTTCCCCATGATAAATAAAGCCATAACAGGCTTTTCCTCTATTTAATTTTTCAATTAAACTGTAAGAAAAATAGCATACATCATCATAAATAATACCTCCTTTTATCATTATAATCATATAAGCCTTTTTCATCTATGGCAAGATGATTTAAACTATCTTATTCATATAATAAATATGACACTTTTTTTCCATGAGTTTTATCTTATGCAGACATGTATCTTCGCATGAGAAACTCATTTGAGATGTCATCGGAAGTTCTAACAAACTTCTTAGAAGCATATTGATCATACCGCCATGAGAAACCAGACAAATTCGTTCGTACCGAGCTTCTTTTAACTTTGAGACAAAGAGTTCAGCTCTTGTTCTAAACTCAATCATGGACTCCGTTTCATAGAGTGTCTCATGTGGTTTTCTACCACCTTCTGGCAAAGGAAATATTTTCGCCGCTTCATCTCTTTTTACACCTGCCAAAAGACCATTATCCCATTCCATCAACGTATCATCGATTTCTAATGTACACCCACAAAACTCTTTTATCATATTGGCAGTTTTAAATGCTCTTTTTAGTGGACTACTGATAATTTTTTCAATTTTCTCATTGTCTTTAAGCCACAATGCCATTTTACGAGCCTGTCGGGCGCCTTCACCAGTCAGTTCAAGGTCGGCTCGACCTTCATGAACTTCTAAAATATCCCCTTCGGATTGACCATGTCTTATTAAAATAATTTCCATTTTCACTCTCCTTTCTTATATTTTAACAAACACTATAAAATTTGCACAATATATTTTAAGGAATATATTTTATAATAGCATTTACTAAGAACGTTTGTTCGTGTATACTGTAAGTATAAAGGAGAGTCTGATGAAAATATTAAAAGTAAGTCCATTTGATGAATGCCCTATATATGAAAGCCAACATTTCATCTTCAGATTAGTTGAGGAAACTGATGCGAAGAACCTTTTGTCCTGTTACTCCGACCCAAGATCCGCACCGCTTTTTAACAGTGACAACTGTAATAGTAATTTTATTTTCCATACCGCTGAAGACGTTTTAAAACTCATCCAGTTCTGGATTATGGAGTATAACAACAGAGGTTATGTTCGTTTTAGTGTTGTGGATAAAAAAATAAACCAAGCTATTGGTACCATAGAAATTTTCTCGATTGATAAAACCAATGAATCTCTAGGATTTTTAAGACTTGATCTTGCATCTAAATATGAAACACCTTCGCATCTAGATGATATATTTTATATGTTTGATTGTTACTTCAAAGATGATTTTGAAATAGATGGCATTGTTACTAAAGCTATCCCAAAGGCAACAATTCGAATCAATACCTTAGCAAAAAAAGGTTATTATCCTCTAAGGGATTCAACCATCACATCCTATGGTGATTACCATATCAAGCGATGGTCTTAATTAACAAACGTTTGTATAGGTGGTGTTAAAGTGAAAGTGGTATGTAAGGCAATTGAAATGATTGCATGGTTTGAAAAAGATGGTAAAGTACATCCTATCAAGTTTAGGTTAAAAGAAGAGGATCAAAATAGAGTGATTGTTATAGAACGTATCCGTTGTGTAAAAATCGAAAAGTTTGGAGGTAATCAAATGTATGTTTTTGAATGTGAAAGTCACATCGATGGGATACTAAAAATTTATGAAATTAAATATGAAACGGAGACCTGCAAATGGGTCCTCTTCAAAATTTAAGAACTGGCCAATGACCAGTTCTATTTTTATCATTCCATTGATTCGGAATCATCGCTGAGTTCAATTTCTGAGATAACGTCTTTCGTAAGCGTTTCATCCTCTAAGTCTAATGATCCTATTTCATTTTTTATATCTAACATACGTTCATCAAGAATAGAAATCATATTGGCACAAATTTTCAATTGCTCTGTAATCTTTGAAGGTGCTTTATTTCTAAACTTATAGTAAATTTTATGTTCTAAACTCGCCCAAAAATCCATTGCAACAGTTCTAATTTGAACTTCAATACGTGTTGGTACAACACCGCTACTTAAGTAAACAGGAATATCAATGTGCATATGAAGACTCTTATAGCCATTTGCTTTTGGTTCCTTAATATAATCCTTTATTAAAACCACTTTGAGATCATCTTGTTTTTCTAAGAGTTCCGCAACGTGGTAGATATCATTTGTAAAAGAACAAATAATACGAATACCCGCAATATCCGAAATATGCATTCTGGCATTTTCAATTGTCGGTTCAAATCCCATTCTATCTAATTTTTTTATAATATTATTAGGTTTTTTTACACGGTATCTGATATGTTCAATAGGATTGTAATCATGAATATTTCGAAATTCTTCATCTAAAATATCTAATTTAGTCTTGATTTCCTCTACTGCAAATTTATGAACCAACAGCAAATCTCTCCAAGGTTTCATTTCTTCCGTCATTAACGCTTCGTACATATATCCTCCTGACTATTATCTATATCTTATTATAGCCTATAATAGTTGTGTTCATTACATCGATTGTGTATTAATTAACAAATATTTAATGCTAACTCAATAAAAAGAAGCCTGATAAGCTACCAGACTTCAACGATGATTTTTATTTCAATTTTTTTACAAGCTTTTTTAATGCCTCTACTTTGATGCCAGTATCCATATCACCTTTTTTTATGATTGTTCTTATAGCGACCTTCTCAAATAATTTCATATGATCAAAATCAACACCATAACCAGCATAAACAACACTAGACAAATGATTTATAATGCCCTTTGATAAGGATTGTTCTAAATAATTTGAGGTTTTGAATTCATTGACTGAACACACATACATACCTATTGTTTTTTCAATCAAATCAGTCTTATACTTATTGATTAAATCAACCATCTCTCTACGAAGCTTACCCGAATAAACTGGACATCCAAATATTATTTTTTCAGCATCAGAAATAATATCATAAGTGACTTCATTTGTATCAAACAGTTCTACGGAGTCGTCAACCATTTTGCTTAACTGCTCTGCTACAGTTTTTGTAAAACCATGTTTGGTAGAATATATTATTATAGTTTTCATAAAAACCTCCATTAATTGAGTCTCTTGATATCAAGTGTAACATATACTTCATCATTTAACTCTATTCATTGGTGATTTTCTTTTCAATCACAATCACATAAGGTGGATTGTTCCGTTGGTTTACAAATTTGGATGTCATCACACTGTATTTTTTTTGTTCCAATAAAGCAAAATATTCTTTAAGTGCTTGTGATTCTTCTGCACCTTCCTCATGTCCTGGATACACAACAACCCATAAGATACCATGGCATTTTAGAAGCCTTAAAGCTGCTTCTATAGCCAATAAAGTCGTTGTTTTATGCGTCTTAATATTTTTATCCGCTCTTGGAAGGTAACCTAAATTAAAAATTACAAAATCAACAGGCTCCAAAACATATTTTCCCATATGCTCATGTCCATCACAGATTAATTGAAAATTCTCTCGTTCTTTTAGTTTTTCTTTTGTTGATTCAATAGCAAGCTGCTGTATATCAAAACCGTATACAAATCCCTCTGTTCCAACTAATTCGGATAAAAATAAAGTGTCATGTCCATTTCCAGTCGTTGCATCTATACATCTATACCCAGGCTTAACAAACTGTGGCAACATCATTTGGGTTAAAATTGTTACATTTTCTATATATTTTCCTCGCATACCATCCTCATTAAGATCATCTTAATGCTCCTTGTCTCCCATTATACATTAGTCCATGTAAATTTGGAAAGAACACGGCAAGTTATTCTTTAGGTATGAATCCATTATTTCAATAGAGAACGATTTACCAGTAAGAGTCTCCAAAGACTTACTCAAAAATCCGACTGTACATTGACAAGCATGAGGATTTTCCATTTGATTCATGATTGGACAAATACAACTTTCAAAATTATACGTCAGTTGAACAACATCATCCTTTACCTCAATATTATGATCTTTGAAAGGACTTTCTTTTAACAACTCAACCAAAGACTGATTATCAGAGATTTCTTGACTTGATTTAAATTTGCTTATTTCATCAAGCATGCCACTCCACTTAGCACACATTGCACCACAATCATGTAATACTGTAAAATTCTTTTCCGACTCTAATCCACCAATCAATT
This sequence comes from Clostridiales bacterium, assembly GCA_016342415.1. Taxonomy (GTDB): domain Bacteria; phylum Bacillota; class Clostridia; order Peptostreptococcales; family Acidaminobacteraceae; genus JABXKX01. Next base: position 37,215 of record JAEIOD010000038.1, read on the forward strand.
GATTTAACCAATTCTTTTTAAACTCTTTCATAACTATTACCTCCTAAAACCATTATACATGATAAATTACGACAACAGTTTGTCATAGTTATATTTGAAATCATACGCTTAGTATTTGCTTTTTTATACTAAATTTATTAAATCAAACTTCTCATACCGGGATAATCATCATCTCCGACCCCGCCCGACATAGATTTAACTTTAGTTTGAATCAAACTTGCCCTTGAAATAATTTCCTTTCCAAAGCGTTCTCTTAAGTCATCAATGGTCTGATCAAGTGTTTCAATCTTCTCATCCTCTTGTTTTAACAGGTATAATTGTCTGGGCAATTCCTCTTGTAATTGTGAAACTCTTACGCCTAAATGTCTAATTGGCACTTGATTCCATAATACATCAAATAATCTCATGGCCTCTTCATAAATATCATTGGTACTTGAAATAGTATACAACATTTTATGTTGCTTTTGTATGGTATCAAATCCATTGGTTTTGATATGAATAGCGATAACATATGCTCGCATTTCTGCTGCTCGAAGTCTCATGCCAACACTTTCACATAGAGAAAGTATATATCTAGCAGCATCTTCTCTCTCAGTAATATCATAGGGAATCGTCGTTGAATTTCCGATACTTTTCACTAAACTGTATTTTTCATCATTAACAATAGAAACATCTCTACCCCATGCAAAATTGTAGATCAATTCTCCATGACTTTTAAGAATATATTTCAAGAAATTCAAATCAGTTTGAGCCAAATCGCCCACTGTATCAATACCATATTTGATTAGCTTTGCTTCTGTTGATCTACCCACCATAAATAGATCGGAAACATGCAACGGCCATAATTTTTCTTGTACTTCATGAGGATACAGCGTGTGAACTTTATTAGGTTTTTCTAAATCTGAAGCCATCTTTGCTAATATTTTATTTGTTGAAATACCGATGTTTACTGTAAAACCTAATTCATCTTCAATGCGTTTTTGCATCACATAGGCCGCCTCTAACGGGGAACCAAATAACTTTTCTACTGTAGTATAATCTAAAAAACATTCATCAATCGAGAAAATCTCAACATCAGGTGAGTACTCTCTTAAGAGAGCCATCATCGCTTTGCTGGCTTTTGTATAAACATTATACCTTGGAGATACACACACTAATTGTGGACATAGTTTAAAAGCATCCACCAATGTTTGAGCCGTTTTTATACCAAATTTCTTTGCCGGTATGGATTTAGCCAGAACAATCCCGGACCGTTTTTTGGGATCCCCACCAACAATCGAAGGAATATTCCTTAAATCTATCGTTTCACCATGTTGTAATCTATCAACCGCATCCCATGACAGAAATGCAGAATTCACATCTATATGAAATATAATTCTAGACATTATATCACTCCATTATTTGAACTCAAAACCCTACTATCCTACTATCATTATACCAAACATAAGTTCTCTATTCTATAGAGCAATATAACAAATACCTTAAATGAAAATTTAATAGTACATTCTCTTTAGTTGAACTAGACATTAAGTCTTGCACAGTTCCTGTATACTGTT
>JAEIOD010000080.1 GCA_016342415.1 Clostridiales bacterium
GGAATAGCCAGATAAAATCTAAAATATACGAAGCCAAATATCTACAATGATTATGGCACATAACGGAAGCGCATCTGCGACGTCGTCTGATATTATATCAATCTTGATTCAAATGATACTTTTATTGAACCAGTAATTCAGCTACTCAATCAACTGGACGATGTGGTCCACGTTCTGAAATTATTTATATAGAGTGCCATCAGCACGAATCAAAATGTCTGAAACAATTTCTGTGTGGACCCTTGCGCAGATGTAGTGTTATCTGATGCTTATTTGCTTTTATTATCTCCTAGTTTTGACTTTGCCCTCTGTATTGCCAAATGCAATTTTTGTTCCAAAACATCCTTTGGTGGCATTTGTGTAAAATATTGAGCAACATGTATTCCACTTTTATCTAATTCAAGTAATTCTACCGTTTCAGTCGCTTTCTCCGCACACAATATTATGCCTATTGGTGATTCTTCACCCTCATTCTTTTCATATTTATCTAACCATCGTAAATATAATTCAACTTGACCTTTGTGTTCTGGTAGAAATTCACCTAATTTAAGCTCAATTAATACAAGTCGTTTCAATTTTCTATGATAGAAGAGCAAGTCAATATAGTAATCTTTGTCGCCTATCGTTATTCGCACCTGTCTACCTACAAATGTAAAGTCTCGACCAAATTCTAACATAAAGCTTTCTAACTCTTTCAATATTGATGTCTCTAAGTCTTTTTCGCTATATGTATCTCTCAATTCTAAGAAATCCAATACATACGGATCTCTCAAGAACATTTCTGTACTCATCTTTTTTTCATTATTCAGTTTCTCTATATCATTAATAATTGTTTCTTCGGGCAGTTTTGATAAACTGGTCCTCTCATACAACATTGAGTTCATTCTTTCACTCAACGTTCTGACACTCCACCTTTCATTTCCTATCATAGAAATATAAAACTGAATTTTTATTGTGTCGTCGTACTTCATTAGTAGTACTAGATGTGACCATGTCAATTGTGCAGACAGTGTCTGCACTTTTTGCTCATTTGGAAACATGTCATATAATTTGATCATATTAAATAAATTACGTCTACTATATCCTCTTCCATATTCTAATTTTAATTGTCGACTAAGTGTATCAACGATTTCTTTTCCATATTGAGCCTTTTCGCTCTCCATTATAGCTGTTCTAACTCTTCTTCCAACATTCCAATATAAAATGACCATTTCGGAATTGATATTTGATTGCACTGATTTCTTTGTTTCTATAATTAACTTTTTAATATCATGTAAAACTTGACTATCTTTGTTTATTTCTAATTGACTCATATAAATATCCTTTCTCGTCCTATGAATCTATTTTATCATATTTTGCTAAGTACTCAGGCAAATAAGTTTCAGATAACGGAAGCGCATCTGAGACGTTGTCTGCATTACATAATACTTTGCAACTAACAATACTTCTTTATCACCAATCTCCTTTGCAACAAAGCAAATTAGACAATGTGGTCCACGTAGTTCATTATGTATCTAGAGTGTCAACAGACACGAATCGTATCTAATTACATCAATATTTGGACCCTTGCGCAGATGTAGTGTTAGACGATGATCTTTTTACGATACAATACCTTGTATCTTTCTCAAAGAATCTTCAATCTCTTCATCCGTATCATATATTTCTAGTATAATCTTTCCTGTGAACTCTTTTAGGTATTCACTGAAAATCTTCTCAAAATCTAATTCACCATTACCTATAGGCAAATGTTCATGTTCAACAGTAAAATGTTTGTCCGCAATATGAAGCATTTTAGGTTCTCTTATTTCTAATATTTGTTCGAGATGATTATAACTGTCTACATGTGCTATATCTAAGAGAAGTTCTATTTCCTCATTATCTGTATATATGAGTTTTATATCATCAACACTATAATTCAATTTTGTTTTTCTGCAGTTGTTTTCTACAAGTAAGTTAATACCATGCTTTTTAAGCTCAGAACTTGCCATATCCAAAGAATTTCGCAAACTATGAATTGTTTCACCTGATATGTTCTCTTCATCACACACAGGATGAATAATAAGTTCTTTATGGGATAAACTCTGTAAAACCTCAATTATATTATGTAAATATACTTCAATTTCCTCGACAGTCAAAACTGCATGTATAATAATCGGAAACCCAATTTCTTTTATAAGGTCAGTCTTATCCTTACCATTACTATTTATGATTATGTCACCTTTGTAGTACCAAACTTGCATAAAATCAAATCCGGCTTTCTTAGAGAATTCTACTTCCTTAAGAAAGTCATTTTCCTCTCTGATTCCTCTTCCAAATTTCATTATTTCTGTCTCCAATATATTATAAAAAGATTTTCGTCTAACGGAAGCGCATCTGAGATGCCCTCGAACTTACAACCTTTGCTCATGTCAGGCTCGCCCTGACTAATGCAATGGTGACTCGGTTAGTGAGAGGGTTTGTCCATAAGTATAAAGTTATATTTATGCTCTAGTACTCTTTTTGTACTAGT
>JAEIOD010000081.1 GCA_016342415.1 Clostridiales bacterium
ACCACTGCATTAGTCCAACTGAATTGGACATGAGCAGAGGTTGTAAGCTCGAAGGCATCTCAGATGCGCTTCCGTTATGAAAAATGCAAACACAGAAAATGATTGGAGTTACAATGGGAAATAATATTAGTGCAGAGACATTGTTTCATTTTATGCAAGAGTTTGATTATTTGAAGCAAGCTTTAGAAAAGCAATTTAGTCCAAGGTATTATAAAGAAGATGTTCGCCCATTCTTTGGTAAAGCTGTTTATATTGCAGTAAAATGTTTCTGTGATATACCACTATCATTAGTAACTGAACATTCAAAAACTTATGGGAAGTATTCAATTGGCTTAAAAAAAGAGTGGGGGATCAAAGCTAATCTTAATCCTGTTACATACTTTAACAAAGATTCAGATTACATTGATTCTATACGTGAGAGTTATAACAGCAATATTGACATTATTAATGACGAGAACTTCAATTCTGGAGATAGAATATTATTTGATTTAGGCGTAACGATGCGTTTGATGCAAAGATCATTTTTAAATTTTAAACCTCTTAAAGGTAGAATGTGGAGAGAGGGGAAATGGAAATATAATGTAGACTTCTATAATGAAAGAGAATGGAGGTATATATCTAAATTCAAAAACTGGGTAAGTTCTGAAGATGGATTAATATCTTATAAGCAATTCTTATTAGAAGAGGATCTTCATAATCAAGAAATTGAGAAATTTAACATAGCACTGAGTGAAGTCGAAAAAGTAGAGTTTGATTATGATGATATAAATTTTATTATTGTTGAGACAGATGAGGAAAATAATTGAGTTATGTGCGCTTATAGATATATTAGATAAAGAAGATAAATTATTTATGGATCCAAACATTTTAAAAACAAAAATAATTAAGTATCGAGATATTGAAAAAAACGTATAGGCTTGTGTTTGCACATCTCATAACACTACATCTGAGCAGAGGTCCACAGGTGAGTGGTGTTAGTAGTTGGAATTGAGAAGAATAGTAACATGATTTTACTATCATGGACAAACCCTCTCACTAACCGAGTCACCAGCTCATTAGCTGTTCGCGAGCTCACAAGCATGAGAGCTGGTTGTAAGTTCGAAGGCATCTCAGATGCGCTTCCGTTAAGTGACATACTTTTACATGAATATGATATAGTTTTTCTAGAGAAAAGGTAAGGAGAAATGATATGAAAATAGGATGTAACTTTTCAGAAGAATTACTTGACCTTTTGGAAGAAAATAAAGTTGATGTTGATTATATAAAAATACCTATTGATGATTTATGTATAGGTCATACAGACAGAGTAAAATCAATTAGACCAATAATGGTTCATTATATGGGTTATAGAGAAAGAACATCAATGAAAGACATGGAAACAGTCGACTTCGAATGGATAAACAGCAAATTAAATCAATTATCATCTCCTATGTCTGCTATACATTGCTTTGCAGCAAGAGAAGACTTCGAGAATGAGGAACCATCATTTGATGAAGTAATTAATAGAATGTTGAATGTGTTAGGGATCTGGAAAGAAAAACTTAGTGTTCCTGTTGCAATTGAAAACTATCCTTATTCTGATTTTTATACAATGAGTCATCCGATAACTTCAGATCCAAGATTATTTCATATACTGACAGAAAAGTTAGATATAAATATCACTTTAGATATTGGTCATGCAAAAACATCTGCATCATACTTAGGAAAATCCTTAAAAGATTATATTCTAGAATTTCCATTAGATAGAGTTGTTGAACTACATGTCAATGGTACATTAAATGATCCTGAACATGGTATACGTGACAAACACTTAGAAATGGAAGAAGAAGATTATGAAGTTGTAGAATGGATTCTGAGAAAGTGTTCAATAAAATATTTAACATTGGAGTACGGTGGAATAGGAAGACCAAAAGAACAAGGAAGAAGTAATGTTGATTCAATCGAAAGACAGTTAAGAAGATTATCTCGGATAGTAGAAAGAGTTAGATAACTTATGTAATAGAAATGGACTATGTAAAAGGACATCACTTAACACTACATCTGAGCAGAGGCCCACATGTGAGTGATGTTAGAAGTAAGATTTAGAGAAGAGTAGATACACGATCTTGTTATCATGGACAAACCGTCTCACTAACCGAGTCACCAGCTCATAAGCTGTTCGCGGGCTCACAAGCATGAGAGCAGGTTGTAAGTTCGAAGGCATCTCAGATGCGCTTCCGTTACACGAAAGATTTTTCTAGCTAAATTATATGTTCAATCATTAGAAGGTAAGCGTCAATCCTGATACACATGTAATCTCAGGTTTTTTTATTATAATATAAAACGACTGATTTCTTTTATA
>JAEIOD010000082.1 GCA_016342415.1 Clostridiales bacterium
CTCATTAGCTGTTCGCAGGCTCACAAGCATGAGAGTTCGGTTGTAAGCTCGACGGCGTCTCAGACACTTTCCGTTATGTGTCATTTTCTTAGCAAGGTTTAACTCGTGATCAAATCAAATCATACATGGAGAAAAAATCATGAAAAAACTAATGATTGTTTTATTTATTCTAATTTCTTTAGTTAGTTGCAATAATAACACAACAACTTTTAATGAGAAAATTATTGATGGGAAAGTGATTATTGATGAAATTGAATATACAATTAACGAAATAATAAGTGAAACATATAAGTATGATAAAAAAGGAAATATTATATCAATGGAAAGGGTTTCTGGTAGTAAAAGTGACTACATCATGGAATCAATTTATGAGAATGAACTTCTTATGAGAGCAAATTTATATATGAATAATACTCTTACTTCTTATTGGCTATACTCATACGAAAATGAGAAATTAGTCAGAAGTGAGTATCATGCAGGTGAAATAATACAATATACTGATATTGCTTATAGTGGAGATATAAAAGAAACAAGGACAACTGATAGTAACTTTGGATTAATAAATGTCCTTATTGATGTATTTGATGCTTCTGGAAAAATGATAACTAGAGAACGTCATAATGTAGGTTCATCAAATTATATCGGTAAAGAAAAAAAAGAAGTCATAAGTGAAACTGTTAATATTAATTCTTCAGAAGTTAATGATCAAGAGGAAGGAACGCTTAGTTTAAAACTCGATGAAATAACTATGATGGGTCCATCTCTAAAAGAGTTTTATTATAACGGCAATCTACTGAGTAGAACTCAAACAATACAAAACGATAAAATTGTCTCGAAAGTTAATTATGAGTATAACAATATTGGTGACGAAATAGTCTCTTATCGTTTAGATTATGGCGGTGGCATTGTAACGCTAATAGTTTCATTGTATGAGTATGAATATAATATTAAGAACCAAATAAAAAAGAAAACTGAGTATAGAATTTATAATGAAATAGATGAGAATGACATTAGAAGATTTGAATAAAAATAATCTATAACTTTTTAGTATGAAGTATAAGAAAACAACACATAACACTACATCTGAGCAGAGGTCCACAAACGAGATGAAAGAATAAGTATGTTTTTGTCTTTAGTACTCAATCGTACTACGACAGATACATGATCTTGCTATCATGGACAAACCCTCTCACTAACCGAGTCACCACTGCATTAGTCCAAGTGAATTGGACATGAGCAGAGGCTGTAAGTTCGAGAGCATCTCAGATGCGCTTCCGTTAGATGAAATTGATTTAACCGATAAATTGTAGTTTCGTATATTTTAAGGAGAGATGATGAGATCAAAACAATCCATAGTAATAAATAAAATAGCCAATAGATTAAAAGATCAGAGCAATGTGATTGGAGTTATACTTTTTGGTTCATTTGCCAATGGAACTAATCATAATTACAGTGATATTGATTTATTTGCAATTGGACATAATGAAAATCATAGAACTGAATGTTTTAATCAAGATGGTGTGCAAATTCAAATTATATGGAGATCACCAGATATATTCAAAGAAAAAATAATGAAACGTACAAGGACTTATCCGATTAGTAAATCATGTAAAATTCTATATGACAAAACGGGAGAAGTTGATGAGTTCGTTAATCAATCAGTTATTCAATCTGAAGAGGGTCCTCTTAAGCTTTCAACTCAAGAAAGATTAATTAGAATTGCAGATCTATCAATTGAATTTGATACAATAAAAGGAATCATTGAACAGGGGGATATTGCCTCAGGAATTCTTTTAATTAATGATTTGGTTATGACAGGAATTGATTTATATTATGATTTAATGGGAGCTTTTTTAGTAAGCCCGAAGAAACAATTATCAGACTTAAAGTTGAAAAATTCTGAACTGGGTTATTTAGCAGAGAGTATTATCTTAGAAAATTCTATTAATGAAAAAGTTAATAAACTCAAGCTATTTAGGGAAATAATCCTTAAAGAAGCAGGAGGAGAAATTGATCAATATGAGTTAGTGTGGTAGTTAAATCAAAATCATCTAACACTACATCTGAGCAGAGGTCCACTGGTGAGTGATGTGAGTATTGTATTAATAGAAGCCGTTACATGGCCTTGTTATCATGGACAAACCCTCTCACTAACCGAGTCACCTTTGCATTAGTCCAAGCGAGTTGGACATGAGCAAAGGTTGTAAGTTCGAGGGCATCTCAGATGCGCTTCCGTTATCCGAAATCTAATCAAAAAAAGTCAGCCTCGTAGGCTGAGTTAGTCTTTGTTAATACCTAAATAATCCT
>JAEIOD010000039.1 GCA_016342415.1 Clostridiales bacterium
TTGTTTTGTCACTACCATTATATCTTATTAATTTGTGAGGGTTCTTTTATTTAACTATATCGCAAGAAGCTCCACTTCTCGCTTACCTTTTCCTACATTATACCTGAAATGAATCGGTTAACAAGTATTTAAGCTGCTTTTTCTTCGTTTATCGAAATAAAAGCGTTTTTTTGGTTTATTAAGTTATATACTTGAAAAAAAAGAAAAAGCACCTTCAGATGAAGGTGCTAATATCAACCTTTTGTTATGGGAATCAGGATATCCATATAAGTGGTACCATCAATATCTATGACCTCTTCTAGACAATCTAGATTTTGATCTTGACCGGTTTCACAAACAACATTATTTTCTTCAATCCACGATACCAACGATTTCCATGCATTGGGTATTTTTTCCATCGGATTTTCAAATGGGTCCGTTATACGAAGACACGCGTATTTATAACTTGGAATCTGTTTGATCACAAACTCTGTACCCTCAACTACACCAGTATCTTTCTCATCAATAGACAACCAAAATTCATAACCTCTATGACCTTTATTAGCTACCTCTTCATCCACTGGAGAATCAAATCCAAAAGATCTTTTCACTTCAAAATTATGTTCTTTTTGAAAAGCCATCATTAAGTTAATGATCTCCTCTTCCGGTTCTGCACCAATTCTTATACCACTGATTACAGTCATTTCTTTTAAGGTCTCATACCTTACTTTACTTAAATACTCTTTCACCATTTCTATCCAATCCTTTCTAGGTAGACTCAAATCATATACAGAAAGTTTCGACTCAATTTTATGTTCATTGTTTCTAAAATGACTGGGTGACTTGCCGAACTCATTAACGAACGCCCTTGAAAAAGCACGTTCTGAACCATACCCATAATTCAGGGCAATATCCAAAATACGCTGGTCCGTCTTTAAATCATTCAAAGCATGGTTAAGTTTTCTTTTACGAACATATTCCATCAAAGTTAATCCGGTATAAGTTTGAAAAATCCTATACAAATAAAACTTTGAAAATCCAATCCTCTTAGAGATAATATCCGCCGTTATGACTTCATGTATATTCTCTTCTACATATTTAATTATTTCCTCAATGTATTCTTTTAATGTCATTGTTGCTCCTTTATACATTACCCAGGTAACTAAGATCTTAATACAAGTGTATCACAATTATTTTCTAGGATAGGACAATTGGTGCATTATTCTTGTGCATTTTCCCATGCTTCATAAATAGTCTGAAGAGAAGTGTCCAAATTCAACTTTTCATTATGAAGTTTTTCTAGTTTCAAATAATCATCAGGATATATTTTCATCTCCTGATCCAATTCTTGAATTTTTAACTCCAGGGACTCGATTTGATCCTCATAATTCGCAGGAGTTTTACATGGCTTCTTAAGAATAACGCTTTTCTTTTTCGAGAAAGCCGGTGTCTCCTCTATTTTTCTTTCTTCTTTATAGAAATTATAATCCCCATCATACTCTTTAAATATACAAGATTCGATTGCCACTATCCTTTCGGATATTTTATTGATAAAGTATCTGTCATGTGAAATGAACAATATGGTACCTTCAAAAGGTTCCAACGCACTTTCAAGAGTTTCTATAGAGCCAATATCCAGATGATTGGTCGGTTCATCTAAAATTAATAGATTCACATCGTGGTATAACAGTTTCGCTAACTTTAACCTTGTACGTTCACCACCCGATAATTCATTAACTTTTGTAAATACAGTTTTCCCAATGAACATAAATTTAGATAAGAATTCGCGCCCTTTCCCTTCAGTGATAACAAGACCCTCTCTAAAACATTCTAAAACAGTATGTTCCTCATTTTCAAAAATTATTTCTTGTGGCAGATAAGCGGTTTTTACATTTGCTCCTAAGCGAACTTCTCCTGAACCTAATGCCTCTTCTCCTAATAACATCTTTAAAAAAGTTGATTTACCACAGCCATTTTTACCCAATAATGCAACACGTTCACCGTATCTTATCATCAAATTCGCATGATCAAGGAGTTTCACATCACCAAAACTTTTAGACAGATCCTTAGCAATAATGGTTTCCTTGCCTGATCGTTCTGTATCGCTTAAATTAATTTTCATGTTTGCTCTATCAAACTTTGGTTTCGATATTTTATTCATTTTATCAAGTTTTATCTGTATACTTGCAGCACGTTTGAAAAACTTGTTGTTGTCAGCTTTCATGGCCCATTGTCTTAATTCCTGGACACTTTTTTTCATTGCTTTTATATCTTTTTGTTGCTCTTTATAATTTTCAAACTGTATACGCATATTGTCTTTTTTTGTTTCTACATACTTTGAATAATTTCCCTTGTAAGTGATAGCACCCATATCTTCAATCTCAATTATTTTTCCGACAATAGCATCCAGAAAATATCGATCATGAGACACAATCATCACAATCCCCTGATATTGTTTAAGATAACCTTCCAACCATTCTATAGCATCTGTATCCAAATGATTCGTCGGTTCATCCAAAAGCAAAATATCTGGACGATCTATCAACAGTTTACCCAGCATTACAGTTGATTTTTCACCGCCACTTAAACGGTGAAACTTTCGGTTTAAAAATTTTTTGTCTAACTTTAAACCAGTGCATATTTTGTTGAATTTTTCTTGTATATCATATCCGTTCTTAGCATCAAATGCTTCAGATACTCTACTATACTTCATCAACACTTTTTCAAGTGCATCACCTTCTAGACTTTGCATGTCTACTTCTAAACTTCTAAGCTTCTTTTCTAACTTAAAAACCTCTTCGAATGCCAAATTTAGGATATCTTTTACGGTTAGTCCTTCTTCAAACTCCGGTAATTGATCCAAGTAAGCAACAGATGCTGTTCTCGGCTTAGAGATCCAACCGTAATCATATCCTGGACTCCATGATCCAGGATATAGATTTAAAGGTTCAATACCTGCAATCATTTTTAAGATGGTACTTTTTCCAGAACCATTGGCTCCGACTATTCCCACTTTTTCATTCTCGTAAACTGAAAAATTTAATTTATCTAAAATGAGTGTTGTGCCCATATGTTTTTTTATTTGATTTAATGATAACTCAAACATAAATACCTTCTTTCATAAATAAAAGTGGCAAAGAAAACAAAAAAACCGTAAGAAAAGACTTTTCCTACAGCTAAGATCTAAGAATATTTGTATATCAAATACAAACTTCACATATATCAAGTCAAGTAAGTCACCTTCTAATGCCACTTTAAAGAGTACGTTAAATAAACCTGTCAATAGGTTATTATAGCCTTCTGTAAAGTTATTGAAATTCTCAATATTAGCAGTTAGATGGTGTCATAATTTTTCTCCTTTTACTTGTTTTTAGTTTACTCTTTTATTTAAACACTCCAATTAATAAAATTATAGGTCATGAATAGTTTTAATTATTTTTTCCTGAGCCCCTCTAAAATCGGATCTAATATATCAACCCAGGGTTTAAAACCATTTTGCTGATGGATATATTTCAAAGCCCGTTCATTCAGCCCACCAGGTGTCATCTCTGTTGAAAGCACCTCTAAGTCACTGTCTCTGGCATGTGTAGAAAGAGCTTCAAAAAAATAAGTTGTATAAGATTTTGATTCTTCTTGTGTTAGATCATGAGCACAACCCCAATTTGCAATATCGTGCATCAACGCATAATACGAAGTCATCAACCCTGTAATGGCTGCTATAGACTCTATTTTACCAACTTCATCAACAGCAATCACATCACCTAGTTTATCCATTAAACATATAATATCATCATTTCTTGGATAAAGTGCAATAGGACCTTTTCTATTGGATATAAAAGACAATGGTACCATATGTACCAAAGCACTGGTTTTTCCAATAACCGCTTTAATATCTTCCAATTTTTTATCTGACATTAAATTAATAACTTTATGATCTTTTCTAAATGACAACTCGGATATGATTTCCATACCCATCTGAGGTAATACTGACAGGATTACATACTCAGATTGATCAAGTACTTCTTGATTATTTTTACATCTTGTAACCTGATTATATGTTGCTGAAAGTTCTAGACTTAATTGTTCACCTCTTGGTGAAATGAAAAGTTGATGTTCTTGATTATTGTTATAACAAAAACCTTTTACAATTGCTGAGCCAATGACCCCTACACCTATAATTCCAATATTCATAATGTACCTCCACAACTACATTGTAATACAAAAGCACCTCTTTATAAACATAAGAGATGCATCAAATGATCAGAGAATATACATGATGTAAATACTTCTCTCCACGGAAAACATCATACTTTGTGTCTGTCAATTTAAAACCCAGCTTTTCAACAAGAGAAATGGATCTTTTGTTCTCAAAATAAATACAAGCATCTACTTGCTTTAGCCATTTTTTTTGCGTAACGAAATCTATAATCGCCCTAACAGCTTCTTCCATGTAACCCTTGCCCCAAAACGCTTCGTTCAAGTCATAACCAATTTCTATTTTTGAGTTTGCCTCATCCCAGCAATGAAATCCGCAAGTCCCCATTTTCATACCATCAGATTTTCTTGTTAGAATCCATCTATGCTGTGAGCAGGATTCATCCTTTAGATAAAATTCTATTATCTCATCCGCCCCATCTATGGTTTTTAAAGGTTCTTCATCATATAAATAACGCGTTACAACCTCGTCAGAAAAATGTTCGAATATAAATGTCCTATCATTCTTACTGATGTTTTCAAGTATCATTCTATCTGTTTCTAGTTCTTTATAAAACACACTATCATCTCCTTTATAATCTTCATATGACTCACCAAAGGAAAACAAACTTTAAATGTAAATATCTCAGTATTCTGTCATATAGTACTCAATTCTTAAATAAACAATGAAAACAACCATTTATTAATATAGTTTATCTTAAAGAAAATCAAAAAAACAGTGGCGTCTTCAATAATATTGAAAGTGCCACTGTTCAATCGTTAGTTCACGAAGCACATTTAATTATTAAACTACTTGATAGAAATATAATAATCAATCTGGTTTTTCTTTTTATCAATCACTTCATAATCAGATTGATCAGATAACTCATGTCCTGATTCAGGTAACCAAACACCATCGATATAGTCATAAACACTTTCTTCTAAAGTCATACCATTTAATGTATTCTTATCTACATCATAGCTAAATACTGCATATTTGCCTTGAGGTAATGTCTTTTTTACCATACCTTCAGGTACCTTTGAATCTTTTGAAACTTCTACAGCATAATAATATGTATAAGTTATATCATCATCCTCTTTTTCCATATCTTCCGGTAAATAGTCATAAGCTGCGTAAAACAGATCATTAACTCTATTTTCGATTTGATCAACTGCACTTCTTAAAGCGTCTCTTGTTTCATTGATCAGCTCGAACTTCTTTTCCTCAATGCCGGTGATATATTTTGATATACCAATTACAGTCATTTCATCTTTAATAATAATTTCAGGTTTCATAATCGTTTCTCCTTTTCTATCAGAAAGCAGATTAATTCGTTCAAATAGGATGGGTTCAGTTTGAGCTTTTCTAATTTGTCTTGGTGGTGCACCATACGCTGATTTAAAGGTTCTTGTAAACGCCTCATGAGATTCATAACCATACTCGAAGGCAATATCAATAATACTACGATTTGTCGTCACAAGATCATATAACGCATTACTGAGTCTTCTTTTTCTAACATAAGTCATTACAGAACATCCTACCATAGCTCCAAAAATTCGATAAATATGAGGTATGGAATACCCCGTCACTCTAGAGATACCTTCTAAAGTAATATCTTCTTTTAGATGTGTTTCAATGTAATCAATCGCTGCCTGCATACCAATATAATAACTCATCTGTTGTCCCCCTGCTTTCTAAACTAATCATATAACAGATTTTAAAAGGATACTTGATATTTTTTCTCAAAATAAATACCCTGATCAGGGTATCTAAACATTTGATTTAACCATACGCTTTCTTAAATCTCTAATTCTAATTAACCGACCTGACTGTTCATCATAAAGACTTAGTACCGCGACTTTAAAACTTTTTAGTAATGTAATCGTTTTGCCTCTTTTAAACTCATGTACTTCGTAATAACATTTTCTTAAATTATAGTTTGGAATTCTAGGATTCAAGTGATGAATATGATGAAAACCAATATGGCCTGTGATCCAATCCAAAACTATTGGTAGTTTATAAAACGAGCTACCTTCAATAGCTGCTTTTACAAAATCCCACTCTTCATGTCTTTCCCAATACACTTCTTCAAATTGATGTTGAACGAAGAACATCCATACACCCATTATACTTGCAAAGAATAATACTGGTAACTGAATCAACAGATAATACTTAATGCCAATCGTCAAACTGACAAGTAAGATAGTTAAGAAAATGCCTCCATTAGTAAACCACCTGCTTCTTTGATGTGCTTTGCTTGAAAACTTCTTTGATGGTAATCTGTTTAAAACGCCAAATAGGAAAAATGGAGCTACTATAAATAGAAATATTGGGTGTCTATACAGTCTGTATAAAAATCGTCGTGATTTATTGCTGGCCAAATACTCATCTACAGTCATTGTCCAAACATCACCAATACCTCTTTCATCTAAGTTACCGACTGTACCATGATGTCTATTATGAGATGATTGCCAAATCGTATATGGTGTAAAAGCAAGTATACTCAGCAAGTGACCTGTTATCTGGTTGCCCTTTTTGGTTTTGAAAAAGGATAAATGAGTACAATCATGAAATAGAATGAATATCCTTACCATAAAAGCACCTGTTGGAATTGCCAATAAGAAGATAATTATATAGGGTACATGAAAATATATTCCCAAACCCATGGTTGTTAGTAAAGCAAAGTACGGTAATACGGTATTGATTATTTGTATCCAAGCCTTGAATCTATTGGCCTTCGCATATGGTTTCAGGCGTTGTCGCCACTCCTTTGTTTTCATAAAGCCTCCCTTAATTGATAATGATTATCGATTAATTATAACGTTAATCAAACTATTAAGCAACTATTTTCCAAAGAGTTTATATTATATAAATACCCCTAATACGAGATATAAAGCAAATCCTTATATACAACACAACGTAATTTCCGAATTAATTATCACCTTTGTTGATTTATGGGAATTTATTCTTTCACACACGAGTTAAATATACCATTTAATTGAATTATATGATATTTTGGAATAGATACTTTTATTTCAGTCAATTGGCTTATTAACAGATAACAGATATATTGAATATTTTATTTCACAAATCATTATAGTAATAGACATAATATATTGCGGGGGAAATATGAAAAAGGAACTAAGCAAATATCTAACTGTATTAAAAACAAGAAATATTCTTTTATTGACAATCATATCATTCATGTACTCGTTAACTTTTCACAATGTAATCTATACACTGTTTTTACGAGAAAGAGGTTTCAGTTTTACACAAATATTTTTACTTGAAACCGCATTATCTATGGCAGTGTTTGCATTTGAAATACCATCAGGATACCTTGCAGATTTATTCGGACGAAAGAAGGCCATTCTTCTAGCAACATGTTGTTATTTAGTGAGCATTCTTTTAGAAGCCATGAGTTTTAGTTACATTGCGTTTATTATAGCAGCAGTAATTAGTGGCATGGGAATAGCTAGTATCTCAGGTGCTGATAGTGCATTAGTTTATGAAAGTTTGGCTAAGGATAACAAGAAAGAATACTCCGATTATGCCTTTTCTCTAATTAGTGGAGCGTTTTCTGCAGCACTGATTATAGCATTACCTCTTGGTGGATTTTTAGCACAGTATTCTCTAAAATTGCCATTGTATATAACTTGCATACCTCTAGCAACAGCACCAATAATTGCCTTGTTTTTAGTTGAGACTTCAGATGTCAAAGGAAAAATCAAAAAGGCCGACACTAAAAACACTGTCACAGATGACTCTGTACGAGTAAGTTTTATCGGTACTTTAAAATTCCTGATTACAAAACAACCGTTACTCATAATTCTATCAGTACTAAATTCTTTATCATTTGTCATCATCTTGAGTTTATATTACTTAAATCAACCTCTCTTTATCAATTACGGAATAGATTTGAAATACTTTGGTATGATTATGCTTGCAGCAAACTTCATCGGCATGTTCATGAGCTTTATTTCACCTGGACTTAAGAGCAAATTAAATTCTGTATTAGTTATGTTCATCAGTATTATAATTCCCGGATTTTGTTTATTGGTTCTTTCGAAGGTTGGAATACCGTTTATAGGATTGTTTGCCCTTATAGGAGCATTATCATTTAAGGCATTGGGAACACCTTTAATAAGAACGTTGATGAACGAAAATATTCCAGATGCTAATAGAGCTACAACATTGTCTGTCATTGGATATGTAGGAAGTGTTGTTGGTATGAGCACAAAACCTTTAGTTGGCAAGTTAGTTGATTTAGATTTGAGTAATACTTTCTTGATTTTAGGAACACTTATGATACTTATTGCTATAGTGATGTACTTGGTGTTAAAGAAATTGGAAAACACCGTTACTGATCAGTCTAATAAATCAACAGTAGCTTAAAATCAAATCAGAAAAAACCATAACAGATGGATTTCACTAAAAAAGAATCAGCTTTACACTGATTCTTTTTGTATATTAAAATAGTACATCCATTTTTTCTATTTGATTACTTCAAAAATACCATTCCTATAGTCAATTCTTAAACACCCATCTCTAAATAGATCACTACCTACAATGCCATCAAGCTCAAAAAAATCACATGGCTTATGAAGTGTATTAGCTACATCAGATAGTTCGATTTCAGTTTTGTTTATTTTAAGCTTCAACTTAGGTATTATTTTCTGTTCAACCTCTTTGAAGCCACTTACACCACCAACACGCTTTGTTTCTTTTTTCACCTCAACCAGTTTTATCTTATCAAAGATGCACTCATTGAATGAAGTACTACTGGCTCCGGTATCAACTCCAAAATACAATGAATTATCTTTCTCACAATTGATTCGAACAATAACATACCCATCCATAATGATATTACTGTTTGAGACATCTTCACCTACTGGTTTGATAATTTCATACTCACCATTCTTGTAATCCAATTTTAGGTTCATATACTTAATAAAATCCCAACCAATGATGCCATCTATTTTAATGATTCCCTCAATCGATGGATCAGCAAATGTAAGATTTTCTGTTGGAAGAATAATAAAAGGAGTGTTTTCAACACTTAAGTTACCTACGTTTGCATTTTCTACCCATCCAAATTTTACACTCATTTCTTCATTAGTTGAAGAATTTGCAATCACTTCATCATTTGAATCTGTTCTTACTTGACATAAGTCAGCTGTTTCTTGTGACAATACACTCAATAAAGCACCTGTGTCTAACCAGAAGTCCTTTTTTATTCCATTGATCTCAACTCCAACAATTGGAGAACCCGAGATACTAAACTCTAATTTATCTTTATATGATTCACTAGAGAATGTAATGTTTTTATTTTTATTTTGCTCTAAAGCTACTGAAATCTTTCGATATGATTCTTCTATCGCTTCCATTGTATCTAACTCTAATGACTTAATTTTATCAAATCTGTCAGCCCAAAATAACTGTTGAAATAATAGTCTTGCAGAATGATTAATCGTCTCTTGGCAATTGCTATCTCTGTACAACTTTGTTAATAGTTCAACACTTTTCTCTTTATCTCCAGTGTCTATTGCCTTGATAGCTTGAAGAAACGTATCTTGTTCATCTAATAACTCTTCTTTTTTAAGTGCTCCATAATTGAAATTCTTGATTTTTGACCAAAACTTATTACTGTCCATTTAATTCTCCTTTTCACTCATACTTTTCAGTATCGAAAGTATATGTTTTATGCGCATCTTCTAAATTCTAACATAATTAGACTTTCCAATCCATTGATTGGTCTGAATCTTTTGTAAACCATTGTTTGAAGTAAAAGAGAATATATCCTTTTGATCATTTGACATAACGTCTGTATTTGTTAGATCAGCGATTATGCATCCAGCTTTATATTAAAACATCTCCATATGGGCTATGGCCAACTGAATATCCGAATAAGTTATATCCTCATCCAATTCTTGTTTTATTGCTTTTAGCGATTCCGTTCCGAGCTTTGATATTACCGTATTAACCCGTTTTGTTTTATCCTCATCCATAAACTGATTTATTGTAATCTCATGGCCTTGTGATTTTAGTTTTACAAGATGATTAACAATTGTAGAAGCTGTTAGGCCTCTCTTTAAAGCAATCTCTTCTAAGGACAATTCTTGGACATATAACTCATGAGTTTGTTCATATCTATTTTTATCACTGACTTCAACATCTTCATAAATCTCTGCTGTTTTGCTTTCAAAACCATCTGCTTCTATATTTTTTTCTTTCAGATAAGTTTCTATTATGTCAATAAAGTCACTACCATAACTGTCAAATTTCTTTTCACCTATGCCTTTGACTTCTAAAAATTGCGATTTTTGAATTGGCATTGTATAAGCCAGTTCTTCTAATACCGAATTTGCAAATATAACATATAAAGGTACTTTCTTCTCAGATGCAATCGCTTTTCTTTTTTCTGATAATAGATCAAATAACTCCTGATCAAAATCAAAGTCAGTTTTTCTCTTTTGTTTTTTCCTTTTAGCGTCTTTGACATCCATTCTTTCTTTTCTAACAAGAATCTTTTCTTCGCCTTTTAGTACAGCTCTTGAACTCTCATTCAGTTTCAGTACCGGATATGCATCCACAGTCATGCGAATAAAACCTCTAGCAATAAGATTCATAATCAGTTCTCTTAAGCCACCTTCCGAATACTCCGTGATGATGCCATAAGTTGAAACTTTATCTAGTTTCCAATCGATTATTTTTTTGTTTTTTGAACCTCTTAAAACTTGTATGATGACATTTACTCCAAATCTCTGATCGGTTCTATAAATGCAGGATAATATTTTCTGAGATTCTATACTCAAATCTACAAATTCTGAATCATTTAGACAGTTACCACAGCTACCACAGTTATCAGCTGTTACAACTTCACCAAAGTAACCAATAATCTCAGATCTTAAACAATTATTGGTATGACAGTAATTGACCAGGGTCTGCAGGTTTTCAAGTTGAATCTGATGTCTATCTAGATCCATCATATTTTGATTCATAATCAACTTTTGTTTGACAATGTCTGCTGGAGAATACATCAAAATACAATCACTTTTACTGCCATCTCTACCTGCACGACCTGCTTCTTGATAATAAGCTTCCATGTTCTTAGGCATATTGTAATGAATAACAAACCTCACATCTGGTTTATCAATACCCATACCGAATGCATTGGTAGCTACAATGATTTTTGTATTGTCTAACATAAATGCATCTTGGACATGACTTCTATCATCACTGTCCATACCACCATGATAGGCTGCAACAGAAAATCCATGATCCTTTAACTTCTTAGAAAGGGATTCAACTGTTTTTCTAGTGGAACAGTAGATAATCCCTGATCCTTCTACAAAATCATTTTGCAAATAATTTTTCAGATACCTATACTTATCTGTTGGTTTTACTACTTTATAAAATAAGTTTTCTCTATCAAATCCCGTAATCACCGAAAATGGATTTTTCAGTTCTAATAAGCTTTTAATTTCTTCTATAACATGAACCGTTGCAGTTGCAGTAAAAGCTGCAACAATAGGTCTGGTTTGCAGTCTAGAAATAAATCTGGGAATGTTTTTATAACTCGGTCTAAAATCATGTCCCCATTGACTGATACAATGCGCTTCATCAACGGCAATCAAATCTACTTGAATCCGTTGACTCAACTCATAAAAACTATCTGATAATAGTCTTTCAGGGGCTACATAAATCAGTTTATGTTGACCATTTAAGATTTCTCTTATACGACTGTTCGTTTCAGCAGTGGAGAGTGAACTATTCAGATACGTCGCCGGGATGCCGACTTCTACAAGACTGTCCACTTGGTCTTTCATCAAAGCGATCAAAGGTGAAATGACAATCGTTACACCTTCGACCATCAATGCTGGTAATTGATAACATAGAGACTTTCCGCCACCGGTTGGCATAATAGCCAACACATCTCTTGTCATAATATGATTTATAATATCCTCTTGGCCATGTCTAAAGGTTTCATAACCAAAATGCTTTTTTAACAATTCAAATTTTCTCAATTCATCCTCCTAAGTACTCTTTGTATTATACACGTAATCACTATTCGAGTATATGAAAAAAGGCAATCAGAGATTGCTTTAATTTTGAGGGATGATAAGTGTTACAGTCGTACCAATATTGGGTTTGGAGTCAATGACTATATCACTTCTATCACCATAAACCAGTGATAGACGTTTTTTAACATTTTCTATACCAACCCCACCCAGTTTAACCAACTTGCTTTCCTTTGTCTCTTCATCAAATCCAACACCATCATCTTGAACAATCAGTTTTAATGTTGAAGCATCCTGTTGAACAGAAACGGTTATACTGCCACCAGATGTTTTTTCTCTAATACCATGATAAATCGCATTTTCTACTATCGGCTGTAGAATGATTTTAGGTACTTTTACCGACTTCAGATTTTCCGGTAAGTCTATTGAATAGCTGAGTTGATCATCATAACGTTGTTTTTGAATGAATAGATACTGGCTGATATGATCAAACTCTTCTTCGAGTGTAATCATTTCCTGACCTTTACTCAGTGAAATTCTAAAGAACTGAGCCAAAGATTTGGTCACTTCAATCACTTTTTCACTGTTATTAAATTCTGCCATCCACACAATTGTATCCAAGGTATTGTATAAAAAATGGGGATTGATCTGACTGTATAAAGCATTGAGTTCATAAGTCCTCAAATAACGTTCATTTTCTTTTATTTCAGATAACAGTCTTTGGATTTCTTTTAACATCTTATCAAATTCTTTAGAAAGTGATTCTACTTCATAGCAACCTGAAGATTTTTTTATAGATGTTTCAAAGCTATCAAAATCTTTCATTGCTGATTGCAGTTCTTTAATTGGTCTTGTAATTCTGTTGGCAATAAAATAACTGCCACCGACAACGACCACTAAAATGATTCCGCTGAGTAATACCAGGACTTCTATCAGTTGTCTTCTAACAAGTGCCAATTGATCGAGCGAAGACACACCTACTAGAGTCCAATGCGTATTGGGGATGCTATAGTGATGCGTGAGCAGATTATTTTCCTTGTCATATCCTTGTGAATTTTCTACCATACTGATTAATTCGGACTTTTTATCACCATTTATAAAATAATTCGGATCTGGATGATAAACAACTTGTTTGCTTTCATCCATAATAAAAGCAAAGCCTGCTTCTCCTAGCGGCAAGTGATCCAGATAACCTTCAATCACCTGATATTTTATATCCAATAATACAACCCCTAAATGATTGTTTTTGTCATCAAATATTTCCTGACTAAGTGCAATAACCCAAGTCTCTTTGTCCATTGTAAACTCTTGTAGCCTTGCTGATGTCAAAGCTGGCATCTGTTGATTGTCAATTGCTCGAACGTACCAAGACTCCTTCATCATATCGCTTGACACAGACATTTCAAGTTCTGTTTCATTGGATACAACACCTCCGTCTTTACCAATGGCAACAACAGAAACAATAGATGAGTTGGTTGCCAGTGCTTGATCAATTACTTGGTGAGCTTCTATTTTAGAGTTTTTTTCACCAGTCTGTAAAAAAGATTTGATATCATCATTTTGACTGATATACATGGCAATCTTTTTTAATTCTATAATATAATTATCTAAATCATTACCACTTTGTTCTACACCATAAATGGTTTGCTCCAAAGTATCTTCCAGGATAATAGACGACGCACTATAATAGTACGCACTACTCATTAGAAGTACCATCATCAAACTCGCTATCAAATAAAAAGAAGTAATCTGAACTTTAAGTTGTCTAAAAAAAATACGTTTATTCATGTTTATGCTTCACCTGTACTTTATATTGTTTAGGAGACATACCAACAAGTTTTTTAAAGCGACTGCCAAAGTAATTGACATCTGTAAATCCTATTTTTTCTGCCACTTCATAATTCTTAAGCTCTGTACTTAAAAGCAGAAGTTTTGCCTGTTCAATTCTTGTATGAATCAAATAATCCTGAAAGGTCATACCATACTGTTTTTTAAAAACACCACTCAAATAACTGCTATTGTAACCCAGTTCATCACTTAATTTCTTTAATGAAAAATCTGCATGATACTTCTCTCTATCTAAAATGGATTCAATGTCATAATAGTCATCATCTATAGAGACATCCAATCTCTCCTGAACCGTTTTTTGCACTTCTAGAGACAAAGCATCCTCTTCCATCTTCTGGATCAATTTGATTAACACCTCTTCTATATCTTTTTTAGAAATGGGTTTTAATATGTAATCATCGACACCTAATTTAAGGGCCTGCAGTGCATAATCAAAATAATCGTATCCCGTTACCAAGGCAATTTTTACATTTTCATCTATTGCTTTTACATGTTTGGCGAAGGTTAAACCGTCCATCTTAGGCATATTAATATCCGCCAAAATAAGGTGTGGCTTAAATACCTTGAATATTTCCAAAGCTTCTTCACCATTGACGGCTTCCTCAACCTCTTTTATATTCAACTTATCAAAATTGACGAGGGATTTTATCCCTCGTCTTACTAAAGGTTCATCATCTACTATTAATAATCGAATCATATCATCCTCTATTCTACTAAACTTTTCAAATGACCATACCCCATCTCATCCATTTCTTCTAGAGGAATGAATTTTAGCGAAGCACTATTGAGACAGTATCTTAAACCACCTTTATCTTTAGGTCCATCGTTAAATAAATGCCCTAAATGCGAGTCTCCTAAACGACTTTTAACTTCAGTCCGTTTTGTAAAGAGTGTATTGTCTTCTAGCTCTATTATAACAGACTCTGATATCGGTTGTGTAAAACTTGGCCAACCTGTTCCTGATTTATATTTGTCTTTAGATGAAAACAAGGGTTCTCCTGTTACTATATCTACATATAAACCCGGTTCATAGTTGTCCCAATACTCATTATCAAATGCTCTTTCAGTGCCGGCATTTTGTGTTACTTTATACTGTAATTTTGTCAACATCTCTTTGATTTCTGCATCTGAAGGTTTTGTGTATTCTGAAATACCTTCAGTCACAAGATTCAAATCAATGTGACAATATCCATTCGGATTCTTATCCAAATAGTCTTGATGATACTCTTCTGCTAAATAGTAATGTTCAAGTGGCAACACTTCTACCACAATATCATCTTCATACATCATCTGTTCTTTATTAATTTCTTCTAGAACAATCGATTTTTCCGTTTCGTTAGTGTAAAAAATCCCAGTTCGGTATTGAACACCTCTATCATTGCCTTGTTGGTTCAAAGAAGTTGGATCGACAACCTTGAAGTAGTACGCCAATAACTCCTTGATTGAAACCAACGCTGGATCATATCTGACATGTACAGTTTCTGCATGTCCCGAATTGTTATAAATTAAATCTTCATAACTCGGATTTTCTGTTGATCCATTGGCATAACCCGATGTGACATCGTAAACGCCATACACTCTTGTCATATATGCCTCTAATCCCCAAAAGCAGCCTCCCGCTAGATATAAGTCCTCCAAAGAGCTTTCATCAAACACAAGACCTACATTAGGGTTATCCGGCAACCGTTTGGTATCGAGTGCTGAACTGACATTCATATTCTTAGTCATCTCCTGAGTTGACATATTCTCTTTAGTGACCTCCACTTTTTTATTGTAAAGATACCTATTGCCAATCACTAAAATGAGACCTACTGCAATTATTACAGCTATAATAATCATTCTTCTCATCATGTCCTCCTAATTAATCTTCATAAACTCTGCTTTGATCATGTCATTTTCCAAATGTCCAGGGTATAAATGAACCAAAACACCATCAGATCCGATAAATGCAGATGTTGGATAGCCTCTTACACCAAATTCTCTTGTGAAATTGCCATCTTCATCCAATAACACAATTAAATTATCATACCCTTGTTTATCAAACCAAGACATAAATTTCTCGGTGTTTTTTTCACCATTATAATCTGGAGATACAATGGTAATCACTTTGAACTCAGTATCTTCAGTCGTTAACATATCCAATTCTTCTAAACCTCCAAGGCATATTGAGCACCATGAAGCCCAAAACTTCACATAGACTTTCTCACCTTTTAAATCTGCTAATGATACCATATTGCCTTCAAGGTCTTTAAGTGTGAACATAGGAGCCATATCACCGTCATTTGACATCATTTCAGCAGTTTCCATATTATCTTCTACCATATCATCTGAATCTGTCATATCATTTTCTGTCATTTCATCTTTATCCATGTTATCCTTTGTCATATCATTTTCCGTCATTTCATCTTTATCCATGTTATCCTTTGTCATATTATTATAAATTTCATCATTATCGTTTCCCATGATTAAAAAAACTCCCAATAATAAGACTGCTACTAACACTATACCGATTGATATCTTTTTCATAATACTCTTCCTTTCACTAAATTAGATTCGAAAACCATGCGGTTACAGTTGTTAAGTTTTCTGTCATCAATAGAAGTCCCATGACGACAATTAATACACCACCGACTCTTTTGATCTTAGGTAAATGTTTATCTACTTTGTAAAGTTTATCTAAGATTAATTTTGAAAATACAGCAACCAATAAAAATGGAATCGCAAGTCCCAAAGCATAAATCGCCATCAACCATGCACCATAAAGGGCTTGCCCTCCACCGGCTGATAAAACAAGTACTGCTCCAAGAACAGGACCTACACACGGTGTCCAACCGAAACTAAATGTAACGCCCAAAAGATAGGTACTGATCAAATCGTTTTTGCTTGTAGACTTAAATTGTAATGTTTTATATTTATTTAAAAACTTCAAATTAAAAACACCTATTTGATGAAATCCTAGAATCACGACAATGAAACCTGTGATGGTAGAAAACCATCTTCCGTTGATATACTTTCCTAAAGCTCCTGCACCAAATCCTAATAATATGAAACTTGTGGACAAGCCTCCTACAAAAAGAAATGTTTTTATATAAGGGCGCCATTTCCCTCCGTGTTCATTGTCTGTTAAAATCCCAATATAGACTGGCATCAATGGGAAAGTACACGGTGCGAAAAATGATAGTAATCCTGCTACGAAAACGGTACTGATAAATATTTGTTCACCGATCATGTTGTCACATCCTTTCTTACTATGAATTCATTATATACCTTACAACACTAGACTGGTATAGATTCTAATGTGCAAAAACATGAATATAATCAGGTTCTTTCAAAAAAATAAAAGAAACCAAGAATTTCTTGATTTCTTTATCGACTATAATTCTTTAACAAAGCTTTTTCCAAATTCAATAGCTTCTAATTCAACATTTTTGGTCATATTCCAATTCACTTTAAAACTGTCGCCTACCAATTCAAATCCCGCTTCTTCAAGCATTGTCATCAACACCTGTGGTGATTCTCCACTCCAGCCATAACACCCAAAGGCTGTTGCTTTTTTATTCTTAAACTTAAGCTCCTTCATATAATGTAAAAATCCCACAAGAGATCTTAACACACTATTACTCACAGTGGGTGAGCCAACAGCAATCGCTTTTGACTTAAACACTTCGGTTGCTAAATCATTGTCATCTGACTTTGATATATTAAAGAGTTTAACCGTGACATCAGAATCTTCTAATTGAATACCTTCAACAATTTTTTCAGCGACTTGTTTGGTACCGTTCCACATTGTATCATAAATGACGGTTATTTGATTTTCTTGATAATCATTGCACCATGCTTGATATTTTTCAACAATTTGTATAGGATTTTCTCTCCAGATAACACCATGACTGGTAGCAATAATATCAATGGTCAAATTCAGAGACAAAATATCCTCCAATTTTTTCTTCAGAATTTTATTAAATGGATTTAAAATATTTGCATAATATTTCATGGCTTCTTCACTCAGTTTACACTGATCTGCTAAATCATTGAATAAATGTTCACATGCATAATGTTGACCAAACGCATCATTACTGAATAAAATGTTATCTTCTGTTAGATAAGTCGCCATGCTATCTGGCCAGTGCAACATACGCATTTCTACAAATACCAAAGACTTTCCATTTCCAATATCTAAAGTATCACCTGTTTTAACAACATTAAAATTCCAACTCTTATGGTATTGTCCCATTAATGATCCAACCGCATTTTTAGTACAATAGATTGGTGTATTCGGTATTT
Organism: Clostridiales bacterium; assembly: GCA_016342415.1. Classification (GTDB taxonomy): domain Bacteria; phylum Bacillota; class Clostridia; order Peptostreptococcales; family Acidaminobacteraceae; genus JABXKX01. The sequence goes on from JAEIOD010000039.1 coordinate 18,328, forward strand.
TTTCCATTAATTTTGATAACGCACCACTATGGTCGTTTTCACCATGATTGATGATGATATAATCAATACTCTCAAGATCTATTTCACTTTCTAAGTTAGCAACAAATTCATCTGCAAAAGGTCTCCACACTGTATCAATCAGAACGGTTTTCTCTTCTTGAATTAAATAGGAATTATAACTTGACCCGCTATGTGTAGAATACTCCTCTCCATGGAACTTCCTCAATTCCCAATCAATTTTACCTAACCAATGGACATTATTTTTGATCAGTCTCTTCATTTAACCCTCCAACTCTATGAATATAATATCTCCTCTTATCATACTACCCAATTATTGTATAGAAACACGAAAAAAATTCCAAGATTTTCATCTTAGAATTTTCCAGGTTATTTTTTTGATTGTTTATGATACCCTTTGTCACCATAGGGTTGTAGTTTTTCCTTATAACTTCTTTCTAGTTCTCTAAGTTTTTTTGTCACATTAATTTCATCGTCTTCTGAAAAGAATTCCAATACTTTTATTTCAAATTGATCTTCACCCAGTTGAGTCCAGTCCTTTTGAAGGGCTCTGTTGGTAAACGATCCTGTATTCAATTGGAATGTTAATCCATTCAGTTTGTGGATGCCTCTAGCTGAATCAATAAAAACTTTCCCATTTACTGTGTTTTCAATCTGATAAACGCCACTTTCAATACCTTTTTCAGCTTCTTTTAGTACATATGCTTGAACCAGTTCTTTTCTTTTATTCGTCTTTCTATCCTTTTGCTTCGCTTTTTTCTTCTCATCTTTCTCTTTACGCCAGTAGGCGCTACCATCTTTTTCTCTGCTCATAAAGCCATATTGAATGAGATAACGTCTTAAAACAACATGATCCTCAGGATATATTTTCTTAAGAATCACATCAACCTCTTTTTCAGAATAAAGTTTTTTGAATTCAAATCTTTTTATGATTTCCCTTAAGATAATTAACTTGTATTTTTCCTTCACACTAAAAGTCTTTAACTGACCATCAGTCCCTTCTGGAAAATACTTCTCAAGAGCCTGTATTGATTCTTCTACAGTGACATCATAACGATTATCTACCATGGTTGCAGTTTTATGTGGTTTTACAGGCATATTTTTTATATCCATTGATTTATTTAACAGACCCATTATGGTAACAGTGGTCTTAGCTTGTTTTTCTTTTTCTTTAATCATATAACGGTGATTTCTTATTGTAGAGACACTCCCTACATTCAGTTTGTTTTTTATATCATAATCTGTTAACCCCTTATGAAATAGTTGTAATATGGTTCTTTGTTGTTCCGACAAGCCGGTCAGTTTCTTATCAAATCCCAGCAGATAATTAAAAACACCACCATGTGCTTCTTCTATATGTAACATCATTTGTTTTTTTGCATCTACATATAATTCTTCTTTTGGATAGATAAAACCAACTTCAGTCATGTAATCACATAAAAGACATTTATAATGTTCTTCTTCCAATATATAACCTTGTTCTCTTTCCAGATCATTTGACGACCAAAACATTTCGTTCATTACATTCTCCTTTTATAGACAATTTTATTTTCTGTCTATAATATTATAGATAGTTTGCAGTTTTGTCAACTTATCAAACTGTTTTTGACATACTCCTAAACTTTTTTTATGCTGTCTATATTAAATATGATAATTGAATGTTTAAGTATACCGTTTTAGTGATATAATATAGTTAACAAAAAGATTTACCACTATAAGAATAAGAGGTATCTATGAATATAAATAAAGATATGAAACATACAAGTAAAAACACCTATTTAGAGTTACCAGGCATCCTGTATACCAAACAAATGCCTACACCCGTCAAAGAGCCTGAAATGATCATCTTTAATGAAGACTTATCAAAGTCTCTTGGTTTAAACAAAACCATCAATGAATCAAATGCCACTTCAGTCCTAGTTGGCAATACCATTCTAGAAGATTCAATACCCATATCCCAGTCGTATGCTGGACATCAATTTGGACACTTTACCATTTTAGGAGATGGTCGAGCCATTTTAATAAGTGAACACATCACACCAGATCTAGAAAGAATTGATATTCAGCTTAAAGGATCTGGTGAAACCCCCTACTCGCGCAGAGGGGATGGTCGTGCAACCTTAAGTTCTATGTTAAGAGAGTATATCATCAGTGAAGCCATGGCGTCACTACATATCAAAACAACAAGAAGTCTAGCGGTAGTATCTACCGGTGAACAAGTTATCAGAGAACAAATACAAAGTGGTGCTGTACTGACTAGAATATCCAAAGGACATATCAGAGTAGGTACTTTTCAGTTTGCAGCACTTAAAGATACTGAAACAATAAAAGCTCTTGCAGACTATACTTTCAAAAGATTTTATCCTGAGATAGACTCTACGAATCCTTATATCACTTTACTGGATAAGGTTGTGGATGCACAAGCTGAGTTAATCGCCAAATGGCAACAAATTGGTTTTATTCACGGTGTTATGAATACTGACAATATGTCTATCGCAGGAGAAACCATTGATTATGGACCGTGTGCTTTTATGGACACTTATCATCCCAATACCGTTTTTAGCTCTATCGATCAGCAAGGTAGATACTCATATAAGAATCAACCTCTTATCGCCCAGTGGAACTTAGCTAGGTTTGCAGAGACACTCATACCACTTCTACATGATGATCAAAATAAGGCCATAAAAATAGCTGAATCCAGTATTGAACATTTTACCGAATTATATGAAACCTACTGGTTAAATGGCATGCGAAAGAAAATCGGACTGTTTACAAATGAATCTTCCGACAGAATTTTAATTGAAGAGTTATTAGATCACATGGCAAAAGAGAAACTTGATTTTACCAATACTTTTATTGATTTAATGACGCCGAATTATAGGAGTCCATTAAAAACTATCGATGAGTGGCTCCTTAAATGGCATGATAGATTGAATAAACAAGCAGAAAGTTTTGAAGAAAGCATGACTCTTATGAGGTCTGTAAATCCATATGTCATTCCTAGAAACCATCAAGTTGAACTCGCACTAAAAGATGCTGTTATGGGTGATATGTCTGCTTTTACAAGGTTGTTGGAAGTGCTGAAGTCTCCATTTGAACATAAGTTGAATCATAAACAATATACTTTACCACCCGAACCCTCTAAAGAAGTTTACAAAACATATTGTGGGACATAAAAGAAATCCACTGATTACAATCAGTGGATTATTTTAGTCCATCCAAGATGGATTAAATCTATATAATTTGGAAGGTCTATGACCCACATCAGATGTTGAATGCTCAGTTTCAGTCACAAGTTTTGCTGTTTTCCTTCTAAAGTTGGCTTTAATCAACGGTTTATCCAAAATCTCTTCATAAGATTTTTGTAAGTCTGTTAACGTAAACAACTCTGGCATCAAGTGGAATATAATATCCGAATACTCCAGTTTATTTCGAAGTCTCTCTATACCGTATTGAATAATGAGTCCATGGTCAAAAGAAAGTTTATCATTTTCCACTATGCTTCTATTGTAAGAAACATGTTTGCCCTCTACTGTTCTGGTCACTTTTATCATACTTTTTAATACATTTGTTTCATTTGTTAAAATAACTTCAATAAATTTATTTTCAATGAATCCTTTATCAGTCTCTTGCTTTTCATCTTTTACGAGTTGATAATCGACTTCAAACCATCTAGCATCATCGGCATCTGATCCAGCATGCATATGAATTTCGTTTTTATTCACCAAAGACATATAAGAGGTACTGATGATGCGTCCTCTAGGATCTCTATTTAAGTCACCATAGGTATACAGTTGCTCCAGATAAGCATTTTCTACCCCGGTTTCTTCTTTAAGCTCCCTATAAGCAGCAGTTTCAAGATTCTCATCGATTCTTACAAAACCACCCGGTAAAGCCCACATACCTAAGTATGGATGTTCATTACGTTTTATTAAAAGTACACGTAATGACTTTTTAGGAAGTTTTCTATAATTGCTCACATCTTCATCTGAGATTGTGAATAATAGTATATCTACTGTTACAGAAGGTCTATCGAATGCTTTTATGTCATACGATGACAGAAACTCTTCCTCGGTCATACCTTTTGTATTTTTCTCACTCATATATTCTCCAATGCTCATTATTTATTATCAGCCATATCAATTACTATTTTGCCAACAAAATTACCTGTTTCGAAGTATTCGAAAGCTTCAACTATGTCATCTAATTTAAAACATTTATCGATGACGGGATTCAAAGTTCTTTGTTGCATCAAACCTTCAATTTCTCTAATATCATCTTTATTATTAGGCTTACCAAGAAGTAAACCGACTTTTTTTGTACTCATTATAGAAAGAATCGATCCAAATATACCTACTCTTAATAGGGAAGAAACACTGCCACCGATCATATAGAAAATACCATCAGCATTGAGCCTTCTAATGTATTTAATCGGTCCAAATAATGCCTGACAATCTACTATACGATCATAGGTTGTATCTAACTTTACATAGTTTTCCATTTCATAATCCATCACTCGATCAGCACCCAGTGATTTAAGTGTCGCTAATTTAACCGATTTATCAACGCCTGTGACATATGCTCCAAATGCTTTGGCCATTTGTACCGCCATAGTGCCCATACCGCCACCAGCGCCATTAATTAACACCTGTTGACCTGGTTTGATGCTCTTTATATTATTGATACTTTGAAATGCTATAACACCAGCTGAGGGAATTGTAGCAGCTTCCAGGAAGGTTAGACTGTCAGGTTTTCTAGATAATTTTTTTTCATCTACCGCCTTATATTCAGCAAAGGTTGCAAAACCAGATCCTGTCATGTCACCGTAGACCTCGTCTCCTACTTCAAACAAAGTAACTTCTGAACCAACGGCCTCCACAACACCCGAGATATCAGAACCTAAAATCTCAAATGCAGGTTTGAATAAACCTGATAAGCGTCCCAAAAAAGTCCCTTTTAACATCTCAACATCTGCAGAGTTAATCGAACTTGCCATTATTTTAACCAAAACCTCATTATTTTTAGGAATTGGTGTTTCTACTTCTTTTATTTTCAAAACTGATGGTGCACCATATTTAGTATATACAGCTGCCTTCATATCATGTCTTCTTTCTGTGTTGTTCTGTTAGTAGTATAATCATACTATGTTCTTGGTATCATTATATTCTTATCAGTTTTCAATGTCAAATAAAAAACCCCTAATCACTTAGGAGTTTACTGTACATTATTTTTTTACTTCAACCAGGCAGTTATGAAAAGCTGTACCATCACCAATATCTGTGCTTCTGCCTTTTATCAGTTTGTTAACTGAAGCATGATAGTCATCCCCCCATCCTTCAGAAAGATGAATGCACCCTTTCAAAACATCTTCACCAACTTGACATAAGACCTTTATTTCACCTCGGTCATTATAGATCTTAACAAGATCACCGTCTTTAATATGTCTAGTTTCTGCATCTGCTGTATGGATCTGAACAGTTGGTTTGCTATTTCTTTTAGATAATTTCATTTCCGTGAATTGAGAGTTTAGTCGTTCTGCAGCATGACTGCTGAATAATTGCAGCGGATACGTTGTATTCTCTTTAGATGATACGTACGCCGGTAATGGGTTTTGATTAAGTACTTTCATCCGTTCACTGTAAATTTCAATTTTACCACTTGGTGTATTAAACTTATAATCCGCATAGGCAATTTCAGAATAAGTATCTTCTAAATAAGGTGCTTTTGAGAGTGTTTTATAAGTTGTTTTTATGTCATTGTGATTCAGTACATCATCAATTAACGATTCATTGATTAGAGGGAGATGTTTTAAATCAAATCCCATTTTTTGACCGAGTGCTCTATATATTTCAGGTTCACTCTTACAGGACTCAAGAGGTTCTGTTAACTTTTGCAGCAAATGAATATAAGAATCTCCATAGACGGCTATCAGATCATCTTTTTCAGAAAACATAGCAGCAGGTAAAATCAAATCCGCTAACTTTGTTGTATCCGTTAAAAAGTGTTCTACGACCACTATGAATTCCAATTGTTTCATGACAGCTCTCATCTGATTCACATCAGGAGAACTCGTTAACGGATTGGCTTTTTCAATCCATAACATTTTTATATCAGGTGTTTGCCTTTTAAGTTCCTCTGCAAATTTCCCCACATGAATTTTAGCTTTCATTTTATCGGTTGGTACAAAAGGCAAAATCACTTTCGGTTGCTGATTGTCTGTGAAATAAAGACCACCACCACTGATACCAATACTACCGGTTAAAGCAGGTAAAATACATATGGCCCTTTCGGTTTGACCTCCATTGGTATATCTGGTTTTACCAGTACCTGAAACCAAAGCATAAACTTTATTTCTTCTGATCGCATCAACAACCATCTCTATCTGAGCAAGTTCAAGCCCCGTTTCTTTTAATATTTCTGACATTGAGTATTTTTCCAACTCCATTTGATAAGTATCAAATCCAAGTACATGACGCTCAATAAACTCATGATCACAGAAATCTTTTTCTATCAGAAGCTTTGCTATTCCAATAGCAAGCAGTGCATCCGTACCTGGTATTGGATGAATTCTCACAGAACCAGCAATCATGGTTTCACTCACCCTTGGATCAATGACTATCAATTCGGCACCCGTTTTAACAGCGGTTTTAATATATCTCATTCTATGAATATTTGTATTCGCAGGATTGGCACCCCACACAATAACCAATTTTGAATTTAATAAATCACTATTGTGATTGTGTTTTATCGGTGAACCGTATGAGTATTTTACAGCAGTTGATCCTGCAGCCATACACAAACTACCATAGGTTGTTATAACGGGTCCATATTGTGACCAAAAACCATTTTTATAACCATTAAATATGCCAGTATGACCCCAACCCGAAACATACATCACAGATTCGGTACTTTGCTTTTTTTTGTAATAGTCCAACTTTTCTATGATAACCTCATAAGCTTCATCCCAAGATATCTCATGAAGTGTATTGGTCTCTTTATCTCTTAATAAAGGTTTTCTAAGTCGTTTTTCATGATACAGTCTCTTCGGATAAGAAGCACCTTTTAAGCAAAAATAACCTTGTGAATTATTATTGCTATCGTTACCTTTAACTTTAATTACTTTATCATTTTCAACTGTCACATTTAGTGAACAGACTCCAAAACAATCTCTCGGACAGACTGTTTGATAACTACCATCTTTTTTATAACTCATGTGGCCTCCATCTCTTTCATTCTTTCTATATCATATCATATTTCCCAATAACACATAAGTGTCTTTCTCCCGCATACACCAAGGCTTTAATCACAAATTACTTCAACAGAAATTTGAAATCAATCTCATTTTTAAACAGTTTTAACTGATTTGTGGAAATGTTTTGACAATTCAGTTGTGAAGCTTTAGACTAGAAGAAATATATTTTTGAGGAGGTTCAATTATGAAGGTTGCAAACGCAATAATAAAACATTTAGAAAAGGAGCAAATAAAAACAGTATTTGGTTATCCAGGCGGTGCTGTTTTAGCTCTCTATGAAGAACTCAGAAAGTCGGCAATCCATCACGTCCTTGTCAGAAATGAACAATCCGCTGTACATTATGCCAGTGGCTTCGCTCGAAAGTCATCAACAGTTGGTGTTTGTATTGCCACGTCAGGTCCAGGTGCAACCAACTTGATTACAGGAATTGCTACAGCTTATATGGATTCTATTCCAATTGTTATCATTACAGGACAAGTCACATCATCATTAATCGGTACAGATGCCTTTCAAGAAGCCGATATTACAGGAGCTACACAACCCTTTACCAAACACAGTTATTTGGTAAGAGATGCAAATGATATTGGTCGTATCCTAAACGAAGCATTTCACATTGCATCCACTGGAAGACCAGGTCCGGTATTGATTGATATTCCTTCTGATGTGATGAATGAACAAATTAAGTTAGAGCTTAAACATAAAATAGATATTACGGGTTATAAACCTACAATCAAAGGTCACAAAGGTCAGATCAAACGATCACTAACAAAACTTAAAAGTGCTACAAAACCCTTAATTTTTGCAGGAGGAGGCGTTTTATCTTCAAATGCTAAAGAGGAACTCAAGGAGTTCGCAACTAAAAATAAAATTCCTGTTGTCAATTCCTTGATGGGATTGGGATCATTCGACCATAGCTCACCTCTTTATTGTGGACTGGTTGGCAGTCATGGTCATGTCTTAGCCAATAAGTTATTTACATCAGCTGATGTAATTGTTGTTATTGGTGCTAGAATGTCCAATCGTGCCATGCATAATCTAGGGACACTCAATCCTGAAGTAGAAATAATACATATAGATATTGATCCAGCTGAGATTAGTAAAAATGTTGCTGCTACAATTCCAGTGGTTGGTGATGCAAAAACAATATTAAAAGAGTTTAATTCAAAGGAATGTCATATCAAAACCACCCAGTGGTTATATGACATTAATAAACATAAAAGTTTTCAGAAGGAAACTGAAGATGACAACTTGGGATGCGTGTCTCCAAAGCGGTTTATGAAAGCACTTTCAAAACAACTCTCTGATTCTTCTACTTTGGTAGCAGACGTTGGACAAAACCAGTTTTGGGCAACTAGAAACTATGATATTACTAAAAACAGGTCTTTTATGACCTCAGGCGGTCTTGGAACAATGGGATATTCATTACCTGCTGCAATCGGCGCAAAACTTGCCAACAAGGATCAACAAGTCATCAGTACCATTGGTGACGGAGGTTTCCAGATGTGTCTTCAGGAACTTGCAGTTGTTTCAGAACAATCTTTAGGGCTAAAGATTATTATTTTTAAAAACAATAGACTTGGCATGGTAAGAGAGATGCAGACCAATGTTTTAGGAGCCAATAAAACATTTGGTGTACATTTGGATTACGAAGTCGATTTTGTTCAACTGGGAAAAGCTTATGGCATAGACGGTATCAGACTTGATAAAGAGGAAGATATCGATAAAACAATCCAAACCATACTATCAGACGATAAACCTTACATTGTAGAATGTATCGTAAGCTCTGAATACAACACATTATAAGGAGTTCTTATGAATAGACATGTTATTTCAGTTTTAGTAGAAAATAGCTCCGGCGTTTTAAGTCGAATCTCTGGATTATTCAGTCGAAGAGCTTATAATATAGACAGTTTATCTGTTGGTACAACAGAAGACCATAGATTTTCTAGAATGACCATCACGGTTTGCGGTGACGAACAAATATTTGAACAAATAAAAAAACAGCTCAATAAACTCATAGAAGTCATCAAAATTACAGAGTTGAAATCTGAATCTTCTGTTTGTAGGGAGCTGATGATGATTCGAGTGAATTCAATTGAATCCAGATCAAATATCATGGAAATTGCCAACATATTTAGAGCCAGTATCATCGATGTTGCCTCTGACAGTCTGGTATTGGAACTCACGGGGGACCGTAATAAAATTGATGCTTTTCAAAATATGTTGGAACCCTTCGGAATTAAAGAAGTAGTAAGAACCGGTATTGCAGGATTGGAACGAGGATTAAAATAGATTTGCTCAACTCATAGACCAAGTTTATATCATAACTTCATCACTTCAAAAAAATAAGTTCACACAATAAAAGTTCATATTTCATGAACTTTTATTGTGTGAACTACCATCATCCATTATAAATACTAAATAACGAAATATTATTTATAATATTCCACTTCAACTAAAGCATCATCACCAGAGAGCATATCCTTATAAACTATCCCAAGGTCTTTTGCATAATAGCATAAATATATTTCATATCCATCATCATTTTTATAGGTTACTTCAACTGTCTCAAGTGTTCCAAATGGAGTATCTAGTGGATAATCAACTGCTGTTATCGTTGCAGTTCTAGAGTGATCATTCCAACTTTCTCCCAATTTAATCACTTCCGGTAAAACAGTTCTTTCATATGATGTATATGCCTCTCCATCGTGAGAGATTTCAGTTACATGAACTGTATCATCATATTCATATTTAGCTTTTACAGCTTGATCATTTTCAGTTATAAATATGAGATCACTAACTTCATCATCCAGAGCCAATATCCAGGAGTTATCAGATGTATAAAAGAAGTTATGTTTGTATCCGCGGTTTAATATGCCACCAGTAAATACTTTTGTCTTTATATTTCGAGGAAAATACTCCCTTGGACTTGGAAATTCATTGGTTATACTAACCTGAATATTGGTATCCATCAGTCCCAATAAACGAAGTAATTCATTATAGACAAATATATCAATCTTGTCTCCATTCTCAAGATTGGTGTATTTAAGGCGGATTGTATCATCATCAACAAAATACTCTGCTTCTGAATCGTATGAATCATATCTCAGGTCATCAAATATGCGATCATATTGATGTATGATTTCATTTATTTCCTTATCAACCACATTGGGTGGTCTTACAATATTTATTTCCAGTTCAACAAAGTCGGAATCCACTACAATTTTTCCGTTTTTAGGTAAAGAAAAACTTCCATCTGCTGTATGAATAGTCGCTTCAACATCATATGATTTTCTATTAAGTTCCGCTCTATAGTTATGACTAATATCATAATCAGTCCATTTTCTTATTAAAGACTCATAATCATCAATCTGTTTATTTAACTTTTCCAAGGTCATATCAACTGCACTATCATTAACTGTAATCAAACTCTTTAATTCAACAACTTCTCTTTGAGAAGATGCCAACATCTCTTCTACCTTATTATTGCTTGCTTCTAAAGAGTAATATCTATTAACAACAACTACCATGACACCAATCAGAATAATTATCAATAGATTAGTTGTGACATTTTTCTTCATCAATTCCTCCACTGCTTTATATTAACTAATTTCTACATGCTTAAGTTTTCACTCTAAGATTAGATTATCATATCAATCAACAAACCTAATTTCTGCTATCCATATAACACGAAATTTGTCCCCTCTTTCCCTAAGGATTGTTTATTACCTGATTTATAACTCTTTTATTGTATATCAGATAATCTAACTCTTATCCTTCATTTTTTTTGAATATAATTCAACCCATACAGGGAAAAAACCAGCATTTATGGCAATATTCCTAGAAAACATATGAGATACTGAAGTTCCATAAAAAGGTACTTTCCCACGGCTTAAGAGTTCCTGTTTTAATATCGCGACAAGATTTGTACCAATACCTTTACCTCTATAGTCAGGCAATACATCTATCCCAATCTGATACAAAGTACTACTATCTTCACTAGCTCCAGCCATACCCATAATAATGTCACCGTCAAGAGCTGCCACTCCAAGAACATCTGGGTAATTATCCTCGAAAACAAAAGCTTGATCAAATCTACTATCACCTTGAAATTGCAAAATCTCATCCTTTTCAAACCATTTTATTTTAGTAAGAGGCATAATATCAGACACGCCAGGATTTGGTAGGTAATAATTAGGCATTTCGTCAATTTCATAACCAAACTCTCTCAATTTATTGTCTATGGCCCTAACATTACCACAGTCAAATAACCAGCTTGCATCTTTACTCAAAATATTTTCTTCAAACCATGGTCTTATTTTTTCATCTGCAGAAATTATTGCCTTTCCTTCTATACACAGTATTTTTAGGAAACAGCCATCACTTTCATAAAAACGACTACCCTCTATAAACCTATTCTCAGTGATAGTATTTCCTTCTTTTTCAAAATCTGATAGTTGACAATTATAATCAAGTGCCAATTGTTTTTTTGCCATGTTAAGTATTTCACCTTTTATATACATATTATATTACCTCCCGATTCGTTATAAATCAAACCAAAAATACCTGAATAGCTTGGATTTGCCTCTTTCAAAAGATATCTAAATCCTAAGAATATGACCAATCTATACTAAACAGATTTTCTTTGTTTCTTTAAAACACTTTACTTTCTACAATTTCAGTCTAGCATAAAGTTATGTAATCAATTACTTCATTTATATTACACCTGACTGTAAATCACTTGAAAAGTTGTGAAAATATCTCGGACAATTCCTACTAATCAGAAGTTTTCTTTTATATAAATAAAATACCTGAATAATGATTCTCAGGTATATACACTAACTCTTATTCAATATAACAGGTAGGTTACTCTTACCTCATTAATTCAAACTCCAAATACCTGCTAGCAACCAAATATCTTCAAATAATATTTTTGTATTAATTTAGCATTATCTAGAATGTCATTTGTGCCGTCTACCCGTATTATTTTACAGTCCAAAGTATCTGACCACTTTTTAATATCTTCAACATCACGTGATTTAACAAACTCAAGGAATTCCTTCTCTGATTCATACATATCACCGCCTGCTTTTACTCGATCTCCAAATTTATCTATACTTCTTTGCTCTACACGTTTGATTCGAATATCATATGGTACATCTATAAAAACACCAAGTTTATATAGCGATGATATGTCCGCTCCAAATTCACCTTTGACAGCTGATAAAACAAAATTATTATGTTCTTTTATATCTTCTATCATTAAGCTCAAATATTCCTGCCTTGTGCGCTGTTTAGTATACGGAATATCTGACTCGAAAAAAAAATAGTCTTCTATATCCATATGCTTATAATTCAATATATTAGCTAACTCTTTACCTAAGGTCGATTTTCCACTACCATTTAAACCAAATACAATTATTCCATTTGACATATTTCCTCCATTTTAGTTCACTACATAATAGTTATCATGTGAAAACTATTTTAAAAAAAGGATTACTTGATTCTAACATAAGTATATTTTCATGTTCTTCTCATTCAAACATCCCTGAAAAGCAGAATTGTGGATGAAGCCTTTACTTCAACAAAACTAAAGAACCTGAACATCTATCTAGGTCCCTGCTCATATACATATTTCATAAGTAGGGATGATCTCAAACTATAACCCAATGTTACAAGTTTGCTATATCAGCACATACAACAAAATATCTATTCAAAAATTATTTAAATTATTCTTCTTCATTCATGTATTGTTTTATCATCTTTAGTACCTTGTCTAGTATCTTATCGTTCGATATCCATATGTCAGGTTCAATACCTACCCCATCAAAGAAATGAGGCGTATTGTATTGCATTTCTAAACCTACTCCTAAAAATACACCTACGCTTGAATTTGGTAGAAATAAGTGTGCATTATTTGATATATCCATACACCCCATAGTATTGGTTCCAACCACTATAACATTGTCAATTGTTTTTAATTTAATTACAAAATCCTCTCCCGCTGAGGCAACCGCTTTGTCTACAAGGAGAAAAACTAATCGATCATTTCCTACTCTTTCGTATGCATTCACATCTTTCTTATAAGCAACACCTTTTGATGATAATCCTTTTTCAAAAGCAGACAGGTATTCTTGAATGAATAAATTGAGCTTAGGCATTTCATACTTATCAAACATGTCTACTTGCATATTACCCTTGTAGTCAGAAATCAGTTTTCTGTATATGTTAGAAAAACGAGTTATTCGATTCGTGCCACTCTCAGGGAAATGACCAGTATAGTTTTCATACCATAACTCTGCCCACAATGAAGTACCACCTAAGTTACCTCTTATATCAATAATAATGATGTCTTCATCTTTATATTTAATCCCACTTTCAACGAACTTCTTCAGTTCAATTTCTCCATCAAGTTCATGAAATCTTCTAATAGAAATAACAGGTATTCCATCAATCCTTTCTTCTTCATAAGTCACCATATCTCTATTAAACTTTTTAGAAGACCTAGTAAGAGATACTTCAACTGATATAAGTTCATCATTATCTATAAACTCTAAATTTACCTTTTCAGTTCCTTTATTTTCACTGAATAAGGATCCTAGATAATAAACAAACTTACCTTCTTCATCTAAAGATAGTTTCATATATTCTTCGACATTCATATCATTTCCTACCGAATGCAAGTATTTTATTGCTTCTTTTTCAACAGTATAATAACCTTTTTCATCTTTATGAAAAGGCATTTTTTCATTAGCATAGTATTTCATGTTGAAGCTTTCATTTATGTCTTTTCTACCAATACTCATATGACCATCATTGATAAATGACAACTCTTTAGCTAAAAGTTCCTCGAACACATCTGTTGATATCTTATCGAGTTTACTAACCTCATCTTCGATACGAAATCTAGCTTCATTGAAGGTTTTATCTCCACCGAATAAAGTATAACCACCATACTGTAGCTTGAATATCCTGAATAAATAATCAATATCTTCAAGTGCACTGTCTTTTGTAATTGTCTTGTATTCAAATGATTTATAAGCTAAAAGCATATTCGCTTCATCTTCAGTAAAGTCTTCATCATCTGTTTCAAAAATATAATCATCAATTGACACATCACTAAGAACACTTTCTACTCTCTTATTATTAACCATTTCCTGTACACTGGTAAAATCTAAATCATTCTTCTGAACTTCCGTTTCTCTTTTAGTATTTTCAACTTCTACATTAGCGGCTTCATCCTTTATCGAGGTATTAGTATTACTCATTGATACACAGGAATACAAGCTCAGTAATATAACAACAAATATCAATCCATAAGTTGTTTTTTTCATTTGCTACTCCTTTGATTTATTAGATTTAGTTTAAGTCTTTGAACACATTTAATGAGAAATTATTCCATCTTTATTCAATAGTAATATACAATTAATTCAAAAGACATTAATAAGTTATTAACTTTATTTCTATCAATGAAAAAACTACCTGATAATATGATCAAGTAGCTACTAATCAAACTCAACCTCCCACACAAACAGTGGTGCAAGTGAATCAATAAAAGATACCTAAAGTTTTATCTCTAAGTCTAAGTACCTTCTCTTATAAAGATTTCAATTTATCGTGATGATAAAAATTGTTCAAAGTGATATATTGTATTTAATTCATTGATCGATTATCAATTAATCTTTACTTCCAATAATACGCCATCTCTTCTTTTCAAGTTCTTTATATTTGTTTAAAATAGTTGATAACTTGAATGAATTTTTTCCTTCACTTAAATCATCACTTCGACATTCCATTAAATCATCAAAACTACTAATCAAACGAATAATTTCCTCATCCAATATATCAACACCATCAATCAATCGTTTAATACAATCTAAAGCAAATACAAAAAACTTAGTTAACTGTATCAACTGATCAACCTTTTCAGAAGAACCATGAAAAACAGAATTTTTGTTTTCTTCAATTTTTACAATCAACATTTCTTCAGAACAAACTAACAACATGCAAAGCATACTTTTATAACCATCGTAGTTAATAGAAAATAAATTACTTGGTGAATAAGAGTAGTCACAACTATTTTTATCATTCAAGACCTTTTTAAACTGCTTTAAAGTATCTTCTGAAAAGTACAATGATATTTCTTCACTTATAGTTTCATCATCTATTAAATCTACTCTTTCTTCTGTAGATAACTTGAACCCCCCTACCAGTGGCAACAATGTCCTTAAAATATTTAAGAAAGAAGAACTTAAAAAATAACAAAACTTTTCCTCATCTACCTTTGAGTGAGGTTCGTTACTTAAAAACCAGTTATATGATTCTAATAAAAGAATTTTTAATCCTTTTATAATTTCAATATTTTGAACTTTAGGATTATAGTTATTCTTATTGATCTCTGGCAGTAAACCTAAAAGATTTTTTCCTTTTAAGTTCGTACCATTATTCTTTAATTCAAATGTAGAAATTCTTAAATCTGCTTCACTAAAAAAAGATTTTGATACTGAATTAACATCAACAAAAGGTATCGTTTTCAAGTTATGACATTCCTTTAAAAACTCATAAGATTTTCTCATTAATATTTTATTAAACTCTTTATCATTTTCGTTTATTGCATTTTTGGGTACAACAAAAAATTCTATATCACTAAAGAACTCGATTTTGTCATTAACTCTTCTGTATGTAAGTTTATTTTGAGCGGCACTTCCATATAGAATGATATGATCACAATCATCGTCATATATTTTCATTAATCCAACAATTATATGTTGAATTTCATTTTCATAATTATATAGTTTTTCTAAATGCACAATTGTACCTCCTTTTAAAATGGTAAAATCAAATTCAGGACACTCCACATCAATTCTACAATATAACTCCAAATAATCACATTACTAGAATATTAAATCAGCCCCACATATCAGAATCTGTCTGTGAATCACAAAAGGTATCAGAATTAATAATTCTAGATACCGTTACATGTGCAACTTTCAGTCTAAAGGGCGGTTTATGTTGCAACGTAAAACGCCCCTGTTGTGCTGTTGCTGTTAATACGCAGTCTGTACTATAATCCATAACGATAAATCTCGTTAATCCTTGACTGGGCTTGTTCTGATCTATGTTTTTCCACCAGTTGATCCCTATCACTAATAATTGCAAACATTTCATCTACAACCTCTTCAACACTAGGCTGAGAACAACAATAAAGATACCCTAACATACGATCAGATGTAAACTTTGTATTCATATATTTGTATGCAATTTCTGCACAAAATTCCTTTGGAAAACCTTTTTTTTGAAGTGCTCTGTATACTTCAGAAGATTTATCTAATGCCATCTATTTATCCTCATACCACTTTCTATATTTAATAATTTTTCCACTCTTCCTAGTATCAATCATACATCATTTAAGAATGAGTAGACAACTCAAAATTATTACAGCGTGAAAAAGTCCCTTTACTCATAATCACATAGCCCTACGAATCAGAACTTGTAAACACTCATTTTATGTCCTCAAAATAGGTAATATTGATTTAGGTTAGTCTGTGTTATAATAGACCTTGTAATTCGAAAAGAGGTATTATGAGAACAATATTTTTGATTAAGCAACTACTAAAGGCATCTGACCTATCTACAGTTTCTTTTAAATTAGACTCTGATGGTGATATCGAAGTTCAAACAGATCCATTAGATATGGATTTACAAGATAAGATTCAGACACTATTAGATAGGGAGATTGACTCATTCATGAACAAGATAGATTAGTCCAACATTGGTTGGACTTTTTCTTTTATACATCAAAGCACCTGCCACACTAGCAGCAGGTAGAACATATATTGCAGATTTCAATTTGTCATTTAGTTTGACTAGTGAAACGATAGTACTATTAAAGTGAAATAACTATTCCTCAATGATAATAAACCCCATTTTTTTATATAAATTTAAAGCAGGAACATTGTCGGAATGCGTATTTAAAACAACTTTACTAATTGATTCATTAATCATATCATTCATACAGAATTTTAATAGTTCTTCACCATATTGATTTCTTCTAAAGTCTTTTTTAACTCCAACAGTTAAAATGTGTAAATAGTCATCTTTCCTAATACCTAGTAGCAAAGCAGAAATTCCATTATTAGTTATAGTAATAATATATCTTCTTTTGAAATCTCCCAATCTATTGCAGAAAAGATTGTTAACATATATTTCTGGTTTATTTGGATCCATATCGGGATCAATTACATCCTCCATAACAACTGGTAAAGTATTTAATAGAAAACTCTTTAGTTCATCATCTTCCATCTTCAAATGCTCAATCATTTCTATTACTTCGTTAGTAGTTGTTATTTCTTTTTTTAATGTTAATCTCATTTTTATTTGCCTCCGGATTAGAAAATATCAAACACTGATACAAGTTTTTTCCTATTTTTTAATGCTATCATGTAAAGCATACAACGAAGAACATATGTTTGCAATGTAATCAACAAAATTCGATTCCGTTCAAACCATGAGTTGAAATTTATCCCTACAAATGATTAGAAAAATATGCGTACTTAGATATAAAAATAAGCCTACCAACAGGTTAGACTGAGTACGCATTTTT
>JAEIOD010000083.1 GCA_016342415.1 Clostridiales bacterium
CGCTAACGGTAAATTGTATGGTGCGTAGGGCATTAGAAAGCACTTGCCTGTCAAACTGCTAAGTAGCCGAAGCGCAGGTTTGAAACCTACAATTTGAATAACAGTCGAAGCTGCGCTTCGGCGGGGGTAAAGAAAGTGCAAATACCTCAAATGCAGCATATCCGCCCTATGCACTATACAAAATGTTAGTGAATGTGCTTTTGTATTTTAATCAATTAATTCTGCACGATCATAGTCTTCTAGTGTTATAGAGGCTGTATTCTTAGATTGAAAGATAGAATGGCAGGAGTTGGTGCTACCAAGATCACATTCTATAACTAATAATTTTTCATTATTAAAAAAAATGCGAACAGAATCAATGGCATCTTCAGAAAACCAAGTCCTATTATCAAACATTTCTCCTGAATTCCTTTCGAAACTAATACTTTCGAGAGATTTAAGTTTAATGATTTCAGCACTTACAATAAACTCATTACCTTCCACACCTCTATGAGAAAATCCATGAATATCAACAGAATAATCAGTTTCATTTGTCAAGGTGTATGTTTGTGTAGGGTCATCACCACAAGAATAAAATCCACAAATAGCTAAAAAATATAAGATATATTTCATCATGATTTTAATTATTATAGGTTCTAAACAAATAATCTACGTGTTCTTCCGTTGGGTTGTTATACTTCTCCTTGATTTTGGTTCTCCAACGCCACCATGATCCTAATGCTCCAGGCAAGGCTTTTTCAAGTTGAGATAAGGTATAACCTGATACTTTATCGTCGGGATAATCTGAACTTTTTCTTACGTCTTTTTGATTTACATTATCAATTAAATCAATAACTAATGGGGTGTAACCTTCATTTTTCTTTATAGCAGATATTGTCATTCCTTGATATCTATTTTCGTAAACACCATAACGATCTTTATCATATATATCATTAGTGACTTGCCACTCCACACCAACAGCCCAACTTTCAGGAAGTTTTGGATCTGATGTTAGGGCATCCAATACATATTGCCCTGTGGAATATCCCATTCCCCAATGAGCCACATGAGCTAATTCGTGAATGGTAGTTCCAAAAACATTTCTACTAGATTGTTTTCGTCCACTTTTATCTTTTGAATACACAGCTACCTGTGCAGACCAGATAAAACGGTTGAATTTAAAATAGTGGGAACGCCCTGATTTATCTTTTCCTGCAATATGTAGGCGATGCTTTAATTTACGAATTCCTTTTCTTCTTGGAGGAGGTGTTAATCCCCATTTGCCATAGTCATAGAAATAGGTTATTGCTGCTCTGTGAATGTGTGCATACAACCATGATTTTGGAGTGCTTTTTCTGTATATGGTTAGATTCCATGCTTTCTTTTTCTTTTTTACAAAATTATACCAAGCTTGTCCATAGGAACCACTTCGAATGTCAAAATCTCGTCTTTCCCATTTAATACCATATTTCACTCTTTTACTTCTAAACCTGCCCGTACTGAATCTTCCGTCTTTATCTGTTATGTCATGTTTCCACTTGAACCATCTTTTTACAACAACACGAACACCTTCCAATGGAATGACTCCCATATAATCATCTTCCACTTTAATTTGCCCCGAAGGTCTCCATTTGCGTTTCAAATTTCCCTCATCCTCATAATCCTCAGGATCATAGTTTCCAGTTATTTTTAATGCTTCATCTTCCAATGCAGTCCAGTCCTTATTCTCCATCATACCACTTTTAGTCATTCCGCTATCTTCCTCTTCGTCTTGAAGAAATAATTCTGCTAATACGTCATATTTGATATTTGGGAAAGTATAATTAACAGGCACGACTGTGTATTGCCAGGTAATTTGATCAACAGGAACTTCCGGGTCATGATAAAACGTTCCTCCTTCTTCTATATCATAATCCAAAGGCATATCAAACAATTCTAAACTGTCAGCCCTTAGGAGTTGCCACTCTTCTTCATTTGTTGGAGCAAACCTCACATACAAATCAGTAGTTTGGATTTGAAAAGTAGATTTCAAATTGTTATCCTTTTTCAAATTATCATATGCTTTTTGCATATTTTCTACAGTGTAAGGATTTTCTAATTTTTTACCTAATTTGATTGCATCATCTGCTGACAAATCTGTTTCAGTATTTTGGGACAAAATATCATCCTCTTTCTGACATGACCAGATAATACTTAGCACCATTGCCAAAATTGTAATTAACCGTAAATGTTTCATCGTTTGTAATTTTTTAATTAATAATGGCAGGGGCTCTCCCTGCATTTTCACTAACG
>JAEIOD010000009.1 GCA_016342415.1 Clostridiales bacterium
TAAAGATTTGAAGTTAATTATATTAAGAAAGGATATGTCAAAGTGTTGCAAATACGTACTTGACATAAAGAGGTATATTTGAACTTTTTAAGGAAAATATTATTTAATCGTGTTGCAGTCATAGCTGCTTCAATTATTCTGCAATTATTATTCTTACTTGCAATGTTGGCTTTTCTAAGGGATTATTCACAACTCTTTTATGGAGTTGGAATTCTCATCAGTATTTCAGTAATACTATGGATTGTTTATAATGACAGTAACCCAGCTTATAAAATTGCGTGGGTTATACCAATTGCTCTAATGCCGATCTTTGGTGGTTTGTTCTATTTATCTTTTGGTGGTAATCAATTGAGCAAAAAAGAAAAAGCTCGCATGAAACAAATTGAAGAAGTGACAAAAGAAAAACTATTAAAAAGAAATGATTTAGTTGAAGAGATTAATAGAACAAATACACATGCTGCTCAACAAGCACGGTATATTCAAGAATATGGCCCATATCCGATTTATAAAGCTGAAACCACTGAGTACTTTAAGACTGGTGAGGATAACTTTGTAAGAATGAAAGAAAAGCTTAAAAAAGCCGAAAAGTTCATTTTCATGGAGTACTTCATTATTGAAGAAGGTATCATGTGGAATGAAATTTTAGACATTCTTATCAACAAAGTAAAAATTGGTGTAGATGTTAGAGTCATATTCGATGATATGGGTTGTTTGTTAAAACTACCCGAACATTATGAAAAAAAGTTAAGAGGAAACGGTATTAAATGTTGCGTTTTTAATCCGTTGATTCCCATTATATCTTCTAAATATAACACTAGAGATCACAGAAAGATAACAGTTATAGATGGTCATACAGCTTTTACTGGAGGCATCAATCTAGCTGACGAATACATCAACGAGGTTACCAAATTCGGACATTGGAAAGACATGGGTCTTATGATAAAGGGAGAAGCTGTATGGAGCTTTACAGTCATGTTTTTATCGATGTGGGATTACTTGACTTCAACAGCAAGCGACTATGATAAATATACTTACACTGGCGTATTTAAAAGTGAAGAAGGTTATGTACAACCTTACTCTGACAATCCTTTAGATAGTGAGACGGTTGGTGAAAATGTATATCTAAATATGATCAACAAAGCAGAACGTTATGTTTATATTACAACTCCTTATTTGATCATTGATTCTGAAATGGTGACAGCACTATGTAATGCTTCTAAAAATGGTGTGGAGGTTAAAATAATCACGCCTGGAATGCCGGATAAATGGTATGTTCATCATGTATCCAGATCTTACTATGAACAGTTATTCAAAAGTGGTGTGATCATATTGGAATATACACCAGGATTTATGCATGGTAAAAATTTTGTTGTTGATGACCAGTATGCAGTTGTAGGAACCATAAACATGGACTTTAGAAGTTTATACCTTCACTTTGAATGTGGTGTATGGATGTATCAAACATCAACAGTTTTAGAGGTGAAATCAGATTTTATTGAAACTGAAAAAGTATGTAGAGAAATTGAAGAAAGAGACTTTAAACATATTGGTGTCTTTAAAATTCTAATTGGGTTAATATTAAGATTATTTGCGCCATTAATGTAGAGGCTAAAATCTCTATTATTATTTAATGATAAAAACTGAAACCGTCGACGATGTGTATTTTGAATTTTTTAATACTCAGTATATGGGAAGGTATATACAGTCGTATAACTTTGGTTCAATGATTTATTTAGTTGTTGAATTTGAATCTATTTAGAGATTATAATAACTTGACTTAAAATTGTCAGTTTTATAATGATACTGATCTTGTATTGGAGTTAATATGACATGAATTGAGAAACATATAAGAAATATTTGCATATAGGATTACTTTTATCATATACAGTACTGGTCCTCGTCAAGTTTCTGTTATAAACTTTAAAAATCAGGGTATATAATTCATGAGGAGGTGAGAGTATGAATACAACTATTCATGAACTCATTAATATGAAGGCTAGAAAAATCGAGGTAGAAATTGAACTCGGTATTTCTGACGTCGATATCAGACATTTATCTTCGAAACAGATTAAACGCATCGATCAAGATCTTGAGCATCACTATGATCCTAGAGTGATGTTAGAAATGATTGAAACAACTATTCGTACAGACGAGCAAATTATAGCAAATCGACATTAAGCTGAAACTATTTCTTATGAAATAGTTTTTTTTTGAATTAAATGGCTTTCAGGAGGTTTATTTAGTAAAATAAATTAAAGGAGACTATTATGGCTACGATTAAAGAAATAGCAGAACGATCAGGTGTATCACTAGCTACTGTATCACGAGTGCTAAATTACGATAAGACATTATCAATCTCAAGTAAAAAAAGAAAACTTATATTAGAAATTGCTGAGGAATTAGAGTATGAAACACCAAGAAATAGAAAAAAGAATAAAAATTCAAAAAAGAAAAAGAGCAATATAACTTTGGGAATACTGCATTTTTTGAGCATAGAATCAGAGTTAGACGACCCTTATTATATTGCTATTCGATTGGGGATAGAAAAAATATGTCTTGATCATAGCATTAAAGTAGTCAAGATATATAAAAAAGACAACACTTTTGAAGAAAGTCTATTAGATAATTTGGATGGTTTAATTGTTGTTGGAAAATTCTCTATGGATCATCAAAGAATTATTCGGAATCATTTAGAAAGAGTTGTTTATGTAGATTCTTCACCCATTGAAGGTGACTATGACAGTGTTGTAATCGATGCAGAATGGACTGTTAAAAATGTACTCAGATATTTAATTGATTTGGGATATAAGAAAATTGGATACTTGGGTGGTTATGAGGAATTGGCCGAGTACAATACAAATCTAGGAGAAACCAGAAAAAAAGCATTTCATGATTATTTAACTGAGCAATCACTGTACGAACCTAAATGGGTTTTTGTTGGGAAATTTTCTTATGATAGTGGTTATGAAATGATGAAAACTGCACTTGATATGTCTGAATTACCGGAAGTATTTTTCGCAGCAAATGACAATATTGCAATTGGAGCGATGAAAGCTCTTTATGAACAAGGTATAAAGGTCCCAGATGAAATTTCAATTATTGGTTTGAATGATATACCAACAGCTCAGTACACAACGCCACCACTTTCCACGGTAAAGATATATTCGGAATTTATGGGAGAGTGTGCAGTAGAACTTTTATTGGAGCAAATAGCAGGGCGAAAGTTATCCAAAAAATTAACTATTCCGACAAAAATAATAAAAAGAAATACAATCAAATTGGACATTAGGAACTGATAAGGAAATCAATGAAATTAGACTTAATTTATAGTAACAGAAATATATGTTGAAAGTTTTAAAATAAAAAGAACTCATAGAGTTCTTTTTTAATCTAATATTTTAAAAAGGTCTGTTTCATATTGTCTCATGATTTCAGATGTTTTCAAAAGAATAGACTCAATTTTTGCCTCAGGCACATTATATAGTTTATAGATGCTCTTAACGACCAAATTTATTTTAGAACTTAAATCAGAATCATATCCTGTGAGATAATCACCAATGATACTATTATAGATTCCTTTGATGATTAATGCTCTTGTTCTATAATCATGGTCTGAATAGTTTTTAATGTAACCGGCAAAACATAGTTTGCTAAATTCCACCAAATCCGAAATATGGACTTGATTCACATCATGATTTTTATGGGAACTTATGATAGCCTCAGCGTATCTTTCATATTTTTGAGCCAATGTAAAAACTATGTGCGTGTCAATTGAAGCGAAAAGTAAAGGCTCGTTGGTCTCCTTAGTTATCATTTGAACAAATTGCTTAACTCTATTTAGATCATCTCCTCTGACAGCATTAAATACATCTTGTTTATTATCAAAATATTTATATAGAGTTCCTGTAGTAATCTGGCATTTAGATACCAGTTGTCGTATAGTTGTCTGATCATATCCTTGAGTTTTAAATAGTAATCGTGCACTGTTAATGATACGATCTTTTAAATCGATATTATTGATTGCCATTAAGTAACGATTCCTTCCTATATGTTTATATTAACCATTTTAATAATGCAAAAATGAGTACAATCCATATCAATATAAATATAAATCCAGCTATCCAATTCTTAGGTTTCTTTTCTAAAGTTTTTGCCTTTAAAATGTATTCATTGATGAGTGGCTTTGGAATTAGTTTTAAAGTTAGTGTAATAAGTAGTGGTAATATAATTAAGTCATCTAAATATCCTAGAATAGGAATAAAATCTGGTATCAGATCGATTGGACTTAATGCATATCCAACAGTTATGATTACTAAAATTTGGACTGGCCATTTCAATAATTTGTCTTTACTTAATAAGTAAAGGGCAGTTATATTATGTTTTAGTTTTCTCGCTTTTTCTTTTAATTTATTTATCATTCAAGTCTCCACGACTGTGTTTTCTTATTCAAAATCTCATAAGAAACTGTAGCTTCTAAATGGATCTCACATAACTCTTTGAGTTCTGATACTGCATTATTTAATTCGTTTAGACGAGAAGCATTGAGTGACTCGATTACCAATATGGCATCGGTTGTCTGCCCGGTCAATTTCGTTCGGTCAGCTTCTCGCCAATTCCAGCACCGACACAAACATCCCAACTCATCTTTATAAACCACTTCTCCTGCAGTAGGGGGTTCATTTATAGAAGAACCTATCATTTTAAACTCTTCAAGTCCATTGGCAAATGTTAAATTGATATCGCCTTGTGTCATTTTGAGGTCTTCGCCACCGCAAGGGAAAACATATTTAAGGGATATAGAATTGTAGATGTCTACTAATGGATTGATACTTGGCAATAAACCACCTTTTAATACTCTTTTTATTAAAGCTTCAGATGAAACTCGAGTGCCTTTTTTTATGTGAAGCTGTTTATAAGTATCGCGCCAGTCTTTTATTTCAGGTAATTCCAAAATAGGTTTGTTGTAATGTGAACGCACATATTTTTCGGCATCTCGTAAAATCGTTTCTGTTAGATTATGCGAATTAACAAAACCTGATAGTTTTATGATCGCAATAGAAGTTTCAGGGTAGAGTTCAAATATTTTCTGATCAATTATGATATTTTTCATCTATTTCTCCTAGTTGTTAAGTCGTTTTATTTTATCTTTTATAAAGGGAATTATAGCACTAAACATAAATGGGAACAACTATATGACTGGACATAAAAAAAATATTGGATGTCTAGTAAATACACCAAATGATATATTTCTGGATATTCGATTTCATTTTTGGTCGTTAATTATGTTATAATTAATTGATTTTGCATTGAAATTAATTTATTTATAATCTGAAAAATAATGATATGAACGGGAGTAACATGAAAGAATATTGGAAATTATATAAAGAATCATTTGACATATTAAAAAAGAATTATCAAAAATTCCTTGGCTATATGATTGTGGCAAATCTAGTTTTGGTAGTATTATTAATTCCTTTTACCAAAGGGATATTTAACTTCATAATGAAAACGAAAGGATTAGATTATATTACCAATGGTCTTTTAAAAAAGTTTATAGTTTCACCACAAGGTATTTCAGTTGTACTGATCAGTTTAATCGTAGGCTCTATCGTCATATTGTTGGAGATTGGTGGTGTTATCGTCTTATCACATCAAAGTATGGTAGGGGCAAAAGAAAGTAGATTTGTTGACATTTTCAGGTACACATTGACTAAGTTAAAGTATTTGTTTAGCCTAGATGGGCTGATCATTGTAATATATTTCATAATAATTGCTCCTATGTTAGACAAGAATTTAAAAGCAAGTATTTTCACTCAGTTAAAAATACCAGGTTTTATTATGACTGTTATTGAGTCGAATATATTCTACTTTACTTCTTTGATAATTTGTACATTATTAGCATTGTATTTAGCATTTCGCTGGATGTTTTCTTTACATGTCCTTTTATTAGATGGTCAAAATAATAAAAAATTCTTGAAAGCGAGCAGTCGGTTAATAAAGAAAAACTTTAAAGAAGTATTAAAGTTTGGATTTTTCACACTAATTATAGAAGTGATTATTCTTACGATTTCATTTGTTGTGTATTTTATTGTTTCAATATTGCTTATTGCATTTTTACCACTGAACTTTGAGTTTTCTATTATTTTTGTACTTTCTATAGGTATGGGTTTGATTTTAATAGCATCAACATTGTCCTCTTCCATGAATATCATAAGAATGACACAGCTATACTACCGTATATCAGAATATGATATTGTTGAAATTGAAGTGAAAACAGTTGAAGAACATACGATGTTCAATCGATTTTTAAATAACAAATGGGTTGTAGGGATAGCGGTTGTAGTTGTTGTGGTAGTAGCGAACATTTACATTTACTTGTTATATGAAGGTTTTGACACGGTTAAATATGATGTAGAAATTACGGCGCATCGTGGCAGTTCGTTTGAAGCACCGGAAAATACCTTGTCTGCATTAAAAAAAGCAATGCTTAATGGTGCTGATTATGCAGAGATTGATATACAACTTACAAATGACAATCAAATAATTTTATTACATGATGAAACTTTTGAACGTACGACTGGTAGTGCGAATAGACCGGACGAGTTATCTTTAGCTGAAATAAAATCATTAGATGCAGGAGCATGGTTTTCAAGTGAATTCACTGATGAAAAAATACCTACTCTACAAGAGGTTATTGATTTGTCAAAAGGTAAATTAAAATTGAACATTGAAGTTAAAGGTTCTAAATATAGTCCAAATATCATTAATGAATTGATTAAAGTAATTGAATATAATAATTACTCAGATTCCTGTGTGATTACATCGTTACGCTATGAGGATTTAGAAGCCATTGAATCTCTAAAACCGGATTTTAAAACGGGTTATATCATGTTTGTTGCCATTGGAGATATAGAAAAACTAAATGTGGATTTTTATAGTGTAGAAGAGACTAATGTGACGGAAGCTTTTGTTTCTAAAGCGCATAGCAGTGGTAGAGAAGTACATGTATGGACCATTAATGATGAGGCATCTATGGGGAATATATTAGATTTGGGTGTGGATAATATTATCACTGATTACGATGCTTTACTAAAAAATCTAATAAAGGACAATTAATATAGAAATGTATATTAAAAGGATAATTTTCATATGAATAATATTTCTAATAGAGAAGGTCTTTATATCATTGTATTTGGTGAGTCATTCAAACATTCGTTTATATACATGTTATAATATAGAAGTTGAAAGGAGTTAGTGTGAAAGCAATATTGTTTGATTTAGATGGCACATTATTGCCAATGGATATAGAAAAATTTATATACTTATACGGAAAATCTGTTTCAGAAGCGTTTTATGATTTCACTGAAGTTGACCGTATATTTCCACAAGTAATGCATTCTGTTAAAGATACGGTTATGAATACAGAAAAGAAAAAGAACTTCGATAAGTTTTTTGACCATTTTGAAATGCATATGCCAAGAGCAAAAGAAGAGTATATAAAGAGGTTTAATGAATTTTATATCGAAGGTTTTGAAAAAGTAAAATCAGCTACTTCAAGTTCAGCTGAAATTGTAGAAGCCGTTGATATTTTAAAGTCAAAAGGATTTAAACTTATCATTGCAACAAATCCAGTTTTTCCAATGGCTGCCAATATCAGTCGGATTAGGTGGGCAGGTTTAACTATAGAATCTTTTGATTATATTACATCTTTTGAAGAAAATCATTACTGTAAACCACATTTGAAATTCTATAAAGAAGTTTTAGAACAAAACGGATTGGAAGCAGAGGATGTTTTAATGGTTGGCAATGATGTACAAGAAGATTTATGCATTAAATCACTTGGAGCAAAGACCTATCTCTTAGAAGATCATATTATCAACAGGAAACCTGATGAACCTATAGATACTGATTTTAGAGGAACCTATCATGATTTTCTTCAATTTGTTAAAAGTCTGTAGGTAAATATGAGATGGTATAGAAGTATTAAAATAATGATTGGATTTATTGGAGGGACTGCTCTAGCTTATATATTTAATTTGGATTTTCCAATATCAGCAGGTATCATTACCATCCTGAACTTGCTGGATACAAAAAAAGCATCGGTTAATGTATCATTAAGACGACTTATTTCAGCGGTGTTTGGCTTAGGGCTACTGTATTTATTATATGAAATCATTGGTTACAATCTAATCAGTATGTTTATATTTGTAATGATATTTACACCCCTTGCTTTTAAATTTAAGGCAAAAGAGGGGCTCATTGTAAATATTGTTTTAGGTTCTCACTTGTTGGTCTATCATGAAGTGACAGCGTTACACTTTGCAAATGAACTTGTCATTGTTATTATTGGTGTTGTGATTGGTCTTGTTTTAAGTTTTCATGTCCCTCAAAAGGAAAAGCTGATACAAGATTTGATTGTTGATATCGATGAGGATATACGAAAAAATCTATATGGTATCAGCTTATCCATTAATAATTTATGTTCAATTGATGAAGATGATTTTAGTATAGAGAAATTGATCGAGAAAATAAAAAAGGCTAAAAACTTATCTATAGAACAAATGAGTAATTACTATTCAAGAGATTATTCCTATTATTATGAGTTTTTTCAATTGAGACTTAATCAAATTTATAGAATTAAATATATGAAAGAACGACTCAATCTGGTTTTTGTCAATCAGGATCAGGCAAGACTGTTAAGTCATTTTACGACAAAGTTATCTGTTGTATTTAATCCAGATAATGATGGAACGGAATTGATGAATGAACTAGTAGGTCTAAGGCAGTCGTTTGATGCTTTACCTTTGCCCACAAGTCGAGAGGATTTTAATGAACAGTCGGCCTTGTTACAGTTTATATATGATTTAGAAGAATTCATTCAGATGAAGATTAGATATGTTGAGAGAAATAAAATAAAATTGTTATAAGAAAGGATATTACATGAAAAAATTGGTATTGGCGGAGAAACCCTCTGTTGGTAAGGAAATAGCGAGAGTTCTACAATGTAATCAAAAACGCAGTGGGTTTTATGAAGGCCCTGACTACGTTGTTACTTGGGCATTGGGTCATCTTGTAACTTTAGCAGATCCAGACACTTATGATACAAAATATGCGAACTGGCATTTAGATGATCTTCCAATAATGCCGGATCACCTTAAAACAGTTGTTATAAATAGAAGTGGTAAACAATACAGTACTGTAAAAGCTCAGTTGAATCGTAATGACATTAATGAAATAATTATTGCAACTGATGCAGGTAGAGAAGGTGAATTAGTAGCAAGATGGATTCTTCAGAAGTGTAAAACTAAAAAAAATGTCAGAAGACTTTGGATTTCATCAGTTACAGATAAGGCTATAAATGAAGGTTTTCGCAATCTGAGACCTGGAAAAGATTATGAAAATCTATTCCATGCTGCAGTCGCTAGAGCTGAAGGTGATTGGTATGTAGGTATTAATGCTACAAGAGCACTGACAACTAAATATAATACACCCTTAAGTTGTGGTAGAGTGCAAACACCAACTTTGGCAATTATTGAGATGAGAGAAAATGAGATTAGACAATTTAGACCTAAAAAATATTATGGTATAACAGCGCAAACCAACGATCTTACTTTAAAATGGCAAACAAAAAACAATGATACAAAGGTATTTGAGGAAGAGGTAGTTGATAAATTATTAAAAGAGCTAAAAGGTAAAGATGCCAAAGTTGTTGTTTTGGAAAGCAAACATAAAAAGAAGTTTGCCAACCAATTATATGACCTGACGGAATTACAAAGAGATGCGCATCATAAATTTGGTTATACACCGAAAGAAACCTTATCATTGATGCAAAAACTTTATGAACATCATAAAGCTTTAACTTATCCAAGAACGGACTCAAGGTACTTAACGAGCGATCTGGTTGAAACACTTTCAGAAAGGTTAAGAACCATCTCAATGTTACCTTATAGACAATTTGCTTTTAAATTGACAAAATCTCCTATAAAAGGAGGGAAACATTTTGTAGATGACAAAAAAGTAACCGATCATCATGCAATTATCCCTACTGAGGAAATTATTCAAGTCAGCGATTTATCATATGAAGAAAGAAATATTTATGAATTGGTTGTTAAAAGATTTTTGGAAGTATTAATGCCGCCATTTGAATATGAGGAGACAACAGTAGAAGTCAAAATCGGTAGTGAAACATTTAGTGCAAAAGGCAAGCGCATTATGAAATTAGGTTGGAGAGAGCTTTCTTCAGGTGAAGATAAAGATCAATTGTTACCACTACTTAAAAAAGGTGATTTATTAAAGATAAAACAAGTATCAAAAACCAATGGTGAAACACAACCGCCTAGTTATTTTAACGAAGCGACTCTTTTAACAGCAATGGAAAATCCCGGGAAGTATATGCAAACAGGGGATCAATCTTTAAAAAATGTATTAGGACAAACTGGTGGATTAGGTACGGTTGCAACCCGGGCTGATATTATTGAAAAACTTTTTAACACTGAGCTTATGGTTCTCAAAGGGAAATCTCTTCATATTACCAATAAGGGGAGACAACTATTAAGTGTCGCACCAAAAGAGTTGAAATCACCTAAATTAACTGCAGAATGGGAAATAAAACTAAATGATATTGCAACTGGAAAAGGTAGTTATAAAACATTCGTGAATGAAATGAAATCATATACACATACTATAGTTGAAGATATCAAAGGTTCTTCTATGAAATTCAAACATGATAATTTGACCACCACAAAATGTCCTGAATGTGGTAAGTTGATGATGTCTGTGAAAAACAAACACGGTAAGAGTCTGGTGTGTCAGGATAGAAGTTGTGGACATAGAATGAGTCTTTCAAAAGTGACGAATGCAAGATGTCCTGAATGTCACAAAAAACTTGAGTTACGAGGTACTGGTGATTCAAAAGTATTTACCTGTAAATGTGGATATAAAGAAAAACTGTCATCATTTGAAAAAAGAAAAGCTACTCAAACAAAGGGCGGCGGTAAAAAAGACTACATCAACTATATGAAAAAACAAGAAAAGTTAGCAGAGGATATTAAAAAAGCAAATAATCCTTTTGCCGCATTAACTAAGTTAAATATTAAAGATAAGTAAAAACTACCAAGGATTATATCCTTGGTAGTTTTATTTCAAAACAAACACCTGCTTGTGTATTATAAGCTTTTATTTCTCCGTTATGTGCATTAAAGACTCTTTCGCTTATGGAAAGACCTAAACCGAATTGACCTTCTTTGCCTTTGTGATAGATATCAAATAATGTTTCGGGATTTGTATCAAAACCGGGTCCGTCATTTGATATGTATATGCAGTCGTTGTCCATAGTTATAGTAATTTTTTTGTTTGCATATCGTATTTGATTTTCAACAATATTTTCAAAAGCAATCAGCAGTGTATCACTATTGCCTTGGCATTCAAAAACATCATTTTCAAGATCAAATTGAAGTTCTGGCCTAATGACACGGAGTTTGGAAACAATATTTTTTAATATTCGGTCTACACGAACAACCTCGTACTTATTTACTTGTTCACTAGCATGCTGTAAGGTATTTAAATGAATTAATTGAGTTACTTTTCGTTCAAGTCGTTCTGCTTCATTTAGTATGATTTTTTCAGGTTTGTCCATAGAGTTTATTTTTATACCGTCAATCATTGATTGAGCATAGCCTTTTATGACCATAATGGGTGTTTTTAGGTCATGTGATGTTGTTTGTAAAAAATAACGTTCATTTTGATCAATTTGCTCTAACTCATTTTTCATATTTATAAGATAAGTTCCGAGTTCTTCTAACTCTACATTATCTATAGGATCTAAGGTAGCCTGATAATTCTTTTTAGATATTTCCACACTATAAGCCTTTAGAGATATAATAGGTTCCGAAATATACTTTGCAATTTTATTGGCTGAAAAGAAAATGATTATAGTGAAGATAATTAGTATCAGAATAAAGCCAGAGTTAAAAAGTTTTTCTCTTCTATGAGTTGTCATAAAAAACATAGTTCTGTTATCACCATATGACTCTGTATAATAATATACAGAATCATTAAGATTCTTAAAAGATCCTTTATTGGTGTCAGCTTTAAGATACTCATCAACAATTTCAATATAGAAATTGTTTTGAGGATTACCATATATTTTCTTTGTATAGTTATCTGCATGGATAATGTAGTTTTCAGAAGTAAATTCAACTAAAAAATGGGCGATAGGGAAGTCATCAGAAGTATCATTTCGGTGCTCTTTTTTATATTCAGCTGATTCTTCAAGTTCATGAAATATAAATTCTTCTTTAAAACGATTGGAAATAAACATATTAAATAATAACAATATAATACCAAAACCCAACAATGAACCTAATATTGTTGTGAAAATATAATGTCTTAGAGAGACTTTATTTCTCATATAACCCCCTTGAGAATGTACCCAAAGCCATAAATGGCTTCTAAAGGCAATTCCGGAGCTTTTTTACGCAGTCTTCT
Source organism: Clostridiales bacterium (assembly GCA_016342415.1). Lineage (GTDB taxonomy): Bacteria > Bacillota > Clostridia > Peptostreptococcales > Acidaminobacteraceae > JABXKX01. The sequence continues at coordinate 12,487 of JAEIOD010000009.1, forward strand.
AAGTGTATCATCAACAACTCTTTCAGAACCAAAGTAATTGTCTCCCCAAACGTCATCTAAAATATCTGATCTTGATAGAGCTTGATCTATATTGGATAAAAATAACTTGATTAAATCATATTCCTTAACCGTCAAATCTATTGAGATGTTTTCCTTCAAAAGAATTCTTCTATTCACATCAAATATATAAGATCCTATTTTCGGATTTTGAGTTGTACGTTTATATTGCAATAACCGATTGACTCTTAGGACAAGTTCTCTTGGAAGAAAAGGTTTTGGAAGATAATCATCACATCCCATTTCCAATCCAATAACTCGATCTAGTTCCGCACTTCGAGCAGACATAAAAATTACTGGAGTAAGAGAATTTTTTTCTTTGATTTTTTTGATTAGAGTAAAACCATCAACTTCTGGTAACATGATATCCAAGATCCATAAGTCGGGTTCATCATTTAAACAATTAAGAGCATCACGACCATCATCGAAGGCAGTTACAGTATAACCGTCTTCGATAAGATAAGTGACCAATAATTGTTGTAAGTTTTTTTCGTCTTCAACTAAATATAGTTTCATTTTATTTCGCTTTCTCTAAAGCATTGGCAACCGCGTCTCTTATACCTTCTGAAGTATATGTTGCACCGCTTACTAAATCAACATCTGTAGATTGTGAATCGATAATACGACTTCTTATTGTATCGTATGCTCTATTATACCATTTTCTATCATCTTGGTGTTGAGTCACCAAAACATTTACTATGACATCATTTTCTATGGTAACTTCTACATATATAGAACCTCTAAAACCATTACCAACTCCTGTATAAACACCATCTGAATAAAGTGTTTCAGAAGAACTAGAGCTTAAAATAACAGAATCTGAAGTACTACTGATATCCTGATCATCAATAGAAGTGATCTCAATGTCAGCAGAGGTTATAGGCAACGTAGATGGATTTGTTTGATCTGACACAGTTTCCACTGATTTTTTTACTAGAAAACCAGGTATGAGAATTACCATCAATAAGAAATATATAACGATTGTTCTTTTATCAAATCTAATAAGTTTGTAACTTAATACATTTTCTATAGGACAAGCATCAACACATTCAAAACAATTGATACATTGTGCAGATCTTAAGGTCTTACATTTTGAAACATCAATGTTCATAGGACATGCCTTGTTGCATTTATTACAAGAAATACAATTATCATCATCTCTATGAATAGTAAAAGCTCTAATAGAACCTATTAATCCGTACTTTGCTCCTTCAGAGCAAAAATAACTGCAGTATAGACGTTCGTAAAATAGAGAACTTAATAAAAATACTCCAATTGTTACAGCGCTAAGAATAGTGGGGAATTTTCCTGTTAATAGTTCTAAAACAGAGTTTCTGGGTTCAAATGACATGATTGAAAAAATAATACTTGAAGTTAGTAAGGTAATTGAAAGCAAAATAATATAGCGTGTGTACTTCAAGTGCTTATGTATATATCGAGGTATTTTTCTTTGTTTGATCTTAATGTATTTTGCCAATTTATTCATCAATTCCTGAAGTGTACCAAATGGACATGCCCAGCCGCAATAGTAGGTTCCGCCTAAAATCATAGATATCAATATAATAGACATAGTCCATCTTAAATCTATAAAAGCGCTCATAAGTGTAATAAACAGATATGATATTTGCACCAACAGTCTTAATTTTTGTTTGTTTATCATAGTAAATCCTTTCTCTATATCATTACTATACAAAAATACATACATAAGATAAACATTAAAGCGATGTGAACATTATGTGATTTTTATGTGAAAAAAAGATGATCGAATGATCATCTTAAGCAAGAGTAGAAAGTTGATATCTCATAATCAATAAGTATTTACCTTTTTTTTCTTTCACATCAGCTTTTAAAATCTCTGCAACATGACCACTCGGTAAAGTAATTGATCCGTTTGCTATTGATTCAATGTACTTGGTAAATTCTTCTGATGCCTCAGGTTCTATAAAATCTTTCACGCCCCACGGGAGTGACATTACTTTTACAGCATCTCAAGTATCGCAAATATTGCCTTTTCTTTCAATTATAGAATTCTCAAGTAATTCTATGACCTCTTGATTATAATCTTTATTTTGTCCTAACATATTAACGCCTCCTAATTTATAAAAGTATATCAAATATTTCGATTAATGGAAATAGTAAAATTAAGAAGTCTCTAAGCTTGTAAAATATTGCAGATAAGAGTATTTTAATGGTAAAATACACAAACATAACTGTTTAAAGAAGTTGGAACTATCACTAAATTAATAGTGAAGGGGGTGTAGCAACTTAATATGTCATCTTCATTCAGATATAAAGACTAGCATTATAATAAAATATGAATTACAATTTAATTAGACTTCGTTAAAATAATAACATAATAATTTTAATTGTTTCTGCGACGTCAACTCTTTCTATAGTAAGAAGAATTCCAAAACTCTTGTTTTGGGATTTTTCAATTCCATTTGTTTATATTACATGAACTCAATAAAAATGTTATAATGAGTAAAATTAATTTTTACATTTAATTTATAGATAAAAACTTACTATTGAAAAGTCAGGAGTAATAATGGACGTTAAAGAAGAAGTCAAGCAAGTTGTCATTTGTGAAGCAAAAAGCGCTTATTACAAAGGGCGTGTTGTTACTGCAGTTTTAGAAAAAGGTTTTAAGGTTATATCTAGTAATGGTAAATTTTTAAAAAGATATGTAAAGGAATTGAAGAAATAATGAATAAATTTAAATACTACATGTTGATGGTATTTGCCACCTTATTATTCGCAGGTGCTTTTATTGCTGGAAAACTGGGAAGTGGTAGTTTTTCTCCAGTTGTGATGACTTTTTTAAGAATAGGTCTGGCTACTCTAATCATTTTCCCGATTATGATCTTGAAGGAGAAGAAGTTTAAAGCATCTAAAGAAGAATTGTTTCTGGCCTTAAAGCTTGGTTTTGTGGGGATGACATGTTATCATTTGTTTTTCTTTAGTGCGCTCAAATATACTACAGCGTCAAGTGCATCCGTTATCAACGCAAGTATGCCTATTTTAACTGCAATCATTGCGACCTTCATGTTAAAAGAGAAACTACCTTTCAAAAAGATGATTTTTATCGGTTCCGCATTTGTTGGTGTTGTATTGACGATCATTAATTGGGATATTAATAGTTTAATTAATATGGATTTTAATAAAGGTGATATTTTAATGCTTTGTGGAACACTTTCCTGGTCAACATATGGCGTGTTGATAAAGAAATCAAAGGTTGAAATCAGTTCACTCAAATTAATGAGTTATTCACTTTTGATATGCACAGTCATAATATCACCATTTGCTATTAGGGAAATTCTCTTGTATAACAGTTTAAATGTTCCGTTAGGTGATTATTATTCAATAGTGTACATGGCAATTTTTCCAACTGTCATAGGTTATACTATTCAACAAGCATGTATTAAAAAAATGGGTCCAAGTACTGCGGCACTATTTATTAATTTGGTTCCAGTGTTTTCCATAATACTGTCGGTCATTTTTTTAAATGAAATCATGAATCCTTTAACCTATGTAAGTGGTTTAATAATAATAGTTTCAGTTGTGCTATTTACTAAAGTAAGAACACCAAATTAAGGTGTTCTTTTATTATAAAAACTATATTGAAGTTATACTACAATAATGATATTATTATGTTAATTATTATAGAAGAAGAGGTGAATATGAAAATTATTTATGGTGCAGATTACAACCCCGAACAATGGTCCAAGGAGATCTGGTTAGAGGATATGAAATATATGAAAGAAGCACATGTTAATATGGTAAATCTCAATATTTTTGGATGGGCGATTTTAGAACCTGAAGAAGGGCATTATGATTTCAAAATGTTAGATGAATTGATGGACTTATTATATAAAAATAATATTGATGTTGATCTGGCAACAGCTACAGCTGCACAGCCTGCTTGGCTATCGATGAAATACGATGATGTATTACCTAAGGACCAATCGTTGAATACCATTTGGCATGGCTCAAGACAGAGTTACTGTCCTAATAGTCCTAATTATAGGAGAAGAGCTATAGCGCTTGTCAGAAAAATTGGTGAGAGGTATAAAACACATCCAGCTCTAAAAATGTGGCATATAAACAATGAATACTCAGATCATACACATATCTGTTATTGTGATAATTGTGCTAGAAGTTTTCGTTTATGGTTAGAGTCTAAATATACTTTAGAGGAAATAAACGAAAGGTGGGGGACTTCATTTTGGTCTCAGAAATATTATCATTTCAGTGAAATAATACCGCCAAGACAAACCAGTGCAGATCATAATCCAGGTTTGGTATTAGATTACAAACGATTTATGTCTGATTCTATTTTGGAGTTGTATTTAATGGAAAATGAAATATTAAAAGCTTTAACACCTGATATTCCAATTTCAACTAATTTTATGGGAAACGACAACAAACCTTTGGATTATTACAAATGGTCAAATTCAATTGATATCATTTCTTGGGACAGTTATCCGGATATTACAAAAACTGAAAGTCCGATGAACAATGCACTAACTCATGATTTAATGAGATCTCTTAAACAATCTGGACATATTCTAATGGAACAAGCTCCAAATCAAGTGAATTGGAGAAAAAGAAATCCTAATAAAAGACCTGGTGAAATGAATACGTACAGCATGCAAGGCATAGCACACGGTTGTTTGGGGATTATGTTTTTCCAATGGCGCCAGTCACTGAAGGGTGCTGAAAAATTTCATTCAGGTATGATTCCTCATAATGGGGTAGAGACAAGAACTTTTAAAGAAGTATGTTCACTTGGTAAACAATTGGAGAACATGACACCGATAGAGTACAAAGCAAAAGTTGCCATTTATATGGATTATGATTGCTGGTGGGCATTGGAATATGAACCAGGTCCTAGTATTGATATGAAATACATGGATTCAATTAGGTCTTATTACAGTTATTTTTTCCATCATAACATTCCAGTAGATTTTGTCTTTGAAAACAGCAATTTGGATAATTATGATTATGTACTAGCACCTAATATGTATATGATAAAAGAATCATTTTCACAAACTGTTCATAAGTATGTCAAAAATGGCGGCCAATTCATTTTAGGACCATTTAGTGGTATAGTTGATGAGTCTGATTCAGTTTTTAAAGAAGGATATTTGAGCACTATAAAAGATCTGATGGGGATTTCTGTTGTAGGTTACGATGTATTGACGCATTCTAATTCTATCTCCTATAAGGAATTGACGTGTATCAAGTGGTGTGATGAAATCAAACTTTTTACAGCCGATTCAATAGCTGATTATCAAAGTGATTATTATAAAGAGACACCGGCAGTTACTATCAATCAATATGGTCATGGTAAATCTTTCTACATAGGTACATGTTTTAATGAAGAAGAAATGAATAAGTTATTAAGTTCTATCATAACGATCAAAGGAATAGAGTCTCCATACAATGTAGAAGTAATTACTCAGGGTGATCATGTGATGATTCTAAATCATACCAATATAGACCAGATGTTCGAATTATGTTTTTTTCATAATAGGTCCAATATTACCATTAAAGCACATCAAACCATTTTACTGAAAAAGTAAACAGAAGGTATCAGATAAGCAGTCATTCTTCACATTAATTATGATTATAATCAGAATTGACGGAATAATTAAATGAATTACGAAAATTAAAACATTATGATATCAATGGTTATAGCGAATAATAATATATTTGCCATAACCATTTATATTTAGATACAAGTTTACAAATACTAAACATTTTGTTGAAAATATTCGGTTTTAGTCTTGATTTTATTGAAAAAAAAGTGTAAATTAAGTTTAGTATAACTCAACATTGAGTTCAATTTATTGAAAGGAAGCTATATGTCGATAGGTGGGAAAATAAAAACTATGCGATTAACACATAGTTTAACTCAAGAAGAACTTGCTGATAGATGTGGATTATCCAAAAGTTTTATTTCTTTATTAGAAAGAGACTTAACTTCACCATCTATTGCAACTTTAACAGATATTTTAGATGTATTTAATATTACATTGGAAGATTTCTTTAGTCAGAAAAAAATAGAGCAATATGTATTTACGAAAAATGATGTGTTTGTAAAAGAAGCCACTGAAGATGGTGTTGAAATAAACTGGTTGGTTTACAATGCTCAAAAGAATGAAATGGAACCTATTTTAGTCACAGTTCATCCTGATAGTGTTTTGTTTGATGAAGAAGCTCATTTTGGAGAAGAGTTTGGTTATGTTCTTTCAGGCATTATAATGATTGAAATAAATGAAAAACAATATAAAGTAAAAAAAGGTGAGAGTTTCTACTATAGTTCAGAAGCACGTCACAAAATATACAATGATGGGAAAAATGTGGCTACTATTTTGATGGTTAGCTCACCACCGAGTTTTTAGGAGGTTTTGTGTACTTAATAGAATTGAATCAATTATCAAAAATATACAATGATGAGACTGTAGTAGACAGCATCAATTTAAAAATAAAAGAAAATGAATTTGTAACACTTTTAGGACCAAGTGGATGTGGCAAAACAACAACCCTTCGAATGATTGGCGGCTTTGTGAGTCCGGATGGTGGAGAAATTTTATTTAATGAAGAAGACTTGACAGTTATTGCGCCATATAAAAGACAGATAAATACGGTCTTTCAAAAGTATGCTTTATTCCCACATTTGAATGTTTATGATAACATAGCATTTGGCTTAAGAATCAAAAAAATAAAATCACAGGAGATTGATAGTAAAGTTAAAAGGATGTTGAAGCTTGTTAACCTGGAAGGCTATGAGAAAAGAAGAATTGATGCTTTATCAGGTGGTCAACAGCAGCGTATTGCAATTGCAAGAGCTTTGGTAAACGAGCCGAAAGTATTACTTTTAGATGAACCTCTAGGAGCGCTGGATTTAAAGCTAAGAAAAGGTATGCAACACGAGTTAAAGGCCATGCAACAAGAACTTGGCATAACTTTTATCTATGTGACACATGACCAAGAAGAAGCACTTACAATGAGTGATACAATAGTGGTTATGAATAAAGGGATTATACAGCAAATTGGGTCACCTACAGATATTTATAATGAGCCGGAAAATGCTTTTGTAGCAGATTTCATAGGTGAGAGTAATATCGTTTCTGGTACCATGATACAGGATGCTATAGTTGATATAAATGGTATTCAGTATACATGTGTAGATGTAGGATTTAATAAAAACGAACCTATTGACGTGGTGATTAGACCTGAAGATATGAATATGTGTGTTAAAGAACAGGCGACTTTTTCTGGGATTGTTGAGAATGTTGTCTTTAAAGGGGTCCACTATGAAATCTTATTTAGAGATGGACATAATACGTGGATGATTCATTCAACAAAATCCGCTGAAGTCGAATCAACGGTATATGTTCATGTGGAACCGTTTGATTTTCATATCATGAAGAAGGTGACCCGATGTTAAAAAAATATGGTGGGGTGCCTTATATTATATGGACCATTATATTCATCATTTTACCGATACTGATCATAACTTATTATAGTGTGACGATGAATGATGGTAGTTTTACATTATCCAACTTTAAAAGTTTTTTTGAACCAAGAACTTTGAAAGTGGTAGGCCGATCTCTTTTTACAGCATTCATCACGACGGTAGTTTGTTTGGGTGTGGGTTATCCGCTAGCCTTTTTAATGAATAGAGTGAAACCAAGTACTGAAAAAATATTAGTGGTCATGTTGATATTGCCAATGTGGATGAACTTTTTATTAAGAACTTATGCTTGGCAAGCTATATTAGGTAAGAATGGAGTAATAAATAGCATCTTATCATTTTTACATTTGCCAACACAAAGTCTTATGTTCACCAAAACAGCAGTCATTATGGTAATGGTTTATAATTTCCTACCATTTATGGTTCTGCCAATTTATACGGTGATTAAAAAAATAGATAATGGTGTGATTGAAGCAGCAGAAGATCTAGGAGCAAATAATTATAATATATTTGCTAAAATAATCTTTCCATTGTCATTACCAGGGGTTGTCTCTGGAATATCAATGACCTTTTTACCTGCTGTAAGCTCTTTTGTCATACCAGACCTTATTGGTGGTGGAAAGTACAATATGATTGGTAATTTAATTGAAAAGCAGTTCTTACTCATGTCCAATTGGCATTTCGGAGCGGCACTTTCGATGGTGCTTGTTATGATGATTCTTGTTTCTGTCTATTTTACCAATAGGTACGCAGATGATGACGGGGGGCAATTATGGTAAAGAAGCTCTCTAGAAATATATATCTAACTCTGGTATTTATATTTTTATATTTGCCAATTATGTTTTTAATCGTGTTTTCATTTAATGAGGGGAAGTATTCCGGTAATTGGAAAGGTTTCTCTCTACACTGGTATCAGGAATTGTTTCAAGATCAGATGATCATGAATGCTTTGGGTTATACAGTAACAATAGCCATACTTGCCTCAATTATTTCTACAATTATTGGACTGTTTGGCGCTTATAGTATTTTTAGAATGAAATCAAGACCAAAACAATTGATTTTAACGATAAATAATATACCGTTGTTAAATCCTGATATTGTTACAGGTGTGTCGTTGATGGCATTGTTTGTATTCTTACAATTCAAATTGGGATATTTAACGATGTTAATGGCTCATATAACATTTTGTATTCCTTATGTTATTTTAAGCATTTTGCCAAAATTGAAGCAAATGCCTAAGGATATTGTAGATGCCGCCCTAGACTTAGGTGCAACACCATTACAAGCCTTTTATAAAGTTGTTTTACCAGAAGTGATGCCTGGTGTCATTACAGGTGCGTTGATTGCATTTACATTGTCCATAGATGATTTTGTCATCAGTTTCTTTACAACTGGAAATGGAGTCAATAATTTATCTATTGCAATATTTTCAATGGCAAGAAGAGGTATTAGTCCGAAAATTAATGCTTTGAGTACAATTATGTTTGTTGTTGTAATGGGATTATTACTCATTATCAATCTAAGAAAAGAGAAGGAAAAATAAAATGAAAAAATGGATTGTATTATTATTAGCGGTTATTTTGACTTTTGCCTTAATGGGATGTCAAAATGACGAAGATGTTGTTTATGTTTATAACTGGGGTGATTATATTGATGAAAGTATCATCGATATGTTTGAAGAAGAAACTGGAATCAAAGTTATTTACGAGATGTTTGAAACCAATGAGTCTATGTATACAAAACTGAAAAATGGTGGTAATCATTATGATGTTGCGATTCCTTCAGACTATATGATTACAAAAATGATTAAAGAAGAGATGATTCAAAAAATAGATATGAGTAAAATTGAAAACTACTCAAATATTGGAGATGCTTATAAACAGCAGGCCTTTGATCCTAACGATGAGTATTCTATACCATACTTCTTTGGTACAAATGGTATTTTATACAACAAAACAATGGTGAGCGAACCAGTTGATTCATGGTCAATTCTATGGAGCGACGAGTATAAAAATCAAATTTTAATGAACAACTCACAAAGAGATTCAATAATGGTTGCGTTAAAACTACTAGGTTATTCAATGAATACGACTGATTCCGCTGAATTAGAAGAAGCCAAGAATTTGCTTTTAGAACAAAGAGATCTTGTGTTAGCTTATGTTGTCGATAACGGTAAAGATATGATGATTAATGAAGAAGCTGCATTTTTAGTCACATGGAATGGTGATGCAATCTGGTTAATTGATGAAAATCCAAACCTTGACTATGTAATACCAAAAGAAGGTTCTAATATTTGGATTGACTCAATGGTTATTCCTGCGGATGCCAAAAATGTTGATAATGCACATAAGTTTATAGATTTTATGCTTAGAGAAGATATTGCATACTTGAATACTGATTATGTCGGGTATTCTACTCCAAATACGAAGGCTTTTGATATGTTAGATGACAGTATGAAAAATAACGTCATAGCTTATCCTGATTTAGATCAGTTAAACGGTATGGAAGTCTTTATTGACCTTGGAGAAGACTTGGAATTGTATAATGATATTTGGTTAGAAATAACATCTCAATAATAAAGTGACGCCCATATTAAAATTGGGCGTTTTTCTTTGGAAACTATTTTACATTTTTGAATTTCTATGGGTATAATAGAATAGTAACTAAGTACATTGGAGATGTCTATGGATCGAAGAAGTGTTGAGAAGATATTAGAAAAATATGGTCGAATATTCTACGTTGGAAATGATGATAGAATAAATGAGTTAGAGTCGATTAAAAAGTATACTATTGATTTAGGTCGAGAGTATGAATTGTATAGACTTGCTATTTTAATGGCAGCAAAAGGAAAAGGTACAGATACCATTTCCTATTCTAAAAAGGGGATAGAAGAAAGTATCGTTTCTGGAAATGATTATTTGGCTGTAGAAATCTACATGTTCTTAGGTATTCACTACAGAATGAAGAATCAATTTGATGATGCGTTTAGAGCGTATATTGGTGCTTTGAAAATATCTCCTACAGCTAGATGTTATAACAATTTAGCAGATCTTTATATTTTGATAGGTGCATTGGATGAAGCTCAGGAATTCTTATCCAAAGCATTGCATCTTTTGGAATCTAAGGAAGTTCTCTCTGAATTTGAACAGAGATTACTCAATATTGTCTATACCAATCAATCTGAAGTGGAACTACTTCAAGGAAACCTTGAGTTGGCTAAAAGCAGTGGTTTATCTATTTTGGAATACTCGAAAGAAAATGGTGATATATTCAATCAAGGTTATGGTTTAACAGTTCTAGGGAATATTTGTCTGATTAAGAAAGAGTATGAATCTGCAATGAATTATTTAAATGAAGCGGATTTACTTTATAAAAGTTGTGATGAGTCGTCTCAAAGACAAGTGGAAGCATATATTGGCGAAGTGCTGATTCTACAGTCAAAGTGTTTGTATGAATGGGGAAAATATGAAGAGTCAATTGATAAGATAAATCAGTTGTTACTCAAAGACAAACATTACTATGAGTATTTGATAAAGAATTATGAAGCTTTGGATAAAAAAGACGAGGCTTATAAGATATACCAAGAGTTCATGACATATATTGTCACTGAAGAGGAAAACAAAAAAGCTGAACAAAAGGAAAACTTTAAAACGACTGTTGAAATTTATGAAACTGAAAAGAAGGCTCATGAATATGAACTACTTTATAGCAATACAAAATCAATTGGAGAAATTGGTAGACAGATCATATCTGCGGATAAGCTTGATCATGTTTTGAATGCTATTCACAGTCATATTGACAAAATTATGGATTTTAATGCTTTGGCATTGGGTGTTATTGAAGATGGTGTTATACATTTCAATTGGATGTTTGAGAATAACGAAAGATTAGAACCTTATGAAACATTAGTGGAAAATAAAAATAGCATGAGTGGTTGGGTTGCAAGAAATAAAAAAGCAATTAGACTAAATGATGCGCTCACTAGAGATGAACTCAAAAAGTACAAAGAAACGCCAGACATGAATTGGCATGGTGATACCATGGATTCCATGATTGTAGCACCCATTATGGTAAAAAATGAAATACTGGGAATAATATCGGTTCAATCTAGTGATAAATTTCAATATAGCGAATACGATTTAGAGGTTATTAATACTTTGGCATCTTTTATTGGTGTTGCGATGAAAAACTGGCAAAGTAAACAAGCTTTAAAAGAGATGAATGAAAAATTGGAAGAACTCTCTAAAACTGATGCTCTAACAGGTGTAAGTAACAGACATATATTATCTGAAATTGTTGAAGACATATTTAAAAAGGATTTACATGATGATCATAAAATCTCTGTTGTGATGATAGATATTGACCACTTTAAAGAATATAATGATACCTATGGTCATATCGATGGCGATCGATGTATTATAGAAATCGTTAATCAACTGAGGGTAAAATTAGACACTGATGGTAATCGATTATTTAGATATGGAGGAGATGAGTTTGCCGCAATTGTACCTTTCATGGAAGAGCAACTTGTTTTTAAGATGCTAGAAGGTATAAGAAGTGAAATTGAAGCTCTTAAAATACCAAATAAAAAATCGAAAGTTTCCGATTTTGTGACATGTTCATTTGGATTTACGACCGTAAAAAAGGGTGAAAAAAATTATCAAAAGGCTTTCTATTTAGCAGATGAAGCATTATATAAAGCCAAAGCAAAAGGCAAGAATCAAACTGTATTCATTAAGGATTAGATATGGAAAAAATATTTATAATTGAAGACGATATTAAAATAAGAGAAGAACTTTCTCTTTTTTTAAGTAGAAATGGTTATACTTGTGAAACGACTGACAATTTTAAGAACATTTTAGAAATCGTGATGAACTCAAATGCTCAACTGATACTTTTGGATATCAATTTACCTTATGTAGATGGCTACCATATTTGTAAGGAAATTCGGAAAGCTTCAGATATCCCGATAATTGTCGTTACTAGTAGAAACAGTGATTTGGATGAATTGATGAGTATGAACTTTGGTGCAGATGATTTTGTCACTAAGCCTTATAATACTCAGATTTTATTAGCACGTATCCAATCGGTTCTAAGACGAACATCACAAACTACTGAACAATTGCAGGTTAAAGGTGTGACACTTAATTTGTCTGATGCAAGTGTAAGTTACATAAATCAAAAGATTGAAATAACCAAGAATGAAATGAAAATACTTCATTTATTGATGAGTCAGGAAGGGACTATTGTAAAACGCGATGATATAATGGATGTTCTTTGGCAATCCAATGAATTTGTTGATGACAATACTTTAACAGTCAATGTTAATAGATTACGAAAAAAACTGGAAAGTATTGGGGTAGACGAGTTTTTGAAAACTAAAAGAGGGCAGGGATATATTATATGAAATTACGTCATTGGTTAGTGGATAAAAAAGTCTATTTCATGGCACATGGTACAACGCTTTTTTTGCTTATGTTATTGTTGTCGGTTATTGGTCTTAACAGTAATGGTCAAGTTTTTGTGCTCATATTTATGATCTTTGGACATCTGTCTTTTTTATCTTATGATTACTTTCGGAGATTTCAATTTTACAAGGAATTAAAAGAAAATCTAGAGGGATTAGATAAAAAAACTCTTATCAGTGAACTTGTTGATGTGCCTAATTTTTATGAAGGAGAACTGATACATCATATCATTACTGAAGTGACAAAAAGTATGAATGATGATATTTCAGTCTATAAAAAACAATGGAAAGATTATCGAGACTACATAGAAACTTGGGTGCACGAAATTAAAACGCCTTTAGCAGCAAGTGAACTGATTATCAAGAACAATAACAATGAAGTCTCCAAAAGCATTCATGAAGAAATTGATAAAGTTGAAGCGTACGTTGAACAAGCATTGTTCTATGCCAGAAGCAATCACTTGGAAAAGGATTATGTTATCAAACCCGTAACATTGGATGCACTTGTAAAAGAAAGTTTAAGAAAACATTCCAAACTACTCATCAGTAAAAAATGCGAAGTTCAAATGAATCATTTAGAAATGGAAGTTTATACAGATCCAAAATGGTTAACATTTATCTTAAGTCAAATAATAGGTAACAGTATCAAATACTCCAATACTCCGATGTATCTTGAGTTCGGGACTATGATAAATTCTGAATCTGTTATTCTAGAAATAACGGATCATGGTTATGGTATAGAACCAACTGATATAAGCTCAATCTTTAAAAAAGGATTTGTTGGTATCAATGGCAGAAACGAAGGTAAGTCGACGGGTATAGGACTTTATCTGTGTCGAGAACTCTGTTCAAAAATGGGATTATCAATTCATATTGAATCTGAAGTTGACATATATACAAAGGTGTCAATCAATTTTCCGATGACCCAACATGTACACTTTAAATAACGAGATGATCGTTATTTTTTTTTGATGAATATGTTTGAGATGGTTTTTCTTACGAAAGTGTAAGGTTAGTGTAAGTTAAATCGATGGTTAGTCACTATTAAATGTCGTATCCTTATGTTATAGGAGGTGACATATGAAATATTTTAAACGATTGATCGTGTTAATGCTATTTATATCAATTGTATTTGTAGGGCGAATTACCTTAATTGGATATATCAATTACAGTCAAGTTATCCATGAAATTGGACTTGAGGATACCATAGAAAAGATTCAAAATAGTGATGATTTTATTTCTATTGAGCAAGTAACCGATACTTTTATTAAGGCAACAGTTTCAGTTGAAGATAAAAGGTTTTATGAGCATAATGGTATTGACCATATTTCTATCGCAAGAGCAATGGTTGTGAATATTCAGGCTAAGTCATTTAAAACGGGTGGTTCAACAATTACTCAACAACTTGCCAAGAATCTATTTTTAACATTCGATAAAACTTTGGAAAGAAAAGCAACAGAGTTTTTCTTGGCGAAAAAAATTGAATCATTATATTCGAAGGATGAGATATTATCTCTTTATATAAATGTGATAAACTATGGTGATGATTGTATTGGTATATCTGATGCTACAGAACATTATTACAATAAAACGCCACTTGAGCTCAAGGAAAATGAGGCTGTTTTACTCGCTGGATTACCACAATCACCCTCTAATTATAGTTTGACAGAAAATTATACTAAGGCAATAATTAGATCGGAACGCGTTATTAATGCAATGGTTAATAATGATGTCATCAACAAAAGCAAAGGTCTAGAAATATTAGCACTTATCAAAAGGGAGAACTTATGGAAGCATTATTAAAAGTAAACGATATAGAAAAATACTATGGTTATAAGGGAAATGTGACAAAAGCAATTGATGGTATCAGTTTTAGTGTAAATGAAGGTGAATTCGTTGGAATTATGGGGGCTTCAGGTAGTGGTAAAACAACAACCCTTAACTGTATCTCAACAATTGACCGTGTGACGTCTGGATCTATTGAAATTAAAGGACAAGATATAACAAAATTAAAACACAAAAGTTTGACTAAGTTTAGAAGAGATTCACTAGGATTCATATTCCAGGATTTCAACTTGTTAGATACATTAACAGGATTTGAAAATATTGCATTAGCGCTTACAATTCACAGAGCGAAACCAAAAGTCATTGATGAAAAAGTTAATGCCATGGCAAAACGTTTAAATATTGTTGACATAATTGAAAAATATCCATATCAGATGAGTGGAGGTGAAAAACAAAGAATTGCATCTGCAAGAGCCATGATTACCAATCCTAGCATTGTTTTAGCTGATGAGCCAACTGGTGCCTTGGATTCAAAATCATCAAAAGATCTTCTAAAGTGTTTTGAGGATTTAAACTCAGAATTACAAGCTACGATTCTAATGGTGACTCATGATGTTTTAGCAGCAAGTTATTGTCATAGAATATTGTTTATTAAAGACGGTAAGTTGTTTAATGAAATCAATAGAGGTAAAAAAACTCAAAGAGAATTTTATAAAGACATCATTGATGTGTTAACACTTCTTGGAGGTGACACCTTAGATGTTATTTAAATTGGCACTCAATAATATAAAAAAGAGTTATAAGGATTATTTGATATACTTTCTAACCATTGTAATTGGCATAGCCTTATTTTATATGTTTAACTCAATGGAAAGTCAAAAGGCGATGTTAATTCTAGACTCAATTAATCTTAGTAGTATAGAAATGTTAACTGGAGCGATGGGTTATGTTTCAAAATTTTTATCAGTTGTTTTAGCATTTCTAATGGTCTATGCCAATCAATTTTTAATTAGAAGACGTCAAAAAGAACTAGGGATTTATATGACTCTGGGTATGAGTCGAAATAGGATTTCTTTTGTGTTGGTACTTGAAACATTAATTATCGGATTTATTTCACTTGTGATTGGTATTCTTGTAGGGATTATAGGATCTCATTTTCTATCAATTATCACCGCAAGATTGTTTTTAGTTGATTTGAAGGAGTTTAGATTTATTTTTTCTGTATCAGCTTTTATTAAATCAGTCGTAGCGTATGGTTTGATTTTTTCAATCATGATTGTTCTCAATGTTTTAAATATCATGAAAGTAAAACTGATAGACTTGTTATATGGTAAAAATAGAAATCAAAAATTAAAATTAAAAAATATTAAGTTATCTTATGTCACTTTTATAGTATCGTTGATGACCTTATTTTATGCATATCTTTGTATTACAAAGAATGGCATGCTTCAAATAAACCTGGTTTTTGCTCAAGCAATTGTTTTTGGTATCATCGGTACAATTTTATTTTTTATGAGCTTATCAACAATACTTATTACATTGATAAAACGAAATAAAAAGATTTATTATTTTCAACTCAATATGTTTAGTTTGAGACAGTTAAACTCAAAGGTCAATACAACCTATATCCTGATGTCTATTATCTGCATTATGTTATTAATAGCCATTGGAACTTTTTCAACAGGTACAGGAACCGCTCAAGCGGTTAGTAAGAATCAACTGGATTCGCAACCTGTCGATATTTCAGTCATTCAATATGTTTCAAATGAAAAGAGTATCAGAGAAGTGGATTTACCAGGTGTACATGATACATTCTTAAATTATTATACTGATGTAAAGGTAGTTGATGTGATTGGTATAGATAATGAACTTAACAATGAATTCTATTTTTCCGATGCTCAATATCCTTCGATGTCATTAAAAGAGTTTAATGAGTCCCAAGTATTTCAATCTCGCCAACCTATAGAATTGGAAGAAAACGAAATAGTGATCTATTACAATATGGAAATGTTCGACGATGCTTATAATACAGTTCTAAAAAAGGATATTGTTTTAAATGGTCATCCCGTTATAATCAAAAACATCGAGAAATTGTCTTTTGTTAATTACTTTAATCCACATGAATTCGGTATCATAGTGGCTCATGAAAGTTTGATAAGCGAAGGACAAATCAGTGGCTTTTTTAGAAACTCATATGTTGATGAGAAAGATGAAGCAGCCTATTATAGTGGTATATATGATAACAATGAATACGCCTATTCTTTTTTATCCAAACGGGCTATAATATCTGAATCTCTGAGTCTTTCAATATTGGTTTCCTATGTGTCTATATATATCGGAATCGTATTTATAATGTCCAGTGTGGTGATGCTTGCACTTCAACAATTGAGTGAAGCTAGTGATAATAGCAAACGTTATGAATTATTAAAGAAATTGGGTGTTGAGGAGAGTCAAATCAAACACAGTATTTTAGTGCAAATCAGTATTTATTTTATGATGCCGTTACTGTTGGCGATTGTTCATTCCGCAGTTGGAATAAGTGTGTCAAGTCAAGTTGTAAAGATTTTCGGCAATTTGAATATCTTAAATAACATGTTGATTACTGCAGGATTTGTATTGGCGATCTACGGGAGTTACTTTGTGGTGACTTACATTACAATAAAATCAATGGTTTTAAATAACAAATAGAAGAATATCTATCCTTTTGGGTAGATATTTTCAATTGTTAAAATATTCTTAATTTTCAGCCGGAAACTTTTGAGAATAGTTTTTATAAATTATACTTGGATTGTTAGGCAAACGAATTAAAGGGGGAACTATGATTAAAGGAAAATTGGAAAGTTTATATGGTAAACTAAAGCCTTATACTGAATTAAGAGTACAAGAAAACAGAAATATCACTCTGGCTTTAATGGATGGCAATCTGGTAAGAAATGAGAAAACAACTACTAGCGGTGTCTCTGCAAGAACATTTAACAATGGTTATTGGGGATTTGCCTCTGATCCGGAAGTAAACGACTCTACCATAGAGCGAGTACTTGATATTGCTGAAAAGAATGCTTCATTTTTAGCTTCAAAAGGTGGTGAAAAACAGGCTGTTCATAAAGCGGAGATGGTTTCGGAATCTCATGACTTTTCAACGAGGAAAGAACGTTGGACACAAGATGAAACCATTGATTTTATGAAGAGTGTTGATGGCTATATTTCAACAACATATCCTCAACTAAAATCGAGAATGATTTATTTAGTCGGTATAGATATGGAAAAAGAGTTGATTACCTCAGATTGTTCTAACTCTTATCTGAACTGGCCAAGATCGGTACTTTACATAATGATGACCTTAGAAAATGATGGAATTCCATGTGAAATGACGGCATCGTTTGGTGGTCGTGGTCATTTAGAGGATAATTTTAGCACCGTAGATGTTCTTAAAGGCGGTCTTGATAAGTTATATGATGAGTTGTCGAAAAAGAATATGGGTGTTGTACCAATTGCCGGGACTCATGATGTTATTTTAGATGCTGACTTGGCTGGCATATTGGCCCATGAAGCACTTGGTCATACTGCTGAAGCAGATTTGGTTAGAAATGGTTCAATCGCAGGAGACTATTTAAATAAAAGGGTTGCTAGTGAGCTGATTACTTTGGTTGACTTTGCACATACTTACAAAGATGACCTTTTACCAGTACCCGTATTTATAGATGATGAAGGTATTGTTTCGAAAGATGCAATGATTATAGAAAATGGAATCTTGAAGAACTTCATGCACAATAGAGATTCAGCAGTAGAATTTGACATGGAGAATACAGGTAACGCTAGAGCATGGCAGTATTCTGATGAACCTCTTATTAGAATGAGAAATACATGTATACTTCCAGGAAAATCAAAGTTGGAAGATATGATTGCCTCTATAGAAGACGGTTACTACTTTACTAAAACCAATAATGGACAAGCTGACACTACGGGTGAGTTTATGTTTGGTGTATCAGGTGGTTATGAAATAAAAAATGGTAAATTGGGTAAGGCGATAAAAGATACTACAATTTCAGGTAAGGCTTTTGATGTACTATCTTCTGTGACAATGGTTTCTGATGAGATGAAGTGGTCAGCAGGTGGTATGTGTGGTAAAAAACAGCCGATTCCAACGGGAATGGGTGGACCGGCTATCAAATGTAAAATTAATGTAGGAGGTCAATAATATGAATTGCAAAAACATACTTGAATACAGTTTAAAAGTAATGAAAGAAGCCGGTGCTGAAAAAGCTCAAAGTGAATTAATAGTTTCAGAGAAGCAAGAACTAAATACAGAGTCCAACAAGGTGAAGCTATTTCGATCAAATGAAAATGTCACTTTAAAGCTGAGGTTCATTAAAGACAATAGACAGGGCTCTTTGACTTTAAATAAAGTAAGTGAAGATGCCATTGATGAAGGTGTGAATGAACTGGTTAAAATCACTGCGGCTTCACCACAGGACGACGCTTATGACATTGCGATAAAGTCGGATGAAACTTTTGAAATAGGTGTCACGGAACCTGATTTAGATAAAGTGTTTGACAACCTCAATCACTTTACACAAGATATGAAAGCCAAGTTTTCCAAGATATCAGGCGATGCTATATTATCATATGACAACCACAAGAGATATATAATGAATACCAATGACTTATATCTGATTGAGAATTTAGGGTATTATGACTTTAATATGTTGTTTGCTGCTAAAGATGGTGATAAGATAACATCTTTCAATTATACAGGTGCCGCTATGACGGATTTGAACAGGGAGTTAATAAAAGTTGGCATGATGGATGGCCTTTTGGAGCAGACTATACTGGAATTGGATGCTAAGTCAATCGGCGAAAAGTTTGTTGGTGAGGTAATAATAACACCACATTGTTTGACCGATCTACTTCATGTTTATTCAGGAATAGCTTTACAAGATAGATGTATGATCACAGATGTTAGCGTCCTTAAGGATAAAGTTGGAGAACAGGTTGCAAGTCCTATGTTTACTTGGCATGCCAATCCAAGAAGTGTTGATGTGGGACAGGCCCTCACTTCAGATGGTTTCGTAGCTGAAGATATGCCAATCATAGAAAAAGGAATCTTAAAGAATCTTATGTTAACACAATATGGTGCTAAAAAGACAGGCCGAGAACGCTCAAAAAACCACAGTGACAGATATGTTGTCCAACCTGGCAAGGTAACACTGGACAGTATGATCAAGGATGTTAAAAAGGGGATTCTGTTATGTAGATTCTCAGGAGGGCAACCAAGTTTTGATGGTAATTTCTCAGGTGTTGCTAAGAACTCATTTTATATAGAAAATGGTGAAATAAGATTTCCAATTAGTGAAACAATGGTATCAGGTAATCTTTTTAACATATTTGAAGAAATAAAGAACATATCATCAGAAACAATAGATTTTGGCTTGAGTGTTTTACCGTGGATTCATACGGATAAGACAACAATTTCAAGTAAATAAAATAATTTAATGCTAAAAAACTAGAGTTTATTTTCTAGTTTTTTTATTTTACAAATATTAAGTTTAGATATGCTAATACTTAAATAATGATTGATAATATAGATGTTTGATTATATAATTGAAGTATAAGTAAACCTAATTGTCTGAATAAGGAGGAATATAAGAAATGTTATATATTAGTAATAAGGATTTGGAGCAAATTATTGTACTTGATGATATTATGGATTGTATTGAAAGAGCATTTGAAATTTATAAAAGTAATAACTTTCAAATGCCTGATAGAATGCATGTAGACAGAGATGAAGGTACAATTTTATATATGCCATGTTTTACGGAAACTGTTTCTGGAACAAAAATAGTTTCTACTTTTCCTGACAATATAAATAAAGGTATTTCTTCAATTCAAGGCACCATGATTTTGAATAAAAGTAAAACGGGTGAACCGATTGCGATGATGGACGGCGCAATGATAACAGCATATAGAACTGGAGCTGTAGGAGGTGTTGGTGTACGTCATACTACAAGAGAAAATTGTACCAGCGTCGGATTGGTTGGTACTGGTGTTCAAGGTTTTTTCCAGGTTCTATATGCATGTAAAGCAAGACCGATAGAGAACGTTTATATTTTTGATCTTTCCAAAGAACGTGCAGAAAAATTTAAAGAAAGGTTGTCAGCGAAATTAGAGGGCATACAAGTTCATGTAACCGATAATACATACGACCTTGTGAAAGCATCTGATATTATTATTACTGCAACACCATCAGAAAGTCCTGTACTTCCAGATGATAAGGAACTACTAAAAGGAAAACACGTTATTGCGATTGGTTCATACAAATTGGCAATGAGAGAACTTCCACAAAGTCTATACGAGGTACTTGATGAACTTTATATTGATACTGAATTTGCTGCGAAGGAATCTGGAGATATTATAGTACCGGTAAAAGAGGGGTGGTTTGACGGAGATAGAATCAAAGTCTTCGGACAAGTCTTTAATCAACTTGAAAATCCCGGTAAAAAGATTCGTACAACTCTTTTTAAATCAGTAGGCATGTCTTTATTTGATCTTCTGGTTGCAGAAGTTATATACAATAAGGCAATTGAAAAAGGATTAGGTCAACATTTAGGGGAGTGATTAGGTGCTAAAACAGCCAGCAAGTATTTTTAATGATGTTATAGGTCCTGTGATGCGTGGTGCTTCTAGTTCACATGTTGCTGCATCTGTAAGAATCGGAAGATTGGCAAGACAGATGATAAAAGGAAATATAGTAGAAGTAATAGTTGAATTTAACAAGGAGGGATCACTTGCAACCACTTATCACGGACACGGTTCGGATATAGGATTGGTGGCAGGACTTCTTAACTATGATACAGATGATGAAAGGCTATCGGAATCCTTATCAAATGCTAATGATAAAGGTATAAATATCAGTTTCCATGTTGTTGATTACGTAGCGTCGCATCCAAATACATATAAAATGAAAATCATCAGCGACATAGGTGAGGTGATTCATACAAAGTCAATTTCTACAGGTGGCGGAATGATTGAGTTTGAAGACATTCAAGGATACGATGTATCTATTGAAGGTGGATATTTTGAAACATTGATTTTTTTAAGGAAAGCAGATCATTGTGTAGAAGATATTCTGTCTAGTAATAAAGTATTGATAGAAGACATTAATTTTACACTAAAGAGCACTGGTGTATTGATAAATATTAAAAGCACCGAGAAAATAGATGACCATATTATTGAAATGATAAAACTCAATAATGAGATTACGGATATTATATCCCTTGCACCAGTATTGCCCATTATGTCATATAAAAAATGTAATCTTCCATTTCGTTCATCAAAGGAAATGTTGGAAGTCAACAAGTTTCAGAACAAATCACTATGGGAACTAGCTGTAGATTATGAAAGCATCAGGGGAAACATAAGTAAAGATGATGTACTTAAAAAAATGAAAGATATTGTAGAAATGATGTATAGTGGTATCATAAAGGGATTAAATGGAACTGACTATCAAGATAGAATTCTTCATAGACAGTCCCATAAGATTAAAGAAGCCCAGGAAATGAATTTATTGGTACCGGGAAACGTGATGAATAGAATGATCAGTTATATTACGGCACTGATGGAAATTAAAAGTTCAATGGGTGTTTTTGTTGCAGCACCTACAGCCGGTTCCTGTGGTGGCCTTCCAGGTACAATACTTAGTGTAGTTGATGAAATGGACTTATCGGTAGAAACAGCTGCAAAAGCTTTATTGGCTGCCGGTATTATTGGTGTTTTTATCGCTGAACATGCAACCTTTGCAGCTGAAGTAGGAGGCTGTCAGGCCGAATGCGGCGCTGGATCCTCAATGGCAGCTGCTGGACTTGTGGAATTAATGGGAGGTTCAGCAACAAAGGCGGTCGATGCTGCTTCAATGGCTCTTCAAAATGTGTTGGGATTGATTTGCGATCCTGTTGCTGATAGAGTAGAAGCACCATGTTTGGGCAAAAACATATTGGCTGGATCTAATGCACTTTCATGTGCCAATATGGCCTTGGCAGGTTTTGATAAAGTGATTCCATTTGATGAAACGGTTGAAACCATGTTAAAAGTGGGAAAGATGATGGTACCGGAATTGAGATGTACAGGTAAAGGTGGTCTTTCGATTACCGATACTGCGAAGGAAATTTATATAAATTTAAATAAAAATAACAGCTGATGCTGTTATTTTTTATATCCGAAAACAATTTATATATTACTATTTAAGTATTTCTTTAATTTGTTGAAATCATTGTTTACAATCAAACTCTCTGGAAATTCAACTTCATTTGCTAGTGCAACGCATCTGGTGAAATCACCAATACTATATGAAACATGTGCATCACTACCAAAAATAACAGAAACACCATGTTCTTTACATAGATTTAGGATGGTTCTAGAATTTTCTACTGTTCCTTCTCTATAACCAGAAGGATTTAAAGAAGCATTATTGATTTCAAGAAGTGTATTGGTTTTTTTAGCTGCTTGAACTATTTGATTATAGTCAACAGGATAACGACCATCATCTGGGTGACCAATAATAGTGACATCAGGATTTTTCATCGCTTCAATGATAGAGCGAGTATTTTCCTCTATATTTCCTGGTGTTATGACAGGAGGATGTAGACTGGCAATAATGTAGTCCATTCTTTCTTTAATGTCGTCAGCGACATCAATAGTACCATTATAATCCATTATATTGGCTTCGATGCCGATTAATATATTAATATCTTCAATTACCTTTGGAAGAACACTCATATTGACAAAGTGAAATTCATGAGGTCCGCCTGGCATAGATACAGCATGATCTGAAGTACCTAAATATTTAATTTGGCTTCTTTTTGCGCCACGAACATTCTCTTCAAAAGTACTATAAGCATGTCCTGATGATATTGTGTGAGTATGTAAATCTATTATATTCATGTTTACCTTCTTTCCATAACAGAGCGTAGCATAGTTCGGTACTCATTTCAACAGCATCATAATAAATTCTTGGTATTTCTCTATTGAAAACCTTTTCATTTAATTTGACATCTATCGAAAATGGGTATAATATATAGATGTACGATATATCGTTACACGATACAACGAAACACGATATAAAGTTGCGCGGTACATAATTGGTCGACTAGGAGAGTGTGATATGAATAAATTTTCACCGTTAACAGAATCAATGTATTATATACTGGTTTCTTTAATAAAACCACTTCACGGTTATGGGATCATAAAAAATGTAGAAGAGATGAGTTCGGGTAGAGTGAAACTTGCTGCGGGTACATTATATGGAGCACTAACAAATTTAGAAAAAAATAAATTGATAATCCCTACTGGAATTGATCCGGAAAATAAGAGGCGTAAGATGTACCAAATAACGGATTTGGGAGTAAAGGTATTACATGATGAGATTCAAAGACTAGAGGAAATGGTTCGAAATGGAAGAGGTGTTTTAAATGATTAAAAAAATAAAATTCTATTTTGCATGGCATGAAAAAAAAGAAAAGTCCTTTCTAGAAGATATGTCTAGACAAGGGTATCGTTTGGTAAAAATTGGGGTATTTCAGTATTACTTTGAACCTTGTGAACCTGAGAATCGTATATATGAGGCTGATTTTAGAAGTTTCGATAAATTATCGGAAGATGAATATTTACAATTGTATTTAGATGCAGGATGGACTTTGGATGCAAAAATAGGTGGTTGGTATATGTTTAGTCGCTTAGATGATGGAGAGCCTGCAGTATTATACAATGATATGACTTCTCTTAAGGCTAAATATCAAAGACTACTTATTTTAATTTGTATCTCTGGATGGCCATTATATTACATGGGTTTATTTATAATTCCGAGTTATGGACTAATTGGTGTATCGGGTTATGTAGGTCTCCTGAAGTTCATAATTTATCCCTTCTTATTTCTTCATTTTATCGCATTAGTAAAAATCTTTACATTATATAATAAATTTTCGAGTAAGTTAAAAGAGTAACTTACTCTTTTTTTGCGATTATAACCATAACATGGGTATAAAAAAATAAGGAGGTGGTTTTATGAAAAATATTTTAGTGACTGGTGCAACGGGGCAAATTGGTACCGAGTTGATTATGAAATTAAGACATATTTATGGTAACGATCATATTGTCGCATCTAATATAAGGGAACATAAGGAAAATCCTATAATGCAAAGTGGTCCATTTGAATTAATGGATGTAAGAGATGCTTCTAGATTTTTCGAAGTTGCGACTAAGTATAATGTGGATACAATCATCCATTTAGCTGCTTTTTTGTCTGCTACAGCTGAAAAAAAACCCTTATTAGCCTGGGATTTAAATATGGGTGGTTTAATCAATGCTTTAGAAGTTGCAAAAGAACTGGAATGTCAATTTTTCACACCTAGTTCAATAGGTGCTTTTGGTCCATCTACTCAAAAGAATAAAACACCTCAAGACGCATTACAAAGACCAAATACTATGTACGGCATAAACAAAGTAGCTGGTGAGTTATTGTGTGATTATTATTTTACAAAATACGGCGTTGACACGAGGGGTATGAGATTCCCCGGATTGATATCTTATATGGCTTTACCTGGAGGTGGTACGACAGATTATGCAGTTCATATTTTTTATGAAGCTTTAAAAACTGGTAAATTTACTTCCTATTTAAGAAAAGACACTTTTATGGATATGATGTATATGCCTGATGCCATAAATAGCATCATAAAATTAATGGAAGCAAATCCTGATAAATTACATCATAGAAATGCATATAATGTTTCTGCAATGAGTTTTTCACCAGAAATGATTGCAGCAGAAATAAAAAAACATATACCTACTTTTAAGATGTCATACAAGATTGATCCTGTTAGACAGAAAATTGCTGACAGTTGGCCGAATTCAATTGACTCAACAGCTGCAATTCAAGAATGGCATTTTAGAGCAGTGTATGATTTAAAAACAATGACTGCGGATATGCTTAAACGAATCAAATTGTAGTTAAGCGAGGTGATTAAAATCAAAGTTAAATATAAATTAATACTAAAACATTTATTTGTAATCTCAATCATTCTAATATTGATAGCAACATTTCTTTCAGTCAAAGATTATCCGTTAAGAATATATACATTTCTATGTTTAAATATTTTGATAATAATGCTAATACTCATTCATAGGAAAAGTAAGCAAAAACAAGACTATACTTTTTATATGTTGTTTGTCATAACCAACTTGAGTATTATTCTGACTTTTGTGTTCATAGAAAAAATTGGATTAACTTTGTTGATTTATTCTCACTTTCTAATTATTATTCTATATGCTTTAAGTGTCTCAAGACTGCTTAAAATTTTTATGCCAAATATGATTTTGTTTATGGCATTTGCGCTTGTGACAACGAAATGGCAAATCCTAGCTGAAGGTTTTATCTTATATGCGTTGACATGTTTTTTACTTTACAATCATGTTGTCATCATCAGGCAACTTAGAAGACAAGTCATATTGTGTCAAAGAAACATCAACGAAGGTGGTTTAAAAGACTCGTTATCCGGTCTATATAATAATGCATATATTTATGAGTACCTTAATAACAGAATCAAGCATATTAACGATGGAAATCTGTCTGTCTTAATGATGGACATTGACAACTTTAAAAAAATAAATGATCAACATGGTCATTTATATGGAGATCAAATAATAAAGAAGATTGCCCTATTGTTAAATGAAAGTACTGGAGATGATGATGTACTTGGTCGTTATGGTGGCGAGGAATTCATAGCCATTTTAAACAATGCTGATTTTGAAAGATCCATTAAAGTAGCAGAAGAAATAAGAACTAAGATAGAAAATTTAAAAATTGACAATGAAACAAAAGTAACGATAAGTATTGGAATTGCATTTTATAATAACGATACCGCAGAAAATCTGATAAAAAAAGCAGATGATCAATTATTTCATGCGAAAAAATTAGGAAAAAATCGTGTAAAAGGAGAAAAGGAGGCACTATGAAAAACAGTATCAATGCCATAAAAGTGTTATCTGCAGAAGCAGTTCAATCGGCAAACTCAGGTCATCCCGGTTTACCTCTAGGTGCGGCAACTATGGCATTTACACTATGGGATAGAGTGATGAATCATAATCCAGACAAACCAAATTGGATCAATAGAGATCGTTTTGTTTTGTCAGCAGGTCATGGTTCTGCAATGTTATACAGTTTATTATATCTATATGGATACGGTTTGGAATTAGACGATTTGAAACAGTTCAGACAATTTGATTCGAAAACTCCAGGTCATCCAGAATACAAACATACAATTGGAGTTGAAACAACTACCGGTCCATTAGCCCAAGGCTTTGCAAATGGAGTTGGAATGGCTATGGCAGAAAAACACTTAGCCTCAATATTCAATAAACCCGGTAGTCAAATTATCAATCACAATACTTATGTAATCGTTGGAGACGGTTGTTTGATGGAAGGTTTATCTTATGAAGCAGCATCACTTGCAGGTACTTTAGGGTTAGATAAGCTTATTGTGTTGTATGACAGTAATAGTATTACAATAGAAGGCTCTACAGAGTTGGCATTTACTGAAAATGTTGCAATGAGATTTGAGGCTATGAATTGGGATGTACATCATGTAGCAGACGGCAATGATATTCCTTCAATTGAAGAAGCTTTAAATAAGAGTAAAAAGACTGATAGACCAAGTATCATAATTGTAACAACCATTATTGGCGATGGTGCACCTGGAAAATCTGGTTCGCATGAGGTTCATGGTTCACCATTAGGTGATGATACCATCCGAGAAATGAAAAAGAACTTCAACTGGTCAGAAGGTAGTTTTACAATTCCTGATGAAGTGGTGGAATACTATAAAACATCAAGAGAACGTTTGATTTTAAATTCGAATAAATGGCAAGACCTTTGGTCGGACTACGTAGAAACCTATCCAGAACTAGCATTACAATTGGAAAACTGGTTTTCTGGTCATGTCAGTATTTATGATTTAGATGATATGAAAAATAAAGAAAAAACAACAGCTACAAGGAATGTATCAGGAGAGGCCATCAACCTACTAGCGGTTTTAAACGATAATTTCTTTGGTGGTTCAGCTGATTTATCCCCATCCAATAAAACACATATGAATTACATAGACAGTTTCTTTAAAGAATCACCTCAAGGTAGAAATGTACATTTTGGTGTTAGAGAACATGCTATGGGAGCGATTATGAACGGTATAGCATTACATGGTGGTCTTGAAGTCTTTGGAGGGACTTTTCTAGTGTTTTCTGATTATATGAAACCTGCCATCAGATTAGCAGCTTTGATGCAAATTAACACCACCTTTGTATTTACACACGATTCAATTGGTGTAGGAGAAGACGGACCAACTCATCAACCGATAGAACATTTATGGATGTTAAGATCAATTCCGGGTTTAACGGTTTACAGACCTGCTGATTATATGGAAACCATGGCAGCTTGGTATAGCGCGATGTTGAATCAAGGTCCATATGCTATAATTGCCTCTAGACAAAATTTGGAACCACTTAAAAAGAGTTCGTCTGAAGCTTTAAAAGGCGGGTACATCGTTTATGAGAAAAAAGGAAAGTTGGATGGTGTCATCATAGCGACGGGGTCTGAGGTAAAATTAGCTATTGATGCTGCTAAAGAAATGACTGAAAAGAATATAAGAGTTGTTAGTATGCCTTCACTTGAAGTCTTTGAAAGTCAGGATGAATCTTATAGAAACACTATTTTACCAAAAGGTGTTAAAACAATCGCAGTTGAAGCGGGATCACCACATGGGTGGTACAAATATGCATCTGAAGTTATTGGTATGACAAGTTTTGGTGCTTCGGCTCCTGCAGGAGAGCTATTCGAACATTTCGGTTTTACAACTGAAAACATTATAAAAAGATTTTAGAGGGATTTCCCTCTTTTTTCTTTTTGAATACTATTGACAAACGTTTTCCTAGAATATATCATTAATATAACGTTGATATATCACAGAAATATTAATCAGGAGGATATTATGATTGAAGTAAGATGGCACGGTCGTGGTGGTCAGGGTAGTTTTACAATTGCAAGATTGCTCGGTATGGCTGCATCAGTATATGGAGGTCAGTATGCACAAGCGTTTCCTTCGTTTGGACCCGAAAGAAGAGGAGCACCTGTTTTAGGTTTCACTCGAATCAGTGATACAAAAATAACGGACAGAAGTGAAGTGGATGCATGTGATTATGTAGTTGTATTAGATGAAACATTATGGGGACCACAAGTGGTAACTGGATTAAAACCTAATACAAAAATTATCGTGAATACTGAAACACCTGATAAATACAAGTTGGATGGACATGATGTTGTTACCATCGATGCAACATCACTTGCTTTGGAACATTTAGGTAGACCAATTACAAATACAGCAATGATGGGTGCATTAATCGCAATAGGTGATTTTGTGTCTTTAGAAGATTGTAAACAAGCGATTGAAGCGTCGATGAAACCAAGTATCGCTGCTAAAAATTGCATTTTAATAGAAAAAGCATTTGCTATGATAAGGGAGGCATAAATGAGTAGACCAAAGGTAAAATCATGGGTTGAACCCAAAAATGTGGATGCCTACCCAGTAGGTGCAACATGTGATAGTAATCACTTAGTAAGTATAAATGCTGGTTGGAGATCTGTTCGTCCAGTGATTGATCAAGAAAAATGCATCATGTGTTTAAGATGTTTCTTGGTATGTCCAGATGGTGTAATTGATAAAGCTGGTGAAAAACTTGTTATCGATTACGACTATTGTAAGGGCTGCGGTGTTTGTGCACATGAATGTCGTCCTAAGTGCATTAACATGGTTAAGGAGGATAAATAATGAAAAAATTTATATGTGGTAACGATGCTGTTGCTGAAGGTGTACGTTTAGCTAAGCCCCACGTTATTTCAGCTTATCCTATTACACCACAAACAATTGCAGTTGAAAGATTATCAGAAATGGTTGAAGATGGTTCACTAAAGGCGGAGTATATGCATGTTGAATCTGAACATACAGCACTTGCTGCTGCTATGGGTGTTAGTTCTGTTGGTGCAAGAGCATTTACAGCAACATCATCTCAAGGATTATTATATATGGCAGAGTGTTTACCATACGCAAGTGGTGCAAGAATGCCAATCGTTATGATGAATGCCAACAGAGCATTGGCGACTCCTTGGAATATTTATGGGGATCAAATGGATTCTATGTTCTTATTAAATTCTGGCTGGATTCAAGTATACGTAGAAGATGCTCAAGAAGCACTTGATATGATGATTCAAGCGTATAAGATTGCAGAACATGAAGAAGTATTAGCACCAGTTATGGTTAACTTGGATGGATTTGTTTTAACTCATACTTATGAGTTGGTTGATATTCCATCTCATGAAAGTGTAGATGAGTTTTTACCCCCTATAAATATGACTAAACAAGTGATGAGATTAGAAGATCCTAAATCCCTTTGTATTTCTGCAGGAAATGACTTTAACTTTGAATTTAAGATTAAACAAGATAAAGATTTACACGCTTCTAGAAAGATTATCAAGTCAGTTGATAAGGAATTTGGTGATAAATTTGGACGTTATTACAATGGTTTAGTTGATACTTACATGTGTGATGATGCTGAAGTTGTTTTGGTTACTACGGGTAGTGTTACAGGTACGACGAGAATCGTAGTAGATAAAATGAGAGCTGAAGGTAAAAAAGTTGGAGTGCTAAAATTAAGATATTTAAGACCATTCCCAGAACATGAGATTAGAGATATTGTTAAGTCTTGTTCTAAGATTGGTGTTGTTGATAAAAACATTTCATTTGGTTATGAAGGTACAATCTATACAAATGTAAATTCAGCATTATTATCAATGGATAAAGCGCCGGAGTCAATTAACTTCATAGGTGGTCTAGGTGGTAGAGATATTACAAAGAACGATCTAGAAGATGCTTTTGAAAAATTATTATCTGATGACTCAATAGAGAAAATACACTATATGAATGTGAGGTGTGACAAATAATGAAGCATAATGCTAAGAATATAACGAATGAGGAATTTTTCTATGGACATAAAGCTTGTGGTGGTTGTGGTGAAAGTTTAGCTGTAAGACTGGCAATGAAAGTATTAGGTGAAAGAACATTCGCTGCACTTCCTGCTGGATGTATGTCAGCAGTATCATTTATTTACCCTAACATGGCATTTACCAATAACGCTATCATTACACCATTTGCTTCGACTGGTGCTGTTGCAGCGGGAATTTCAGCTGGTTTAAAGGCGCTTGGTATTGAAGATGCACCGACTGTAGGTTTTGCAGGAGATGGTGGTACTGCCGATATAGGTTTACAGGCTCTTTCGGGCGCTATTGATAGAAATGATGATATCATATATATATGTAATGATAATGAAGCTTACATGAACACGGGTATACAAAAAAGTGGTTTGACACCATATGGTACTAAAACTACAACCTCTCCAGCTGGGAAGAATTTACCAGGATCGATTACTATGAAAAAGAACATGTTTGAAATCGTAGCGGCTCATGATATTGCTTATGCAGCGACTGCAAGTGTTGGTTATTTAGAAGATTTTATGGCTAAAGTACAAAAGGCCAAAGATACAAAGGGTACATCATATATTCATGTGTTTGCACCGTGTCCAACTGGATGGGGCCATGAATCAAACGTTACAATAGATCTTGCTAAACAAGCAGTCGATAGTGGCTTATGGTATTTAGCAGAATATGAAAATGGTGAATTTAAACTGAATAGAAATCCAAAAGAGTTTGCATCAGTTGAAGATTATTTAAAAGCACAAAGTCGTTTTAAACATCTAAAAGATGAGGATATTGAAATCATCAAAGCTCATAGAGATAAGAAATGGCAAAAAATGAGAAAGTACTGGTTATAGTTCTTATTAATTCTGTTTCATAACCTACAATTATAAGTTATAATTGAAAGAAAAAGAAAAGGGATGATTAATTGAATTTACCAGCGAATATAAGTATATATAAAGAGTTAGAAAGACGTATCATTGAAATGGAATACAAGCCAGGTGATGCGATAGTTGAAAGAGATTTGATAGATGAATTTAAAGTCAGTCGGACACCTATTAGAGAAGCGATTATAAAGCTTTCTCAGAAGGGACTGTTAGATTTAAGACCACGAGTAGGTACTTTTGTAACTCAAGTGGATTTGGAGTCTGTTAAACATGCCTATGAAGTTAAGATGAATTTAGAGGCGTTTGCTGCAGAACTGGCATCTGTAAGAGCCAGTAAATCTCAAGTAGATGAATTATTTGAGATTATCGGAAGATTTGAAAATTATGATATTGTCGATGATTATAAAGATTGTATTAAAGACGATCAAAGATTTCACAAGATTGTAAGAGAAGCTTCCAATAATCCAATACTGATTGAAACATTAGAAGAACTTAACATTAAAACTGCACGTTTTCTTCAATATATTCACTATGTAATTGAAGATGTTGCATGGTTTAAAGAATCATTAACAATTATGGCTGAGTGTATTAAGAACCATGACAGGGCAGGTGCTAAAAAAATTACCGAAGAGCATACTAAGGAGTTCTTAGAGCAAATGTCCAAAAGGTTCTTTGGTCAGATTTAACTTCGACGTTTTCCTGTAGTGAATTGACGGGAAAACGTTTTTTTGATATATTTAATATATCATTGATATATCAACGATATTTTAGAAGGAGGTTATACATGAAATTTTCTAGACGTATGAAAAATATGAAAGCATCGGAAATTAGAGAAATATTAAAGTTGACACAAAGACCTGAAATTATATCTTTTGCCGGTGGATTGCCAGCTCCAGAGTTGTTCCCGGTGGAGCAAATGGCAAAAGTATCTCAGAAGGTTATATCAACTATTGGAAGAGAAGCACTTCAATATAGTACAACTGAAGGATATGATCCTTTAAGAAAACATATAGTAGATAGAATGAGCAAGATGTCTATTGAGACCACTTATGAAAATATCTTGGTGACAAGTGGTTCGCAACAAGGTTTGGAGTTTTCAGGTAAGATTTTCTTAGATCCGGATGATATTGTTATCTGTGAAAGTCCAAGTTACTTAGGTGCAATTAATGCTTTTAAATCATATGAATGTCAGTTCAGAGAAATTCAAACTGATGAACACGGTATGATTATGAGCCATTTAGAAGAAACGATCAAGGAAAATCCCAATACGAAGTTTATCTACGTTATACCAGATTTTCAAAATCCATCTGGACGTACATGGAGTTTGGAAAGAAGACAGAAGCTAATCGAAATAGCCAATAAATATGATTTGGTTATTGTTGAAGACAATCCATATGGCGAACTCCGATATGAAGGTGAACATTTACCTGCTGTTAAATCTTTAGATACAGAAGGACGAGTTGTTTTCTTGGGTACTTTCTCAAAAACTTTTGCACCAGGTCTTAGAATCGGATGGGTCTGTGCAGAGGATGAATTGCTTAATAAATATATAATGATAAAACAGGGATCTGATTTACAGACAAGTTCAATGAGTCAAAGAGAATTGGCTGTTTATTTGGAAGATTATTCTTTAGATGAACATATTGAAAAGTTAATTGGAGTTTATAAAACTAGAAGAAATCTTATGATTGATACGATGAAAAGTACCTTCCCAAAAGAGGCTAGATATATTGTGCCTGAAGGTGGATTGTTTATATGGGTAGAACTACCTGAACATATTGATACCAAAGAGTTAATGGTTAAAGCAGTAGAAGAAAAAGTTGCTTTTGTACCTGGAGGGTCATTCTTCCCAAACAGTGATACAAAAAATACAATGAGACTTAATTTTTCCAATATGAACGAAGAAAATATTGTAGAAGGTATTACAAGATTAGGAAAATTATTAAATAATGAAATGTAAAAGAAATGACTCTGCAAAGAGTCATTTCTTTTATGGTAATTTAATGTTAAAATATATTTATCATATAAAATAAGGGAGATATAATGAATAAGAACTATAAGATGAATAAACACATTAATTACGTACATAAAGGCTATGTACTTTACGATACAGACTTAAAGACAGACTACTTTGTAGAGAGTCTAAATGCAATTATCAACTTACATGATATATTTCATCATACTTTAAAAGACAATAATTTAGTGGAACAGAAAAATGATTATATTTTCAATGAGATTCATTGTTTAGATCAAATCGGATTATCAGATGCTATCGATAATGTTAAAGAGATTCCTCTAACAAACCCTGCTGAATTCAAATTAATCTATTTTCATGGTAATTTAAGAGGTTACCAGTATAGATTTAATGGATTCCTATTTGATCAAAGGTCTGTTAAAAAAGTAATTGAAGGTATCGAAAAACAATATTTCAAAGGGAAAACCAGACAATCTTCTACATCATATAAGAAATGGTTAACTGAGAATAATAAGTCATTTTCCATGGCTTTTAAAACAGGTCAATATCAAGGGAAAACAAAATTATTGACTTTAGATGAAAACCTGACTAAGAGAGTTAGACAACATCTGAAAGACAAGGATTTATCATTGTTTCAATTTATAACCGGTATTATCGGTATTTACTATAAAGTTTCAAAGCAAAAGGATTTGATGTTTATGACAGATTATTTTGAAGATCAATCTTTCAATCTTATTGGGGATACAACTTCAAAAACGAGTTATATGCTAAAGAAGAATCCTAATTTGACTTGTAATGACTTTATTAAAAACGATTGGATAGAAAAGAACAAGTTTAGTCACATTAAAATTAATATGAGGGACCGTTGTAAAGAGTTGAAGGGTGATGTTTACACATTGCAATCACCTGATATGCCTTATGAAATGGGTTTTATGATCAATGAAATGGATTGGGAAATCGAACTGGAGATTACTTTCCAAAAATATCGCACAAAAAAAGATGAATTGTTCTTAATGCTTAATAAACTTAGAATGATCATATTTGATGTATTGGAAAATGAAACTAAAGTGAGTAACTTATCTCTATTAACTAAAAAAGAAGAAGAGATAGCACTAAAATATATTGAACCGAAAGTAATGCCTCACTATTGTTCGGTTTATGATCAATTTAAGGCAGTGGTTCTAAAGTCTCCACAAGACATAGCTGTGATTGATACGAAACCGGTCACTTTTGAAAAGTTGGATCATCTAGTTGAAAAGATCAAGAAGTCCTTAGAAAAATCAAATGTCACTAAACAAAGTGTGGATTTAACTCAACTGACAGAAATCGAAAAGATCGCAGCATTCTTTGCCATAGATGGTGTTGAGGCTGTTTATTCTGACAAAGGTAACTATCAATTGAAGAAAGGTCTGTTCGGTTATAAAGCATCTAAACTTATTCAAGGCAAAATACTTAATGCACAGTACAATTTGGATGATACAGTTATAACTAGAGAAGGTTATATTAATCATTGCAACTTTATTTCAAAGTATTTTGATTTAACTGAAAAGGATATTGTTTCTCATTTGGACCTTATTAAATTTGGAGTACCAACGCTTTTGAAAGGTGGTAAAATTCATATCAATAGCACACTAGAGGATGTTACATTAGCTGAAGTACCTGTTAATGATTTAAAAGAGTTTACCAATATGAGACATGTGATTACAAATGATAAAGTCGTTAGAGAATCATATGATTACAAGTTACACTATGGTATATCAATAGATCAAACCACACCTCTTACATTTATAGGACCAATTGAAGGTGGTCGTTTAGAAAATCTAGCACCTTGTGATGGCATAGGATTTGTAATTCTAAACAAATATCAAGAACTTGCTCAAACATTTGAAAAGGGTAACATATACTTATTTGGTCCGGGTGTTACTACATGTTTTGATATAGAAACATTAAATGTAAAAGGTCATGAACTTCATCATGTGGTAAAATCAAGTCAACGTGGTACTTGGTTTTTAGATGAATCATTAAGATTATGAGAATATACCAACACCTCGGTGTTGGTATTTTAAGGAGTAGAATGAAATATACAGTAATTGATTTTGAAACAGCAAATAGCAAACGTTCAAGTGCCTGTGCGCTTGGTATTGTAGTCGTAGAAAACGGTCGAATAACAGAAGAAATGGCTTACTTGATAAAACCGAGTGATATGTATTTTGAAGGCATGAATATTGGTATCCACGGTATTTATCCAGAGGATGTTATCAATGAACCAACATTTGATATCTTATATGAACAAGTTTTTAAGAAGTATCTGGAAAATCAATTGGTGGTAGCTCATAATGCTAGTTTTGATATGAGCGTCTTAAGAGCTTGCTTGAATGAATACGATATACCTTTTCCGAGTTTAGACTACTTATGTACCGTTAAGATAGCCCAAAAGTTATGGCCAGATCTTCCAAAACACTCATTAGATGTGGTTTCTGGATTTCTAAGTTTTAAGTTTAGACATCATGATGCATTTGATGATGCTAGAGCTTGTGCTAATATTATGATTACAGGTTGTTTTGAACAAAATAAATCACCATATGAATTGGCTCAACTTTTAAATATAAAAGTTGGTAAATTATTTTTAAATGGGTATAAACCTTGTAGTAGTAGAAAATAGTTTGATTGGAAATACTTTAATGGTATAATTAGGAAGATAGGGGGAGTGATATGAAAATAATAAAGAAAATTCTAAAAATCGCTGCTGTAATTGGTGCATTGGCAGGAGTAGCACAACTTATAATGAGAATAATTAAGTTGTCAAAAAAAGTAGCTGCAACAAATGAAAAAGCAGTTTTTGGTGGTAAAAAAATATCTTATGAGAAAGAACCTTTTGATAAGGATTCTGTATCTTGTATATTCTCTGGCATGGCGCTTGATTTTAAAAAGGCAACTATGTTAAATAAGGAATCTTCACTAGATATATTGGGTAGATTTTCAGGTATTGATGTTAAAGTACCTGAAACATGGCATGTTAAAATGGATGGTATATCTGTACAGTCTGGTATCAATGAAAAATATAAAGACAATAGTGAAGATGATGATGCACCTGTCCTTAACATTAATTATGATATCAAGTATTGTGGACTGAATGTATCTAATCCAAAGCCTGATGTTGAGGGTGAAATTCTAGTTCATGAAGAAGAAGAAGAAGAGTTAATCGTTGAAGATGTAGAAGAGGATGCATTTGAAATGTCTGAAGAAACTAAGAAAGTAATTGAGGACTTTGAAGAAACCTTTGATAATGATGCAACTCATGAGCCTGAAGTGATTTTGAAAGATTCTGAGGCAATAATTGAAGAAGTTATTGAAGATGATGAAGACAATTACTAAGTAATACATTAAACTAAGAAAATTAATTAAGAGGTATGTTAAGATTTTAAACTTAACATACCTCTTTTCGGTTTATAGTTGAGATTTTGAATGTAGTGTTGTTACTACTTACTATATATCGGATTTTTTAGAGTGTTTAAAAATGCCACTTCAGAGATATCTTTACGAGGCGTTTTATTATTGATCCCATCATAATAGCCAAAGGGTACAATTGAGATGATATCCCAGTGCAGTGGTATATCCAATTCTTTTCTTACGGCTTGTTTACTGAAGCTTACTACCCAAACACCACCGAGACCTTGTGCGTGAATTGAAAGTAGTATATTTTGAATTGCAGCTGCAGTATCCAATATATAGCAATTGTCGTCTTCATCGTATTTTTCCCAAGTATCGTGCGGGTTAACACAAGCGACGATAATAGCAGGGGCTTCTTTGATACATTTTTGGGAATAAATTGGATCAAATTTTTTAATTTTCTTTTTATCAGTTACTACAATAAATCTCCAAGGTTGTCTATTGCCTCCGCTGGGTGCTAAAGTACCAGCTTCTACTATATTTCTTATAATTTCTATTGGGATTTCCTTGTCAAGAAAACGTCTGACACTGGTTCTAGTTGATATTGCATTTAAAGTTTCTATTTGACACACTCCTTTATTTTTCTAAAAAATAATTGTTATTTATGGACATAATTATACTATTAGTGACTACAAATGGGTATACCAAGTACTGTTTTATTCATTGACAGCTGTAGTCATTTTTTAAAATACATTTTTTTCTTTTTAATACATTGATATTACGTTTTGTTTTAACATCAGTGCCCATGGGGTAATAACTATATGTACAGTTGCATACATCGGTATTTATTAACGATCAAGGGAGGTAGTTATGCAATATAAAACAAATAAAATGTTGAGTATATTTATTATGACATTATTATTAGTTGGTTGTAGCAAAAATACTGAAAATAATGATCCGGTAACGGTTGAAGAAAATGAAACTCTTGTAGAGCAAAATACAATAGCAGAAGAAACTGTGACAATAGAAGATATTTTAGATGAAGCAGTAGAAGCGGTTTGGAAGTTTGAAGCTTTTTCAGGGAGTTGGTCATTAGATACGCCTTTAGTTAATCCATTTGGTGATGAATCTAATTATTCGACTATTGAATTTATGGAGCATTCAGAGATGTATGCTGTTTATGTTAATCCAAGCGCTGTAAGAATCGAAGAAACCTTCATGGGTGATCTGTGGACATTAAGAGCGCCGTTTAAAGAGTCGTTGACTGATGATGAGAACAAGCAATTACTATATGATATAACCTCATATTTTGATCTGATTGGTGGTAACCTTATGGGGCGTTATTATGACAGTGTTACTTATCAAGTGATTACAGACAACGAACGGTATGTTTGCTCAGTGGAAATAGATGATAATGAGTTTCTAGTGACTGTTGTTAAAGAGAAGTTACTTCTATCAGAAACAGAATATATTTTTAGACCAAGTGAGGAAGAGTCACCTATCTATTTAACCGTGTATAAACCAGCAGACTGTTTTTATTCACTTAGAGCAAAAATAGATCAAGGGTTTGCATACCTTGATATTAATAATTCCACTCAGTATGGTTTGTATAAGAGGGAGTACTCAAGATCCATTACATTGGATGAGGAAATGGGTTACGATAATTATTTTGATAATCTACCACTGGATCAAGGTTTTTATCACTACGAAATCACTTGGGATAATAGCAATCCTCCAAATGAAATCAGCTTAGAACTAAATCAATTAGGTACTATACCGATTATAAACCATGGCGAACGATTAGGTGCTATAAAAGTGAGTGCTGAAGATGTTTATTCTATAGAAGTCATACCGACTAATAATGACTCTCTATACGTTGAGCATCCATCTTTTGACATAGAAAACATTACGCTCGACGAAACACCAGATGGAGATCATATCATATACATACCTTCTGGTTTTTGGAACGTCATCATACATCCATTAGGAGATCCTATGGTATTTAGGTATGAAACATTAATGGTACCTGTTAACTCGGGTCAAGTGACAGAAGTCATTATTCCCCCAAGTGTCTCGGA
Source organism: Clostridiales bacterium (assembly GCA_016342415.1). Taxonomy (GTDB): domain Bacteria; phylum Bacillota; class Clostridia; order Peptostreptococcales; family Acidaminobacteraceae; genus JABXKX01. The sequence goes on from JAEIOD010000009.1 coordinate 51,672, forward strand.
TGCCCTTCAAAAACCGTTAGGATTTGATGCAAAAGACATTGTAATAAGTAAAATCAGCGAATCTGCTGATCAAGTGTCATTCGAATTTACATTAATAGATGAAAAAACGAAAGATATTCTTCCGAGTATAGAAAATACAACAGTTTATGATGGTGGTTACGAGGGAGAAATCACTAAAATTGAATCGGTAAAAATTCCTCCTAGTATTATTTTGTTAGTGGATTCATCTGGTTCTATGAAAGGAAAAATGAAAGAAACTTTAGACGCTTGTAAAACATTTATAACCTCTATGGAGGATGATGTTAAAATACAACTGATTGACTTTGATTCGAGTGTAAAAAAACTCAATGGCGTTTCAAAAGAAGAAGTTCTGAGCAATATCTCTCAGATTACAGTTGGTGGAGCAACTCTTCTTTATGATGCCATAAGTGAAGGACTAGATGAATTAGCACTTGAAGAAAGACCCATCATAGTTGTGTTTACCGATGGTGCGGATGCGAACTTAAATGATACCAAAAGAGGTTCTGAACTTACTAAAGAGGAGCTCCTTTTACTCACCGAAGTATCTAAAACTCCAATTTATTGTATTGGGTTTGGCAAAGGGCATGATGAAGTGACACTTGAAGAAATTGCACTAAGCACAGAAGGACAATATTTTTCAGCCGCTGATACAGATGTACTGGTGCAAGTTTTTGATGCCATCAATAAAAAGATATCCAATACTTATGCCGTTACTTATGATAGACCAAGAGTACAGTCTTTTAGTGATGTACCTATAATTTCCTTTGTTGTAGATACAAGTGGTTCGATGGAAACGTATGATTTAGAATATGGTCATAGAATGAGAAATGTACAATTTCTTATTCATGAATTTATGAAATCCCTACCAGAAAATTGTCAGTATCAAGTGACGGAGTTTAATGGTGATACTCGAATTGTCCAGACATTAACATCAAACAAAACTTTAGTCTATCAAGGTATAGGTAGATTAACTGCTGGAGGAGCCACCGACATTGAAGGATCGGTTTCGGCATCTTACAATGCCTTGAAAAATGTGCCTTCTACTAAAAAAGTGATGGTATACATTACAGATGCAGCCCTAGGTACCACTGGCTCATCGGATTACTTCAAAGAACTCCTTACAAAGATGGGATCGTCAGATGTGAGATCGTTATGGGTAGGAATCGGTGTAGATGATTATGTGGAGGATTTTGTTCTAGCTTCTGAGTTATCGGGTGGAGACTATGTCATCTCTGAATCGGTTGACACCTTAAAAGAGTCATTTGATAAAGTCTTAAATGATGTTCTGGATGCTCCCACATCAGAATTAACAACTGTACATTTAAACATAGAAAAAACGAACGCTTCCGGAGAACGAGAAGTTTACAGTGTGAGTCAACTTGCAGATTTAACCTTAAAAAATCCTTCAGGAGAAATTTTTTTATCAGAGGCCATATCATATAAAATAGGTGATCGTATCAGTCAATACGATCAAACTGTAGCGACCTTGATATCTGGTCGGTCTGTTCCAATGGATGAGTTCGTCGTCAAAACACGTATGTCTGCAGATGTAAATGGTAATAATGAAGCTGTGGATATAAAAATTGAAGAGTTGTTTATCCTTAATAAAATAAGTGGTGTAGAAGCGCCTTCTGGTTATCAATATATTGGGATGCAAACAACAGTTAAAAATATTTTGCCAAAACAGGAAGTGATGGTTTATCCCGACGGCTCTGGTCATCCAGCATCTTGGGTAGCTGGTGGCGCTAAAGGAGAACTTAAACATCAAAAAATTGCCTACATGATTCCAAACTTTATATCACATTTTTATTTAAGATATAATGATGAGATTTCAGTGCCGGCATCAACGGCTACATGGCTTATGAATGAACCACTCGTCACTCCAGGTAATTATGCCTTGACCATTGAACCAGATGGAAAAGCTTCAGGGCTTCTTGTATTTATAGTGCCTGAAAAGGCAATGACACAAAGTTCGCTTCATTTTTATGATACCAATTATGGTCACATTGAAGTGCCGATAGTCGGGGTTTTGAAATCGCAGTTTGATTTGGAAAAATTTCCGGTAAAAGCAGATGATAATTTAACTGATTTATTCGGCTTAAGTGTTATATCAGAACTTGATAACAATGATATAAATCAAGTGAAATCAGGGGATGATACCACATTTAAAGTTGTGACAGCGAATTTTACATCTCAGGTACAGGCTTTGTTGGATTTGAATCCGATTGAGCGTATCTTCATAAGAAGTAAAACAGATTCAGGAGATTTCTATTTTCCAATTCACTCTGTAACCAATTTGCTACCTAGTGGATTTGTACAACCGAGAATGATTGCTCCGGGCTCCAACAATGTTATTAAATGGGCTTTTGAAATGCCTGATATATTAAAAACCAATAAAACAGAATTGTATATGGATGTCTATAAGAGTGATTATATTATTGATGTACGAGAAGGGGATATTTTAAGCAGTCAAACCTTAGCGACCTATGAACATGAGTTTTTTGATCTGGTCATCAACGACCTTGTAAAAACAGAACAGGTAAATGATGTTTCTGGTAAGTTTATTGTGGCTGATATTACCGTCCAAGAGAAAAAGGATGGCTTTTCAACTTCTGGTATCACATCTTACTTTTCTATTGTTACAGAGGCATATGGAGAAGGTGAGTATAGCGCTTCAGCTAATTTATCATCACTTTCTTTTGATGAAAATAAAAGACTTTCAAGTCATATAACAGATCAGCTTCTTTTGGGATTAACAGATGAAAGCATATGCTTTGACGGTACCAGCAGAAGAGGGTTCATAGTATTTGAATTACCTGATGAAAGTGAACTTGACTGGTCATTGTATGCCCCGGATTTAGATCTTAAATTATTACCTACACAAAACGTAATCGATGAACGTTTACTGGCATTTAAATATACTTTTGACACAGATGAAACTTATGATATTGAAATGCAAGAAGCACTTTCAAAAGCTGTGGAATCATATCAACTGGTACATCCTGAAAAAGATGAAAGTCTGCTAGAAGGAAAAATTGTAATTGATAAAGAGTTCTCAAATAAAAATAATATTTCTGTTCCTATGATCAGTAGTTATGGATCTGAACTCATTTCTAGCATAAAGAATGTAAATGATTTGATTGATACCTTTAGATTATATGATTGCATTCTAAGCGAAGGGAGTAAATATGCTTTTGAACACAGTCTGAGTACGGAATCATTTATGATACAACAACTTGGTAATGAACAAGACTTTGCCCATGCAACAATTGAATTACTATCAAAGTTGGGTTACAAACCTCGACAGCAACTGGTGAGATTAACTGATGATGGTAAAAAAGCACTTAAAAAGATTACCGGTATTGATGAGGTATATATTGATACGTTACCTGCAATTCGATTTGTCTTAAACAACGAGGATAAAATACTTATAATGCCGTTTATGGCTTATGCTTCTGAGATGAGCAGTTTAATATATTTAGATGCCGAGTCTACTACAGAAATGAAAAGTGATCATATAACATTAAGCGTTTCTTTGGTTGCTGAGTTGACAGAAAAAGGACATCTGCAGCAAATGGGGGATATTACAGATGCACTTAGTGGCGATACAACTGGTGAGAGTTTAGTTGAAATAACCATGTTTGAAGATTATCTAGACTTGGATATGTTAAGTCTGGATGCTATTGACGTTGGTATAGGCCTAAGCAACAATAAAGCCTCTGCTTATATCTTAACACCATATGGTGAACTTTATGGTGATGAAACGATAGATGTAAGCCATTACAACTTCAAACAATTGGTTGTAAAAGTCAGAACAGCTGAAGATGACTATTATCACACAACGGACTTTACAGAGGAAATGAAGGTCGATGAAGTATTTCTAACTCTTTCAATAAATGCTCCGGATTTAGGAAAAAAATCTGTGGATTATTTGAACGATTTATCAAATGAAATTTATAACTTGGCAGAACAACCCAATGAAATCTCCACCTTGAAATGGTACGGACGCAGTATGATTGCAAAATATATCTATGAGCAATCCAATTTTGATAATCAACTGATGGAGGATCTTGATCTTATAGCAAGTCATTTATGGGATATTAGAATCATATGTTTCTCGACTTCAAACAGGCAAACTTATTATGAAACTAAAATTGATTTGATGCAACCGTTTAAAACAGTCCATAAAGGGTCTGAAGATGCTATCAAATCATTTAACATAATGACGGGTTTATATGCTTCGACCCTTGAATCCAATGTTTTAAACAATGGATATGGTTTGTTGGAAATTTGGGGAGCCTTAGATAAGGATACTGAATTTATGATGATGGACACGTATATGATAGAAGACATGTATGATGATATAACAGCACTTGGCATTGAGGAAAAAGCACTTGACTATATGATTGATACAGGAAACATCATACTGATGCCCAAAACGACAGTTATGATTGATGGTGTGAGACGATATGCCTGGTTAGAAATGAACCCACAGACATATAGAACTATTGCAGTTTTAGATGATTTTTCAAAAGGGTCTGCTGTTGAAACAACAATTATAGATATTGTTAAGAATTCAGCGCAATATGCTGTAGGAGGATTTAAAGGTGTAGAAACGTCCATTTGGTCGGTAGCAGCATTTTCGCTAGAAGAATCTGATTATGATGTTATTTTAAAAAAGGCAAAAGCATTTGCTCTGAGTATTTCAAAACGATTTAGTACAAGTATTGGTGGGGTTGGTGGATCCATTGGTGGTTCAAAAGACGTTGGACCAGTCACATTCAGTGCAGGTACTAGTGGTGTTGGTGTGTCCCAAAATGTTTTAGGTTTCACCCAAGGTTTTGTTGAAGGAATAAATTTTTATTTTGATATTGCAAAATAGTGTTTTACAGTATTAGAACTGGGTATACAAACGTGGGTGATTAAATGAGGAAGAATAAGTATAGTCATAGAGACTACGAAAAATTGTTAGAAGAAGTATCCAATTTAAAAAAAGAATTAGAATTAACAAAACGGATGGTCCACAAGAAAAACTATTTGATTCAGAGTATGGACCAAGAATTACAACTGCATAAAATGACTGATGTTTTAACCGATTCCTATAATAGGAAGTTCTTATTGAAGAAGTATCGTGAGGCAATCAATATGTTCAAAAGATGGGGATTTAGCATTACCTTATGTTCTTTTGATTTAGATGACTTAGAGGGTGCCAATAAGAAATACGGCTCAGATTTTGGGGATTCATTGTTGATGAGTTTCAGCAAACTGTGTCAATATTTGATTAGAGATGACATTGATTCCTTATTTAGGATTGAAGAGGACGATTTTCTTGTCATTCTTATAGACTGTAACAAACAGAATGCAACACGCATATGTCAAAAAATTCAAAGGGAATACAATGCTATTACAGAAGGGCATACACTTAGCTATGGCATTTTGGAAATTAAAGATCCCAATAAGTTTTCATTAGAAGACTATTTGAAGAAAGTTACAACTGAATTAGAAATTAATAAACAGATTAACTGAAGTTATTGCTCTTCAGTTTTTTCTGTATAATTATTTGTTTTGGGGGTTATTATGTATATTTCATGTGACAGGAAAAATTATAAGGAAGGGTTAGATCATAATATGTCTATTATTGTTGATGGTATTATAGGCGCAGGTAAGACAACTGTTGGGAAGTTTTTAAGTGATGAATATCAACTTGAATTTTATGAGGAGTTGAAATCAGATGATAACGTGAGTTTGGTTCAACGCATGTTGGACAGGTTTTATGCGGATCCGAATCGTTGGAGTGCTATTGTTCAAACCATGTTTTTAAGCGATCGATTCAAAGATATGAAAACCGTACAAGTACTGAAAAAAAGATCCGTTTTTGATCGTTCCATATACGGCGATGAGATTTTTGCCAAAACAATTCATTATAGAGGTCAAATGACTGATGATGAATTTTTAATTTATCAAAAAGTGCTAAAAAATATGTTGGCTTTTATAAAACCACCAGAACTTCTTATATATATTGATGTGAGTATAGATACGGCAATGGAAAGAATAAACAAAAGAGCCAGATCGACTGAAGCGGATTTGATACCAAGAGACTATATGGAAGATTTGAAAAAACATTATGATGAATGGTTTAACGCCTTTGATTTATGTCCTAAATTAAAGCTTAATTTGAATGATTCGATGTTAGAATCAAATGGCAGCATTAATAAAGACATGGGAAAATATATTTTGGATCGTATCAACAGTATTTTAAAATAATTATAGTGCTTATAAAAAGTAAACCGTGGTATATATTACATGGGAGGGCATATGAAAAAAATTCTATCCTTAGTGATACTACTTTTTATTTTATTGACTGGGTGTGCCTCACAAACCATTGATTTTTCGGATGAAGAAGTAAAGTGGATGAAGGATCATCCAGTTATTTATATTGGACCAGATCCTGTTTTTGGTCCTATAGAGTTAATTGATTCAGAAGGTCGTTATAAAGGCATTGCAGCAGATTATATTGAATGGATTGAAAAAAATACACCTTTGCATTTTGAAATTATAAAACTAGACAATTGGGGCAAGATTTTAGAAGCCTTAAAATCAAAAGACATCGATATGCTTGGTGCCGCTACTTATACCAATGAACGTTCCGAATACATGTTGTTTTCTGATGTGTTTATTAACATGCCCAATATCATTGTGACAAGAGCAGATTATAATGGCAGAGCCAAGTTGGAAGAATTAGCCGGGGAATCTGTTGTCGTTATGGATGATTATGCCTCAGAAGATTATTTGGAAGAATTTTATCCTGATATCAACTTAGTGCCTGTTCAGTCTATAGAAGAAGGATTATCAATGGTTTCACTCGGTAACAAGGATTATATGTTAGCAACAGTTGGACAAGTGTCTTTTTATCTAGAGAACAGTACCATCACCAATTTGAAGATGAGTGGAGATGTTGAGCTTACATTTGATTTAAGTTTTGCGGTTCGAAGAGATTATGATGAATTGATTAATATTCTAAACAAAGCTTTATACGCGATGCCAAGCAGTGAAAAAGAAAAGATTTATCAGAAATGGATCAGCATTGAAGTAGAAAGTCTCATCAATAAACGAATGTTCTATTCACTGTTGGCTTTGTTGGGATTCGTCTTTGTTATCGTACTGGTTATTTCATTTTTTAATAGAATACTAAAAAATCAGGTTTTTGAGAAAACTCAAGCACTTCACAAGGAATTGCATGAAAGGCAAGAAGTTGAAAAAAAATTGGAAGAACTGAATAAATCCCTTGAAAATATCGTAAAAGAACGTACCAATGAATTACAAGATACATTATATAATTTGAAATCTTTACAAAGTGAATTAATTGAAACAGAAAAAATGGCGTCATTATCAAGAGTACTTGTTAGCATTTCTCATAAACTTAATACCCCCATTGGAAATGGAATTACAACAACAAGTTATATGGAAAAATTATTAAGAACGTTAGCTGAGGATTTGGAAAAAAATGAACTCAGTAAAAGCAATCTCATAAAAAGTCTAGAGGATATCAACTACTCTGTTGGCATTCTAGTTGATGAGCTATTTGCATCAAAACATTTTTTAGATCAAATCAAAACAGTTTCACAATTGGAATTTGATAAAACGAAAGTATCCATTAATTTGATAATCTATTTAAGAAATCTTGAAAACTCATATCAAAACCAGCTAAAACAACAGCATATAGAGTTCATTGTAGACTGCTCTGAGAGTATTTATATTGATACCTCTGAGACAATACTTGATAATATATTTAGAGTTTTAATTGAAAATTCGATTGTACATGGATTATCTAAAATGGCAAATGGCGTTATTAGTATTTCAGTAACTAAAGACGATGGGTTTATTTGGATTGTTTATAAAGACAATGGTATTGGAATTGATGAAAGAATTATCCAACGGATTTATGAACCACTGTTTACAACATCCATGGGTACGACGAGTGGATTCGGATTAAATATCTTGTACAATACAATAAAAACATATTTAAACGGAGAAATCGAAATTCTTAGTAATGAAAAAAATGGTGTTGTCTTTAAAATTAAAATAGCAGCCCATTAAAGAGCTGCTTCGGTTGTTACTTCAATTTTTCTTCTAACGATTCTTAAGATGTCTTCAACCGTTAGACCTTCTTCAGGGAAGGTAACGTAGGTATTTTGCAACTGATATTTAGCCAAATGAAGATTTTGACTTTTACATCTTGCAAATGTGTGTTGTAATTTTTGATCCAATAATTCTATCATATCTTTCTTACAAAACGGGAAAAAACTAAGCATATGGTTAAAACCGTAGATTACCAAAGAATCTGTATCCCAATAATTATCTGAAAAATAATTGGCGATTAATGAAGTATCTTCTTTCAAGATGTGAAGACCATGTTCATTGACTACAGTACTAAAAGCTATTGTTAACTGGTAATTGCCCTTATTGGCTTTTATCATCTCTCCAGAAATGTACTTATTTAAATTCAAGATCAGATGAGTAGGTACCAAACTAGACGATTTTTTTGAGATATATTGTTTTAATCGTAATGATATTTCTTCATCAGGGATATTATGAATAATATAATCTGATGCACCGACTTTGATACTATCAAGAAATGCCTGTCGACTTAAATCTGATGTAAATATGATGAGTTTTGTTTTAGGATAATGTTTTAAATAAGTAGAGATCATTTCAATTTCTTGGTTGTTATCAAAATCAAGCTCTGCAATGATCATATCCACCTCAACTAAATCCAAGGCTAAATAATGTTCAAGTTCTAAATAGTTTAAAGCTGGATAGACTTTACAAGAAAGGTTTCCTAAAATAGTTGTAATACGTTGCATCATAAAAGATTTCTGTTCAAATACAATGATATGATTCATAAAGAGCCTCCTTCTTTATTAGAGTATATCATTAACAACTTAAAAACTAAAAGGGGTCTTAAATGAAAAAAATATTTATTCTAATATTTATCTTATTAATTTCACCTGTTACTTATGCTGAGGTGGATTTTATTGATGTAGATTCTGAGGATTGGTTTTATAAATATGTGATGATCTTAGTAGATGAGGAAGTCACATCGGGGTATGAAGATCAGACATTCAGACCTGCCAATATAATTTCTGTTGAAGAGTTTATTACATTGACTATTAAGGCAATTGGCGAAACAGAATCAGATATAAGCAAAACAAGATGGTCAGATGGATTTATTGAAAAAGCCAAGGTTCTTGCAATAGTCAACGAGGGGGATTTTTCAAATTATACAAGACCTATTACCCGTGGTGAAATGGGGAGGATTGTCCTTAGAGCAAGTGATATAGAACCACCAGTTGACTTTATGAACTATGCTTCTAAAATAAGTGATATTAATGAGATGGATAGTTATTGGCAAAACATTGCTATTAGAATTTATTCTATTGGCATTATAACAGGTTACCCAGATGGTAGTTTTGGACTAGATAACAATGCCACAAGATCAGAAGCTTCTGTGATGTTGTCTAAACTTCTTCGACCGTCTTTAAGAGAAGTACCGACTGTTAACAGTTTTGAATTAAGAAGATACGCTATAATGGAAGAATGGTCGAAAAGATCATCAGTACATACTGGTGATATATTTATAGAAATACCACACACTTCGACACCTTATGATGCAGGTATATTAAAAGAAAGTGTCATTAATGATGGTGTAAACATGCTTAAATTCATTAGATTTCTAGCTTATGTCTCAGATGATATCTATGCATCATCTGAGGCCAATGAACTGTCTCAACATGGGGCACTACTTATTGGAGTAAGTGAATTTTCTCATACGCCAAAAAAACCTGATGATATGGATAATGTTTTTTATGATAAGGGATATGAAGCGACTTCTACTGGTAATTTAGCTGCTGGTGTTTCTACTTTAGTTGAATCTATTAAAAGATTGATGGATGACTCTGATGTCTCTAATATAGAAAGAATTGGTCATAGAAGATGGCAATTGTTACCGAATTTAAAAGAGTTCGGTGTTGGTTTTGTAACCACGGATGCTTCGTATACATATTACACCGTAATAAAAGTTTTTAAAGATATGGAAACGGAAGTTAGACCTTACAATACAGTTAATTGGCCAAGTGAAACTGCTTTTCCTATGGAATTCTTTGATAAATATACACCTTGGTCTGTCACTTTGAATCCTTCAATATATGATGTTTCAAAATCTCAGGACATTGAAGTTTCTATAAAAGATATAAAGTCGGGATTAATTTGGTATTTTGATAAAAATGACAAAGCTTTAGAAGGTGAGTATTTCAATGTTGAAACATCAGGTTACGGTGTGCCATTTTGCTTAATCTTTAGACCAGATCCATCTGCTTTTGATGGTTATTCATTAGAAACAACGTATAAAGTAACTATAAGCAATCTATATAAATTAGATGGTGATTTAGTGACCTTGACTTATGAGACTCAATTTTTCAATCTGTCATTCTAATTCATTAAAAGATTGTTAAATAATTGACATTCTTACTATTCTTAATTATAATAACATGAGTTGAGGAGGTAATTATGGAGAATTTAAAAGCAAGAACAGATGAGAAATTTAAAGATTGCAAAGCTTTCTGCCCAGATTGTGGATCGGATTTATTCTTTGCTAATGACGGTTGTTATTGTAAAGGTAGTTTTGCAAAAGAAAGTGATTGTACGTGGCTATGTGGCAATTGTAGTCCAAGACAAGGTATTGTGAAGTAACAGGGAAACCTAATAATTAAGTTTAAAATATGTAATTGATAACAAAGAGTTTACTTGAGTGAGTAAACTCTTTTTGTACAAAAAAATAGCAGTTAAACTGCTATAAATTAAGATATCTAAAATAAAGTTGTGGCATTTTCATACGAGCTGTTTTCTTAGGATCAACTACTTGACAGATCTCGCTGTCAGCCATTATGCTAATGAGCATTGCAGCATCAGAGTCGTTGTACCCAAGGGATTTTTTAACCCAGTAATGCATTTCATAAGCAGCTTTTTCTACGGCCTCGTCCAATGTTTTACAGGAGTAAATGGTATAAAATTGACCGTTTTTAGTCATAATCGGATGACCGTGGGATTTTTCCTTAATAATATCGAAAGTAACTGTTACTTTACCACCAATTTCAATACCTGTTACATTTGATTCGCCATCTCCCATAGCTGCATGTAAATCACCTAATCCGAAGAGAGCACCTTTAACAAAAACGGGCAAATATAAAATAGTACCAGTTGAAATCATTTTATTGTCCATATTGCCACCATGTGGTCCTGGTTCACCATTTGAAATGGATTTAGAAGAAGGTGCAACACCGATAACTCCGATCATTGGATGTATCGGAATGGCCATATCATTAAACTCCGTATAACCATCATAAATATCAAAACATTTGACAGATGATTTTTTGTGTAAGCTGCCAAATATACCAGCATCCGGTATAGAAGCCATAACTCCGGAAGCATCTATTTCAATGCCATTTATCTCAACTTTTAAAAAGTCACCAGGCTCAGCACCTTCAATATATATAGGACCAGTGGCAGGATTTACCTGGTTCCAATTCAAAGTATCCAATTGATCGTCTTCAGATGTGATTTGGCCACCAAAAGCATCAATTGTCTCAATAATGACAGTTTCTTTAGGGCGTACTATTTTTACAGCTACATTGTCTTTAGAAAAACTATAGAATATATTATCTTTAGTAATCATGGGCTCTCCTTACATATAATCAAGTTACTTAGTATTATAACACAATGAAAAAAGAATTTGAAAATATGGTCTATATAAATTTACTTATAATGGTTGTTGATTTTTTTTGACTGCTACCATATGCTTGAAGAGGAGGTGCTTATGAGAATAGAAAAAATGAAACTGGAACACAGGGTAAAAGTGGGTTTATTAATTATAGAAAAATTTAAAAAGTCATATGATGCATTTATAATGTTGCCAAGAAAATACACACTTGAAAGTGATGTTTCGGATTTGGTAAATGAAATGATAGAAAATGAGAAGGCCGTAGTATTGATAGATGATGATATAATTGGTTTTATAGATATCTCATATGAAGGGGAAATGTTTTATAACAAGCAGGGTGTTTACACGGCTGAATGGGGTAACTGTATTCCATCAAATAATCTAAAAGGATGTTTGCTATTGTTAAATTATATTTATGATTATATGAATGACCATAAGTTATTGGATCATACTATTTCAGTGATGGAAAATGAAAAAGGAGTGATTGAAAAATTATTCAATATGTCATATGGCAGTCGTTGTATGGATGCTCATGCTTTAATCGAAAATAAATCATTTTCAAATGAAATGACCATAAGAGAAGCTACAATGGATGATATGGGGGAGTTAAAAACATTGCTGAAAATACTTCATAAACATATGCAAATGCCTCCAACACTAATAGGTATGAGTTATTCGAAAGAGGAACCCATTATAAAAAAATGGTTGAGTGATGACGCTTCTAAACTATGGGTGATGTGTGATGCAAATAAGGTCATTGGAATGATGAAAACAGTTAATGGAGCATCTGGGGGTTGTGATTGTTCCTCTGATGATGAAACATTAGGCATACAAGACACAATTATTCTTTCTGATGTACAAGGTCAGGGTTTAGGAAAATGTTTTGTTGATTTTGTGCATGACTACGGTCAAAAAAACGGGTTTAAATACTTGGCTGTCGATTTTGAAACAATGAATCCTACTGCGCAGTATTTTTGGCCAAAATATTTTACGCCAACTGTTAGAAGCTTAATCAGATCCATTGGATAAAGAAAGAGGTCTCTATGTTACAAGTTATAAATGTATTACAAAATGCAATTAATAGTAATCAGAGTATAGCATCGGTTACAATCATAAAAGAACAAGGGAGCAGTCCTAGAGGTATTGGCAGTATGATGCTGGTGAATGAAGATGGCTTGGTGGAAGGAAGTATCGGAGGAGGTGCGGTTGAGTTAAAAGCGATTGCAGATGCACAAGTTGCTTTACTTGACGGTCATTCAAAAACCGTTTCTTATCCATTGGCTTCATTAGACATGACATGTGGTGGTGATATTGAAGTCTTTATTCAAGTCTATGTTCAGAAAGATGAAATTCTAATTATTGGAGCCGGTCATATATGTGAGGAGTTAACTTATTATTTAAAGCCGCTTCCATATAAAGTGACTGTACTAGATCATAGAGATGAATTTGCTATAGCTTCAAGATTTCCTGAATGTACAGTGATTTGTAATACGGTTGTAGAAGGTCTGAATTCTATTAAGTTTCATAAGAAAACAAATGTCATAATTGTGACTCATGGCCATGAATATGATGAAGTAGCCTTAAGGTATGTATTGAAACAACCTTATAAATATGTTGGCATGATAGGAAGCCAAACTAAGATTTCCAAGTGTTTTAATGCAATGATAGTGGATGGTTATTCAAAAGAGCAACTTGCTTCTGTGTATGCACCCATTGGATTAACCCTTGGTGGTGAAACACCAGCTGAGATCGCATTAAGTATCGTATCTGAAATTCAGAGTATCAATAACAAAAAAAATGCGATTCATTTACGTGATGTTAATCAAATGACTATAAAATAGCAATCAGCTTTTACGAGCTTTGCCTTAGGGTTAACTATGAAGCATTATTATCACATGTAATGGCATTTGAAGTTAAATTTCAGAAATTATAAGCATTGTGATTCATATAAAGGGTAATACAAGAGGATCAAATAACTTGATGGATTTAATATAGGAATTAAAGTTTGGAAAAATGGGTATTTGCCTATTTTTTCGTTTTTTTTGGGTATATTCTTTGTAAGATACTTACAAATAAAATAGAAATAAAAAGTACTACACTTTAATTATCAGAAAATTCGGAATAAACTAAAATTAGAGGTGGTTAAATGGAAGGTATAATATTAGCTGCAGGTTACTCTACGCGGTTTCCTGATTATAAAATGGTCCAAGAAATAAATAATAGAACTTTAATAGAACACACCATTCATCAAATGAAGGAATATGTAACACAGATTTTTGTTGTTACAGGGTATCATCATGAACTTATAGAAACGATTCTAAAAGACTACAAAAATGTGTCTTGTCTCTATAATGATGAGTTTGATAATGGTATGTTTTCGTCTGTAAAAAAAGGCGTTTCAATGGTAAATGATTCCTTTTTTTTAATACCGGGCGATTGTCCTTTTGTAAAAAAAAGCACTTATGAAGCTTTATTAGATGCTGATGGTGAAGTTGTTATACCCAGTTATAAAATGAAAAGTGGGCATCCCATTAAAATAAGTAAAACACTAATAGAATCTTTAAAAAAGAGTCGTGCAGTTCATTTAAGGGAGTTCATCAATACATATGACAAACAATACGTAACTGTTGATGATTCTTGGATACTAGAAGACATTGATGATAAAGATACTTTTGAGAGGATAAAGGGGAGGTTGGAAAATGAAAATTACTGATCATGTTGATCGAGTAGATGTAAGAGATAAGTTAAAAGGAAACACTAGGTATATTGAAGATATCGTATTTGAAGATCTCCATTATGCTAGGACACTAAGAAGTACCATCCCAAAAGGTAAAATTTTAAGAATTGATTATCCGCCTGCCGAGGAAGGTATCACAATTGTCGATCACAAGGATGTCTGTCATAAAAATGAAGTGGCCATGATAGAAAAGGACATGCCTATATTTGCATCTGAATCAGTCAACTATGTAGGAGAACCGATAAGTCTGATTGTTGGCAAGGACAAAGATCAAATAATAAGATATTACAATCAGATTCAAGTCGTCTATGAAAATGACTCAACAGCAATATTTACAATGGATGAAGGTGATGTATTTACTGAACACACTTTTAGTGTGGGTGCACTAGAAGATATTACATACGACGATTGTTTTGTAGAAGAATATGAAACGGGATATCAAGAACAAGTTTATATGGAAAAACAAGGTGTGGTTGGTACTTTTGAAAATAATATTGTAACGGTTTATGGATCGTTACAATGTCCGTACTATGTTTTAAATGCCATGAAACATGCTTTAGATTTAGATGAGACAAAAGTTAGGGTTATCCAAACACCAACAGGAGGTGCTTTTGGAGGTAAAGAGGAGTATCCGTCACTTTTGGCATTGCAAGTTGCTGTAGCTGCAATGAAAGTTAAAAAACCAGTGAGATTAATCTTTGATAGACGTGAGGATATGGCTTTTACTACTAAGAGACACCCGTCAAAAAGTATTATTAAAACCTATTTACAGAAAGAAAAAATAGTTGGTATGACATTTGAGATCAATTTAGATTCCGGACCTTATATCGGTTTATCGGATGTGGTATTACAAAGAGCCATCTTTACAATGATGGGTTGTTATATGTTTGATTTCATTAAAGTTACAGGTCGTACAATTAAGACGAATAATGTCTTCACAGGAGCTTTTAGAGGGTTCGGTGCACCTCAGAGCATGTACGCATTAGAACTTCATATGAACCAATTGGCGAGGTATTTAGAAATAGATCCCATTGACTTTAGAAGACCTTACTTTGTAAAAAAGGGAGATAAGACTTCAACAAATGGCGTTTTTAATGAAGATATCTATTTAGATGAAATGACGGATATGTTAATGGATTTAGTAGATTATAAAACGGTTGAATGTGAGGATGATCCCAACGTAGGATATGGATTTTCGTTCATACCTCATGGCGGTGGATTTACTGGCGATGGTGAAGCGGTTCATATAAAAGCAGAGGTACATCTAAAAAAAGATTGTGATGGTGATATACACATCCTGATTTCCAATGTTGAAATGGGACAAGGGGCTATTACTGCTCTATCTAAAATTGTCGCTTCAGCACTTGATTATCCGATTGAGCGGATTCACTATCAACAACCTGATACTTTTTTAGTGCCAGATTCCGGTCCGACGGTTGCATCAAGAACGACAATGGTAGTCGGTGGATTATTGTATAAAGCGGCACTCAAACTCAAGGATCAATTGGAGTCAAAAGAAGAAATTTTAGTTAAGGAATTTTTTAAACAACCGGATTATGTGAAATGGAATCAAGACAAGTTAGAGGGAAATGCTTATATGGCATATTCTTGGTCTATCATTATGGCGAGAGTTGAAGTCAATCCATTAACTTATGAAGTTACTTGTACAGATATTTTTGGTGTATATGATGTTGGTGTCCCTATTGATGAAAGACTTCTATTGGGACAAATACACGGTGGTGTTATACAGGGGTTAGGCTATGGTTTACTTGAAAACATGACCTCTGAAAAAGGATTGATACAACAACACTCTTTTTCCAATTATGTTATCCCAACCACCTGTGATATTCCCAATATACATTCAGAATGGATTATGAATAAATACGTTGATGGTCCATTTGGTGCAAAAGCAGTTGGTGAGCTAACTCTTGTGGGAGTTGCACCAGCAGTCGCTTCAGCCGTGGAGCAGGTAATCAATAAACGCATCAACAAACTGCCAGTTACACCAGAGCTAATTTTGGAGGTGTTAAATGAAGATTAAATTCGAACTCAATCATGAAGTAGTAGAAATAGAAACAACCCTCTCAAAAAGACTTTTAGATGTTATCCGAGAAGATTTTGACTTGATAGGAACCAAAGAAGGCTGTGCTGAAGGGGAATGTGGTGCCTGTTTGGTTTATGTAGATGATTTGCTTGTCAACTCTTGTTTGGTTCCAATTGCCAATGTTGTGGACAAACATGTTATTACTATAGAAGCTTTTTCTAAAACACAATCGTATCAAAAGATTGAAGATGCATTTGTTAAGGCTGGTGCTGTTCAGTGTGGTTATTGTACACCTGGTATGGTTATGGCAGTACATGAGCTTTTGAAACGATATTCGAATCCAACAGTTGAAGAAGTAAAAGAAGGATTGTCAGGTAACTTGTGTAGATGCACAGGATATCAAAGCATATTTGAAGCCGTAAACTTACTGATTGAAGGAGGATACTTAGATGTTTAAATCATATCGACCTCATTCGGTTGCAGAGTTATTGGATATTATCGATAAGGAAACCTGTCATATATTTGCCGGTGGAACAGATTTGATGATTAGAAAGAGGCAATGGCAAGGCGCTGAAAGAAAATTTACTCAAAATGTCGTTTATATGAATCATTTAATGGAACTCAAAGGTATTAAAGAAACTGATGATGCTTATATAATTGGTACTTTAACAACTCAGTCTGATATTGTTAATAGTGAGTTGCCTGACTATATAAGAAGACCTTATGAATTAATGAGCTCCCCTGCAATAAGAAATGTTGCTACTGTTGGAGGTAACATTGTCAATGCAGCCAGTGTGGCTGATTCACTTCCAATACTGTATGCATTAGATGCTTCTGTTGAACTTGCCAGTAAGCATGGTAAAAGAGTAATTAAAGTGGATGAGTTTGTATTGGGTAGATATAAAACAGATAGACAAAGTAATGAACTTCTAACAAGGGTAATTGTACCAAAATACAAGTCTCAAGGTTATTTTTACAAAAAATTAGGTCAACGAAAAGCATCGATTTTATCAAAAGTTTCTGTTTTCATTTTGCATCAACCTAATGATATAAGGATTACCATTGGTGCAGTCAATGACTTAGTCATAAGAAATATGGAACTTGAAAGAAAATTTTTAAAAGATAAAGATCTCTCAAGTTTACTTGTCGGATATAAAAGTTTGATGAATGGAAGTGATGATAAACGGTCTACAAAAGCTTACCGTGAAACGATTGCACTGAATCTTATTGAAGATTATATAAAGGAGATAATAAATGAATTATAAATATCAGCTTGGAGCTTTATCCAAAAAATATGAACAGCAATTGCATAAATTTCTACGTGATATGATTTCTATTCCTTCACTAAGTTGTGATGAAGCAGGTGTTATTGAACGAATTAAACAAGAGATGGAAGCTTTAGAATATGATGAGATCATAATCGATAAAATGGGTAATATTTTAGGTAGAATGGGTAGTGGTAAAAAAGTTATAGCTTTTGATGGCCATATTGATACTGTTGATGTCGGTGTTAGAGAAAACTGGACATTTGATCCGTTTGAAGGCAAGGAAGATGATCTCTATATATATGGTAGAGGGGCAAGTGATCAAGAAGGTGGATTTGCCTCAGCTGTTTATGGTGCTAAGTTTATGAAAGAACTTGGCCTTCTTGAAGATCATACAGTATGGGTCGTAGGATCTATTCAAGAAGAGGATTGTGATGGGTTATGTTGGCAGTATATTCTGAATGAAAAGATAATTGAACCTGAGTTTGTTGTATCTACAGAACCTACAGGACTTAATATTTATAGGGGTCAACGTGGCCGAATGGAAATCCTTGTAGAAGTTAAAGGAACGAGTGCACACGGTTCTGCACCAGAACGAGGAGATAATGCGATCTACAAAATGGCAAAGATTATCACTGAGTTGGAACAATTAAATGAAACATTAAAACATGATGACTTCTTGGGTAAAGGCACATTGGTCGTTTCTCAAATTTTCTACTCGTCTCCTTCTAGATGTGCAGTCGCTGATGGCTGTTCCATTTCAATTGACAGAAGACTGACATTTGGAGAAAGTGAGGCAACGGCAATCGGGGAAATAAATGCATTGGAAAGCGTCAAGAATGCTAATGCCAATGTGAGTATGTATCGTTATGAAAGACCGTCATATAAGGATTTAAAACCAGATGTAGCCTGTTATTTCCCAACATGGGTCATTCCAGAAGAACATAAACTATGCAAAGATTTGTTATGTGCATATGATTATCTATTTGAAAAAGAAGCTTTACTTGATAAGTGGACTTTTTCAACAAATGGCGTCTCTATAATGGGCATGTACAATGTACCTTGTATCGGATTTGGTCCTGGATTGGAAGAAGAAGCTCATGCACCAAACGAAAAAATATTGAAGTCAGATTTGGTTGAAGCAGCAATGTTTTATGCGTTGATACCATTAGCAGATAAGGGGGATTTATGTACGGCAAATTAAAAGGAAAACATTTTATTACTTTAAGAGATTGGAACAACCACGAAATCAACATGCTACTTGAAACAGCAAAGGATTTAAAAAGAAAACATTATATGGATGTGACAACAGACTACTTGAAAAACAGAACCATTGCATTGATGTTCTTTGAGGAATCTACACGTACAAGGAATTCGATGGAAATGGGTATGGCTCAATTAGGAGGCCATGCGAACTTTTTAGATACCTCGACAATGCAGATTTCCCATGGTGAAGTTGCAAAAGACACAGCTGTCATATTGTCTAGTTTTGGTCACGGTATCGCCTGCAGAAACTGTTTTTGGGAAATTGGTAACAAATATCTTAATGAGATGGCCAAACATTCAAGTCGACCAATTATGAACCTTCAATGTGATTTATTCCATCCAATGCAAGGTTTAGCGGATTTAATGACCATTCAGGAATTGTGTCCAGAAACAAAGAATTTAAAAGTATCAATTATTTGGACTTATGCAACCAGTCATAAAAAGCCAATCAGTGTTCCGTTAACTCAAGCATTGCTTTTCCCTAGATACAAAATGGATGTAACATTGGCTTACCCAAAAGGATTTGAAATGCCAGATTGGGTTATAGCAGAAGCCAAATCAAATGCACAGACAAACGGTGGTGCTTTTAAAATTACTCATGACATCGATGAAGCTTTTAGAGATGCTGATATTGTTATACCTAAAAATTGGGGGTCGTGGAGTGGTAAAGATCCGGATGTAAATATTGAAGATTATAAGACTTGGAAATGTACTGAAGCACGAATGAAATTAGCAGATCCAGATGTGAAATATATGCATGCATTACCTGCTGATAGAGGTAATGAAGTTGAGGATTCAGTTATAGACGGACCACATTCTGTTGTATATCAGGAAGCTGAAAATAGACTCCATACAGCAAAAGCTGTTATGGCTTTAACCTTATAGGAGGCACTATGAATAAAATACCTTTTATTGGACCAACATATGAGGAAATGTTACACCCTTGGAAGATAGATGAAACAATTAGAAAAGCTGCATTGGAAATGAAAGACAAGGACCCACTTCATCCACTTAATCTATACAATATTACTTGGAGAAACGGAGATAACAGTTTCAATTATTTTGTGTTACCACCTGAATTTACAGGTGTTAAGGCAAATATAGTTGTATTGTTCGCCAAGAATTTTCCATCAGGAAGTCATAAAGTAGGTCCTACTTATTCTGTCTTAACAGAAAAAACAGTTGAAAACCAAGTCGATCCACATATTCATAAGTTGGTTTGGCCAAGTACTGGTAATTACGGAGCTGGTGGAGCGTTTGTAAGTTCAAGAATGAATTATGATTCATTGGTGATTTTACCAGAGGAAATGTCTCAGGAACGTTTTGATTTGATTGAACGATATGGTTCTAAAGTTATTGCAACACCTGGATGTGAATCCAATGTAAAAGAAATATACGACAAGACTCATGAACTGGTTGAAAACGATCCTGAACATATTAGAATACTAAACCAATTCGAGTCATTTGCCAACTACAGATTTCATGAATATGTGACAGGCAATACAATGATTGAATTGGTTCATGATGAGGAAATTGGAAACAAAGGCATATCAGCAGTTGTGTTAACTGTTGGTTCAGCCGGTACCATTGCCAGCGGCGATCGAATCAAAAAAGTGTTTCCTAATGCAAAAGTAGTGGCTGGGGAACCAATTCAATGTCCAACTTTGTCTTTGAATGGATATGGTGGACATGATATACAAGGCATTGGTGATAAACATGTCACATGGATTCACAATGTTATGAACTGTGATGGTGTTGTACAAATCGATGATATGGACTGTAAAAGGTTGTTAAAAGTTATTTCTTCTGAAAAAGGAAAAACATATCTTAAAACATTTATGGACTCGGAGTTAGTCGAATTTATGTCTGATAAACTTGGTATTTCAGGTGTAGCCAATATTATCGGTGCAATAAAAACAGCAAAACACTATGATTTAGGGACGGATGAAAATATCATGGTTGTTGCAACAGATTCATTGAATCGATATCATTCTGTAATGGATGCCATGCCAGATTATACAGATGCTGATATTCAATCCATTTATGAACGTGTCGTAAAGTATCAGGAACCAAGCTTTTTCTTTGAAGGTGATAGAAACAATCAACTGAGATGGCATAATCTAAAATACTACACTTGGGTTGAACAACAAGGTAAAACAGTAGAAGCTTTAAACGAGATGTTATACCAGGATTTCTGGGAAAATGAAGCCAATAAAGTACATGAATACAATGACTTAATTGTTAAGTACCGTGAAAAACATCACAAAGCGTTGTATGAAATAATGGGATTATAATATGTTTGATCTAAGAATAATCAATGGTGACTGTTTTATTGATGGACAATTTATGAAGAAAAACATTTATGTGTCAGGTGAAAAGATTGCATCCATAAGTGATGCAGTTTTCCCTGCTGCAAAAACCATCGATGCAGAAAACCTAAAGGTATTGCCTGGATTGATCGATCCACATGTACATTTACATTTAAATATTGGTCAAACATATTCTGCAGATGATTTTTTATCAGGAAGTCAACTTGCTGTATCTGGTGGTGTAACAACACTTATTGATTTTCTGGATCCCATATATAATAATGATGAACTAAAAGAAGTATTTGATAGACGATTAAAAGAAGCTGATAATTGTGTTGTTGATTTTGCCTTTCATTGTACTTTAGGGAATTATCAAGATGATATCGACGAGTTAGCACATGAAGTAAATCAATTAGGCATTACAAGTATCAAGGTTTTCACCACTTACTCCGATTCCAATAGAAGATGTTCCGAGGATAATATAAAAAAACTTTTGAATACCGAATTATTGGTATTAGCACATTCCGAAGATGATAAGATGATTCTACCTTGTGATGATATAAAAAAATATGAACAATCAAGAAGTGAAGCGTCGGAGTGGTCAGCTGTTAACCGTTTGATTGAAATATTGAAAATATCTTCGGGTAAACTGTATATTGTACATATTTCTTCTGGTCATACACTTGAGAAAATGGAACTTTTGCCTGGAAAACTTTTTTTGGAAAGTTGTCCTCAGTATTTCCATTTGAATAAATCGTTGTTCTTAAACCCAGATGGTAGAAAGTATTTGTTGGCACCACCTATTCGTTCCTTGGAATCTATCCGTTTGATGAAACGAAACTTAAGAAAATTGGATACAATCGGTACCGATCATTGTCCCTTTATGTTAGATGAGAAATATGCAACTCATCTAATTGATATGATTCCTAAAGGGATTGGTTCGTTAGGTTTGGCATTTCCGCTGATGTATGAACTGTTTGGCTCAGAAATCATTACTAAGTTTACTGAAAATCCAGCACGGATATTTGGGCTACATCAAAAAGGGAAGCTTGAAAAAGGTATGGATGCAGACTTTGCGATTTTAGATGATCAGCTTTATACTTTACCGAATTCAATTTTTACAAAGTGTGATTATAGTGTATATGATCACCCAGTAAAATCGAAAGTTGTCATGACGATTCTAAGAGGGGATGTTGTTATGGAAAAAGATCATTTACATACAAAAAAGGGATTGTATTTAAGGAGGCATCATGAAGGCCATAATTAATGCTCGAATATACGATTTTGAAACTTATATAGAAAACGGTTATGTGGTTTATAATAAATCAATCATTGATGTTGGTGAAATGAAGGACTACAAAGGACATTATGAAGTGTATGATGCCAAAGGGAAGCTGCTGATTCCAGGATTGATAAATGGTCATACTCATATATATTCCACATTGTTCAGAGGAGCACCACTTCAAGCATCACCCAATAATTTTTTAGAGATATTGGATCAGATATGGTGGAAGTTTGATAAGGAACTTACCATTTTAAGTATACAAGAGAGTGCTAAAGCATATGGTCAAATGTCTCTTTTATGTGGTGTAACTAGTTTGATTGATCACCATGCCTCTGGTGAGATTACAGGAAGCTTATCAGCGATTCATGAAGAACTCGACAAACTCAATATGAAACATCTGTTGTGTTTTGAAACCAGTGACCGATTCGATGTTAACCAGTGTATAGAAGAAAATATCAAAACTTCTATACATAAAGGACATTTCGGTTTGCATGCCAGTTTATCCTTATCCGACGAAACACTAGAACAAGTTTCCGAGGTAATAAATGACAAACCTATTCATATTCATGTAGCTGAAAGTAAAATAGATGAAGATTTATGCGAATCTAACTATGACTGTAGAGTTGTGGAGAGATTAAATACATTCGGTTTACTCAACAAGGACTCAATACTTGCTCACTGTTTGTATATCAATGATTTAGAAGCTTCACTTATCAAAATAAAAGGTTGTTATGTCGCTATTAATCCAAGTTCTAACTTGAACAATGCAGTAGGTTTATACAACAATGAACTGTTAATGACTCATGATATTCCAGTATTAGTTGGAACGGATGGTTTAGGAGCAAACATTGCAAAAGCCTATCAGAATCTTTATTTTGTTGGTAATCAATCAAGAAATCATCCCAGTAAAGTAAGTCTGGAATGGATTAGAAAACAACTATTAACTAGTTATGACTACTTCAATCGTTTATACGGTTGTCGAGTTGGACGTATAAAAAAAGAGTATGATAGTGATTTTTTACTGATTGATTATGAATCGATTACACCTATGAATGAAAATAATGCATTTGGTCATCTCGTTTTTGGCGTTTTTGAAGCATTGAGACCCTATGCGGTTTTTATAAGAGGAGAGTTGCAAGTAGATCAAAATCAACTGATATTGAAAGAAAAAATAAATCAAGAAACAATAGAAGCTTTATGGAGGAATTTAATATGAAACTTGAGGTCAAACTATTAGGTCAAACGTTTTCGAATCCATTGTTGCCTGCATCAGGGCCAAGTGTTGGTAGTTTACATAGTTTGGAATTTTTTAACGACTCAAAAGTTGGAGGTATTGTTACAAAAACAATCTCTATCACAGGCGCCAAGGTTAAAAAACCATGTATCGTAGCAAGTAATCATTTGGTTTACAATACAGAACTATGGAGTGAATTACCTTTAACCGAATGGTATAAGTACATTTTACCTGAACTTAAGAAGACTCTAAAGAAACCATTGATTGTTTGTGCAGGGTATACATCTGAGGACTTTGAACAATCAATTCCAGTATTGGAGGAATACGCAGACTTTTTTGAGGTCAGTACCCATTACGGAAAAGATGCATTGAAAGATTTGGTTACTTCAATATGCCGGTTGACGGATAAACCTGTTTTCATAAAGTTAAGTCCCCATGAACAAGATTACCTAGGATTTATTGAAACTGCTATTTCTTGTGGTGCTAAAGGTGTCGTTGCTATCAATTCAGTAGGACCAGGTATTTGCGTGAGTTTAAAAAATAGAGCGGTTACAATTGGTGTTAATGAAGGTCACTCATGGATTTCTGGCCCTGCAATAAAACCAATTGCATTACAACGGGTCATGTCAATTAGAAGACACTACCCTGATTTACCAATTATCGCCTGTGGTGGTGTTAGTACAGCAGAAGATGTCCTTGAATTTATATTGGCAGGGGCTGATTTGGTACAAATGTTATCTTCTGCACTTATCAATGGTCGTCAAGTATACGATCAAATAGTGGATGAACTGCCTTTTGTAATGAATAAATATAAAATAGATAGTATTGAAAGTTTAAGAAAAACACCTTTGGAAATAATCCCCAAGGGTAAAGGTGGTTTTCCAAAAATAGATCAATCCAAATGTGTTCTATGTAATAAATGCGTAAAGATTTGTCCTGAAATGGCAATGTCTTTGGATAAGGTAATAATAACAGATCCCTCAAGATGCATTCGATGTGGTTTGTGTGAGTCAAGATGTCCAACAGAAGCTATAAACGGGGTGTTGTAATGTATCATTTAACATGTATAACATGTAAAACAGTTTACAAACCAGAACCTGGAAGATATTTATGCGATCACTGTGATGCACTTCACGGTACATTAGAAGTAATTTATCCGTATGAAAATATGATAGTCAATAAGGAGTTTTCTAAATCCTTAGGGATGTTCCAATTTCAAAAGTTATTACCAGTATCGTCTCATACACCATTAGATGACTACATAGGAGGCACACCATTATTAAGATTTGATAATGTCTTTAACCAAAATGTACTACTGGTAAAAAACGATGGTATGAACTTCTCAGGTTCTTATAAAGATAGAGCGAGTATTATTGCTATCAACAAAGCCATTGAAGAAGGTAATGATCATATATTCTGTGCATCTACTGGTAATGCAGCATCTTCACTGGCACTGCTTAATGCACACACCGATATAAAAACAACAATTTTTGTGCCTAAAAAAATACCTGAAGCCAAATTAGCACAACTTATGGTAGCAGGAGCTGAAATTTATCCAATAGATGCAAGTTATGATGAAGTATTTGATATCTCTTTGGATATTGGATTAGAAAAAAAATGGTATACAAGAAATTCTGCCGTTAATCCATATCTACTGGAGGGTAAAAAGACAGGTGCATTTGAGATTATTGTTCAAAATGACTATGTTGTACCTGATTATTGTTTTGTAGGAGTAGGCGATGGCACAATTATCAGTGGGTTATGTAAAGGCTTTGATGAGTTTTATACACTTGGACTAATTGATAAAGTGCCAAAAGTTATTGGAGTACAGGCCGAACATGCCTGTACACTCAAGAAGGTATTCGAGAAAAAACCCTACATACCGATATTTGAATCGTCTGAGACAATAGCTGACAGTATCTCTGTTGGCAATCCGAGAGATGTTATCAAAGCGTGCCATTATTTAGAAAAAAACGGTGGTAAACTTATTGCCGTAACCGATGACCAAATACTATCGGCTATTGAACAGCTTGCTCAAACTACTGGTGTTTTTTCAGAGCCGGCAGGAGCAGTGACTTTAGCAGGTTTACTTAAATTACAAGGCAATGAAATACAACCTGATGATTTGGTTTGTCTTGTAATTACAGGAAATGGATTAAAAGATATCTCAGCGGTTAAACTTCAATCGGTTAAAACATATTCAAAAGATGAAGTTTACGACTACTTTGAAAAGAGGTTGAAATGAAATGTTTAGATATTAAAATGCCGTCTGACTTTGAAGAGGCATATGCATTGTTAAATAGTCAAAAGAAAGCAACTATAATAGCAGGCGGATTATTTTTAAGACTTCAGAAACAAACGATTCCTTTACTAATTGATTTGAGTGATATGAACTTAAATTATATAAAGGAAATAAAAGATGGATTTATCATAGGTCCTATGACAACTCTTCGTACCATTGAGACAAGTAATTTACCAAGTGCATTAAAAGATTCTGTTAAACAAATCAGTGGTGTCGGAACTAGAAATCTTGCAACTATAGGGGGCAGTATTTGCGGAAGGTATCCATTTAGTGATATTGATAATGCTTTGATGTCATTAAATGCACATCTCATATTTTATAAATCAGGTAAAACCTCTATGAGAGACTTTTATCATAATGGTTTAATAGATAAAGATATTTTAATTGAAATCGTTGTACCAAAGCCCGATTTTTCGATGATCAAGTATTACAAAAAAGTATATACTGACTTTTCACTTGTCAATGTATCATTAGCAGGAAGTGATCTTGCAATTGGAGCAAGACCAAAACGTAGTTTGGTTGTAGAAAATATTGATTTCAATTCATCTGCAAGGAAGATATTAGAAGATGTGGAGTTTGGTACAGATTTTCAAGCAAGTGGGGCTTATAGACGTGCATTAGCAGAAGCATTACTTGAAGATATTTTGAAAGAAAGGAAGGCATTCTATGGAAGTTAAACTAATCATTAATGGTACACATATAAAATTTGCAGCAGATCCTGATGAATACCTTTTAGATACTCTTAGAAAATTAGGTTACAAATCTGTAAAACGTGGATGTGACACCAGTTCATGTGGCGTCTGTAGTATCTTAGTGGATGGGCACTTGATCCCATCATGTTCTTACTTAACAGTCAGAGCACATAATAAACCAATAACAACAGTGGAGGGTATTCAACTTGAAGCTAGGAAAATAGGTGAAATGATTACTGCAGAAGGTGTAGAACAGTGCGGTTTCTGTTCACCTGGACATGTCATGGCGGTTTACGCTTTGATGCAAGAAAATACTCATCCTTCAATAGAAGAGATTAAACATTACTTGGCTGGTAATCTCTGTAGATGTTCTGGTTACGAAGGTCAACACAGAGCACTAAAAAATCTGATGGAGGTGAGATGATGTCTGTTAATAAAGGAATACCTAAAGTTGATGGTATGGGTTTGGTTCTAGGAAAACCGGCTTTTACAGATGATCTTGCACCTCGTGATGCCTTGATCGTAAAAGTCATGAGAAGCCCTTATGCTCATGCACATATCACTAACATTGACACTCATATCGCTGAAGGTTTACAGGAAATAAAATGTATACTTACTTATGAAAATGTCGGTGATGTTAATTTTTCAAGAGCTGGACAAGGTTTCCCTGAACCATCACCATATGATCATAGAATACTAAATAAAACGGTTAGATATATTGGTGAACCAGTAGCAGTTGTTGCTGGTCATTCTGAAAAGGCTGTTGACTTAGCGATTTCAAAGATAAAAGTTTCTTATGATATTTTAGAACCGGTCATAGATTTTGAGGCAGCAATGGACAACTCTATTGTTATTCATGAAAATGACGGCACTAGTTCTATGTTTGAAATTGGTCATAAACCTAAAAGAAACATTGCAGCCGGTTATGAAATGGAAATAGGAGATGTAAAGAAAACATTAGACTCTTGTGATGTGGTTTACGAGGGACGATATTATACACAGGCTCAAGCACATGCTATGACAGAACCTCATTCATGTGTGAGTTATTTAGATCAACAAGACCGATTGACTTTGATTACATCTACTCAGACACCTTTTCACGTTAGACGTATAGTTGGTAAAACACTTAATTTACCTTTGTCTAAAATCAGAGTCATTAAACCAAGAGTTGGTGGAGGTTATGGTGGTAAACAAGCGATTCATGGTGAGTTTTTTGTCTCACTTGTAACCATTAAGACAGGATTGCCAGCAAAACTTATTTTTTCTAGAAAAGAAGTTTTTACAGGCTCGTATACTCGTCACGCTATGCGTGTTGATGTCAAAATAGGATCTGATAAAGAAGGTCATATCAAAGTAATCGATATGGATATCTTGTCTAATACTGGTGCATATGGTGAGCATGCCTTAACCGTATTAATGGTGGCAGGATCCAAGACACTACCGCTTTACAATAAGGTGGATGCTGTTGGTTTTAGAGGTGATGTTGTTTATACAAATCTTACACCAGCAGGTGCA
Source organism: Clostridiales bacterium (assembly GCA_016342415.1). Lineage (GTDB taxonomy): Bacteria > Bacillota > Clostridia > Peptostreptococcales > Acidaminobacteraceae > JABXKX01. Next base: position 80,118 of record JAEIOD010000009.1, read on the forward strand.
TACAGAGGTTATGGCGCGATTCAAGGTAATTTTGCTTTGGAGTCTGGTATAGATGAGTTGGCAGACTTATTAAAGATGGATCCCATTGAACTTCGTCGTATGAACATGATGAAAGAACATGAGACTTCAGAAATCTTTGAAATCATGGGTGAAGGGCAAGAAGGAACCGCCATGACCATAGAATCCTGTAAATTAGATGAATGTTTAGATGAATGCATAAAAAAAATCGATTATTATAATAAGCTTAAACATGTTCATGAGGATCCTAATAAAGTAACTGGAGTTGGTTTGGCTATTGCCATGCAAGGTTCTGGCATACCTTATATTGATATGGGTTCAGCTATTCTAAAATTAAACGATGATGGCTTCTTCAATTTACTAGTCGGTGCAACTGATATCGGGACGGGTTCTGACACCATATTAGCCCAAATGGCAGCTGAAACATTGAATGTACCAGTAGATAAGATTATTGTCTATTCGTCGGATACAGACTTGACACCTTTTGATACAGGCGCATATGCATCGAGTACCACTTATGTATCTGGTCATTCGGTTAAAATAGCGGCAGAAAACATGATCAGGAAAATTGAAGCAGCAGGAAAAATCTATTTTGAAAGTGAAGATGTTTGCTTTAACGGAAAGGATCTGACTTCAGGCGAAAGCTCTATATCTTTAAAAGACTTTTCAACCAAATTATTTTATTCTGAAAATCAAGAACAACTCGTCAGCTCTGGGTCCTATGTGGGAACAAAATCACCACCACCTTACATGGTAGGTGCTGTGGAAGTTGAAATAGATATTAGGACAGGTCATTTGGATATTTTAAATTATGTAGCAGTTGTGGATTGTGGCACAACTATAAATCCTAATTTAGCACGTATACAGGTGGAAGGTGCTTTGCTTCAAGGTATAGGAATGACTTTATATGAGGAAGTGAATTATACAGAACTTGGAGGTAATAGAAATAACTCATTCTTTAAATATAATGTACCAACTAGAATGGAAGTGAAGTCTATGGATGTTTCATTCGTCGAAAGTTATGAACCATCAGGACCATTCGGCGCGAAGTCCGTTGGTGAGATTGGCATAGATACACCGCCGGCTGCACTTTCAAATGCAATCAAAAATGCTTTAGGTAAAAGAATGACTAATTTGCCGATACGATCAGAAGATATTTGGCATAAACTTAATAACTAAAATAAGTCCTGTCATGATACTCATCATTGACAGGATTTTTTCGCTGTCATAAAAATGACATGAAATGATCTTGGCTTATTTTTAAATAGTTTGTTATAATTTTATTATCTAGGAGGTTTTATGAAAGCATTAAAAATAATCTTATTTTTTGTCATACTGTATTTTGTATCATTTGCCTATCAAAGTATGACTTCGTTAGTTGAGTTTCTTAGTTTTGATCAACTTTGGCTAACATACGTGCTCTATGGCTTATTGATGACTTTAACTCTCTATTATGTTGTATGGCCATTGTTAAAATATACTGAGAGACCTTCCTTGATACATTTAGAAGCATATATTGCTAACAGTAAGTATGAACGAAAAATTCTGAAGTACATTAATAAAAGGTTTGAAGTTTCCTTGGATTCCAAAGAGAAGGTTGTAGAATTCTTAATGGAGCAAGTGGATGAGTTCGATTCAATCATCAAGCAGTATGCTCAACAAACAACAGTAACTGTAATGGTTTCACCCAATTCCTTTATTGATGGTATTGCCATCTTATTTGCCAATTCTAAAATGATATTTGATTTATCATCAAAGTTAGGCTTTAGGTATTCAACAAAATCACTATTGAAAATGTATTTCGGCGTGCTGTCTATGGCATCCGTTACTGGTCTCATAGAAGAATTTGATGATGCAATAGAATCTATAATTGAAGAACTGGCAGAAGAATTTTCTGAATTGATTGCAGAAGAAACTGGTAAAAGTGTCTCACAATCGATACCATTTTTCAGTATAGCTGTTAATGCAATGAGTCCAATACTGCAAGCTGCAGGTAATTACGCTTTTATGTTATATAGTGGTAATCGTTTTAAGTATGACCTTTTAAACATTATAGAGGATGAAAAACTATCCGAAAAGGAAATTAAAATAAAAGCTAGAAAACGTGCACGTTCACTAAAGTATGTCTATATTAAAGATATGTCTTCAAGAATAGTAACAGGAACAGGCAAAAAAATTGTGTCGATCAATCCATTTAAAAAGAAAAATAAGCCAGCAGAATAACTGTATACGCCATAAAACCAACTAATAATCCAATTAATTTTATACTAATGATCATAGTAATAGAAAGGACATCATATGGACGGCAATGTAAAAAAATTACTCAACAATATGCTCCGGTCTGTAGAATACGAACGTGAAGAAGAACGTACTAGGCATTTTCAAGAAATGAAATATTTGTCTGGTGAGGAACGTGAAAAAAAAGGGCGAGCAATCATCAATTTAATCAAAAGAAAAGGTGGTAGAACTTTAAGTGGTGAACACCTTTACATCTTTAGAAAAAATGAAAGAATCGAAACCGAAATAAGTGTTGGAGATCAAGTTATTATCAGTCAGGAAAATCCTTTAGATCTTCAGAATCCATCAGGTATCGTGTATGAAATAGATTATAAATCCATAACAATTGCTTTTACTAAACAACTGAGATTTACAAATTCAAAGGGCATGCGTATTGATTTGTCAGTTAATGATACGACTTATAAACGAATGGAAGAAGCTCTAATGACTGTAAAGAGTCCTCAGTACTCAAAACTTCATAAAATATTTGGTGGTCATTATCATGTCAGCACGCATCTTAGCGAGCTTGGCAAATATGAGTTAAATGACAAGCAAAAGGAGAGTGTTTCACAAGCTTTTAATAACAATGGTTATTACAGTATTCAAGGACCTCCAGGAACTGGTAAGACCTATACCGCAGCCCATCTTATTAAAAACATAGTAACACACGGAAAAAAAGTATTGATTACAGCTGATTCGAATGCTGCTGTTGATAACCTCATTAGACATTGCGTTAGTTTAGGTCTCGATCCTCTTAGAGTTGGTAATCCCATTCGTGTTAACCATGATTTAAAACCTTACACACTTGATTACCGAGTATACCAACACATTCTGTATGGAGAAGTAGAAACCCTACAAGATGATATGGAAAACGTTAGAGCTATGCAAGGTGAAATGGACAAACCCAAAATGAAAGATATGAGGGGCTTTAGCTATACAGAATTGATTGAACTTATTGAAAACAATCAAACCAGTCGTGGCTTATCCAAACAATCTTTAAAAGATATGAAACCTTATCTAAAACTCCAAAAGAAACTGGATACGATGTATGCAAAAATTCAAAAATTACGAGATCAAATACAGAGTGATTTATTATACAGTCATCCAATAATTGCGAGTACCAATGCTACCTCTGGCTGTACTTTGCTAGAAGACATGCAATTCGATTGGGTAATAATTGATGAAGCTGCACAAGCCTCTATTCCTTCATCTTTAATTCCAATTATAAAAGGGAATCGTTTTGTATTGATAGGAGATCATTTCCAACTACCGCCAGTGGTTATTAACCAAGAAGCCAAGGCCTTAGGTTTGGATCAATCTTTAATGGATTATTTAGCTGATCTTTACCCGTTTTTCCTGAGTCGATTATCTGTACAGTATAGGATGCATCAAGACATTAACGACTTAGTAAGTACGATGTTTTACAATGATGAATTAATTCCTGATAAGAGTGTTGCCCAAAGAAGGGTCTTAGAGGGTAATATCATCGATGTTATACCTGTAGTGGGTCAAGAAAAAATGCAAAAGGATTCAAAATCCTATTACAACGACATAGAAATAGAAGTGGTTCAAAGACAAATAGAAAAACTGTTAAAACAAAATATTGAGAAAGATCAAATAGCAGTCATTTCACCTTATAAAGCACAGGCAAAAAAACTTCAAATGTTGTTTGATGATATAGAAATTGACACTGTTGATGCTTTTCAAGGTCGTGAAAAAGATGTTGTAATTTTATCCTTTGTGAGGTCAAACAATCATCAAACTTTAGGTTTTTTAAAGGATTTTAGACGTCTTAATGTTTCTATTAGTCGAGCTAAATCAAAACTTATACTAGTTGGTAATATCGGATTACTTAGAACCAATGACATGTATGATTTCTTATTTCAATATATACATGAACAAAAAATTAAATAAGCCTTTTAAGGCTTATTTTTACATGTATTTGTAGAAAACTTTACCCGTTATATGATACGATTGACACCTAAGTGATGTTTGAATGAGTTATGAATAGACGAGGAAATAAAATGATAGAGATGATAATTTCATTACAAAATATCAATTGCTTAAAAGATAATATACTGTCAATTTATCTTAAGGGATCTAAACAGGATATGAGTAAAGTTGACTTTTGGTCTGATACAGATATCATAATAGTTTTAAAGGATGATATTAAAATAACAGATGAACTGGAACACTCGTTAAATCAACTGTTTCAACCTATATTCGCTAAAGAATTATATGTTCATAAGGGCGGAATCGTTTATAGAGTCATTTCAACTATTTCTAATGGTATGAGGCAATATGATTTACAGGTATTAGAAAATAGTTATAGTCATGATTATTTAAAAGATAAGATGACCTGCATCTTTGGTATTGATCATTCTGTTGCAGATAATAAGGATGCAACTTATTTTCACCGTTTAGATTATGACGAAAAGAAGGTTCAGGAAATATGGTTTAAGTACTCTGAATGTGTTAAGAAGTTTTCTAGAAATGATAATCTAATAGGTTTACACCTTTTATTTGATTTATTAAAAGAGTATCTTGTGATCGAAATGATGAAACGAGATATAAAAGAACAATCCACTGTTCACCGTTTTGGTTTTTCAGAGGCATTGCCAAGTTGTTTAAAGTACCAATTATTAGATAGTGATGTGACATCGGACAAATTAAACTTTGTACTGCTTTTATCTGAGATTTATGACAAGGAGTTAACTGTTTTGTATTCAAATTACACCAGTCGTTATGGGATTTTTAAGAAATATGTACTTAAATCCATAGAAAGTCTTACCCATAAGATTCAGTAATAAATGATATGTATTTGTACTGATGCTATTTAGTGTTTTATTTATATAAAAAATTTCAAGTTTCGAAACGTTAGAAGAAACAATTACTATTCAAAGAGAGGGAAAAGTAAGTATGATATCAACGCATAAAAATATGGATAATATCCCTAAGTATATATACAATCGTGATGTTATAGGACAAAGTGTCTTAACTGAAGATATGATTGAACTAAAGAAAAAGGTGATGAATAGCAATCATGTTCAGACAGTTCTTGATGAGCAATGGGATGATGGTTCGTGGGGGCGTTTTCATAGTATGAATACCAGCTCTAAAGACCCATATACCACGGAGAAAGCTTTAAGAAGACTTCTGCATTTAGGATTAGATAAAACTGATGAGCCTATCATAAAAGCTGTTAATTATATGGAATCATATTTAAAAGGTGAAATTGAGTTACGTGATTATAGAGAAAAAAAGCACGATTGGACATTGTTAACTCATTTGTTTGTGGCCACTTGGCTTTTAAGAATTGATAATAAAAATGCATTGGCTTTAGAAGTAGCTTATAAATGGGCTCAAGTAATCGAACATGCTTTTGAAGGTGATTCTTTTAATCAAGAGGCCTATTACACGGCTTATGATACCATCTTAAAACCAGAAAAAAACAAGTCGTACTGGTTTATAGAAAATTTCTATGTGGTGTCTATCTTAAAAGGTAAACTGAGTTCCAAAACTGAAAAGCTTTTTATTGATCATCTCTTGAATCATCCTAAGGGGATTTATTATATCTACTCTGATTACTTAAATACACCCCCAGAAATATTTAAGTCCAGGGAAGCCAATAGATATCTAGAAGCGATAGAATTAATTGCTGACTTTGAATACAAAGAAGTTCTTGGATTTATTTTACCTTGGTTAGAGGAAAATAAAACAGCTGATGATTTATGGGATATGTCAAAGGTCGTCAAGGATAGTATGGTGTTTCCTTTATCTGATTCTTGGAGAAAAGAGATCAATCGAAAAATGGATACAACGGTAAGAATATTAAAACTTATCGCAAAAATTGGTCGAAAATAATTTATGTTAAAGGTGACATAATATCTTTTATTTTATTGTTATACAATCAGGTGAGTATGGCAATTGAAGTTTGAAAGGAATATGATGGAAAATACAGTTTTTAAACATACACCGCTTTATAGATTCTTGGAATACTGCAATGATGAACTGACGGAAAAGTCAATATTGGACTGTGGAGCTGGAGGACAAATGCCAGTTCTTTCACTTTTCAATAGGCATGGATACAAGACCTTTGGTATAGATTTTGATCCTAAGCAAGTTGAAAAGGCTAATGACTATGGCTTAGATAACAATCAGATTTTAAATATTAACTTTGGAGACATGACTTGTTTACCTTACGAGGATCATTCTTTTAACTTTGTTTACTCCTATAATTCGATATTTCATATGAAAAAAGATCAAATAAAAGTAGCGATAAATGAAATGAAAAGGGTCCTAAAAACCAATGGAATGATGTTTGTAAACTTCTTATCGGTTGATGACTTTAGATGCGGTGAGGGTCCTCATTTAGGCGATAATCAATACGAGCAGATGGATGATGAACCTGTTATTCATTCATATTTTGATTATGATGAAGCTGAAAGTTATTTCGAGGATATGACTTTTGTGATAAAAGAAAGACGTATTATTGAAAGAATGTATGAAGGTGATAGAATTAAACAAGGTTTTATAGATTACATATTGAGAAAGTAAGAAAGGGCGTTTATGAATACAGCACCAGTTTTAAAGAACAATCAGATTTTACTAAGAGAACCTAATAAAAGTGATATACATGATAGAAAAATATTGGGTATGAATTTGGAATGCGCAAGAATGATTGGAAGCGAATTTGATAAAGTCAAAGAATTTACTGATGATGATGCCCTAAAGTGGTATACCAGATGTTTAAAACATCCTTGTAAATGGATTATAGAATATTCAGGACAATGTATTGGTGTAGTAGGTCTACGTCCAATAAGCGATGACAACAAGGCTAAATTTTCTATAGAGATTTATGATCAAACTCTATATGGTAAAGGGATTGGTACTGAAGTGACAAATTTGGTTTTAAAATATGCATTTCAAGAGAAATTATATCATAAGGTTTTTCTGCGTGTATTAGATTATAATAAAAGAGGTATAGCTGTTTATGAAAAATGTGGATTCGTAATAGAAGGTATTGACAGAGAAGGTGCTCTGATTCAAGGTCAGTACCATAGTGATATTTATATGGGAATTTTAAAAACTGAGTATGAACAGATTTATAAGTAATTTAGTGGATGGAATTATTTTTTTAAGATATATATATCAAGTATAAACAATAATAGAGTATAGACATAAGGAGAGCATATGTATTTGGCTACGAATGAACAATTGAATCAAATAAAGAACTTATTCTGTGATGAAGAGTCAAAAATATTAAAAGCTTATTTGAAAAGGGCATATGGGTATGGCTTGGGTAAATGATCTTATAAATCCAACAGCAGTTCACGTCAAAGTTGACTTCTTTTCATTTTTTGCAGGAGATACTTATTATGTACATATAGAGGATACTAAATAATTAAAAGAGATATAAAACTGAAAATCCAGTTTTATATCTTTGTTTTTATAATGAATCCATTATCATATTCAATTGTACCTTTCAAAACTTGTGTTACCATGTTATGTACCGCATGAAGTCCGATACCCATTAATCCATCAATTTTTTTTGTACTAAAGAAGGGATCAAACATTTTACTCTGAACTTCTAGTGGAATTGGTATCCCGTTATCCTTATATTGAATCACAAGATTTGATTCCTCTATTTTAATACTCAACTGGATAATCGGATTTTCTTTATTTATGAAACTATGATTGATACTATTCGAAATAAAGTGAGAAACAATATCATTTAAAATCCGAGGATAGGTTGATACAATATCATAATTCGTATTTGTAATCAGTTTAATATGAGTTTCATTCAGTTTTTGCCGTTGTTCATTTGAAATATAAGTGAGCAATTCATTTATGGTAAATGTTTTTATTTTAAATGAGTAATCGGTCAAAGCAAGTGACTTAAAACTCTGAATCATCTCTGAGGAATGCAGAATTGCTTTTTCAACTTCGGATAATATATTTGTACTCTCCTCAATGTAATCTTTTAATGTTTGCTTTTTTAATTTTCCTTTCATAAAATCAGATTTTAATTTTTCCAAACTGAATAGTTGATGCGTAATCATTGTAATACTAACTCCAATAGGTGTATTCAGTTCATGTGCAACACCTGCTACAAGTTGTCCTAATCCAGCTAGCTTTTCAGCTTTAATCAATTGTTCCTGAGTCTCTTCAAGATGATTAAGAGTCAGTTGTAGCTTATTTGCAGTGTTAGAAATAATTTCAGCTTTATTGGCATTTTCTATGGCAATTGCAATATATGAGGATAGTCCTTCCATTAAAACAATATCATCCTTGGAATAAGCATTTTCTCTTTCGCTTTGCAAACTGATAACTCCTATAGCTCTTTGTTTATTATAAAGAGGGCAGAATAGGACAGAACTAATATTATCGAACTGTTTATCATTACCAACTCTTTCAGTTTCATAAGTTGAAAAATTAAAATGCGGTATATAAATCGACCTATTTCCATTTATGGCTTGGTAGCCTAGTGAATGTTTATCGTTGATAACAACATGTGGTTCAAGCCTCTCATTATTAAAGAGTATCCATTTATATTCAAGGAAATTATCCTCGTTTAACAGGCCGACTAATAATAAAGGTGCGTTAATCATAACAGAAATATTGTGATAGATATCAAAGAGCAATTGATCAATATTAAGTGCATTAATCAAAGCTTTTCCAACTTTTGATATCAATAGTAATTCCTCGGATTTCTTCTTTAGTTCTATGTTATTAAGCCTATAGATTTCAGCATATTTTTTTATGCTTTCTATAGATTTTTCAGCTGATAAAATTGAAATACTTTTTTGCAATCTTTCATCATGTATTATTTTTTCTGTTTGGCAATGAAGTTCTGAATATTTTAATGCTTCATCAGTTAATCCAATTGACTTATGAGCATCGCATAAAACCTTGTATAATGCAGGATTGATAGCATGACTATTTAGCTCCGTAACCAACTTTAAGGCTTTAAATGCATAATCGATAGACTGATTAGAAAAACCTTGTGCTAAGACAATTTCGGCCAATCTGCAATAACTTACTGCAATTGCGAAATCATCCTTTATTTCAAGCCTGGCGTTTAAGCTTTTCTCGGCGAATATTTTTGCCTCATCGTATTTTTTTTCCATTAATCTAATTTGAGCTATTACTATATAACATAATCCTAGACTGTACATATCTTTTTTATATTCTGATAACTCAATGCTTTTCTGTGAGTATATCAGCGCTTCATCTGGTTGACCAGTTTCTTGAAAGCACATTGCAATACTGGAATACAATACATTAGAGAGTAAATGTTCCTCGTTCAGATTGAGTTCTATCGCTTCAGTTAAAAATAAAATCGCCTTGTCAAAATTCTCTATATCTTTATAAATTTCTGCTAAGTTATAGAGCATAAAAATACTCATTTCATCCACGTGATTTTTTTTTGAATAGTCTAAGCCATTTGATAGATAACTAATGGCTTTACTGAAATCACCATAAATGATATATAACATACCTAGGTTATTTGCATTTCTACAGGCAAAAACAGGAGAGGGATTAATTTTATAATAATCATATGTTTCTAAAGACTCTTTTTCGGCAATTTTATAATTGCTTTTATAGATATCTAATATACTTTTAACCGTTAGGGCATCATAATAGTCGGATAACTTTTGAGTTATCTGTGAATCTTGAATAATTTCTTCTACAAGTGTATAAGACTCATCTGGATTTTCTCTTCTTAATGACCATGCCTGTTCCAATTTTGATATATTCATAAGCCACCTCGATTTTTTTATACCCAAAAAAAAAATATAATAGCAAGTATATGCTATTATATCTAGTATTTATAATGAAATTTCACTAAGTGTTACATTTTCATTTCTTTCTTCAGCATGTCTGATAGACCATTCGTTTTTGAATAAAATAACAGGATTCTCATTTTTATCTACAACCAATCGGCAATCCAATGGTACTGAGAATTTCGAATGATCGAAGTTTTCAGCTTTTACCCAACGGACATATCTAAAAGGTTGTTGTTCAATAATAATATCAACGCCGTATTCGTTCTTAAGTCTATATTCCAAAACTTCAAATTGCAAGACACCAACCACACCAATCAATAATTCTTCCATGCCGATGTTTAATCTTTTGAAAACTTGAATACTACCTTCATCAGATAATTGAGTAATGCCTTTTAAAAATTGCTTTCTTTTTAACGAGTTTTTGATAGTAACTCTAGCAAAATGTTCTGGTGCAAACGATGGAATACCATGATATTCAACTTTTGAATTATCCTGACATAATGTATCACCTATATTAAAAATACCTGGATCATGTAAACCTATGATATCACCTGGATAAGCAGAATCTACAATCACACGGTCTTGTGCTAGGAATTGCTGTGGTTGTGCTAACTTAATCTTTTTGTTGGTTCTAACATGATTAACAGCCATACCTTTATCAAATTGACCTGAACAGATTCTTAGAAATGCTATACGGTCTCTATGATTTTTATCCATATTTGCCTGAATCTTAAATATAAATCCTGTGAAGTTCTCTGACGTTGGTTCAATATGTCCATGATTACTTTCTCTTGGTTGTGGACCTTTTGAAATTTCTAGGAATGATTCCAAAAATGGTTCAACACCAAAATTTGTAAGAGCACTACCGAAAAATATTGGTGTTAACTCTCCATTTATAACTTTATCATGATCATAATTATCGCCAGCAATGTTTAATAATTCGATTTCTTCCAAAAGCGTTTCGTGAAGATGAGAACCTAATAGATCATTAAATTTCTCATCATCAACAGCACCTGTTACAACGTTTAGTTTATTGCTACCGTGGTTACCGCCATCGAATAATTCAACTCGTTCTTTTTGTCTGTTATAGACACCTTTAAAGTTTTTCCCCGAACCGATAGGCCAGTTAATAGGGCACGCTCTAATACCTAAAACAGATTCGATTTCTTCAATAAGTTCAAATGGTTCTTTACCTTGTCTATCCATTTTGTTAATGAATGTAAAAATTGGAATGTTTCTCATTTTACATACTTTGAATAATTTGATTGTTTGAGCCTCAACACCTTTAGCACAGTCTACAACCATGACAGCGCTGTCTGCAGCCATCAATGTTCTATAAGTATCCTCGCTGAAATCCTGGTGTCCTGGTGTATCTAGTATATTAATACAATGATTATTAAAGTTGAATTGTAAAACAGAAGATGTAACTGATATACCTCTTTGTTTTTCTATTTCCATCCAGTCTGAAACAGCATGTTTTTGAGATTTTCTTGACTTAACAGTACCAGCTTCTCTTATGGCTCCACCATAAAGTAAGAATTTCTCTGTTAAAGTCGTTTTACCAGCATCGGGATGGGAAATAATCGCAAACGTTCTACGACGTTCTATTTCATTAGCTAACTTAGTTGACATAAGCACTCCTTTATATATATTACAACTCTTAAAATATTAACGGTAAACCATAGGAATGTCAACAAAATCTGATATAATACAGGTATATATTATAAAAAATGTGAGGTTAGAATGATAGAAAAAGGAAAGTGCCCAATATGTGGGAAAAATAATGGCTGTGCAATGGTCGCAGGAACAGATCCATATGCATGCTGGTGTATGACAACTTTGGTTCCAAAAGACTTGTTGAATCATATTCCAGAGGAGTATAGAAATAAATCTTGTATATGTAAGGAATGTACTACTAATTATAATAAAAAAGTTTGTGTTGTTGGTAGCTTGAATATGGATTTAGTATTATCATTGAACGAATTTCCCCAAAATGGAGAAACTGTTAAAGCGAATAAACTCGAAACCTTCTTCGGTGGAAAAGGTGGTAATCAGGCAATTGCAGCTGCAAAACTAGGATTAAAAGTATCCATGTTGGGATCGGTTGGAAATGATAGCCATGGCAATAAATATATTGAACATTTGATAAATAGCAATATTGATGTATCACTTGTAAAAAGAAGTGAAGGTGACTCAGGACAAGCATTTATTCAAGTAGATAAAACTGGTGAAAATAAGATTATCACCATCGGTGGTGCTAATTATCAACTTACAAAAGAATGGATTGATAATAATGTAGATGTAATTTTAGATCATGATTTCTTTTTAATGAGTCTGGAAATTCCAAAAAATGTGAGTTTACATCTCCTTAAATTGCTTTCAAAACATGAAAAAACAATTATTTTAGATCCTGCTCCCTATAGTAACTTCAGCAAAGAGATGCTTGATTATGCGGATTATATAACTCCAAATGAAACTGAATATGAACTTATAAAAGGCAGTATAGATAAAAGTGATAATGTAATTCTAAAAAACGGATGCAAAGGATCTAGTTTTATTCATGACAATAAAATTGTAAATGTTCCAGCCTATCGTGTTGATTCAGTTGATAGTGTTGGTGCAGGTGATACTTTTAATGCTGCTGTATGTTTTGGATTATTATTCAAATTTGATATTGAGGAAACCTTATATCATTCCAATATAGCTGGAGCGTTGGCTACAACAAAACCGGGAGCACAAGGTGGCATGCCGACTTTAGAAGAATTGATTAAATTGAAAAAAATAAATGAATAGACAATATTTCATTTTAAAGCTAAGTAAGATATAACATTAAAACAAAAGAAAATCTCATCTTAATTTGATGTGATTTTTTTTACGTGAGTTAATTGGATTTAAATAGGGCTCATGAGTAAAAACTCATAAGCCTAAAGTTGTTTTTAAGATTTAGATTTCTTGATCAGACACGATTTCATTTTCGAGTAAATGTATACCACCATATCTGATTCCAATCAAACCCAGTGGTGCAGTTATGATAATTGCAAGTACAGCAAGCGCTAGTATTAATTCTCCAGATGGTATGCCTAAACTCAGTGGAATAGCACCTATGGCAGCTTGGACTGTCGCTTTTGGTATATATGAAATTGCACAAAAAAGTTTTTCCTTGTTATTAAGGTCTGTACCTAATGTTGAAATAAAGACACCAATTGATCGTGCAATCAATCCAATTACAATAACTAAAAGTCCCTTCAGTCCAGAATTTAAAGCCACTTCAATATTAACCTGAGAACCGATTAGAACAAATAACAGCAATTCGGCAAAAACCCAAATTTTATTGAATTTTACTGCTAACCTTTTTGCAACAATTTCTCTCTTTTCCAGTATGACAAAACCTATAGTCATTACACCCAATAAACTGGCAACTGGTACAATACCACTTAGTAAAGTTTCTAGTGAAGTTAAAAGTGTAGCAATTCCAATAATAATCAATACTTTTTTTGTATCTCTTATATGTAATTTGTTAAATAGATAAACTAATAAAAGTCCCAAAAGAAATCCTATTGTTATACCTAAAAGAATTGATATAGGGATATTTAATAGTTGAATTCCGATATTCACCTTACTACCACTGTATAGTCCTAAGAAAGTTGTAAATATTGTGATTGCCACAACATCATCAATCGAAGCACTTGCTAATATCAGTGTTGGAATGTTCTTCTTTGTACCAATTTTATTTTCAATAAATGAAAGCATGGAAGGTACTACAACGGCAGGCGATACCGCAGCAACTATGAATCCAAGAATTCCACCTTCGACAAAAGACAGATCAAAAAATAACATTGTCAAAAATGCTACTGTAAATCCTTCTAAAATCCCTGGAATGAAACTCATTTTTAGAGCAGTTTTTCCAACTTTACTTAAATTGTTCTTGCTGATTCCTAGTCCGGCTCGCAATAAAATTATAATTAATGCAATTTTTCTGAGATCAGCAGATATGACTAGAAGATCAGCATCTAAAATGTTAAAGACATATGGTCCTAGCAAAATTCCTAATAACAACATTCCAAGTAAACCAGGCAATTTTAATTTCTCAAAAATATAATTTAAAATAAGTCCTAATAATATAATTATTGCAATACTCGTTGTCATGTTTTATCCTTTCTATCCGTGGGTATTATAACATATATCATTCTTATGGAAAAGTATTGGGAAGATATCCTTGTTTTTTATAAGGAAATGATATTTAATTATATATAGAAATGGAAAGATTGAATCAAGTGGCTATATATACGAAATTCTATGATTTTCATAGCGCTAAGGATATAAATTATTCCTTATAATATTAGAAAGGAGCATGTCAGACAAAATGTTGTTTGGCAGAATAAAAAATGAAAAATAATTATGTAGTTTATTCTTTCAATAAGGTAAAGAAATTGATGCATCAATACTTGGACAAACAATTAAAGAACTTTGATATTTCTGATATTGTTCCAGCTTATGGTGATATCTTAACAGCTTTATATATCAACGATGGCCAATTAAAAATGAATCAAATCAGTGATATGGTCGGTAAGGACAAATCAACAATTACTGTTTTGGTTAATAGGTTATGTGAAAGAGGTTATGTTGATAAGGAAAAAAGCAAATTGGATAAAAGAGTTACTTATATAAGATTGTCAAAAAAAGCTTATGATTACGAAAATGAATTTTTAACAATTGCCTCTAATGTAAAATCTGTTGCATTTAATGGTTTTACTCATGAGGAGCAAGAGCAGTTTATGGCGTACTTGTCAAGAATGCATGATAATTTCCAAGAAAATCTATAGGTGTTTTAATGATTGAATATGCTTATATGCAGATGGTTGTATAGTAAATAAAGTGAAATAATCTTACTGCCAGAAGTGAGCAATCCCATTAATTATGTACATTTAGTATTTTTAATACAAGGAGAGAATATGTCAATTCAAAAAATTTACGTGGCAGGCGGATGCTTCTGGTGCATGAATAGCCCCTTCGACTTGAAAGGTGTGAAAAAAGTTACTTCAGGATATATGGGCGGTCATGTAACCGATCCGACTTACAAGGAAGTTAAGACTCAGGTTTCGGGACATTATGAAGTTGTGGAGATTCAATTTGATGACGAGGAAATTACACTTGAAAGGATTTTGAATTCCTTTTGGAGAAACATTGATCCAACTGATCCAGACGGACAATTTCACGATAGGGGATCATCTTATCGAACCGCAATTTTTTATATAACAGAAGATCACAAGTTAATCGCTGAGAAATCAAAGAGTGATTTAGATAAAACAGGTCGCTTTAACGCTCCAATAGTAACACAAGTTATCGAAGCAGGAACATTTTATGAAGCTGAGGAATACCATCAAGACTATCACCTGAAACAACCAGACGATTACGAAGAAGACCGATCAAAGTCTGGACGAGATGAGTTCATAAAGAAACATTGGGGTGAGGATTACTGGGATTTTTATGAATAGGGTAGACCATAAAAATCGCTTTAATATTTTTATCTCGATTAACTCAGAATCCCATCAATCTTATTAAATGAAATAAAGATAATCATATGACTATAAAAAGGATTGCATTTAACTGCAATCCTTTTTTATGTTGTATGATTATTTTACAACTCATTAACCCTTCAAGAATATTTTGTATGATTATAATGATTTTACAGAGTCAGACATGCGTGTTTACAAGTTACTGTTCAATTTTCCAAATTACCAAAGTTTGACATATAAGTATAATATATGTTAAACTACATTTAGAAAGGGGAAACTTATGAAAAGATTTTTAATGGTTATGGTACTAAGCATTCTAATGTTAAGTAGTCTTGTGTACGGTGAAGAACAGTCCGTTGATTCAGATGTTTTAGAAATGATTACTCATGAGGTTGATGTGACTAATGAGCGAATTGAGAATTATATTGAAGCACATGTTAATTATTCTGAAGGTGTCCTGATCACATATGATAAAAAAATTAAATTTCTAAATGATTATTTTTCAGGGAAAACGAGGCAATATTTGACTCAGCTCTTTACAGAAAAAAAGGATTACCTAATAGATCTAATAATTGACTCGTTAATTAAAGTAACCAATGCTGAAGCTGAAAGGATGTTTTACCGCGCTGAAAGTTTTGGTGTAACAGTAATTTGTGATTATACATTTGTAATAATCGATACCAAAGAAATCCTTATAGACCCAATTAGAGTTGTTGGTGGTTAAGATATATGACAACAATTAAGATAGTTGAAAAAAACAATCCAATAGACATAGCATCTCAGGAGTCTTCCCAACTTAAGCTATTGGCTAAAAGTCACAATTTGGAAATTATGGAGCAAATAATTTTTAAAGATAAAATGTTTATTGTTTATCCTGCAGACACAGAAAATCTTTTTGAATTTTTTTATATAATAAGTGGTTCAATTCAAAGTGAAATACTCCGTACAACTTTATGTCAAGGAGATAGTTTTCATTTCAATGCCTTAGTCGAAGTCACTCACTTCAAAGCTTTATCGGACACCAGGATTTTATATGTAATCAATGATTCGATTTTTCATCTATTAAGTGACGAGATAAAGACCTTATACGAAATGATGAATTCTATAGAGAAAAAAGATGCATATACAAAAAAGCATTGTCAAAGAGTTCAGCAATATGCATATAAAATTGCTGTCGAGTTAAAGTTAGATAACGAAACGATAGAAAGTATTCAATTTGCAGCATTATTTCATGATTTAGGGAAAATTAAAATACCGGATGATATTTTAAACAAACCTGAAGCTTTATCAGAAAAAGAGTACGCTATTATTAAGGAACATCCAAAGTACAGTAGAGATATTATTACAAAACTTTACTTCAGAGATATTGAAAAAATAGTTTTACAACATCATGAACGTATTGATGGTAGTGGGTATCCAAATCAATTAATTGGGGATGATATTTGTATTGAAGCCGCCATTATAGCAGTCGCGGATTCGTATGATGCGATAACATCTGACAGACCGTATAGAAGTGGTTTAAGTAAAGAAATTGCTGTATCGGAATTAATTAAATTTAAAGGAACTCATTATCGAAATGATGTAGTAGACGCTTTTTTAAACATACTATTAAGTTAAAACCAGTTCTCTGGTTTTTTATTATTTTTTTGGGTATCAATTTACTAAAGGAGGACTGTTTATGAAAGAAAAAGGGTATACCAGTGTTTTTGATTTAGACGGAAAAGAACTAGAAAATTTTATTGAAAAATACGGCGATATACATGAACCAAGACATGTAGACTTTGATTATTATAAAATGTATTACCTCGGTAAATATGATCCAATGATTCATATCTTTAACTTATTAAGTCAAACATATGATATCAAGAAGGTGGTTTATCCAGGGAGTTTTATCCATATATCCCCATCATTTTCTTTTGAAGATGTCACTTATATTGATGTATATGATAACATTGAAACATTCTTCACAGAGCCAGATATAATGAAATACCTGAATTTACACAAAATATACAAACATGAGACAAAAATGACATTTTTCCACAAATCATATACAGATGTTACAGGGGTATTTGATCTTGTTATTTCTAGTAATGCTGGCAGTATTTCGTTAGATTGCAAACACTTCATGGAAAAAGGAACCTTATTATTGGCAAATAATGGTCATTCCGACGCTGATAATGCCTTTGAAGATGACGATTATATTTATTTGGGATATTTCAAGTTTAGTGGCAATAAAGAACATGTTTCATTTATAATAGAAGGAGAGGGTAAAAAAAGCAATACATACTATTTATTTAAATATATAGGAGAATAATATGAAAGTAAGAAGTCGATATTTGCTGGCTGGTATTATGTTTGGATGTATGTTCCCATTAGGTGCAATTGTATTCGAAGGTGTAATTAATGGTCATCTTAATATATTACAGCTCCATATGGACAATAAAATAATGTTTATGATTGATTCAGCACCCATCTTTTTAGGTGGGTTTGCATACGTAGGTGGTATTTTTCAAGAAAGATCAATTGCCAGTAACAATGATTTAACGGCATCTTCTGAGAAACTCAAAAAATTACTTGCAGAATTAGAAATTCAAAGTAAAGAAATGTATATAACACAAGAAAAGACTAATAAAACCAATAATGCATTATCAGAAACTATTTCATCTGTAACAAGATATGTGGATGATGTTCAAAATGATATCATCCTTTTGGATGATGAAATGATTGAGTTGCATGCAAAAAGTAGTGATCTTTTATCTAAGTCCAGTGAAATTACTGAACATTCGAAAAAATCATACAGGAATTATCAAACGGGTAATGAAATTGTAACATCTCTAAGTCAATCTGTTTCTAATTTAGATTCTGTTCTAAAGAAAATATTGATTTCCATTGATATAGAACAAAATCATATTGAAGAACTGTCAAAGAATTTAAGTGAAGTTGATGTTTTAAAAACCAGAGTTGAAAGTGTTTCAAATGAAATTGATTTATTGGCATTGAATGCATCTATTGAAGCATCTAGAGTTGGAGAAGCAGGAAGGGGATTCGCAGTGGTCGCCAATGAAATAAAAAAGCTTTCTCTTGAAAGTCATGAAGCGACATCAGATATGGCGAAATATTTGGTTCATATTACGCAGAATTATTTATCCGTTTCTAAATCGATGAACAATATTTCAGATGAAATCAATCAGTTAGATCACCTATTAGAGACAACTCACTTAACACTCATTAATTATATGCAAGAGCAAACGATCGATATGAAAGCGATTCAGACTATCCAAGATACAAGTATTTCACAAAAAAACGATGTAGCTGTTTTACACGAGTCACTAGATGGAGCCAAAACAAGCATTTCACATATTAAAACATTGGTCATCAAGAATAAAGAGTTTTTGAACAGTAAAAGAATCATGAATCAATAAAGGATTAAAAAGAGAGCCATAAATTATTTATTGCTCTCTTTTTAAAAATAAACTATATTAAAATGTAATTACTTTCATGTCTGATTTTAGATAATCTGTCAACAGTACACCCATATATTTAACCTCGATGCCCAATGTTCTTAATTGATCCGATATATGATAACTGTCTGTACATGCTTGACAAGCAACAACTTTAATATTTTTTGTAAGCATCGATTTCACGCTCACTTGAAGTTCCTCATCATCAGCTAATAACTTAGAAGAGGGGCCCCAAATGATTAATTCGATGTCATCCCACCAATTATTAATCTTCGCATTATAAACATACATGTGTACCATCTTTAATGCAACTTCTTTCTCACCACTAGTCCAAACAACTTTCAGTTTCATAAGGCCTCCTAAAGTAATTTATCAATTGATTTATTTAACTCGTCCAAGGCACTTTCATCACCGCTTTTCGCGGCTTCAAGGATGCAATGATTCATATGATCCTTTAAAATAACTTTTCCGACACTATTTAAGGCACTTTTAACAGCGGCAATCTGGTTTAAGATTTCAGTACATTCTCTACCATCTTCATACATTTTTTCTATAGATTTTGCATGTCCGGCTATTTTCGCTAACCTCGCTCTTACTGCTTTTTCATTAGGATGACTCATTTAAGTACTCCTTTCGTAGATATTCACTAGATTTTGTCTTTTTATTAAATCGTATCCAAAGTAGGGTTCCTCTAAATGTTACATCAAAAGCGTAAGAAATCCAAACCCCTATTAATCCATAACCCAATTTTATACCAAGAAAATAAGTTCCAAGGATCCTTATAAACCAAATGCCAAAGCCTGTGAGATATAGGGGATACATAACATCACCTAAAGCCTGTAGAGAAGAAGCGATAACTTGTGTACTGCATAAGAACGGTTGGAAGACAGCGATAATTCTTAGAACAATACTAACCAATCGGATAATTTCTGGATCATCAGTGAAAATTCCAGCAAGTTGTGGTGCAAAAATGAAAAATACAGTTCCTATTACCAACATAAAATAAGTACTATATAAAAAAGTCAGTTTGCCGATGGTTCTTATTTCATCGTAATTGTGTTCACCAATAGAATGACCAATCATTGTAAATGCTGCAATTCCAAAGCCCATTGCTGGTAAGTAGGAGTATGCTTCAATAGTTCCTGCTATATTATGCCCTGTATAATGTGTGATACCAATAGAAAAGATTAAACTACCATAAATTAGTTGACCGATCCTCATCAGTATTTTTTCTAGACCAACCGGAATTGCATAACCAATCATTTCTTTTATATTGGCCTTTAAACAGAAAGTAAAATGTTTTATAAATTGAGTTCTGTTATTTAGAATGTAAGTAAGAATAATACATCCGACCAATCTTGAAAAAGTTGTTGCAATACCAGCACCAATGATTCCAATACCATTAAAGCTTCCGATACCTCTTATGAGGACATAATCTAAAATAACATTGATAACATTAATTATAAATACCGTTATCATAGGAGATTTCGTATCTCCAAGCGACTTGATGATGCTTGATAATACTGTCATAAACGCCAAAGCTCCAATAGGAATTATGACAACCATAAAATATAAATATGCTTCATCTACAAAACTATGATCATTTGTAATCAATAACAGAATGCTTTTCCCAAATAATAGATTTATAAAGAAAAAAAGTACACTTAATCCTATTGTAATTAGCATTGCGTTTTGAATGTTATCTCTTAATTTATGTTTGCTACCTTCACCATTAGCACGAGCGGTTAAGATTGATACACCAGTACCAACAGCAATGAAAAAAGTTAAATATAGATTTGATATCAAGGAGTTTACACCAACTGCCGAAATTGCTATAGATCCTAATGTTGCCACAAAATATGTATCAACTGACGATAGCATGATTTGGAGTATATTTTCTATAATTGATGGTATTGCCAGTTTGAATATTTTTCTTGTCATAACCCTTATCCTCCCTTGGGGGTTATTTTACCATATAAAAAGAACCTACTCAATAGGCTCTTCTAGTGATTCTTCATATAATCCATCTTCTAATGCTTCTTTAACCAAATAAATGTTAAATCCTTTTTGGCTTAAATATTGATAAACTTTTTGCCTTATTTCGTATTCATTGTACTTATTCTTTACAACCAATTGTTTGTACTTTTTTAAAGACAACACTTTAGCATTTTCATAATCAAAGTCTTCTCCTAATTCACTGTAATATGTTTTGGCTTTGTTGATAATGTCAGAAGAAATACCTTTTTTCTTTAACTCATATGAAATTTTGCTCATTGAATGACGTGATATTGATGATTTGTCATGTATAAATGCTTTTGTAAATTCAAAGTCATTTACTAGATTATGTTCTTCAAGAAAATCCAAGACTTGTGAGATGACGTCAGGTCCACACTCAAGCGTCTTAAGTTTTTCTTTGACATCAAAAACACTTCTCATTCTATAGGATATGAATTTGATGGCATCAGCCTTTGCTTTTGCAACCACTTCCTTTAATAATATATCATTATACATTTCATCAGAAATTTCCTGATTGACATGTAGACCTAAATAAACAATTACATCTTCATGTACTCCACACTTGAAAACATCATCCATATAAAGGCTGTAACGGTTCTTATTCTTCTTTTGTATTTCAATTTTAGTTATTTTCATATATACTCCTTATAATGTATTATACTAAAAAATAAGCGAAGAAAGTAGGAGGAAATATGATTTTAAAAAAAGGCTCAAAAGTAGCACTGATATCACCAAGTAATGGCTTGTCAGAAATGTTTCCTGACGTATTTGAAAGTGGTGTAAAAAACTTAGAAACATTTTTCAATTATGAAGTTGTAATTTGTCCATCGTGTACAAAATCTACTGAATTTTTATATAACAATCCTAAATTTAGAGCTGAGGAAATTAACAATGTGTTTGCTGATACAACAATTGATGGTATTATATGCTCTATAGGGGGTTATGAATCAGTACGAATCTTGGACTATTTAGATATTGAATTAATATTAAATAATCCCAAGTTGATAATGGGCTTTTCTGATTCAACATCTTTTTTAACATACTTAAACATTCTAGGGTTAAAAACCTATTATGGTCATAGTGTCATGGCTGGTTTGGCTCAGTTACATCATTTTCCAAACTCGTTGGATCAAGTTAAAAAATATTTAACAACCGACTGGGAGGAGTTTGAATGGACTTGCTCCGATGAATATGTTGATGGATATAAAGATTGGTTTGTTTACCCATCTGAAGTACTGGATCCAAAAGCCAATAATCAGTGTTATGAAGTTTTTTCAAATAAGATGATGAAAGGACAACTGTGGGGTGGGTGCATAGAAGTATTAGAAGGGCTTAAAGGTACCAAGTACTGGCCAGCGCCTGAATTCTTTGATGGAAAGATACTTTTTTTTGAAACTTCAGAAGAAAAACCAACACCAGATCAGGTTGGCTACATGATTAGAAATTATGCCACTCAAGGCCTTCTAAATCGTGTTGAAGGGATTGTTTTCGGACGATGCAAAGATTATACCAATGATGAATATAACGAGTTAAAACGAATCATACTAAACATTTTTGAAATAGAACTTGAGATTGCACCAAAAGTAATTTTTAATTTGGATTTTGGTCATACTGATCCTAAATGGATTTTACCTTATGGTGTTGATGTAGAATTTAACTGTGAATCAAAAACACTGGTTATTAAAAAAGACTAAATTGATAGTACAGTTATATATTATTAAGGGTATAATAAGTTATAACAGTTTAAAAGGAAAAATTATGAATACATTTTACTTGAAATTATTAGCAGTATTATTAATGGTTGTAGACCATATCGGATTTTTTTTATACCCTCAGTATACGATTTTAAGAATTATTGGAAGATTATCTTTCCCTATATTTGGGTTTTTAATTGCAAATGGTTATAATTATACCCGAGATAAGAAAAAATACTTTTTAAGATTATTTATTTTTGCTAATATAATTCAAATTCCATCATTATTTACGACTATACCTGTAAATATATTTTATACTTTAAGTTTTGGCTTATTATGTATTATGATATTTGAGAGTGTCTACGATGAAGTTAATAAAATAGTTGGAATAGCAGGGATTCTGGTTATTACATTGATGATTCAACCTGATTACAGTATTTATGGTGTCTTGTTGATATTTATAATCCACCTCTTAAAGGATAATTATATTTATATGATTGGTGCGTTTTTAGTACTGAGTTTTGTTTTATATGGTCCGACAAGCATACAAGGTTTTGCTGCATTAACCCCTCTAATTTTTATGACGTATAATCATCAGAAGGGCAGAAGTATGAAATACTTGTTTTACTTGTTTTATCCAGTGCATATAGTGTTTTTAGATTGGTTAAGTCAAAGAATCTAGGTGAGTATATGAGTTTTGACAGTTGTTTTTTGAAATTGAATAATATCAGTGTACGTCCGGTTGAAGAAACTGATGAAAATTTAAATATGTTAACGGCTTACAATAAAGGTGGAGTCGGTTATTTTGAGTACCATGATGATTACAAAGTGATATATATATCAAACTACATTTCTAAAGTTTGTCAAATAGATTTTTCTGCTGAAATTACTTTCTTTGAAGTTGTCTGCAGAATATTGAGTAAAAATGAACAATTTGTTTTTCTGAGTCATATGAAAGAGATTATTGATGGTGTAGAATATAAAAAATATATTTTGACATTATCTTTAGAGGATGAGGACGCACCATTTGAGTTTACAATCACTAAAATAAAAAAGGATATCTACGTTGGTACAATGAACGAAATGGATCGTAAAATGTTACATGCAAATAATATGGAAAAATCTTCTATTACCATTGAGCAAATTTTCAATAGTGTCTCATTACCAGCTTATTATTATGATCTTAATGGCAATATATTGTTAAAAAATCAATTTCATAATAATGGATTATCTTATATCCATTCTCTATTAGAAACTCATTCACAAGACAAGAAAATCGATCTTTCACGATACCCTGGAATACATTTCTTTGAGAAAACACATTATTCATCAACACATGACAAATTTGAAATTCATTTTGAGTTGAACCAAATTAATACAATTAATAATGTCCATCGTATTATCGTACAAGAGGGTTCAAAAGCAAGTGGTATCATATATATACACGAGGATATTACTGATATACGTTCTGATGACAATCAATTGAATAAACTCATAAAAGCCAATGAATTAATTATTGAAATTAAGGACTTAGTAGATCACGTACATGATCTCAATAGTATGTATGATTATCTCTTGTCAAAGATTCATACCGTTATACCTTCGGCAAAACGTGCATGTGTTCTAAAACTAGATCAGGATGACAACATGTTTATATCTGCGAGTTATGGCTTTACAGACGAATATGTAGATAGTGTAAAACTCCCATTTAAAAATTCATTTGCAAATAGTAGTTTAAATAATGACTATACCAAATCTGTCATTTTAAACGATATCCAAGAAAAATATAGCACTTTGTATCCTGATATAAATAAAAATACTATTGGATTTAAGTTTGAATCTAACATGACTGCTCCACTAGTTGTTAACGGTGTTCTTTATGGTCTACTGAGTGTAGACAGTGATAAAAATAATATTTTTGATGCGATAGACTTAAATCTATTTGATTATCTAAAAGTACAAATTGAAAGAGCGATAGTAAAATTCAAAAAAATTAGTCGTGTAAAAAGAGATTCAATTATCGATCCGTTGACAGGTATTTTCAACAGAAGGCATTTAATGGATTTATTTAGTCAATATTTGGAAAAAGGTCACTTGCATGATAAAAAATTTGCTTTTGTTTTATTTGATATAGATAAATTAAAGAGAATTAATGATAATTTTGGTCATGTCGCTGGTGACAAAGTGATTAAACAATTCGCATTTGTATCAAGTAATGAAATACGAGAGACTGATGTTATTGCTCGGGTTGGTGGTGATGAATTTATTGGTCTTTTCTGGGATATTTCAGAGGATGTGCTCACTCAACGTTTGAATAGATGGCAGGAGCTTCTAAAATTAGAAACTATACAATACGAAAGTCACGATATTTTAACTAAATTCAGTTATGGTATATCGATGTATCCTGATGATGGTAGGACATTTGAAGAGTTGCTAAAAAAATCTGATGCAAAAATGTATACTCAAAAGCTTTAAAAGAAGAATTATCTTCTTTTGCTATGTAATAAAATAATACTTATACTAACGAAAAAGTAATTGCTTAAAAATTAATGACAATTATTAAAAGGAGGTTGTTGTGAGCAATAAATATAAAAAATCTAGAGATGAACATAAGATTCCTAAATTCAAGGATGATTATGATATTGGATTTGCTGATATGGTTTTAGTCATTCTTCAAGCTTATAAGTTCTTATTTCCAATCTTAATTGGAATATACATTATCGCGATAGGTATAATGGCTTTGTTCAGATATCTTGCATAATCAAACTTAGTAATTAATTAAAGAGCTAAAATCTTGGTTAAAAGATATCAGCTCTTTAATAGTGATTAACTCATTGGATTGCTTCAAATGATATAATATCATTTGAATTTATGCTCTATTTCCCAAAATTCATCTATAATATAGTCTGGATTAAGCGTCATCAATAACTCTTTTGAATGCGAACCTGTTGTAATAGATATAATTTCAGCATCTATATGACGAGCTGTTTGAATATCTAGCAGGGTATCACCTATAACAATAATCCTTTCATATTCAAACATGGCATTTGCCTTTTTTAAACCCGCTTCGGCAATTTCAAACCTTTTTAATCCATCTTCACCAAAACCGCCACATTGGAAGTATTGCCAAACGCCTATTTTCTCAAGTTTATACTGAGCTCCGATAGATAGTTCGCCAGTAATGAGTGCTAGGTCATGTTCAGTTCCTGATAACCATTTGATAAATGGTACGGCATCAACATTCTCTCTCCATACATCTGAATCCTTGAAGAGTATGAGTTGTTTCTCATATAATCTTAAAAAATCACTCCATAAAGTTTCATTGAACTCAATATTAAAATTAGAGAGTATTTCCATGAATACATCTTTATCAGATCTTGCAGACGTGTCAATTGAGTTCATGGGATTATCTATACTTAGTAATTCTTTCATTGCATATTCAAATGGCAAGTCAGTTCTTTCATCCCTTTGAATAATGGTTCCGTTTATATCAAAAAAAATTAAATATTTCATAAGCCTCCTTTTTTCTAATATTATACAGAATATTGGATATGATTTAAATAGGTGATGTCATTAAAAAGGCTTATACATTTTTAAGTATTTCTGATCATGACGAATGAATGGCTCATGAAACACAAAAGCATGCTGCTTTGATTTTTATTAAAATAGTACTATCGTCTAATCATTTGTAAGATTTTCAATTGCACTCTTTTATTTTCTAGAATTTTTCTCTATAATATGAATTGGAGGATTTGATGAAAATAATAATATCACCAGCAAAAGTTCAAACTGAACAACACATTTTCGATTATGGGTTCAAATCTCTTATTTTTGAAAATGAAACTTGCACGCTCAACAGTTATTTAAAGGACTATTCGAAAAATGGTATTTCTAAGTTAATGAAAATTAAGAACAAGTTGCTTGATAACACTTATGAGACCATTCAGAATGATTTTGCTAAAAATCATGCAATCAATTTATACAATGGCACTGTTTACAAAGAGATTAATACAAATCTGTATGATGAGTTGCAACTGGAGTATATGAATAGTCATTTAAGAATTTTATCTGCGTTGTATGGCGTTTTAGAACCTTTAACTGGCATTAGTCCCTATAGGTTGGATATGACCATGAAACCCAATCAAATTAATTTGTATGATTTTTGGAAGTCAAGTATAAACAAATATTTTAAAGATGAGTTAATTATCAATTTAGCATCATTAGAATATAGTAAAATGATACATTTGCCAATGATCAATATACATTTTAAAGAACTTATTAATGATACATATAAGATTGTGACGGTCAGAGCTAAAAAAGCAAGAGGGCTTATGGTCGATTATTTAATTACACATGTCATCTCAGATTTAGAAGATCTTAAATCATTTTCTGAAGCTGGTTATCAGTTTAATGAAACCTTATCAGATGAGAAGAATTTTGTTTTTACAAAAGAAGAGGAGCATTATGGATTACTTTAAAACAACTCTAAAAAAATATTTAGATATACCAAGTCCAAGTAGTTATACAAAATTAGCTTTAGAAGTAGCTAAAGAAGAATTTGATTCTTTAGGTCTTGAAACTTCGTATACAAAAAAAGGCGCATTGATTGCCACTATTCCTGGAAACTCAGAGGCAATTGCAATTACTGCTCATATGGATACTTTAGGTGGTATGGTTAAGTCAATTACAGCAGATGGTCAATTGACTTATCACAGAATCGGTGGAGGTGCATGGAGCGCTGTCGAAGGAGAAAACTGTCAAGTTTTCACACGTGATGGAAAAGTATACCGCGGATCAATCATCCCAACAACCGCATCAACTCATATTCATGGATTAAAATCATATGAAAAAAGAACTGAAGAAACGATGCGAGTTAGATTGGATGAATTTGTATCAAACAAAGTTGACGTTCAACAATTAGGTATCCAAGTTGGTGATATAATCTCTATGGATACTCGTACAGAGTTTACGGACAATGGATTTATAAAAACACGTTATATTGATAATAAAGCTGCGGTGGCGATGACATTTGTTTTGGCAAAGAAATTTATAGAAAATAAACCAGAAAAAACGATTCATTTTATTTTATCAAATTACGAGGAATGCGGACATGGTTTATCAGTTATTCCGTCTGATACTGAAGAATTGATTGCTATTGATATTGCGCCTGTTGGTGATCAACAGACATCAACTGAATTTGCAGTTTCTATAGCAGCAAAGGATAAAAAAACACCTTATGATTATGATTTTATCTCAAGATTAGCTGAGACTGCTGAAACTCATCAAATTCCATATAACATTGATGTTTTTAATCATTATAGTTCTGATGCAAGTCAATATATTCACAGAGGTGGGGATGTACGTTTTGCATGCGTTGGTCCTGGAATTAATGGTACTCATCACTACGAGAGAACACATATGAAAAGTATTGAGGCTACAATCCACTTATTGTATCAATATTGTTTAAAATAGTTTTACCTACTGTACGTTACGGAAATACAATTTAATTTGAAAAAATACATTTTATATGATAAGATGTTTTTGGGAATTAGATTGCTCACAAATCATATTACTTAATCATAGGGGGCTTAAGTAAACGCGTGATTTGTTAGTAATGTTACATATGTACAAAAGACGAGAAATCGTCTTTTGTTTTTTGTTACAATAGAAATTGTGACTATTGATAATAGTTTTAAACCGAACAAATAGTTATAATAGTATCAAGAAAAGAAGGAGGCTATTATGGCAGGTTTAAAATTATCAGGTATAAATAAAGTTTATCCAAATGGATTTCACGCAGTAAAAGGTATTGATTTGGAAATTCAAGACAAAGAATTTCTAGTATTTGTTGGTCCATCCGGATGTGGTAAAACGACTAGTTTAAGAATGATCGCTGGTCTTGAAGAAATATCAGACGGCGAATTATATATTGGTGATAATGTAGTAAATGATGTATTACCTAAAGATAGAAATATCGCAATGGTATTCCAAAATTATGCTCTTTATCCACATATGACTGTATTTGAAAATATGGCATTTGGTCTAAAATTGAGAAAAATGCCTAAAGCTATTATTAGTGAAAAAGTTGATAAAGCTGCTAAAATATTAGGTATAGAAGATTTATTAAAGAGAAGACCAAAACAATTATCTGGTGGTCAAAGGCAACGTGTGGCTTTAGGTCGTGCAATCGTTAGAGAACCAGAAGTGTTTTTAATGGATGAGCCACTTTCAAACCTTGATGCAAAGCTTAGAGTACAAATGCGTGCTGAGTTAATCAAATTACATCAAGACTTAGACACTACTTTTATCTATGTTACTCATGACCAAACAGAAGCAATGACTATGGGTACTAGAATTTGTGTGATGAACAATGGTTTAATTCAACAAGTTGATACTCCGAGAGCTATTTATAATAATCCAACCAATATGTTTGTTGCTAGTTTTATTGGAGCGCCTCAAATGAACTTCTTCCACGGTCAGTTAGTTGAAGAAAATGGTAAAGTGCTTGTAAGTTATAACGGTTATCAAAAAGAATTACCGCCACATAAAGTTGAACAGGCTAAGGCTTCTGGTTTTAGTGGTAAAGATATTGTAATCGGTTGTCGTCCTGAAGATATCGAAATTGATGGTCCAGACGGATTTGAAGCTACAATTGATGTAATTGAATTATTAGGATCTGAAACATATATTTATTTCAATGCTTTTGGTCAAACATACATTGCTAAAGAAGATAAGCAATTCGAAAAAAGTAGAGGAGACAAAGTAAAAATCTCTTTCAAATCTAATGTACATGCATTTGACAAGGAATCTGAAAACGCAATATTCTAACCTAGATGAAAATCTAGGTTTTTCCTTTTAATATGTGTATAATAAAAGAAGGAGGACTTATGTTTAGTTATAAAAGTTTAGAAAATATAATTGGGATTTCTATTAAACTATATAAACATGGTCAATGTTTATATAGTGTAAAAGGTGTAGAATGTCCATATGAGTATGAAAATGGCAGTTATACTATTTATACATCTCAAAAGATTGACTCAGAAAGGCTTTCACTGATTCAATTACTAATCAATCAAAATGAGCAATCGCAACCATTTTGGATTAGAGTGTTTAAAAATTTAACCTATTTAGAAGATGAAATTCCTAATGCATTTAAAGAGACTACTTCATATCAGCTTTGGATTGTAAAAGGGAAAAATATATCAGAGGATATCACTATTTTAGAAGCTTTATTTGAGTTTTCAGAAATAATCAGTTTAACATCCGATCGATTGCTAGTTGTTATAAACGATAAAGAACAATTAACGCCTAAGGATGTTATCGGACACTTTGAAGCTGAAGTCATGAAAGTCATAAAAGTATATGTAGGTCCAAAGGTCAAACAGTTTACAGATCTTAGATATGCATACAATCAAACCTTAATTCTAGAAGATATTGTAGTCAGTAAACATGTTACCATTATAGATTACAATAGTATATTGTTTGAGAGAGTCATTCATGAGTTATCTGAGGACGTGCAAGAACAATTATTAGAAGGCTATTTGACAGAATATCCAATTCATCATTTAAACTCAGAGCTTTTAGAAACAACAACAGGTTTTTTTAAAAATAATTTGAATGTTACAGATACAGCCAATGAGTTGTTTTTACATAGAAATACTTTAATATATCGCTTGAACAAAATATCTCAAGTCACCAATCTAGACATTAGAAATTTTGAGGATGCATGCAAATTAAGAATATTATTGACTTTATATCAAAACAAAAATCGATAAGGTTTTTGTTTTTGTACGTTTCAGTAAAAATGAAGACACAAAACTGAAGATAAAAGCAAATTATATTTTATATATTATTATAAGTAGCAGCAGTAAAAATATACTAATATTTAGTTTGATGAATTGGTTCTTTTCTTTTTTATTAAAGTGGTCTATCCTAAGAAAGGAAAGGGTGGTTGTATGAAAAAAATAAATCCAATGATAATCGGTATTATTCCATTTGCAATATTCGGATTATCTTTCCTATTTACAAAGGTAGCTATCGATAGTTTTGATGATGTATTTCATTTATTAGGATTAAGATTTTTATTAGCAGTGCTTGGACTTACTGTTATGATGTTAATAGGTGTCATAAAAATTGATATGAAGGGCAAATCAATTAAAGCATTGCTTTTAGTAGCCTTGTTTCAGCCCATATTTTATTTTACATTTGAAACTTTTGGTATTAAGTATTCGTCTTCATCACAAGCAGGTGTCATGATTGCATTTATACCTGTTGTTGTAACATTATTTGCTGTTGTCTTTTTAAAAGAAAGAACTAATAGACTACAACTTATATTTATTTTTCTTTCTGTAATAGGTGTGTTGATTATGAATTCTGATGTAACCTTTACACTTGATAGTTTAAAAGGTACACTTTTCCTAATGGGTGCTGTTTTGTCAGCTGCTTTTTATCAAGTTCTCTCAAGACATGCTTCAAAAGAATACTCCTCATTAGAGATCACTTACATCATGATGTGTGTTGGTGCGATATTCTTTAATATAATAGGATTATATAATTCATTCCAGTCAGGTACATTAACTGCTTATTTAAAACCACTTATAACACTTGACCTCATTGTACCGTTATTATATTTGGGAATACTGTCATCAGTGTTCGCATTTTTCTTAATTAATTATGTCTTGTCTCATGTGGCTGCTTCAAAAGCATCTGTACTTGCAAATTTAACAACAATTATCGCAATTGTTGCTGGAGTACTTTTTCTAGATGAGTCTTTTAGCATGATTATGATTGTTGGTAGTGTACTGATTCTAATTGGTGTATATGGTACTGCAAGAGTAAAGGTAAAATAATGCTTCGGCATTTTTTTTGGTTTAATCGTTCTGAATATTCTGATTTTTACTGCTAATTATACAGGTTTAGTGTACAATGGAAATATACTGTAAATTAATTAACAATCTTCAGAGATTATTCTTACTTAGTTTGGGGTATCAAAAGAAAATGGTGAAGATATTGATGAAAATGAAAGGATGGTGTTATTCAATGAAGCCTGAAGCTCAAATGGCGACAATAAGTGTACCAGATTTACCCAAGGAAGGTTATGAAGCATTAGATGTATTTATAGCAACTACAGTTGCAAATGAATCTGTCTTGATTCAAGTCTTACATAAAGCACAAAATATTTTTGGGTATCTCCCTAGAGAAGTTCAATTATATATCGGTAGAAAACTAAATGTATCAGGTGCTAAAGTGTTTGGTGTTGTAAGCTTTTATTCTTATTTTACAACAAGACCAGTCGGTAAACATGTTATAAATATCTGTACAGGTACAGCTTGTTATGTTAAAGGAATTGAACCTGTATTTGATAAATTCAAAGAGGTATTGGAAATTGGCAACGGAGAGACTTCTAAAGATGAACTGTTTACACTTAAGGATATTCGATGTGTAGGCGCATGTGGTTTGGCTCCAGTCGTGGTTATTGGTGAGAAAGTATACGGACATGTTAAAATTGAAGATGTGCCTGGTATCATTGAAACTTATAGAAAGGCGGCAGAGAATGAAGATTAAATCACTAGATGAATTAATTAAATTACGAGAGGATTCAATAAAAAAAGTTAATTTAAGAGAAACTGGTGAAAATGCCGGTGATACTATTGAACTGATGGTAGGTATGGCTACTTGTGGTATAGCTGCAGGTGCGAGAGAGACATTACAGGCATTAATGGAAGCGATTCAATCTAATAACCTTGAAAATGTTAAGCTTGTTCAAGTAGGATGTCTAGGATTTTGTCATAGTGAACCGACGGTTCAGTTGAATATGCCTGATCAAGAACCAATCCTTTATGGTAACGTCGATAAAGAAACTGCTACAAGAATAGTTGAAGAGCATATTTTAAATGGTAAAATGGTGGACAATCACATACTGATTAAATCTTTTGACAAAGCTTAGGGAGGTTTGAAATGAATAATGTTAGAAGTCACATCATGGTTTGTGGTGGTACAGGTTGTATCGCTTCTAAATCTGATGAGTTAATAGATAACCTAAACAACGAACTAAAGAAACAAGGGTATGAGAAAGAAATTGATGTAGTTAAAACCGGATGTTTTGGTTTTTGTGGACAAGGTCCAATTATTAAAATACATCCGGACAATGTATTTTATGTTCAAGTAAAACCAGAGGATGCTGAAGAAATTATAGCAGAACATGTAATAAAAGGAAGAGTCGTTGATCGTTTATTATTTAATGAACCTATAACTGATGAAAAGGTCTCGGAACACTCTAGAATGAATTTTTATAAGAAACAATACAGAATAGCACTCAGGAATTGTGGTTTGATAAATCCTGAAGATATTTTTGAATACATAGCATTCCAAGGATACGAAGCTCTTGGTACTGCCGTTACATCTATGTCACCAAGTGACGTTATAAAAGTGATAAAAGATAGTAATCTTAGAGGCCGTGGTGGTGGTGGATTCCCTACAGGTCTAAAATTTGAATTGGCTGCAAAAAATGAAGCTGATCAAAAATACATCATATGTAATGCAGACGAAGGAGATCCAGGTGCATTTATGGACCGTTCAATTCTTGAAGGTGATCCACATAGCGTGTTAGAGGCAATGGCTATTGCAGGCTATGGTATTGGTGCAACAGAGGGAATTATTTACATCCGTGCTGAGTATCCTCTCGCAATTCATCGATTAGAAATAGCTTTGGAACAAGCCTATGAAAATGGTTTGTTGGGAGATAACATATTTGGGTCCGGTTTTTCATTCAAAATTAGAGTGAAGTTAGGTGCTGGAGCATTTGTATGTGGTGAAGAAACAGCCTTAATTCATTCAGTTGAAGGCTCTAGAGGTGAACCGACTAAAAAGCCACCTTATCCTGCAGCAAGCGGTTTAAATGGGAAACCAACTTGTGTAAACAATGTTGAGACATTTGCTAACATACCAGCAATTTTATTAAAAGGTTC
The DNA here is from genome assembly GCA_016342415.1 of Clostridiales bacterium. Lineage (GTDB taxonomy): Bacteria > Bacillota > Clostridia > Peptostreptococcales > Acidaminobacteraceae > JABXKX01. The sequence continues at coordinate 113,857 of JAEIOD010000009.1, forward strand.
AGAATGGTTCAATAGTATCGGTACTGAAAAATCTAAAGGTACAAAGGTATTTGCATTAGCTGGTAGGGTCAACAATGTCGGTTTGGTTGAAGTTCCAATGGGCACTACACTCAGAGAAATTATTTATGATATCGGTGGTGGTATTTTAGATGGTAAAGCATTTAAAGCTGTTCAAACTGGTGGACCATCTGGTGGCGTTATAACTGTAGAAGACTTGGACACTCCAATTGATTATGAGTCATTAAAAGACATCGGGTCAATGATGGGTTCTGGTGGTATGATCGTTATGGATGAAACAGACTGTATGGTTAATATCGCTAAATTCTATTTGGATTTTACTCAAGATGAGTCCTGTGGAAAATGTACACCATGTCGCATCGGAACCAAGAGAATGTATGAAATTCTTGATAGAATATGTGAAGGTGATGGTGTACCGGAGGATTTAGTTAAATTAAAAGAATTAGGTGGTATGATAAAAGGATCATCACTCTGCGGTTTAGGTCAAACTGCTCCAAATCCAGTACTGAGTACAATGCATTTCTTTATGAATGAATATGAAGCACATATCAATGATAAAAAATGTTTGACCGGTACATGTAAAGCACTAGCTAAATTTTCTATTAATGAAAAATGTATAGGATGTACAGCTTGTGTAAGAGTTTGTCCAGTCGATTGTATATCAGGCAAAGTCAAAGAAATGCATGTCATCGATCAAGATGCTTGTATTGCATGTGGCGCATGTTACGATGCATGTAAATTTGATGCCGTAGTGAAGCCATAGGAGGGTATGATGGATTTTGTAAATATTAAGATAAATGATGTTGAATTAAAAGTACCAAAGGGTACTACCATCTTAGAAGCAGCAAAAGAAATCAATGTTAACATTCCTACTTTATGCCATTTGAATTTAGAAGGCTTTGGTATTGTTAATCAAGTTTCTTCATGCCGTGTATGTATGGTAGAAGCGGTTGGACGTCCAACTCTTGTTACTGCTTGTTCAGAGTTGGTTTATGAAGGGTTGGAAGTAAGAACGGATTCATTGAAAGCTATTAATGCTAGACGTATGGCTGTTGAACTTTTATTGTCTAATCATCCAAAGGATTGTTTGGTCTGTCCTAAAAATCTCGATTGTGATTTACAGAAATTAGCAGGAGATCTTGGCGTAAGAGAAATACGTTTCGAAGGTCAAATGATGCAATATGAAAAAGACGAATCAAGTTATTCTATAGTAAAAGATCCAAATAAGTGTGTTATGTGTCGACGATGTGAAACCATGTGTAATGATGTTCAGACATGTAACATCCTATCAGCGGTAAATCGTGGATTCGATGTGTTTGTCGGACCTGCCTTCAATATGGATATGGCTGATTCTTCATGTACATTCTGCGGGCAGTGTGTGGCAGTTTGCCCTACAGCAGCTTTGACAGAAGTAAATTATACTAGAAAAGTTTGGCAATCGCTTGCTGATGAAGATATTCATACAGTTGTACAAGTAGCTCCTGCTATACGTGTGGCTATTGGAGAAGAATTTGGAATGGATCCAGGAGAAATTTCTACTGGTAAGTTAGCAGCCGCTCTTCGAAAAATGGGATTTGATGGCGTATTTGATACTGATTTTGGTGCTGACCTTACTATAATGGAAGAAGCTTCTGAGTTGGTTCACAGAATTAAACATGGTGGTACATTACCAATGTTAACATCTTGTTGTCCTGCATGGGTTAAGTTTTTTGAACACCAATTCCCAGATATGTTGGATATTCCATCAACGTGTAAATCACCACAAATTATGTTTGGTACAATTGCTAAGACGTATTATGCTGAGAAGATGAAACTTGATCCAAAGAAAATTCAGGTTATTTCAATTATGCCTTGTGTTGCTAAAAAGGCAGAAGCTGCAAGATCTGAATTGACTAAAGACGATAGTAATAATGTTGATGTCGTTATTACAACAAGAGAGTTTGCAACTATGTTAAAAGAAGCTGGAATAGATTTTGCAAATCTTGAAGATTCTGATTTTGATCATATGCTTGGTGAGTCTACAGGTGCATCGATTATATTTGGTGCTACAGGTGGAGTAATTGAAGCAGCGACACGAACTGCATATGAATGGATTACAGGTGAAACACTTGAATCTGTGGATTTCCATGCACTTCGAGGAATAGAAGGATTGAGAGAAGCATCTGTTCAAGTAGGAGATATTACTTTAAATATTGGTATTGCACACGGCTTGGGAAATGCTCGAAAGTTACTTGAAGACATTAGATCAGGCAAATCAAAATTCCACGCAATAGAAATTATGGCTTGCCCTGGTGGTTGCATCGGCGGTGGTGGACAACCATATCATCATGGTGATATGAGTATTATTGAAAAACGTCGTGAGGCAATATACAAAGAAGATGCTGGAAAAGTTAAGCGAAAGTCTCATGAGAACCAAGAAGTTCTAAAACTTTATGAAGAGTATCTTGGTAAACCATATGGCAAAAAAGCTCACGAACTACTTCATACGCATTATGAGCCGAAAGAAAAAATCTAATTTCTGTAAATATTATTATAGCAAAATACTGAAAAGCAGCTAATCTTAGCTGCTTTTCATTTTAATAAAATCACATTGATATAATTGCCAAGAAGTTTCTATGATTATATTGAATATTAAATTTACAACTCAAATCGAAGTAAAAAATATATATATTTACTAAAATTGATTCAGTATATAATTATTATTTCTTTTTCATTCGGTACTTTAATGGTATAATTTGATAAGTTAAAACAATACTATATGTTGAAAGGAATAAGATGCTAAAAAATATAAAATTAAAGAGTAAAATGATCTATGCATTCTCATTAATAATCATATTGATGTTTATTGCTGTTGGATTTAGTTTGTTTGGCCTTAATAAAAACAACCATCAAATATCAAATATGAAAGATATGACTGTTGAAGCTTCACTTGCTACTGATGTTGAAACTGAATTGCTTAACAGTGTACTTGTCTTCAAAGAGTTCTTCAAAAGTGGTGATACAGCTTTAATCGATGTATTTGAAACTCACAAGTCCACTATGCAAAGTAAAATTGAAGAGTTAGAGAATATGAATCATGACACCAATCATCATGAAAGTATTGCTAAGTTACAATCACAAATGACTGATTACAGCGATGGGTTTAGTACTTTCCAAAGCCTAGATGCAGAAAGATTAGCATATTACACTAACTTAAGCGCTGACGGTGGTCATATAGTTAATTCGCTGAATACTTTATTGGAAACTTCAATAGTAGAAGGTAATATTAATATTCAGTTAACTTTAAGTGAAGCTACTAACCATTTGCTTGAAGCAAGACTTCATGGCATGAAGTTTTTTACATTCCATGACCAAGGTGAGTATGACAACTATTATGACAACTATCAACTTTTTAAAGGTTCTGTTAAATCATTAGACGCTTTAAAAGGCAATCAAAACTACCAATATGAGTATCAGATACTTGCTGAAACCGCGATAACTTATGAAGTCGGTATGAAGGAACTTAATCAGTTGATAGTTTTAATTGATAATCAAGTCAAATTAATGGACAGTATTGATAATCAGATTAGTGCAACTGTAGATGAAATAACTACTTCTATTCACCATGAAGAAATCGAACTTGAGAAGGCAGTTAAGCTACAATCACAGATTTTAATAATTGTTGCACTTATTATGGCTGTCACTTCTATTGTCTTTACCTTTATTATCAGTAGTTGGTTGTTAAAAATTGTAATCATACCGATAGAATCATTAAGAAAGACTTTTGATAATATATCAGAAGGTGATGTGGATTTAGAATTTAGACTAAATGACAATTCCAATGATGAAATTGGTTTGATGTCTAAATCATTTAATCGTTTTATGGTAAATTTAAAAGAATTAATGGATACAATAAATGATCAAAATTGGATTAAAACTGCACAAAACGATTTAAATAAAGTTATTAGAGAACCTGAATCTATAGAAGGTTTGAGTGACAATATCTTGAGATATATCAGCGAATACATCAATGCTGAAGTAGGATTGTTGTATATAAATGATGATGAGGAACTAAAACTGACTGGCACCTATGCCGTTAGTAGTCAAGATGATATTAAACCTACTATGCAATTTGGTGAAGGTATTATTGGACAATGTGCATTAGAGAAAAAAGTAAAACGATTAAAAACATCATCACATTATTTAAATATTGAATCGGGATTAGGAAAAGAAGTTGCAACTTCCATTGTTATGATCCCTTGTATTTACGAGGATGATGTCAAAGCAATCATAGAGTTAGGTTCTATTCATAAGTTCAATGAAAATGAGTTGGATTTACTTAAAACGCTTGCAGATGCAATTGCAATATCGATTCATTCTACGTTGGTTCAACTTAAACTTAAAGAGCTTCTTGAAAAAACATTACATCAATCTGAAGAGTTACAGATGCAACAAGAAGAATTAAGACAAAGTAACGAAGAACTTGAAGAACAAACACGTGCTTTAAAAGAATCGGAACAAAGATTACAAGCTCAGCAAGAGGAATTAAGAGTTTCCAATGAAGAATTGGAACAAAGAGCTAAACAACTGGAGTTCCAGAAAAAAGCACTTGATGAAACAAATAAAGAAATAATGATAAAACAACAGGAAATAATTGAGAAAGCTGACGCCTTGGAATTGGCCAATACTTATAAATCAGAATTCTTGGCTAATATGTCTCATGAATTGAGAACACCTCTTAACAGTATTTTAGTTCTTTCGCAATTACTCTCAGAAAGAAATTCTCTTTTACCATTAAATGATAAAGAAAAGGAATTTGCAGAGACAATACATTCCTCAGGTACGGATTTACTGGTATTGATTAATGACGTTCTTGACTTATCTAAGGTAGAAGCAGGACATTTGGAAATTATTCATGAACCTTTCGAGTTGGAAAAATTGCTTGTTGAGAACAATCGAATGTTCAAACCTATGACTGATTCTAAATCAATTGTATTTAAAACAAGTTTAGAGGCAGGATTACCTAAAACCATTAATTCTGATTTTATGAGAATACAGCAAATTATTAAAAATTTAATTTCCAATTCTATCAAGTTCACAGAAAATGGTGATGTGACACTTGCAATAAGAAGACCGACGGACTTTGAAGCAGATACAATCGGTTGTGATAAAAACAAACATATCGCGTTTATTGTTTCTGATACAGGAATCGGCATACCAAAAGATAAACAGCAACTCATATTTGAAGCGTTCAGACAGTCAGACGGTACTACCAGCAGAAAATATGGCGGAACAGGACTGGGGCTAACAATCTCAAGAGAGTTATCAAATATGTTAGAGGGTAGAATCTTGGTAGAAAGTACTATAGGACAAGGTAGTAAGTTCGTGTTCATTGTACCAACCAATAACAGTGAGGAAACAAATTTTATTGAAAAAGAAATTGTGACAACTATGGAACCTACTGAACCAATTCTCTTAACTGAAAACATCAAGCCTAAACAAGATAATTTGCTTTTGATTATCGAGGATGATTTAAATTTTGCCAATATACTTAAGAATTTATCTGAGGAAAAGGGATTTGATTGCATAGTTGCCCATAATGGTTTAGATGGTTATCATTTAGCTTTAGAAGAAAGACCGTCTGCAATTGTGTTAGACTTGGGATTACCTGATATGGACGGTATGGAGTTGGTGGAAAAGTTAAGTAAAATTGAGTTAACCAAATCTATACCAATTCATATTATTTCAGGTATGGACAGTAAACCTGATGATCTGTTACCGAGTAGTGTTATAGGTTTCCTTAAAAAGCCCGTTGATATTAAATCAATCTATAAAACACTTGCAAAAATTGAATCTTTATCAGCTAGTGATCAAAGAAGACTTTTAATTGTTGGCGAATGTAACGGGGAGAATTTTGAACAGTTCTCAAGTTTAGGACAAATGAACTTAGAAAAAACTTCAGATATTTCACATGCAATTTCATTGCTTGAAGCACACAAATACAATTGTATGGTTGTTGACTTTGAATTGGATACGATGACTGGAGATCAGTTTATACATGATTATGTTGATCTTATAAAAGATACACCTATTATTATTTATTCGGAGAACGAACTCACGAATGAAAAATTAAATGACATCAATCGATATACTGATAGTATTATTTTAAAAAGTCCTAAGTCGGAGGAAAGAATGGTTGATGAAGTTTCGTTGTTCTTACATGGTATGCGTTCTGTCATGACTGAAAGCACACAAGGAAATACACATTACAAATCGGTCATTATGGATGAATTGTCAGATAAAATAAAGGCCGAAGATCAATTTGAAGGCAAGAAAATATTGGTCGTTGATGATGACGAAAGAAATGTTTATGCACTTACTAACGTATTGTACAAACACGGCTTTAAAGTTGCTGTTTCTAACGACGGACTTGACAGTATTGAAAAGGTGAAGTCTTCTGAAAAGTATGATCTTATTTTAATGGATATTATGATGCCTAAAATGGATGGTTATGAGGCTATTAAAAACATAAGAACCCTTCCAAAAGGAAAAGATATTCCAATTATCGCTTTAACGGCAAAGGCTATGCAAGAGGACAGAATGAAATGTATAAATGCTGGGGCTAATGATTATATGACTAAACCTATTGACATTGAAAAATTATTATCAATCATGAAAGTGTGGCTATCTTAATGAAAAATGAGGAAATGGATTTAATTGATATAGAAGTACAGTTGTTTCTAGAAGGTATTTATTTGAGATATGGCTATGATTTTAGAAATTACTCCAGGGCTCATATAAAAAGACGTGTCAATAACCGCCTCGGTCTTTCTGGATTAAACAACTTATCAGAATTACAACATTTGGTTTTGACTGATGAAAAATTCTTTCAAAGTATACTAAAAGATTTTTCAATAAATGTGACAGAGATGTTCAGGGATCCGGAATTTTTTGCCTTCTTAAGAAAAGACATCATACCTGTCCTAAAATCATATCCGAAGTTAAATATTTGGCATGCCGGATGTTCTACTGGAGAGGAAGTATATTCAATGGCCATTTTACTTAAAGAGGAAGGCTTATATGATCGGTGTCAAATTTATGCAACGGACTTCAATGCTGATGTTCTTAAAGAGGCCAAAGAAGGCATTTATCCTTTAGATGTTGTAAAAGAATATACTTCTAATTTTATCAGAGCAGGCGGTAAAGAATCTTTTTCAGAATATTATGTTGCCAAGTATGACTCTATCATCTTAAATCATTCGCTCAAGGCAAATATAATTTTCGCTGAACATAATCTCGTTACAGATCAAGTATTTAATCAGATGCATCTTATTATATGTAGAAATGTCTTAATTTATTTTAACAATGAGTTACAGTCAAAAGTATTTGATCTGTTTTCAAACAGTTTACGACCTAGAGGATTTATGTGTTTAGGAACTAAAGAATCTATAAAAGGTAATGATTCATCAGATACCTTTGAAACATATGAGTCAAATTTGAAGGTTTACAGGAAAACAAGGTAGGAAAATATGTTTAAAGCAATTGTTATAGGCACATCTGCAGGAGGTTTGGTCGCTGCAAAAGAATTATTGACAATTTTAAAGCATCCTTATCCTTTACCAATCATCATTATTCAACATTTAAGCCCGAGCCATGAAAGTTATTTACCCAAGTTGTTGTCAGAAACTGGACATATGGTGCTTGAAGTTGATGAGAAAACACCAATAGAAAAAGGGAAGGTATATGTTGCACCTCCAAATTATCATGTCCTTATAGAAAAAGATTATACTTTTTCCTTAACAGTAGAAGCAAGAGAGAGTTATGCAAGACCTTCTATCGATGTGACATTTGAAACGGCATCAGACGCATATAAACATCAACTGATCGGTATATTATTGACAGGTGCTAATCATGATGGTGCAAAAGGAATGAAAAGAATATTTGTCAATAAGGGTTTCACGATTGTTCAAGATCCGAAAACCGCCCATGCCGAGGAAATGCCTGTTTCTGCATTAAAACTAATCAAACCAGATAAAATATTGTCTATAAATGAAATCGGTCATTTTTTAAATGACTTAGTACATTAAGGAGTTAAAATGAGCGACAAAATTAATCTACTCATCGTAGATGACATAAAAGAAAATCATCTTGTTATGGAAAGTGTCCTAACAGACAGTGATATAAACATAGTAAAAGCATTATCTGGTGAAGAAGCACTTACTTTATGCATGTCACATTCTTTTGCAGTTATCTTAATGGATGTTCAAATGCCTGGTATGGATGGATTTGAGACTGCAGATATTTTAAGAAGCATAGATAAAACTAAAAATATTCCGATAATATTTGTAACAGCTATAAGCAAAGAAAAAAAATCTATCTCTAGAGGGTATGAATTAGGCGCTGTAGATTATTTATTTAAACCAATAGATCCGTTGATATTGAGAAGTAAAGTAAGATTTTTTATAGAATATCATAAGCAAAAATTAACAATCGTCAAACAAGCAGACGAATTAAAATTCAAAGTAAAAGAATTGACCCAAATTTTGGAAGAAAAGGACCGTTTGGAAACATTAAGTCTTGAAGATCCTTTAACTAAAGTCTATAACAGAAGAGGTGTAGATAAACTTTACGACATGCATTGGAAGAATTGCGGTCGTTATCAGTTGCCGATTTCTGTGTTGATGTTGGATTTAGACAATTTCAAAGGCTACAATGATAATTATGGTCATATTGATGGAGATACTGTTTTAAAAGAAATTACAAGAGGGATGGTTGCTGGACTCTATAGACCCGAGGACTTTGTTGGAAGAATTGGCGGGGAGGAATTTGTGGCAGTTTTACCGAATACTGATAGAGAAGGCGCGGAATTTGTTGCCAAAAGAATCATTGAAGTGATAAATTCTTATGCTATACCTCATTTATATAATGATATTTATGGTATAGTGACAGTAAGTTTGGGTATATCTACAATAATTCCTTCTAGCGATATAGACTCTGTAAAATTATTGGAAACAGCTGATAAAGCGTTATACAAGGCAAAAAACACTGGAAAGAATTGTTTTGAGTATCTTCAAATATAATTGAAAGTGTGGTAGTTATGGAAAAAGGTGTAGCTTTAGTAGAATATGTATTTATAATAGCTCTAGTCGTCATGTTAGTCATTGGTGTACTGGCTTTATTTGGTACCGAACTTCGAGATTTTTATCAAAATATTATAGACCAAATTCAAGGACTTCTCTAACGAGAAGTCCTTTTTCGTAAGAAAGTCTTAAGTTTTGATTAATGCAATTTTAACTTACTCATAAGATTAATTTTATTTTACTAGGATAGAATGATATTGAAAGTGAGGGATTTATGAAAATTATAAATATGTTATCAAGTGCAGACAAGGTAAAAGGGCAAGGTGTTGGTTCTGCATATCTTGAACAAGTAGCGCTAGTGGAGAACGGATTAAAGAATCAATTTGAAGTTAAAATAAATAGTAATAAGAAGGGCGACATCAACCATTATCACACAATTGACTTAAAACACTACATCAAAGCGATTACTTCTAAAAAGCCCGTTAATTTAGGCTATGTGCATTTTTTACCAGAAACGATAGATGGGAGTCTCAAACTGCCAAAGCCATTTAGAAAGGTGTTTGATAGTTACATCATTTCATTTTACAAGAAAATGGATTATTTAGTCACAGTTAATCCATATTTCATAGATCTGTTAGAAGCACATGGTTTAGATAGAAGTAAGATCAATTACATACCAAATTATGTTTCCAGTGAAAAATTTCATCCACTAGATAAAAATACCATTAGAAAAGGTAAGGAACGGTTTCAAATATATGACCATGACTTTGTAATCTTAGGAGTAGGACAAGTTCAAACTAGAAAAGGTGTGATGGATTTTATTGATTTAGCTAAAAAAAATCCTGACAAAACATTTGTATGGGCTGGGGGATTTTCATTTGGAGCAATTACTGATGGTTATCAGGAATTGAAAGAAGTAATCAATAATCCTCCAAATAACGTTAAGTTTACCGGCATCATTGATAGAAAAGATATGAACCTGATTTATAATATCGCCGATGTTCTCTTTATGCCATCCTATAGCGAGTTATTTCCCATGGCAATACTAGAGGCGATGAGTGTTGGTACACCTATTCTTTTAAGAGATTTAGATATCTATCATGCTATACTCGATGGTTATTACTTAAAAGGAGATTGTTTAAACAGTTTTAATACTGTCATCAATCAATTATCATACGACAAGAACTATTATGAGGAAGCTACAGAAATGTCTCGTGCAGGCAGTATTTTCTACTCAAAAGATCATGTATTAGAACAGTGGCATGATTTGTACAATCAATTGGGTACTGAAAGTCGAGTTTCTAATGAATAAAAATAGATTTTGGTTTATTATTGGTGCGTTATTTCTTATCAGTGCTTGTACTTACCTATTTACATCGGGACAATATATAAATGTAGTTCATGCCCTTAAAAGCATGAATAAATGGTGGTTATTATCAGCAATGGGACTAATACTAATCTATTGGCTTGTTGAAACAAAAATTATACACCTTTTAATAAATAGACTATACAAAAAGAAAAAATTTAGAGATGCACTTAAAGTCAGTATGATTGGACAATTTTTTAGTGGTATAACGCCATTTGCAACTGGAGGTCAACCGGCACAATTGGTTTTATTGTCTAAATTGGATGTCCCGGTTGGAATGGGATCCTCTATGTTGATGAGTAAGTTTATTATATATCAAGGAATTTTGGTCTTATATGCAGGTATATTGCTTATTCTTAAAGCCAACATGTTTCTCTCGAACATAAGCAATCTATTTTCATTGGTGTTAATTGGTTTTGGTGTAAATCTAGTTGTTATCTCTGCTTTAGTGTTTATATCAATCTCCAAAAAAACCAATAAAAAAGTTTCAAATAAAATTATAAAGATTTTATATAAAATTAATTTAATTAAGAATATAGATATGGTACAATTGAAAATAGCAAAGAATATTGAAGAATTTCATCAACAAGTTGCTATTTTATCTGGACATAAAATACTGGTTTTCAAGATGGTTCTATTAACTTTCTTCCAACTGACATGTTATTTTCTTGTACCATATTGCCTCTATCGAGGATTTGGTTTAACAGGCGTGGCAATTACAGATATTATTGCAGCAACAGCATTCGTATTAATGGTCACTTCCTTCATACCGATGCCAGGAGGTTCCGGCGGAGCAGAAGGAGGATTCTACATCATATTTGGTATGTTCTTTATTGGAAAGTACATAGTACCCGCGATTTTGGTTTGGCGAGTTATTACGTATTATATGTGGATGGTCATAGGAGGCTTTTGGGTGCTTTCGTCGAATGTGAATTATGCTAGGAGTTGAAAAGATGAATATAGGAATTTTTACAGATGCATATTACCCTCAGATAAATGGTGTGGTAATTTCAACACAAATATTAAAAGAAGAGTTGGAAAACTTGGGTCATAAGGTGACAGTGATCACGGTCTCGGACCCTAATATAGAAAACGAAAAAGAGGGAGTATTAAGACTAAAAAGCATACCTTTTGCTGTACTCCCTAATTTTAGAGTTGGGCAAGTTTATAGTCATAAAATGATGAAAACAATTAAAGCTTTAAATTTAGATATTATACATACACAAACGGAATTTTCATTGGGCATATTTGCTAGAATAATCTCCAAACGACTGAATATTCCAATAGTTCATACATATCATACAATGTATGAGGATTATACTCATTATTTTTCTCCAAAACGAATGGAGAAAACTGCAAAAAAAATAACACAAAAGTTAACTTGCTATTTATGTAAAACCGTCGATAGTGTCATAGTGCCTACTAAAAAAGTGGAAGACAAACTAATAGACTATGGCTTTAAAAAAGCGATTAATGTGGTGCCTACTGGAGTTAATTTGAGACCTTTTGAACCGAGCCATTATTCATTAAAAGAAGTTCAAGAGACGAGAGAGGAATTGAATATAGACAAGTCAAGTAAAGTCATTTTATATGTCGGTAGACTCGCTAAAGAAAAATCCATAGATGTGCTGTTAAAGGCTATGCCGGATGTCATAAATGAGACCCCAGATGCGATCTTGTTAATTGTGGGAGATGGTCCTGAAATGATCAACTTGAAAGCTTTAGCAGAAAATCTAGGATGTCAAAATCATATTGTTTTTGCTGGAAAAAAACCATGGGCTAGTATAGGAAAATATTATCAGGTTGCCTCAGTATTTGTGAGCGCTTCTACATCTGAGACTCAGGGTCTAACTTATATTGAGGCAATGGCTGCCAAAAAACCTGTTATTGCAAAATACGACACCAACTTAGAAGAAACTATTAGTGATGGCATTACAGGTCGATTTTTCTTTGAGGATCAAGAATTAGCCCCTTTATTAAATAATGTATTAAAAGATGAATTGCTCTCAAGATACTTATCTAAAAATGGTTACGATAGTGTAAAAAATGCTTCTTCGGTTATCTTTGGTGAATCTGTTGAAGAGGTATATTATAATACCGTTAATGCAAAACACCATCAAATGTATAGTAAAGAATCAGTCATGTAAAAAACTCTAATGAATTTTCATAATTTCTAACACAATTTGTTTAAAATATGATAAAATGACTTTGGGCAATATTTTTTCATAGCAGATGTAAATCGTTAATGGGAGGAATATTATGAAGAAAAAAGTAGATTTAGATTGGGGTTCTTTGGGCTTTTCTTATATTAAGACTGACTATAGATACATTTCACGTTTCAAAGATGGGAAATGGGATGATGGCCAACTTGTAGAAGATAACAATCTAGTAATCAGTGAAGCATCTACTGCTTTACATTATGGACAACAATGCTTTGAAGGTTTAAAAGCATATAGAACTAAAGATGGCGATATTCAATTATTTAGACCTGATCAAAATGCTAAAAGAATGATCGATTCATGTAATAGAATTATGATGCCAGAGTTCCCAGTTGAACGTTTTATTGATGCTTGTATTCAAGTGGTAAAAGCAAACGAGGATTATGTACCGCCTTATGGTACAGGTGCAACACTTTATTTAAGACCTTTCTTAATTGGAGTGGGAGATAACCTTGGCGTTAGACCGGCACCAGAATTCATTTTCTCAATCTTTGCTGTACCTGTTGGACCTTATTTTAAAGGTGGCATGGCGCCAGTTAATTTCATGATCTCTGATTTTGATAGAGCTGCACCATACGGAACAGGAGCTGCAAAAGTTGGTGGAAATTATGCTGCAAGTTTACTTGCACATGAGAAAGCAGTCGAAAGTGGTTACGCTGACTGTATTTATTTAGATCCAGCTACTCATACAAATGTAGAAGAAGTAGGAGCAGCAAACTTCTTTGGTATTACAAAAAACAATGAGTTTGTAACACCAAAATCACCATCTATTTTACCTAGTATCACTAAATACTCTTTAATGCATATCGCTGAAAATTATTTAGATATGAGTGTTGTAGAGAGAGACTGTCCAATAAACAATATTGGTGAGTTTATCGAAGCGGGAGCATGTGGTACAGCAGCAGTTATTACACCAATTGGTGGCATCAAGTATAAAGAGGACTTTACTGTATTCCATAGTGAAACAGAAGTAGGTCCAGTAACTAAAAAGTTATATGATACTTTATGTGGTATTCAAGTTGGAGATATTAATGCACCTGAAGGATGGATTGTAAAAGTTAAGTAACACATAAGCCTCACTGACGTGAGGCTTTATTTTATATGTACGACTAAAAAGACATCACTTGGATGTCTTCTGAATTATTCGCCGAATCCTTTTGAAGGTCTTCTGCGCCAAATTTTATAACTTGGAATATAATCTTCTATAGTATCCCAAAATTCATCTCTGATCATTTCTGGATATACCTTACTCAAATTTTGAATTTCTTCTTTTGTAAAATATTTTACATCTGATAAGACTTGATTGTCTTGATCAAATTCTGGATCTCGACCTAAATTAAGTTGACCACCAATCATTTCACCTAAAAAATAGTTGGTGCATCTTAAACCGCAATTTGTCTTTTCTTCCAAAGTATATAGTAAGTCTATTACAGAAATATCAAGGTTGGTTTCTTCTTTGACTTCTCTAATGGCAGCATCCCAAGAGTACTCATTTTCTTCTAAGCCGCCTCCGGGTAAGATCCAAAACTCCGTTCCTTCGTTGGTGACTGTATGTCTAACTAATAATAATCTATTACGAGAATCCATAATAAAAACTCTAACGCCAATATGCGAAAATAAATGTTCCATAACATCCTCCTTTTTTCTATAGTACTCTTAATATTCAAACAATTCAAGCGAATAAATAAGCGATTTACATATTGCATGTAAATCGCTTGAACTTAGTCCATCATATATAAAACACCCAATTTAACGGTTGCTTCAATAGAATCTTCGTGTAGTCTTTCATAAGAGTGTGACGCATCAACTCCAGGACCGATTAAACCGTGTTTGATTTCCCAACCAGCTCGAAGTGCTGCACTAGCGTCAGAACCATAGAATGGGTAGATATCAATTTTGAAATCTATTTCATTTTCTTTAGCCAATTTGGTTAACTGTCTTCTGATATCCAAATCATAAGGGCCAGATGAGTCTTTTGCACAAATTGTAACAGCATATTCGGTTGATTCTTGACCATCACCAGGTGCAGCCATATCAACAGCGATAAACTCAAATGTCTTTTCTGGGATAGAAGCAGAAGAACCATGACCAACTTCCTCATAATTAGAGATGAAAAAATGAGTCGTATACTTTGGTGTTAAATTGTTCTTTATTAAATGTTCTGCCATACCTAATATACATGCAACACACGCTTTGTCATCTAAGTGTCTTGACTTGATAAATCCACTTGGAGTCACATCCGTACGTGTATCAAAGTATACAAAATCTCCAACATGAATGCCTAATGCTTCTACGTCTTTTTTAGAATGAACTTTCTCATCAATTCTTATTTCAATATTGTCCTCTGAACGAGTTGCCTTATTTACTTTATCACCGTGTACATGTGTAGAAGCTTGATTCAGTAAAATAGTACCGGTGAATTCACCATTTTCCTCAGTCGAAATTGTACAATATTCTCCTTCGATGGTACTCCATGCATACCCACCCAATTGAGTTAATTTAAGTTTTCCGTTAGACTTGATCTCTTTTACCATAGCACCTAAGGTATCCACGTGAGCAGAGAGTGTACGGTGTTTAGAATCATCTTGTCCAGGTATGGTAGCAATCAAGGCATTTTTTACGGTTCGTCTTGTTTGGATGCCGAGTTCTTTAAAACTTTCATCAACAAAATCAATTGCACGTGCAGTATCGCCTGTAGGACTAGGTGTAGTAAGTAGAGTTATCATTTTATTGATAACATAATCTTTATTTATATTCATAGTTTCCCCCTTATTCTAAATACATTATAAAGGTAATAGCCAATTAATGAAACACATAATATTTAAATTCTAATCTTCTTTTAATATTACTCTAAAAGCATACTAATTTAACTCCTTTATAGTATTAAGTGTAAAGTAGTTAAACAACAAGGAGGAATACATATGGAAATCACATTAGAAAAAATTGATAGTTTAAGAGAAAGAGCCAATGTAAGTTACGCTGAAGCTAAAGAAGCCTTGGAAAAATCAGGTGGTAACATGATCGATGCTATCATTTCTTTAGAGGGTGAAAATAAAACAGTTTATGACAGAGCTAAGAGAGAACAATCTCGTGAAAAAGATTATGTGAGAATGCAAGAGAAAAAAGAAAAGTACAAAACAAATGCTGACGATTTTGTTGAAAGTTCAAAAAAATTATTAAATAGTTTAAACGAGACAAGAGTTATTATGTATAACAAAGATAGAGTTGTGTTTGATGTTTCTCTTACAATTACACTCATAGCAGCCGTATTTGCATTCCCGGTAACTGTTGCAATTTTTGTAATCGGATTACTTACAGGCAATAAATATAAAATTGTTAGAAAAGATAAAAAAGATGACCTTGTAAACAGCGTTTTGGACAAAGCAGCAAAAGTTTCACAAACCGTTGCAGATAACCTTAAAGAAAAAGTTAAAGATGTTCAAGCTACTGAAGAAAACCCAGAGCAAACTGATAATACAGAAAACTAGGTCTAATTAGACCTCTTTTTCTTTTACACCATTCAAACTTAGGTTATACTATGAGTAATATAACCAAAGGAGCTTATGATGAAAGAAAAAATTTTATTAATTGAAGACGAAGTAAAAATATCAAGATTTGTAGAACTTGAATTAAAGTATGAAGGTTATGAAGTAGAAGTAGCATTTGATGGTCGTAAAGGTTTGGAAATGGCGAGAGAAACAGATGCTGCCCTTGTAATATTAGATATAATGTTACCTAAGATGAACGGTATTGAAGTGTTAAGACGCCTTAGAGAGGAATCTGATATTCCTGTAATATTGCTTACTGCTAGAGATCAAACAATGGATAAAGTTATGGGTTTGGACATGGGTGCAGAAGACTATATCACCAAACCATTTGAAATTGAAGAGCTCTTAGCCCGTATTAGAGTAATCTTGAAACGTAAAGTCAAGCTAGGTGTGAAAGAACATGATACGATGACGACTGGTAAATTGATTCTAGATGAACAAACCTTTGAAGCTAAGTATGATGGTGAATTGGTACAGCTTACAAAAAAAGAGTTCGATTTACTAAAATGTTTGATACAAAATAAAAATATGGTTTTAAATAGAGATCAAATTCTTGAAAAAGTTTGGGGATATAGTTATTATGGCGATACCAATGTAGTCGATGTATATATAAGATACTTAAGAAGTAAAATTGATGACAAGTACAAGGTGAAGATAATCCATACAGTCAGAGGGGTAGGTTATACCATTAAAGATGAGTAAGAATGTATTCGATTATATTAAGATGGGACTTCGCAGTAAGACTACCATCGAAGATAAAAAACAGGAAGCACAACTGAAAAAGCAACATGAAGCCAATGCATTTGATAAGGCGTTTACTAATAAAACTTATACTGTCGCTAAGAAAGTATTAGATAATGTTGAAAAAGTAGCGGATTATGATTACGATGCATTATTTGATCGTGTCAATAAAGTGATTGACAATAAACTTCCTAAAACAACTAAAACCATCACACCAAAAGACCGTGAGTATCGGTCTAAAGAATTTGATGATAAAGTGGCGTCTCATCCTGATAGGTTTAACATAGATGACTACATCAACAAGCAAAAGAACTATAAAGATTCCATCATAGAAAAAACAAAGAAAAACATTCAAAAAAAGTATACGGAAGCAGATCAAAAACATAAGGAAACAAAAGAAATTCAACCAGATGATATGAATAACACGATTGCTTTTGAAGTCAAACTAGATATAGGTAAGAAATCTAAAGAAGAAACTCCGATTATTATTTCGTCTGATTCATTAGGATCTGTAGAAAATGAAGACCGATTAACAATACCTACTGAGCCTGAAGATAAGTTTGTCGATTTAAATGACTTATCAAAACAAACATTTAAAGAAACTATTTCACCTGGTGAAGCGACTGAAACAATAACTGAAGAAAGTGCTGACTCTTATCAAGTTGATGAGCAAGTTGCATCTGAAATACAAGTAGAGTTTGATAAGGAACTTCCTTCTTCTGAACATATCGCAAATGAAGTGGCAAAAGACGAAAAGGAATCTTTAGATGAAATTAAATCTATTGAACAGAAGATGGAAACGCCTTCATCTATAAATGAAGATGCAATTGATGAACTTCAGAATTTGACAGAACCTGATACCGTGCAGGAACCTTTAATTAATGAAGTCATAGATGATCCGTTAGTTGATGAAATCATGGAGGAGTTAATAATTGACGAAGTAAGAAATGAAACAGTGGTTGATCATTCTTCTTCGCATGTTGAATCTCCTCAAGAATATACCACACGTGTTGCTTTTGACACTGAGATTTTAGATAAGCAGTACTCTAAGGAGGAACTTAACAGACATAATAAATACTATAAGAATAAGAAACGAGATAAATTTGCCAAAAGGATGAAAGTCGAACTGGAAGACAGTTTGATCGGTCAAAAAAAGAGATCCTTTAAAAGGCTATTCAAGTTTTCATTGTCGTTTAAATTATCCTTCGTTTTTATGTTGTTAATTGTCTTGACAGTTGTTTCTTTATCAATAGCCTTTTATTTGGGTATCGATTATGTCATTGAATTAAAAGAGTTGGGTAAGTTAGAGGATATTCAATTCTTTAAAGATGTCCTGATTGTTCTATTGATTATATTTGATATGGCTGCTGTATTGATTTGCATTTCTCTTGGAACCAAGGCAAGTCGTGAACTGGTAAGACCAATTGATGAAATGACTCAGATAGTTAATCAAATAAGTGCAAAAGATATGAATCGTAGATTAGACGTAAAAGGTATGCATGATGAATTAAAAGAGTTGGCTATGACCTTTAACGAAATGTTAGACCGTATAGAAAATTCTTATGAAACTCAAAACAGATTTACATCTGATGCATCACACGAACTACGGACTCCAATAGCTGTAATTCAAGGATATATCAATATGCTAGATAGATGGGGTAAGGCTGATGGTGAAATACTTGATGAGTCTATAGAGGCTATCAAAAGTGAATCACATAATATGAAAAGATTAACAGAAAAATTATTGTTATTGGCAAAAGCCGATAAAGGTATTTTGGAAATGGATTTCAAGTCATTTGAATTAAATGAACTGATTAGCGAAATAAGTCGTGAGACATTGATGATTGATAGTTCGCATGAAATAACCAACGAAATCAATGAAGTGAAGACGATACTTGCTGATAGAGAATCATTAAAACAGGCAATCCGTATTTTTGTAGATAATAGTGTTAAATATACTCCCGAGGGAGGTAAAATCTCAATCAACTCTTATATCAACAAGAAAAAAATATATATTGAAATTGCCGATAATGGTATTGGTATCAGTAAAGAGGATATGGATAATATTTTCAACCGTTTCTATAGAGTTGATAAATCCAGAGCAAAAGAAAGTGGTGGTCATGGATTGGGACTTTCAATTGCTAAGTGGATTATCAGTCAACATAAAGGTGAAATTGAAGTAAAAAGCGAGTTAAATAAAGGGACTGTGGTTACTTTAATCCTTTCTCCCATCAAAGAATAACTAGTTATTTTAAAGAATTTCTGATATATTTAATTATTAGGAGGGGATTATGAAGAAAATTATAGACTATTTAAAAAGATACTACCAATGTATATACGACTACACCCTGTATAGAAAGTTCTTAAGGGAACCTATGCTACTGGCGATATTGTTTGTTTTGCCTATGTTCATATTGTTCACTATGCAAACTTACTCTGGCGCTATACAAACTCCAAAGTTTGTCGAGGCTAGCTTAGAACCTTATTATGAACTCCTAAGCGGTACAACTTATGATGAAATCATTGAGTTCAAAACACTAGAAGAAGGTGAAACTTCTCCGTGGACAGTTGAACCAACTGATATAATCAATCTTGAATTTGAAGAAGGTTTACTTAATTTGGAACAAGAGTTTGTATTGGATAAAACTATAGAAACCAATGAATTATCGTATAGATTGATTGTTGATACAAATGAAACTTATGCTATCACCTTACTAGGTGACAGTAAATACTCTGAGGAAACAGCAGATAAACTCGGTTTTGATAAAACTGATATGGTTGCTTATATTACTAGTGACTATGCAATTATGAATATGAGAGGTTCAACATACTCATATAGTTTGTCTGAATTGGAAGGTAGTTATTTATCAACAGAAAGTATTTATCTTTTCTTAAGAGACAACTATGTGAATAAATCAGTGCTTGTTCAATTTTCAGCATTTATGTCGTTATTCTTGTTTGGTATGTATTACTTGGTTATTACAATAGTGATGCGTTCGTTACTGAAACGACATGGTTTCCAGTTGTCTAGAAGTAGAAAAGCAAAGATTACATTCTATAGTATGCAACCAGGTCTTTATGTTTATTTCATCACAACTTTCATTATGAGCAAGTCGCAATTCGCATTGTCATTTGTTGTACCTGTTGTATCGATGTTAGCTATGACTTATATCACTACCAAAGTAATGGATCAAGTAAGAGATTATATAATTAAAGAGCAGAAAGCCGAAAAAAGATTAAAACAAAAAGGCCAGTTTGCATAGCCTTATATAATATGATATACTAAACGTGAATATAGTGTATTTAGAAAAAGAGTGGGTTTTTGACCCACTCTTTATACGTATATTTTACAATTGAATAGTAAAAGGAGGTAAAACATGGTAAAGAAAAGTGTAACACAATTGGTAGAAAATATTATTTCAGACTTTGTTGAAGAACACGGTATGGAACTTGTTGATGTAGAATTCGTAAAGGAAGGTCAACATAGATATCTGAGAGTGTTCATAGATAAAGGTGATGAAAAAGTATCATTAGCTGATTGTAAATTAGTCAGTAATTATTTGAACGAAAGAATTGACGAGGCTGATCCAATCAAAGAAAATTATTTCTTAGAAGTATCATCACCGGGATTGGAAAGACCTTTAAAGAAAGCAGCTGATTATGAAAAGAATAAAGGCGAAGTAGTTCAAGCGAGATTATTCTCACCAGTTAACGGCAGAAAAATTATTGATGGCATATTAATTGGTTTAGAAGATAATATAGTAAGCATAGACATTGGAAATGAAGAGATTGTTGAAATACCAAAAGATAAAATCTCACTAATCAAACCGATGATTCAAATATAAAGGAGGAAAGATTGTGAAAAGCGAATTACTGAACGCTTTAGATCAGATTGAAAAGGAAAAAGGGATTTCTAAGGAAATCTTATTTGAAACGATTGAAGCAGCGCTAATTACAGCGTATAAGAAAAACTTTAGTGAAACAGCACAAAATGTCATTGTAAATATGGATAGAACGACCGGAGAGTATGAAGTATTTGCACGATACATAGTTGTTCATGATGATGATTTTGAAGACGATAAAGTTCAGATCATTGTAGAGGAAGCTAAGAAAATCAATCCTATTTATGAAATCGGCGATTTCATGGATGTACCTGTAACACCAGAAAACTTTGGTCGAATTGCTGCTTTAACAGCTAAACAAGTTGTTGTTCAACGTATTAGAGAAGCAGAGAGAAATCTTATTTTTGAGGAGTTTTCTAATAGAGAATCGGAAATAGTAAATGGTTCAGTACAAAGAGTCTCAAAAGGTGTGGTTCACATCAACCTTGGTAAAACAGAGGCAATCCTATTACCAAGTGAGCAAATGTCAACTGATAAATATGAGCAAGGTGCAAGAATTAAGTCGTTTATTTTAGAAGTGAAGAATACTACTAAAGGACCACAAGTACTTGTATCTAGAACTCATCCAGGATTTATCAGAAGATTATTTGAATTAGAAGTACCTGAAATCAGAGATGGAATTGTCGAAATTAGAGGTATTTCTAGAGAAGCGGGTTCAAGAACTAAGTTAGCAGTCTTTTCTGTTAATGAAGATATAGATCCAGTAGGATCGTGTGTTGGTACTAAGGGAACTCGAGTTCAATCAATTGTTGAAGAATTAAACGACGAAAAAATTGATATCATTGAATGGTCTGACGATCCAGTTGAATACATTGCTAATGCTTTAAGACCATCTAAAGTTGAAAAAGTACTTTATAGTGATGATGATAAAGCTGCATTAGTAGTTGTACCTGATTATCAATTGTCATTGGCAATTGGAAAAGAAGGACAAAACGTAAGATTGGCTGCTAAATTAACAGGATGGAAAATTGATATCAAAAGTGAGACTCAATTTAAAGATGCTGTGAAAGCTGGCGATATTGATCTTGGTGAGGAATTTGATTTAGATGCTGAGTTTGATTTTGCATAAGAGGAGAAATTCTAATGAAAGCTAGGAAAGTTCCTTTAAGAAAATGTCTAGGATGTAATGAACAGAAAGACAAACGTGAATTAATTCGTGTTGTTAAAAATAAAGATGGAGAAATTTTTATGGATTTAACAGGTAAAGCAAACGGTCGTGGTGCTTATATTTGTAAATCTATTGAGTGTTATGAAAAAGCTTATAAACGAAAATCACTTGAACGTGCACTTCAAACAGCAGTATCAAAAGAAGTGTATGAATCAATGCATAAGGAGTTAGAAAATGCAAAATAAATTCTGTACGATGATGGGATTTGCACAGAAATCTGGGAATCTGTTTTCGGGTGAAAATACAGTTGAGTTGTATATGCCAAGAAAAAAGATTTCTCTAGTGATTATTGCAGAAGATGCTTCAGATAACACAAAAGAAAAATTCATTAAATTAGCAACACGTTTCCAAGTGCCATACATTGTATGGGGCGATAGAGAAATGTTATCTCACGCAATAGGTAAATACAATAGAGCAGTTTATGGTATTTCAAACAAAAAATTCTCAAGAGAACTAAGAGGTATTTATGATGAAATAATAAAAAGTTCTGACTAAAGAAAGTGAGGGTCTAAATTGTCAAAGATAAGAGTTTATCAATTAGCAAAAGACTTAAATGTAACCACGAAAGATATAATTACTAAAATGGAAGAGTTAAATATAGAAGTTAACAACCATATGAGCACTTTAGAAGATAATGAAATTGCAACTATTAAAAAGATGTTTTCAAAATCTGAAGAAGCGCCAGCGAAAAAGAAAACAAGTTGGACTGTTGGTACCCCAAAGGTTAATCGCCCAAAGAGAAAAAGTGATTATCAAAATAGAACCAATAGACCACAAGGCAAACCGGTACAAAAGCCAGTAACGCAAGCGGCGCCTGTTAAGCAAGAAGCAGTAGTACAAGCTTCTGCTAAACCAGCAGTACACAATAAGCCGGTTCATAATAAACCTGTACAAAATAAACCAGTACAGTCAAAGCCTGCTGAAGTTAAAATTGATCCAAAAACCAACAAACCATTTGATTACAGGTCTAATGTACAAGATCCGAATGCTAAAACTTCAAACAGACCTGCTAGTAACAAACCAGCAAGCGCTAGACCTGCGAGTACTAGACCTGCGAGCACTAGACCAGAAAGCAAACCAGCACCCGTGATATCAAGTGCGTCTAAGCCAACTACTGCACCTATAATTGGTGATAAGAAGAGTAGTAAAAAGAAGAAGAAAAAACATATGAAACCAGAGTATAATACAAATGCTTCTTTAGAAGATAAATTCAGTAAAAAAATTAAGAAAAAGTCAAGAAAAAGAGACATTAAAGGATTTGATAATTCAGAGTTCTTTGATGCTGAAGGTAATTTAATGGTACCTGAAATGGTAACCGTAGGTAAGTTTGCTGATATGTTAGGTGAAAGTTCTGCAGATGTCATTATGAAATTAATGGCAGCAGGTATCATGGCTAATTTAAATCAGGAAATTCCATTTGAAACAGCTGAGCTTATTGCAATGGAATTTGAAGTACCTTGTAAGGTTTTAGTACCAGTAGATGAAGCTGAGATTATTGTAGAAAAATATTTTGTTGAAAGTGAAGATGAAAATATGATATCAAGACCTCCTGTAGTAACAGTTATGGGTCACGTTGATCATGGTAAGACATCTCTTCTTGATGCCATTAGAGAAACTGCAGTAACAGATAAAGAAGCTGGTGGAATTACTCAACATATCGGTGCTTCTGAAGCGATAATCAATAATCAAAGAATAGTATTTTTAGATACACCAGGTCATGAGGCGTTTACTACGCTTAGAGCCCGTGGTGCACAAGTTACAGATATTGCAGTATTAGTTGTTGCTGCTGATGATGGTGTTATGCCTCAAACAATTGAAGCAATTGACCATGCAAAAGCTGCCGGAGTACCTATAATTGTAGCTATTAACAAAATTGATAAGGTTGGTAACAATCCAGATCAGGTTAAGAGTGAATTGTCAGACCACGGTCTTTTAGTAGAAGATTGGGGTGGTGATGTTATTAGTGTTGAAGTTTCCGCTCTTAAGAAAATCAACATTGAAGGTTTACTTGAAATGATTTTATTGCAATCTGAAGTTTTAGAACTTAAGGCTAATCCAGAAAAAGCTGCCACTGGTACAATTATTGATGCCAAAGTTGATAAAGGTCGTGGTGTTGTTGCAACACTTCTCGTTCAAAATGGTACGTTGGAGATTGGAAACTCAATTGTTTGTGGTAGTGCATATGGTAGAGTTAGAGCAATGTACAATCACCTAGGTAAACGAACTAAAACAGCAGGACCTTCAACAGGTGTTGAAATCACCGGTTTAAGTGAAATTCCTGTTGCTGGTGATAGATTCTTTGTAGCTGAAGATGATAGAATTGCTAGAAAAATAGCAGAGAAAAAGTCAGTTTCTGAAAGAAATGTAGCATTAAAAGATACACCACAACATGTTACACTTGAAGATATATTCGATAGAATTCAAGCTGGTAAGACTAAAGAAATTAAGATTGTTTTAAAAGCTGATGTACAAGGTTCGTTGGAAGCTTTAAAAACTTCATTGTTAAGATTGACAACAGAAGAAGTAACTGTTAATGTAATTCACTCTTCAGTTGGTACGATTACTGAAAACGATGTACTTTTAGCGTCTGCTTCTGATGCAATTATCATTGGATTTAACGTACGTCCATCTATCATGGTTGAAAACTTATCTCAACGTGAAGGTGTAGAACTTAAAACTTATAGAATTATCTATGAGGCAATCAATGATGTATCTGATGCATTACTTGGTATGTTGGATCCAGAATATAAAGAAGAAGTTCTTGGAACAATTGAAGTAAGACAATTAATCAAAGTGCCAAATATTGGTACAATTGCTGGTGGATATGTTGTTTCAGGTAGAATCACAAGATCTGCAGAGTTTAGATTAATTAGAGAAGGTATTGTTGTACATGAGGGTAAAATTGCCTCATTAAGACGTTTTAAAGATGATGTTAAAGAAGTAGCAAAAGGCTATGAATGTGGTATCGGATTTGAAAATTACAATGATATGAAAGAAAATGACATTATTGAAGCATTCCATATGGTAGAAATTAAAAGAAAAAATAAATAACAATGACAAAAGGAAGTAGGTGAACACATGGGATCTACAAGAAATAGAAGAATCTCAGAAGAAATTAAGAAAGTAGTAAGTGATTTATTAATTAGAGGATTAAAAGATCCTCGTATTTCAAAGTTTACTTCTGTAACGGATGTGAAGACAACTAAGGATTTACGTTTTACTTACATTTTTATTAGTGTTTACGATCCAAATGCAAATAGAGCAGCAACTGTTGAAGCACTTAACCGTGCCAAAGGATATATCAGAAATGAAATTGGTCGAGCAATTGATTTGAGATATACGCCGGAACCAATCTTCAAAGAAGATGATTCGGTAGAAAATGCTTTACACATTCAAAAAATCTTAAACAAGGTAAAATCACCTGATGAAGATGTCTATGACATTGAAGAAGAGAAAGAAGATGATGATGAGTAATGTTCTAAAGAACATCATCTCATCTCAAGGTACATGTTTAATTATCCCACATCAGTCGCCAGATGGCGACTGTTTGGGATCTTCTTATACGCTTTCTCATTTTTTTGAGAGACATCAAATTAAACACCATATCATTATGGATGATGTTATTCCAAGTAATTATACTTTCTTGAAAAAAAACAATATGCTTAAAAGTTCCGATATAAAGGATGACGAAAAGTATGATTATGCAATTATACTGGACACATCCAGTTTGGATCGAATTGGTGCTTCAAAATCGGTACTGGATAAGTGTGCTTCCATGATAGTTATTGATCATCATAAGACCAATAGCTTTTTTGGTGATACTAATATTGTTGAAATGGTCTCTTCAGTTGGAGAGTTATTATTTAATCTATATACTGAAATTGACTATGTCATCGATCAGGAGGATGCCATCGGTTTGTACACTTCCATAGTGACGGATACCGGTGAATTCAGATATTCTAATACAACAAATAAGACATTACAAGTTGCTGCTAAATTATTCGAAACAGGATTTGATTTTGAATCTTGCAGTAGAGAGATTTTTTCAAACCAACCCTTAGAAAAAGTGGTATTAAAAAGCAGCAGTTTATCAAATATAGAACTATATGGTAACAAACAAGTAGCTTTGATGATAGTCTCACAACAAATGCTTAAACAGCATAATTGTGATATGTTCCATAGTGATGGTATTGTTGAAGCAGGTAGAGATATATCCGGTATTGAAGTTTCTGTTCTATTAAAAGAAATTGATTCAAACACCGTCAAGGTCAGCATGCGTTCTAAATCTTTCTTAGATGTTGCTGAAATATCTCTTGTTTTTAATGGTGGTGGACATAATAGAGCAGCAGGATGTACAATCAACGCTCCTTTAAAAGAAGCCAAACAACTAATAATAAAAGAAATTGAGAGTCGATTATAATGGATGGAGTTTTAAATATTTACAAGCCACAAAACATGACATCTCATGATGTGGTGGCAATTGTAAGGGGTGCTCTTCAAACTAAGAAAGTAGGACACACTGGAACCTTAGATCCTATGGCAACAGGGGTTTTGCCGATATGTGTTGGACGAGCTACAAAAATAGTGGATTTTATTCAAAACGATAAAAAAACCTATAAAACAGAGATTACTCTTGGTATTGAAACTGATACTGAAGATTGCTGGGGAGAAACCATAAAAGAATGTCCGGTTGATGTCACTGATGAACAGTTCAGGGATGCAATCATGTCTTTTGTAGGGGAAATTTCACAAGTTCCCCCCATGTATTCTGCGTTAAAAGTTGATGGAAAAAAATTATATGAATTGGCTAGAGCAGGTAAGACCGTTGAAAGAAAAGCAAGGTTACGAACCATTTTTGATATCACTATAGAATCAATCAGTGGAACGAAAGCTACATTCTATGTGACATGTTCTAAAGGCACCTATATTAGAACCTTATGCTCTGATATTGGTAGAAAGTTAAATACAGTAGCTCATATGTCTGCTTTAGAACGTACTCAAAGTGGGCAGTTCACTTTGGAAACTGCAATCTCTATCGATGATGTGAAATCTTTAGGTCTAGAACTTCAAAAGCAGTTTTTATCAATTGATGAAGCTTTGGGATTTGATAAAAAGATACATATTTCAACGAAGGCAAAAGAACTTATTCAAAATGGCGTTAAAATAGATTTGATGAGATATGTTTCATTTGACTATTCAAACGACGACTACGTTTTAGTCTACGAAAACAAACAGTTTCTTGCATTAGCACAATTTATTAATGATACACTTAAAGTTACAAAAATATTTGAGATAAAGAGGGTATAATGAAAATAATTCATTCTATAGATGATATGTTTCAATCATTACAACCATCAGCATTAGCTTTAGGTACCTTTGACGGTGTTCATATTGCTCATAAAGAAGTAATCGAATCCGTCGTTAAAGTGGCGAAGGAAGCAGGCTTATTAAGTGTGGTTTATACCTTTTCTAATCATCCAAAAGAAATGAATGATAGTGTAGAAACACCAAAAAAATTGATAACACCTGAAAAAAAAATAGAAATTATTGAAAAACTAGGTGTAGATGTTTTGATTATAGTACCATTTGATGAACAGCAGTTGAATATCGAAGCTGAAACCTTTTTAAAGTCAATTATTATAGACAAAATAAATGCCAAACATGTGATTGTAGGTTATGATTTTAGATTTGGCAAGAATGCAAAAGGTTGCGTTAACATGCTAAGTGATAATCAAGAAATCTATAATTATACATTAGACATCGTTAAGCCGATTAGACATGAAGGTGTTATTGTATCTAGTACTATCATCAGAAATTTTTTATTGAATGGTCAAGTAGAAGAAGCCACTGCTTTGTTAGGTAGAAAATATGATCTAAAAGGTACGGTTGTTAAGGGAAAACAAGTTGGTAAAACTTTGGGGTTTCCAACAATTAATCTAGAATCAACTTATGATATGTCGATATTGAAGCCAGGTGTCTATATTACTGAAACACTTTTTAACGATGTCGTGTATCCAAGTGTTACAAACGTTGGATTCAATCCAACATTCAATCAAAAGAATTTTAACGTTGAAACCTTTATTTTGAATTTTAATCAGGAATTGTATGATGAAACTGTACATATTTTGTTCATACGTTTTATTCGTCCTGAAATAAAATTTGATAATTTAGAGGATTTAATCAAACAAATTGATGATGATGTTGAAATAGCAAAAGAATATTTTAATTTATAGGGTTTTCTTGTTTACAATGGACTGTAGGTATGATAAACTTTAAAACGACCATTTGCTAAGGCTCTCGAATCACCGACGTTGTTCTTGGCTTATGGCGTATACATTATGGAGGTGTAGTATGATTACTAAAGAAAAGAAATTGGAAATTATTGAAGAGTACAAGACTAAAGAAGGCGATACTGGTTCTGCACAAGTACAAATTGCGTTATTAACTTACAAAATTAATGACTTAAATGAGCATTTAAAAGTTCACAAAAAAGATCACCACTCTAGATTAGGTCTATTAAAGATGGTTGGTCAAAGAAAGAACTTATCTAGATTCTTGCAAGCTAAAGATATCGAAGAGTACAGAGCATTAATCGCTAAACTTGGATTAAGAAGATAATTACTAAGAGCGCATTGCGCTCTTTTTTCTGTTTTAAAAATACTTACTGAGGGTATTTATTTACAGATATTTATTTTTTATAGCCTACTAGTATGTTATAATAATAGAAGCGGTTAGGATTTATTTGTACAATCTCACATAAGTGAGACCTACTTATTGTAAATAATGTTTATCATAGTCATTGATGAATCTTATTTAGAGTAAGTAGGATAAATTCTAATCCGAGTATAATTGGAGAGAAAAGCTCTCAAGGAGGATTTATGAAAAGAAATGTAAGAGTGTTTGAAACAACTCTTGGCGGAAGACCATTCAAAGCTGAGTTTGGTCGTGTGGCAAACCTGGCAAATGGGTCTGCTTTAGTAAGTTTTGGTGATACAGTAATTTTAGCAACAGCTACTGCATCAAGTACACCTAGAGAAGGAATTGACTTTTTTCCTTTAAGTGTAGATTATGAAGAAAGAATGTATTCAGTTGGTAAAATACCAGGTGGATTTATTAAAAGAGAAGGTAGACCTTCTGAAAAAGCAATTCTTAATTGTAGATTAATCGATAGACCAATGAGACCAATGTTCCCTAAAGGGTACTTTAATGAAGTTCAATTAATTTGTGCAGTTATGTCTGTAGAAAAAGATTGTGCTCCGGAATCATTTGCAATTACAGCAGCATCAATTGCGATTGCAGTATCTGATATTCCATTTGAATCGACAGTTGCCGGTGTAGTTGTAGGTTTAGTAGATGACGAATATATCATCAACCCTACAGTAGAGCAAATGGAAAAAACAAAATTGAACTTAACAGTTGCTGGTACTGCTGATGCTATAGTTATGGTTGAAGCTGGTGCAGAAATTTTGACTGAGAAGCAGATTCTTGATGGTATCATGTTTGCTCATGAGGCAATTAAAGAATTAGTTACATTTATTGATGGAATTAAAGCTGAAATTGGTAAAGTGAAGAATGAAGTACCTGAAATTATTGTAAACGAAGAATTAAAAGCTAAAGTTTATGATTTCGCTTATGATCGTATGAATGCAGCAGTTCGTTTACACGGAAAAAAAGAAAGATCATATGCTTGTGATGCTATAAAAGCTGAATTGATGGCTGAATTTGCTGAGGAATATCCAGGTGAAGGTAAAGCAATTGCAGCTTTCTATAAAAAAATCGAAAAAGAAACTGTAAGAAAATTAATCATCCATGAAAATGTTAGACCAGATGGTAGAGCTTATGATGAAATCAGAGGTATTGATTGTGAAACAACAATTCTACCTAGAGTTCATGGATCTGCTTTATTCTCAAGAGGATTAACTCAAGCATTATCTATCACTTCATTGGGTGCATTATCTGAGTCTCAAAGAATTGATGGCTTAGACGATGAAATATCGAAGAGATATATGCATCATTATAACTTCCCTCCATATTCAGTTGGTGAAACTGGATTTATGAGAGGACCAAATAGAAGAGCAATCGGTCACGGTGCATTAGGTGAAAGAGCATTGGTACCTGTATTACCTTCAGAAGAGGATTTCCCGTATTCAATCAGAGTTGTATCGGAAGTTGTTACTTGTAACGGTTCTTCATCTCAAGCAAGTATTTGTGGTTCGTCAATGTCATTAATGGATGCAGGAGTTCCAATTAAGGCACCAGTAGCTGGTATTGCAATGGGTATGATTCAAATGGATGATCAAATTGCAATTTTAAGTGATATCCAAGGATTAGAAGACTTCATGGGTGACATGGACTTTAAAGCGGCTGGTACTGTTGATGGTATTACTGCAATTCAAATGGATATCAAGATTGATGGATTAAGTAAAGAACTTTTAGAGACTGCTTTAGAGCAAGCTAGAAAAGGCAGATTACACATCCTTGCTGAAATGGATAAAGAAATTTCTGAAGCTAGAGCTGAAATGTCTCCATATGCTCCAAGAGTATTTAGTTTACAAATTCATCCAGATAAAATTAGAGACGTAATAGGACCGGGTGGTAAAGTTATTACTAAGATTACTACTGAGTGTGATGTTAAAATGGAAATTACCGATGATGGTTTAGTATTGATTACTGCCAATGACGGTAAAGGTGGCGAAGAAGCTAAGAGACGTGTTGAAGCAATTGTAAAAGATATCGAAGTTGGAGAAATCTATACGGGTAAAATTGTTCGTCTTATGAAATTCGGTGCTTTCATTGAATTACTTCCAGGAAAAGACGGTATGTGTCATATTTCTCAATTAGACCTTAAGAGAATTGAAAACATTGAAGATCATTTCAAAGTTGGTGATCAATTAACGGTTAAAGTTACTGAAATTGACAAACAAGGAAGAGTTAATCTTTCTAGAAAAGTATTATTGAAAGAAGCTGAGAAAACTGAAAGTACGGAAGCGTAAGGTGACCTATGAGCAAAATAGTAGATTTTAATAGGGCAAAAAAAGATGCTGAGCTAAGGAAAATGAGTGAGTCATCTAAGAAGGCTAAAAATCAACGTTTAGCACAAAAGCGTAAACGTTATGATCTTGGAAAAAAATTTAAGCCAATTCATTTCTATCTTGCTATTATTGTTGTTCTAACGATATACTTTTTGATAAAATAGATACAGCCCTTAGGGGTTGTATCTTTTTCTTTCATAGACTTTCTGTTATAATGAAATATCTAAAATAAAATAAAGGAAGTAACGTATGTATACGACGCACATTTTAAACAATGGTATCCGAGTGATACTTTCCAAATTAGACGCTTACAGATCCACTTCTATAGGTCTTTGGATTAAAACAGGCTCAATTGATGAGACTGAAAAAAACAATGGCATCTCTCACTTTATTGAACATATGTTGTTCAAGGGTAGTTCCAAACGATCTGCTCGAGATATTGCAGAAGCATTTGACTCGATTGGTGGTGAT
This sequence comes from Clostridiales bacterium, assembly GCA_016342415.1. Classification (GTDB taxonomy): domain Bacteria; phylum Bacillota; class Clostridia; order Peptostreptococcales; family Acidaminobacteraceae; genus JABXKX01. Next base: position 145,381 of record JAEIOD010000009.1, read on the forward strand.
TTAAACGCCTTTACATCAAAAGAATGTACTTGTTTTCATGCTAAAGTATTAGATAGACATGTGGATGTTGCAATAGAAATTATTGCAGATATGATTAGTGATCCATTAATGGATGAAGAGGATATAAAGTTAGAAAAATCTGTAGTTCTGGATGAAATTATGATGGCTGATGACACACCCGACGATGTCAGCTATGATTTGATCTCACAGGTAATCTATCATGAAGGTACCTTGTCTAGACCGATTCTCGGTACAAAAGAAACTCTTGAGTCAATTGATCAAGAGACTATACAGAAACACCTCAATGACTATTACACAACTGACAATCTTGTTATTTCAATAGCAGGAAGTTTTGATGAAGTGGCAATTATTGAACTGTTAAATCAGCATTTTACGATGCCTGAAACACATCATAAAAATCATAAAGTAAAAAACTATTTTCATAGTGATACAGCTTATATTTATAGAGATATAGAACAAGTACATTTAGAGATTGGGTATGAAGGTATATCGTATTCAAGTGATGAAATATTTAATCTTGCAGCACTGAATAATATTTTGGGTGCTAGCGTAAGTTCAAGGTTATTTCAAAATATTAGGGAATCTAGAGGTTTAACCTATTCCATCAACAGCTACTTAACTCAATATGAGGATAATGGACTCTTTTCAATCTACGCTAGTATGCAAGTCTCAAATCTAAAACTAGTCTGTAAGTTAATTAAAATCGAATTAGACAAGTTGCTAAAAAACGGTATAGAAGAAAAGGAGTTCTTAAGAGTAAAAGAACAACTAAAAGGTAATTATATCTTGGATTTAGAAGGTACTGATAGTTATATGAATCTTATAGGTAAAGGCCATCTATTCAATATAAAAATACGTACACCTGATGAAGTGGAAACTTCTATCAATAACATAAAAAAATCAGAAATAGAAGCATTAATGTTCAAAATTCTCTCATCTAAACCTTCTATAGCATTAGTTGGTAGAGTAGATCAAAAACTTTTGGATGTTTGTACTTCAATTATAGGAGGCTAACATGAAAAAAGGCGTAAAAGTTATTAATAAATCAACCAATCCATTACCAAGTTATGAAACAATTGGTGCTGCAGGAATGGATTTAAGAGCCAATTTAGACTCCTCTTTAATTATCAAACCTATGGAACGAATTTTAGTGCCGACAGGTTTATTTCTTGAGATTCCATTAGGGTTTGAAGGACAGGTGAGACCTAGAAGTGGTTTGGCTATAAAATACGGTTTATCTCTTATTAATTGTGTAGGCACTATAGATAGTGATTACAGAGGTGAGGTTAAAATACCAATGATCAATTTAGGTACAGAACCTTTTACCATTGAGCATGGTGAAAGAATTGCACAGTTGGTTCTTGCTAAACATGGTATTGTTGAATGGGAAGTTCAAGATACATTAAATGACACTGTGAGGGGAGTTGGTGGATTTGGATCCACTGGTAAATAAGATGAGTATAGTTGTACAAAAATATGGTGGGACTTCTGTTAGAACTCAGTCTTCTAGAGAAATGATTATAGAAAATGTAAAAGCAATGATTGAAAAAGACAAACAAGTGGTTTTAGTTGTATCGGCTATTGGTAGACAAGGTGCACCTTATGCTACTGATACGCTTATCGATATGGTTAATCAAGTTGGCGTTGAAGCTGATAAAAGAGACATGGATATGTTAATGAGTTGTGGTGAAACAATCTCTTCGGTAATATTATCGAATACACTCAAATCACATGGTATTGAAGCTGTTGCTTTAACAGGTTTTCAAGCAGGCATTTTAACGACTTCCAATTTTGGTTCTGCTTCTATTGTTAATATTAATCCACAACGAATCTTTCACTTTTTAGATCAAAAGAAAGTGGTTGTGGTTGCTGGTTTCCAAGGTATTGATTCAGAAGGTGATATTACAACACTGGGGCGTGGAGGAAGTGATACAACTGCCGCTGCATTAGGTGAAGCATTAAACGCTGAGTTAATTGAGATTTATACTGATGTAGATGGTATTATGACAGCTGATCCACGAGTGGTTGAAAAAGCTAACGTTCTAGAAAGTGTTACATACGATGAAATATATCAAATGGCTGTATACGGTGCTAAGGTAGTCGATCATAATGCAGTTGCAATCGCAAGAAGGGCTCGAAAGCCACTTGTGATAAAAAATACTTTTTCATCAGCAGAGGGCACTGTCATTGCCGATGAGCAACAGTTAAGAGAAATGCTTAAAGAAAGCAAGAAACTAATTACAGCGATTACAAGTCATGATCATGTGGTTCAAGTGAATATCGAAGTTGAACAAGGAGATTATAGTGAAGCTCTTTTAAATGCTTTGGAAGATCACCATATTGCAATGGACATGATCAACTTCTTCGAGAATAGGAAAATATTCACAATTGCACAGAGCAAGCAAAACGATTTAACAAAAATATTGAAGGACTTGAATCTACCATTTTCATATTCTGAGGAATGTTCAAAGTTAACTGTTGTAGGATATAAGATTCATGTTGTACCAGGTATCATTAAAAGAACTGTAATGTCTTTAACTAAAAGGGATATTGAAATACTGCAATCAACGGATTCAAATACAACAATCTCTTTCCTTGTAAAAAAAGAGCATGCAAAAAGAGCCGTACAAATCTTGCATGAAGAATTCGAATTATAAAAGCAAGGTCTAATCAGACCTTGCTTTACTTTACATATAAATCCAAGAATTTATTAACTTCATTTGAATACGTTTCAGGATCGGTTGGGTATGCTACTGCATGTGAAGCTCCTTTTACGGTATACATCATTTTGTCACCATCATAAGAATCATACAACTCCTTAACCATGTAAAATGGTACATAAGAATCCTCTTCACCATGGATAAACATAATAGGGCAGGTTGCCTTGTTAATCGTATGGACAACGCTGACATCTTTTAATGAAAACTTATAAAACAATTTTAAATAAATATCTGCTGGTTTGGTAAATTGCGCCAATATTTTATTGTGATCTTCAAGTGCTCGATGATACATTAGATTAAATGCATTGGAATAGCCACAGTCTTCAATACAAAATGATATTCTACTATCAATCGTAACAAGTTGTAGTGCAGTTGCTGCACCCATGGATTCACCTAATACGCCTATCATTGGTTCGTTAAAACGTTTCATTAAGTAATCAACACAACACTTGGCATCCTTTTTTTCAAAAAAACCTAAAGTTGTATAATTTCGATCACTGTATCCATGATTCCTATGATCGTAAAACATGATAGAGTAACCTCTTTTAATAAATGGTTCGCTGTACTTCTTCATAGAGTCATAATTGCTTGTGATGCCATGACACATCAGAATAAATTTATTAGAATTATCTTGAAGATACAATTTACCTTTCAAAGTATAACCAAGATAGGAATTAATTTTGATATTCTCTTCTTTAAGGCCGTCAAACAAGTCACTGGGAATGCGGTCGTGTTCCATTTCATAATCGAGAACTTCCTTATGAGTCAAAATTTTTGGATAAACGATTTGTCTACTGAAATATATGACAATTCCTAAACATCCTACAATAATTAAAATTACGAATAAAAATAACATAAATTCTCCTTTCCTACCAATTATAACATAATTTCATTTGTTTTATTGTAAACAGTGTTAAATTCTGCTATATTTTAAATTGGAGGCACTATGAAAAAATCTATTTTAAAAGGTACTATAATTATTGTTATTATGAGCTTAATTGCTAAGTTTATCGGCTTGTTCTTTAGGATACCTCTGACAGTATTAATTGGTGATTATGGTATTGGCCTCTTTTCGTTTCCCATGAAATTTTTCTTGCCGATTGTTGCACTTATAACGAGTGGTCCTTCAATTGCCATTGCAAAATTAATTTCCGAAAACGATTCAATAGACAATCTGGAATATGTATATAAAATAAAATATACATCTTTTCGTTATATGTTTTATTTAGGTTGCATTGTTTCTTTTGTGATGTTATTCTTAGGAGTAATTCTTATACAGACATTATGGCCTAAAGAGACGTGGTATCCCTTTCTAGCACTTTTGCCAGCGCCAATATTTTTATCTTTTACAGCTGTATATAAAGGTTATTATCAAGGCAGACAAGATATGTATCCCATAGCATTTCAACAACTTGCTGATGGTGTAGGGCGAGTTGGATTTGGTTTGCTTTGCGCTTTTTTACTATTGCCACTTGGTATAGAATTTGGTGCTGCAGGTGGGACACTTGGAACCACTGCAGGAGCAATTGCAGGATTGTCACTCTATTTCATTTACAACTTAAGGTACGATAAGAAGTTAGATAGATTTCCTGTTTCTAAATCAGAAAGAAAAGTTATATTCAAAAAACTATATAAAATCGCTTTACCTGTTTCTATCAGTGCAATCGGTGCAACGTTAATTATGTTAATTGACACGCTTTTTATAAAAAACCGTCTCCTTTTTATTGGTTATACTGAGGAGAATATGATAAAATTAAATGGTATCCTGAGTAATGTGGATACTTTGATGAGTATCCCATTGGTGATTGGCACTGCAATCAGTTTAAATGCTTTACCTAATATTGTTGCAGCTAGATCTAAAGGCATTATTTATACACAAACTAGGATGAGATCTATGATGATATTGATCATGTGTGTCTCACTACCAAGTGGTGTGGGTTTATTTATTGTCGGAAAGGATGTTTTTTCATTACTCTTTTCGCAAATGTCAACAGATCATTTTCTCATCGAGATATTAAGTATTGCTGTTGTTTTTATGATGATTAATTTTGGATTTACTAGTATTCTTCAAGCTTTGAATCATGAAAAAGTACCCGTTAGGAATATGTATATCGGATTGATCATAAAACTTATTTTTAGTTTTACATTGTTAAGCATTCCATCGATCAATATTCATGGAGCTGCTATATCAACACTTATTACTTACCTTGTTATTTGCTTACTAAATGGATTGGCTTGCTTTAAACTGCATTTCAAAATAGATGTTAAGTATATGGTTGTTATTCCTGTATTAAGTACACTTATTATGGGGATAATTGTATTTGTATTAAATTCAGTTGTAACTCATTATTTGATGACATTTGTTTCAATTATAATTGGTGCAAGTATTTATGCATTTTTAATGATTGCATTTAAAGTTATTGATAAAAAACATATTCCACTACTCAATAAGATTAAGTAAGGTAATCATGAAAAAAGACAAATTTATTTTACTATTAATGATTTCCACTTTAATAACATTGATGTTCTATTATCGAGTTCAAACAATAGAAGTAACAGAAGAAATACCAAAAGAAACTGTAAAACATGTTGTTAAAGTGACCTTAGATCCTGTCAAAATCCCTAACCTGGAAGGAAAAACCTTTAAAGAAGTTTTTGCGATTAACACTATAGATGACATCGTCTATAATAGAATTAACAATATTTCATATAAAGAAAATGATTCTATAACACGAGACGATTTAAGATATTTGGAAGTAACTTACTGGGGATTTGATAACAAACGACATTATGGTGAACTCATCGTCAATCAGTTGGTCGCAGAAGAGGTTCTAGAAATATTTAAGGAACTATATCAAAATCACTATCCCGTTGAGAACATGTTACTTGTAGACGAATATAATGGTGACGATTTAAAATCAATGGAAGCTAATAATACATCTGCTTTCAATTACAGAAAAGTTGCTGGCTCAAATAAATTATCAAATCATTCATATGGTTTGGCAATAGATATTAATCCGCTGCAGAATCCGTATGTCAAAAACAGCCACGTTTCTCCGGAAGGTGGCAATGAATATATAGATAGAGAAACGATTCAAATAGGTATGATTCAAAAAAATGACATATGCTATCAAGCTTTCATATCAAGAGGTTGGGAGTGGGGTGGCGATTGGAAGTCTATAAAAGACTATCAACATTTCGAAAAGAAGATTGAAGGTTTTAATTAGGAGGCTTTATGCGACGTTTATCATTAGAGAATGTGAAACTTGGCATGGTTATTGGTGAAGATATTTTTAACAATTTCGATGTAATGGTAGTTTCAAGTGGTAGCATTATTAATGAAAATATATATAAGCTCATAAAAAGAATGGATCTCTTAGATATTCTAATAGTTGAGAAAAGCATCGAAGGTGAAAAAAGAGTTGTTGTTGTAGAAAATAATGTTCAAAAAACTTATGATGACACTGTACAATCATTTAAGAACCTTTTTAATAACGTGAAATTCGGAAAACAAATAGTCGCAGATGAATTAACCGATATATTAGCACCCATGTTAGATCAAGTTAATAGCAATAAGCTACTTGCTAAAAGTTTATGGCAAATTGAAGCGTGCGATGAGTATACATACGACCATTCGGTTACGGTAAGTATGGCAGCTGCTTTATTAGGCAAATGGATGGGTCTTGGCGAAAATGATATTAATGATTTGGCAACAGCTGGATTGTTGCATGATATAGGAAAATGTAATATCCCCGATGAAATCTTAAAAAAACCTGACCGTTTAACAGAAGAAGAGTTTAAAGTGATGAAAACTCATTCTACATTAGGTTATTTATTACTTAAGAATGGAAAAGGATTTAACGATTCTATTTTAAGTGGTGTTTATCAACATCACGAGAAGTTTGACGGTAATGGTTATCCCAACAAACTCAGAGAAGACGACATCCATCAATTTGGTCGAATAATTGCTGTAGCGGATGTTTATAGTGCAATGACTTCAAATAGGGTATATAGAAGCAAAATGTCACCTTTTCAAGTGGCAAAACTGATTATGGAATATTCCTTTGGGTATTTAGACCCTGTGGCAGTGAGTATTTTTTTATCAAATGTAGGTAATTTTTACGTAGGTACCGTTGTAAAACTTAACAACGGTTTAATTGGACAAATCGTTATGAGCAATAAAGCTGAACCGTATCGTCCATTATTAAAAGTTGATGATGAATTTGTAGATTTGTCTAAAGATCATTCTTTAGAAATTGTTGCAGTCATTGACTAGGAGAATAGATGAAATTAAAATTGAAGTTATCAAAAACGTTAAAGAGACAACTTAAAGAACAAGCAGCATTAAAGGAAATGGACAGAAATGAGTATGTTGTCAATGTACTAAAAGAACATATTCAATCTAAAAAAGAATTATGGCAAGATACAGTAGAATCTTATCCAGCACTTCTTGAAAAAAGAGAAAGTGATTTGGTTTTGCTAAAAGAATCGCTTGAAGAAAAAGATATTTCAATAGAAGAGAAAAGAGCTGAGTTAAAAGCCTTTTATAGTGAAAATCATATGTATCTTGATTTTGAGAACAAAAACAGAAAGTTTGAAAATCTAATTTTACAACTAGATGAAACTGATTATTATGCGCTTAAAATAATCGCCGATGATTCAAAAGTAACTTTAGAGTCTTATACCGTTACATTTTTACACCATTTAGTGAAGTAGAACCTTTGGCCTGAAGTATAACTTTAGGCTATTTTTACGTATTTTGTGTGTCTGTTTATTTACGAGTCTACATATGGTATAATATAGGTTGATATTGGAGGGATTGAATGGCTACACAAAAAAATACAAATAAAAAAGCTACTGCTAAAAAAACAACAAAAAAAGCGACAGGGAAAACAACAAAAAAACCTACAGGAAAAAATGTTAACTACTACGAAATCAAGTTAATTGTTTTAATTGGATTAACTGTATTATCCATCTTAGGATTACATACCAATGCAGTTGGATTAGTGGGACAATTTATAAAAAATATCTATTTCGGACTATTTTCTTATGCTGGCTACGCTTTGCCTTATATCATCTTTTTAGGTGTCTTTTATAAAATTAACAATAGATTAATAGCTTATCGTACAAAATCAATTATTGGACTTGTTCTTTTATTTATAAGTATCATTTTCATAGTGAACATACTTAACTATGATATTCTAAATGCTAATTATATTGAACCAAAAATTAGCCTTTTCTCAATTGATAGTTTTAAAGATACTTACACAAATGGTGTAGAATTATTAGGCTCTGGATTACTTGGATCCATGGTAGGCAAACTATTTATTTCACTCATAGGTAGAATCGGCTTGTTTGTTGTGATTGCCACACTTTGGATTATTTCATTTATTCTATTAACAAATATAAATCTATTAGAGTGGTTTAAATCCAAGTTCCAAGAAGGAAAAGCTTCTTTCAAAGAGAATAAAAGCATTAAAAAACAGGCAAAAGAAGAGTATCTTAAAGAAGCAGAAAAACTTGAAGCCGCTCGATTACTCGAGGAAGAAAAAATACGTAAAAAAAGAGAACTCGATTCTAGTGAAAAATCACAGGAAAAATTAAATAAAGCATTAGAAAAAGTTGATAAGAAATTAAAAACAGAAGAAAAGAATCAACAAAAAGCTCTTGAGGATTATGATGCTATGTTTTCACAATCTCCTACAAAATCAGTAGTTGATAAATTATTCAAAAAAACAGCTGTACCTACCAAAGAGGAAATATTAGAAGCTTCAAAATTGCCAAAAGAAAATGAAACGGATAAATTTGGTATGTTTGATTCATCAGGTTATGCTTTTGATGAGAAATTTGAAGAACAGGAAATCATTCAAAATGCACCAGATATTTTTGACAATCACTTAGAAAGTACTTTAAGTGATGATGAACTCAACATACCAATTACAGGTTTTGGAACTCTAATCAATAATAGTGTTAAAAAAGCATATGATGATTATGAAGAAGAAAGCGGTCCTGTTGATCAAGAGGAAAAAGAAGCGGTGTTAGAATCCCTTGAGCAAATGAATTTTGAAGATCTTAATGAATCTCCAATTGTTGTGGTAAAAGAGAGCCAAGAAATGGTAGAGACAAAAGAATCAAACTTTGTAAAACCAATCATCAATGCAAATATAAAAGAAAAGTCCACTGATAAGAAGAGTACCTTTGATGAAGCTTTTAAGAGAGTAGAGCTAGAAAGAAAACAACTGGAAGTTAAACAAAGTGATAATATTTTTGAAAAGGGAATACCTCTATCTCGTGAAGAAAAAGATCAGGTTTCAATGTTTGATCAAATCACAGGGAAAAAAAATAAAACTGAATCCGTTAAATATGAGGAGAGTAAAGTACCTGATGAAGTTCTAGTTCAACATATGTCAGAAAGTGTAAGGATTGAATTTGAAAATTATAGAATACCAAAGATTTCACTTTTAACCAAAAATACTAGTGTTAATAAAGAGGACAAATCTGTAGCCTTTGGAAAAGCTAAACAATTAGAGGAAATACTTGAAAATTTCAACGTTGATGCTAAAGTAATTGGAATTAGCAAAGGTCCTGCCATTACACGTTATGAAATCGAATTAAAACCGGGTACAAAAATGAGTAAAATCACGAATCTTAGTGATGATATTGCTCTTAATCTTGCAACTCAACAAGTACGTATAGCTGCGGTTCCTGGTAAAGCTGCTGTAGGTATTGAAGTACCAAATGAGTCTACCTCTATTGTTATGTTAAGGGAAGTTTTAGAAACTAATGTATTTGAAAAGAGTGAGGCGAAACTGAGTGTCGGATTAGGAAAGAACATTGCAGGTACACCTATTATTGCAGATTTAGGCAAGATGCCACATATGCTTATAGCTGGTGCTACAGGATCTGGTAAGTCAGTTTGTGTAAACACTATAATTACAAGTATTTTATTAAATGCTAAACCTGACGAAGTAAAATTTTTAATGATTGATCCAAAGGTAGTTGAACTTAATACTTATAATGGCATCCCTCATTTAATTCTACCAGTTGTTACCGATCCAAAAAAAGCATCTGTTGCACTAAATTGGGCTGTTCAGGAAATGACTCGACGTTACAATGAATTCGCTGAAGCTAGTGTGAGAGATATCAAAGGGTACAATAAAAAGATTGGTGATGATCGTTCACAGTTTATGCCGCAAATAGTTGTGATTATAGATGAGTTAGCAGATCTTATGATGGTCGCACCTAATCAAGTAGAAGATGCCATTTGTCGATTGGCGCAAATGGCACGTGCTGCAGGCATTCATTTAATTGTTGCAACACAAAGACCTTCTGTAGATGTAATCACAGGTGTTATTAAGGCTAATATTCCTTCTAGAGTTGCTTTTGCTGTTTCTTCATCTATTGACTCAAGAACAATAATAGATATGTCTGGTGCGGAAAAATTGCTGGGTAAAGGGGATATGCTTTACTATCCTGTTGGTTCTTCAAAACCTCAAAGAGTACAAGGTGCCTTTATTAGTGATGAAGAAGTCGAATCTATTGTAAATGCTGTAAAAAATCAATTTGAAACCTTTACTTATGATGAAAATATTTTATCCAATGTAAGTACATCAATTAGTACATCAGATGCCACGGATGCCGATGACGAGTATTTATCAGCTGCAATCAAGCTTGTAATTGAAATGGAACAAGCTTCTATTTCAATGTTACAAAGAAAATTTAAAATAGGTTACAATCGAGCAGCGAGAATCGTTGACGAAATGGAAGAACGTGGTGTAGTTGGTCCTTCTCTGGGAAGCAAACCACGTACAGTTTTGATTAGTAAATCAGAGCTTGAATCAATGTAGAGGTGAATATGACGGAAACTGTAACAAATGACGCACTATATGATGGTACCAATCAGATAATAGTAGATGTTAGATCTCCTGGCGAGTACAAAGAGAATCATATCTACCATGCCATCAACATACCATTGTTTACTGATGAGGAAAGAGCTGCTATTGGCACTGCTTATAAAAAACAAAGTACTTTTAAGGCTAAAAAACTTGGCCTCTCTTTCATTTCTTATAAAATTGAAAGTATTGGTCATGAACTCTTAGACTTAAATAAAAAATATGACCGTGTCATCATCTATTGCCAAAAGGGTGGTATGAGGAGTCAATCTATCTGTGACTTAATGAATGCTTTGGATATTGGAGTGTTTAAATTAGAAGGTGGAATGAAGGGACACAGACAATATATATTAGATGAGACATCAAAATTACTTGCTAAAAAAACTTTTGTAACGTTACATGGTCTTACAGGAGTTGGAAAAACTAAGATACTTGAAGGTATCAAAGCAAAGGGACTTAGTATTCTAAACTATGAAAAAATGGCTCAAAATGCAGGTTCTGTTTTTGGTACAATTTTATTTAGAGGACACCCTCCTACACAGAAGTTTTTTGAAGAGGAATTATTCTATTTAACTAAGACATCGCCATCACCTTATATATTTATTGAAAGCGAAAGTAAACGAGTTGGTGGCATTTTGATACCTGACGAGTATATGAATCAACTGGAGATTGGAAAACACATTATCGTTGAAACCAATCTTGATAAAAGAATAGAAAACCTAATAGAAGACTATGTTGTGATAAATGGCCATGAGGATTTAATCGCAGCGATTAATAAATTAAGAAAAAGAATAAGCAACGATAAAGCAGATGAGTTGATAGAATACATCAAAAATGATACTCTAGAACCCTTAGTACAGTTTTTACTAGTGGATTACTACGATCCACTGTATCAGTATTCTATTAATCAATATAAATATGATTATAAAATCAATTATAAGGATATTAACGAAGCAATAGAAGAAATCGTTGATATTTACCAGAAAGGAATTTAAATGCTTAAAGTACATATAGAAACATTAGGTTGTCCTAAAAATCAAATTGATTCAGAAATGATGCTTGGTCTTTTGAGTCGAGATCAATACGGAATTGCTGAGTTTCCAGAAGAAGCTGATGTTATTATCATCAACACTTGTGGTTTCATAGAAAGTGCAAAAGAAGAATCAGTATTAACAATTACAGAGTTCCTAGAGTTAAAAAATGAAGGTAAATGTTCAACGTTCATTGTTGCAGGTTGTTTAGTGGAGCGTTATGCTGAAGAGTTGAAGAAAGAATTACCGGAAGTAGATATCTTTATTGGAACAACGAAATTCCCATTAATTGTTCAGGCAATTGAATCACATGAACAAGGTCATGATCCAATTGTTAATATTGGTGATATTGATATCCTGATTCCAGAAAACATTCCAAGAATAAAAACGACTCCTGATTACACATCTTATTTAAAGATATCAGAAGGGTGTGATAATAATTGTACGTACTGTATAATTCCACAATTACGTGGTAAATATAGAAGTCGTCACTTTGAAGATATTATTGCCGAAGCTAAAACATTGGTTTCTGACGGGGCAAAAGAGTTAATTATTATCGCCCAGGATACCATCAGATATGGTAAAGATATATATGGTAAGAATAGATTAGCTGAACTTTTAAGTGAAATCTGTAAAATTAAAGGACTTAAGTGGGTTCGATTGATGTATGCTTACCCTGATGAAATTACCCAGGAGTTAGTGGATACATTTGCAGAGGAAGAAAAATTAATTAATTACATCGATATGCCAATTCAACATGCTTCGAATACAGTTCTAAAAAGAATGAACCGTAGAACTTCAAAAGAGGAAATAAGACATGTTGTGGAAATGTTTAGAAATAAGATTCCAGAAATGGTTATTCGTACAACACTAATAGTTGGATTCCCTGGCGAAACTGAAGAGGAATATAATGAGTTATTCGATTTTGTAAAAGAAATTAAGTTTGGTAGACTTGGCGTGTTCTCATATTCACAGCAAGATGGAACACCTGCAGCTAAAATGAAAGATCAAGTTGATGAGGATATAAAAGAAGAACGCAAGAATTTCATTCTAGAACTTCAACAAGGTATATCACTGGACAATAACGCCAAATATATGGACCAGATTATAGAAGTACTCGTAGAAGAACAAGTAGATGATGAAGACGTTTATATGGGTAGAGCAAGCTTTGATGCGCCTGAAATAGATGGTCAAGTTTATATCAACACCAAAGAAAAATTAATTATTGGTTCAATTGTAAAAGTTGAAATAAATGATTACATGGAGTATGATTTAATCGGAGGATTAAAATAATGAATTTAGCAAATAAACTCACTTTATCGAGAATTTTTATGATTCCTTTTTTCGTATTTTTTTTACTAAAAGGAACCACGACAGATATGATTGTTGCAGGTGTTATTTTTATCATAGCTTCACTTACTGATTTCTTAGATGGCTATATAGCTAGAAGTAGAAATCTAGTAACTAAGTTTGGTAAATTTATGGATCCACTTGCAGATAAATTATTGGTCATGTCAGCTTTTGTTTGTCTAGTCGAACTACAAATAGTACCTTCTTGGATTGTTATTGTAATACTTGCAAGAGAATTCATAGTAAGTATTTTTAGGGCGATCGCTGCTTCAGAAGGCATCGTCATAGCTGCTGGCAAGCTTGGAAAATACAAAACTGTAACACAAATGATTGCTATTATACTTTTATGTTTCAGTAATTTCCCATTTGAAGCTTGGAGTATTCCAATGGATCAAATCTTTTTATACTTATGCGCGATATTAACTATCTTATCTGGTATAGATTATATGGTTAAAAACAAACAAGTTCTTAAAGAACCTAATTAAACTCGGTGCATACCGAGTTTTTTCTTATGGGAGGTATTATGAATATTTCAATATTAGCTGTTGGTACTGAATTACTGATGGGAAAAACTATTAATACAAATGCGACGGAATTATCAAAAGCACTAAATAATCTTGGGCACACAGTTCAATACCATCTGACAATCGGTGATAATCCAAAACGACTGGAGTCCTCGCTTGAATACTTATTATCCGTTTCTGATATGGTTATTACCACTGGAGGTCTTGGACCTACACAAGATGACTTAACAAAAGAAACTATTGCTGAAACTTTGGGTTTAAAGATGCAGTTTAATGAAGAAGCTTATACTCAGATGATAGATAGATTTAAGAGTTTCAATGTAACAATGACTCAAAACAATAAAAAACAAGCTTATTTACCCGAAGGTTCTATTCCGATGTATAACGATAAGGGAACTGCTCCCGGTTTTATAGCAGAGGCAAATAACAAAATTATTGCAGCGTTACCAGGTCCACCTCATGAAATGAGACACATGTACTTTAAGTGCTTAGAACCTTTTTTAGCCAGTAAAACTACTAATTGTATAAAGTCTGAGTATATTAACTTATTTGGTATAGGAGAATCCTCTGCTGAATCTAAAATTGAAGATATAATTTCTGCACAAACAAACCCTACAATCGCTATCTATGCTAATATTGGACAAGTTAGCCTCAGAGTGACTTCATCGGCATCCAATGAGATTGATGCATTAATGCTTTTGAAACCCACTGTAGATGCCATTACGGAGAGATTAGAACCATATGTTATTGGTTATGGCGAACATGATATTATGGATTATACCGTCGACTTGATTAATCAAAACAACTTGACTTTATCACTAGCCGAGTCTTGTACTGGTGGATTGATTGCCTCTGAATTTATAAAGTATTCAGGCGCATCACGGTTTTTCCAAAGAGGTTATGTGACTTATAGTAATCAGTCAAAACATGACATCCTTAATGTTAAAAATAGTACTTTAGAAACTTTTGGCGCAGTTAGTGAAGAGACCTGTACTGAAATGATTGAAGGTTTATTCACCAATAGCCAATCTGATATTTGTTTGGCAGTAACTGGTATTGCAGGTCCAACGGGTGGTACTTTAGATAAGCCTGTAGGTTTAGTCTATATCGGTGTTAAAGTAAAAGATACCATTGTCATCAAGCAGTATAATTTCACAGGAGATCGAACTGTTATCAGACGTCGTAGCTTATTGAATGGATTTTTTATGATCTACGACACAATAAAAAAGACTTGTAATTAATTGGAATATTATGTAAAATTAATTATAGAAAAAAACTTGACGTAAACTCTGTTATGTCTTATACTAATTAAGAACAGATGTTCGTTTTAAATGAGAGGACGTATTTATGAATGATAAATCAAAAGCAATTAATAATGTATTAGGACAAATAGAGAAACAATTTGGTAAAGGTTCTATTATGAGACTGGGTGATGACAACCACCTAAACGTAGAAACTATCTCTACTGGATCAATGGAATTGGACATTGCTCTTGGGACTGGTGGACTTCCTAAAGGTAGAGTTGTTGAAATTTATGGTCCAGAGTCTTCTGGTAAAACAACTTTGACACTTCATGCTATTGCAGAAGCTCAAAAAGCTGGTGGTGTGGCTGCATTTATCGATGCAGAGCATGCGCTTGATCCAGTTTATGCAAAAAATATTGGAGTTGATATAGATAATCTAATCGTTTCGCAACCCGATACTGGTGAGCAAGCATTAGAAATAGTAGATGCATTGGTACGTTCAAGTGCAATTGATCTTATTGTAATTGACTCGGTAGCTGCTCTTGTACCAAAAGCGGAGATTACTGGCGAGATGGGCGATAGTCATATGGGTCTTCAAGCTAGATTGATGTCACAAGCCTTGAGAAAATTAACCGGTATCATCAGAAAATCAAATACTTGTGTAATTTTTATCAATCAATTAAGAATGAAAATTGGTGTAATGTTTGGTAATCCTGAAACAACAACTGGTGGTAACGCCCTTAAGTTTTATGCTTCAGTTAGATTGGATATTAGAAGAATCGAATCAATTAAACGTGATACAGAACTAATTGGAAACAGAGTAAAAGTGAAAGTTGTTAAAAATAAAGTTGCACCACCTTTCAAACTTGCTGAGTTTGATATTATGTATGGTATTGGTATCTCTAAAGAAGGTAGTATTTTGGACTCTGCTGTAAAGGCTGAAATAGTTAATAAAGCTGGTTCTTGGTTCAGTTACAACGATCAACGCCTAGGACAAGGTCGAGAAAATGTAAAAACTTATTTAGCAGACAATCCAGCGTTAATGGAAGAATTAGAGGCAAAAATACGAACATATTATGAAATTGGTGTAAAACAACCTGTTGAAGAAAATTAATATTGAGCCGAGACGATTATGTCTCGGTTCTTTTTATTTAGAGTATTTAATAGTATACAGTCCTTGTAATTACCTACGTTCAAGTGGAATTGTAATTTTTTCTCATCTTGACATTAAGTCAAAAAAGAGATAAAATATAAAGGAATTGGTATATATCTTAATAGGAAAAATTAGACAATAAATATTTTATTCTTTTAATTTTACGTTTGCCATTGTGGCATCTTAGATATAGGGTGAGAAACACCCGCAATTTAATATAGATTTTGGAGGTGGAAGCAATTAATAATGATATATTAATGTATGCTATTCCAGTTGCTACAGGTTTGATTGGTACTGGGGTCGGCTATGTTATAAGAAAAAAGGTTGCAGAAAAACAAATTGGTAGTGCTGAAGATAAAGCGCAAGAAATTATAAAAACTGCAAGACAAAGAGCCGAGGCTGCAAAGAAGGAAATGATTATTGAAGCCAAAGATGATGTTCATAAAGGTCGTGTCGAATTAGAAAAAGAAGTTAAAGACAGACGTAATGAGATTTCTAGAGCTGAAAGAAGACAAATCCAAAGAGAAGAGAATTTAGATAAGAGATTAAACAATGTAGAGAAAAAAGAAGAGCAGATTCAAAGAAAAATAAAAGAAACTAGTGATAAGAAAGCTGAAATTGAAAGATTACACCAAATTCAGATGACTGAACTAGAGAGAATTTCTGGTCTATCTCGAGATGATGCAAAATCACACTTGTTAAGTGAAGTTGAAAAAGATGTACGTCATGATGCTATCATCCTAATGAAAGAAATTGAAAGTAAGGCAAAAGAAGATGCACAAAAGAATGCGAAAGATATAGTTGCATTTGCAATTCAAAAATGTGCAGCTGATCACGTAGCTGAAACAACAGTTTCTGTTGTAAACTTACCTAATGATGAGATGAAAGGTCGAATCATAGGCCGTGAAGGTAGAAACATTAGAGCTCTTGAGACATTAACAGGTGTTGATTTAATTATCGACGATACGCCTGAAGCAGTTATATTATCATCATTTGATCCAATAAGACGTGAAGTGGCTCGTGTTGCTTTAGAAAAACTTATTGTAGATGGCAGAATTCATCCTGCACGTATTGAGGAAATGGTTACAAAAGCTCAAAAAGAAATTGAAGTTCAAATCAAGCAAGAAGGTGAAAATGCTACATTTGATGTAGGAATTCACAATTTGCATCCAGAACTGGTTAAATTAATTGGACGCTTAAAGTTCAGAACAAGTTATGGTCAGAATGTATTAAAGCATTCACAAGAAGTTGCAATACTTGCCGGTATAATGGCTGCAGAAATTGGTGCAGATGTCAGATTGGCTAAAAGAGCTGGTTTATTACATGATATTGGTAAAGCGGTGGATCATGAAATTGAAGGAACTCATATCGAAATTGGTATGAACTTACTTAAAAAGTATAAAGAATCTAAGCATGTTATTCATGCAATGAGTACACATCATGGAGATTTTGAGCCTGAGTCAGTTGAAGCGGTTCTAGTAACTGCTGCAGATGCAATATCTGCTGCTAGACCTGGTGCTAGAAGAGAAACATTATCTAATTATGTCAATCGCTTGGAGTCACTTGAAAAGATTGCCAACACTCAAGAAGGTGTTGAGTACTCTTATGCTATTCAAGCTGGTAGAGAGATTAGAATCATGGTTGTGCCAGATAAGATCACAGATGATGATATGGTATTATTAGCTAGAGATATTAAGAAACAAGTTGAAGAAGAATTAGAGTATCCTGGTCATATCAAAATCCACATGATACGTGAAACAAGACATGTAAATTATGCCAAATAATATAAAAAGCCTTAATAGGCTTTTTATTTTGTTTATCTAAAAAGTATGGGGGTAACAATAAAGTAACAGTAATTTATTAACTAGATGTAATACTATACTTTTTAGTAAGGAGGCAGTAAATATGGATGTATTAAAGGTATCATCAAAGTCAAGTCCGAACTCGGTTGCAGGAGCTTTAGCTGGTGTCATTAGGGAACATCAAGTAGCCGAGATACAAGCAGTAGGGGCAGGAGCTATCAATCAATCTATAAAGGCGATTGCCATCGCAAGAGGTTTTTTATCTCCTTCGGGTATAGAAATTGCTGTTATACCGGCATTTACAGATATCATGATCGGTGGTGAGGAAAGAACGGCAATCAGACTTATAGTAAAACAATTTGATCTATAAATAATTATAGTCTACTTTATAGTAGACTTTTATTTTTGACTGTACATTTTCTTGAAATCTGTTATAATGTTACTGTAATCCGAATGATTTTCTGTATTTACATTAAATCATATGTATTTTATAAGGAGGCAATTGTGTCTAATATTTACGAGAATCCATTAATTAGAAGATATGCAAGTCAAGAGATGCTAGAATTATTTTCGCCAGACAAGAAATTTCAAACTTGGAGAAAATTGTGGATCACTTTAGCTGAGTCACAACAGGAATTAGGTTTATCAATAACAGATAAGCAAATACAGGAAATGAAAGCTTTTGAACACGATATCAATTATGACCGTGCAAGAGAAATAGAAAAGAAAACTAGACATGATGTTATGAGCCATGTTCATGCTTTTGGAGAGCAATGTTCTACTGCTATGCCAATTATCCACTTAGGTGCTACAAGTGCTTTTGTTGGTGGTAATACAGATGTCATTGTAATGAGAGAAGCTTTGGAAATTGTTAGAGATAAACTTGTAAATGTTATTGATCGATTATCAAAATTCGCTGAAGAGACAAAAGGTATTCCGACTTTAGGATTTACACATTTGCAACCTGCTCAGTTAACAACAGTAGGAAAGAGAGCCACTCTTTGGAATATGGATTTAGTTCAAGACTTGTACGATATTGAATATACTATTGAGAGTTTAATGCTACGTGGAGCAAAAGGTACTACAGGTACACAAGCGAGTTACTTGAACTTATTTGAAGGTGATCATGATAAAGTAGAAGCACTTGATCAATTAATTGCTGATAAATTAGGATTTTCAAAGACCTTCCCTGTAACGGGTCAAACATACTCTAGAAAACTAGACTCAAGAATTTTAAATGCTTTAAGTGGTTTAGGCCAAAGTATGCATAAAATTACAAATGATTTAAGATTGTTACAACATCTAAAAGAAGTTGAAGAACCATTTGAAAAGAACCAAATCGGCTCATCTGCAATGGCTTACAAAAGAAATCCAATGCGTTCAGAACGTATTGCTTCCTTAAGTAGATATTTAATTGCTAATGCATTGAATCCAGCTATGACTGTATCAACACAGTGGTTCGAAAGAACATTGGACGATTCTGCAAATAGAAGAATTTCTCTTCCGGAATCATTCTTAGTTGCAGATTCTATTCTTGATATTATGAATAATGTAGTTTCTGGATTGGTAGTTTATGAAAAAGTAATCTATAAGCATGTAATGGCTGAATTACCATTCATGGCGACAGAAAATATTATAATGGAAGCTGTTAAAAAGGGTGGAGATCGCCAGGAGTTACATGAAACTATTCGTGTACATTCTATGGAAGCTGCAAAGCAAGTAAAAGTACATGGTCTAGACAACGACTTGTTGGCAAGAATTGTTGAAGATGATACTTTCGGTTTAGATCAATCTGCTGTAGATAAGTTAACAGATCCATCATTATTTATTGGTCGTTCATCAGAGCAAGTTGATACTTTCAACAAAGAAGTTGTATTACCGATTACATCAAAGTATTCCGCTGCACTTGGTCAAGAAGCAGACTTAAAAGTATAATCATAACAGAGACGTTCAATTAATGGACGTCTTTTTTTGCTCAAATGTGTTCTCTCTGAATCGTTTTTGCAAGTGATATTAAACTCTTATAAAATGTGTACTTTTATTATTTTTTAAAAGTGGTATAATGTATCTTAAGTTTTGCAGCAGAACAGATAAAAAACACCCTTGAACACACTGCTATTAGTGGGTTTCAAGGGTTTCTTT